>JAFXRC010000062.1 GCA_017526585.1 Fibrobacter sp. | reverse complement strand
GGAGACCGCTCGGCTCTATCGCATAAACAAGAATGTGATATCGCCTCGCTCTCGCAACCGCCCTCGGTTAACACCCGAGGGCTTTGTTGCTCACGGGAGACCGCTCGGCTCTATCGCAAAATAGAACCTTTCAAGATGCCCGATTTTATCGGGCATTTTTTGTTATATTTATAGCACCACATCGACGACCCGGAAAAACTTTCCGACAGCCGCCAGACGAGAACGGAGACGGACACGATAACATCTGTGAACCGCCCCCGACCTACAAGGCAAAATTAGGCAGAACGATGGACATCAAGATTCTACAGCAGCCCGACGACGTTACATGCGGACCGACTAGCCTACAGGCGGTGTACAACCACCTTGGCTACAAGATTTCTCTAAAGCAACTGATTTCTGAAATTGAATTTTTGGAAGACGGCGGAACCCTCGGCGTATTCCTCGGTATAGACGCCCTCAAGCGCGGATTCAAGGTGACTATTCATTCGTATAACCTGACGCTTTTGGACCCCACCTGGAGCGAGCTTTCCATGCCGGAACTGAAGGCTAAGCTTGAACTTTTGCACAAGGCGAAGCACGCCCCCAAGCTCCGCAAGGCTATTGAGGCCTACATCCGCTTTATCGATTTGGGCGGAACCGTGGCATTTTCTGACCTGCATGCCGCCATGTTTGAAAAATATTTCAAGAAAGGCGTGCCCGTTCTGTGCGGACTTTCGGCTACCTACCTGTACCGCAGCATGCGCGAATTCACCGGAGCTGATGACAAGTCCGTCTTTGACGACATCCACGGCGAACCCATGGGTCACTTTGTTGTGGTGTACGGTATAGACGACAAGAAACAATTCATGGTGGCCGACCCCGACGGCACCAACCCCCTCCACAAGACCCCTTATTACAAGGTGGATAAGTTCCGACTGCTCCACAGCATTTTGCTTGGCGTCATGACGTACGACGGCAACGTGCTTGTTATAGAGAATAAGAAATAGGATCATGAAAAAATTAATCGTTGTAAACAATCCCAAGCACTGGAAGTTACACGTTCCGGGCATCGATATCATTTCGGCACAGGACTACCTGATTTCGAGCAAATACACCAACGAACGCAACCTGCGTGTATTCAACCTCTGCCGCGATTACAACTACCAAAGCAAAGGCTACTACGTGTCGCTGCTGGCCGAAGCCCGCGGGCACAAGGTAATTCCGGGCGTCAAGAACATGCGCGACTTCAAGGCCCCAGCGGTCATCAAGCACATTTCCGATGAAATCGACAACTTGATTCAAAAGAGCCTGCACAAACTTACCGGCACGGAATTCGTGCTTTCGATTTACTTCGGTCAGAACGTGAGCCCGCAATACCTGGAGCTTTCGCAGGAACTTTACCGTTTGTTCCAAGCACCGCTCCTGCGCGCGAAATTCGTGTTCAAGCAGAAATGGTTTATCCAAAGTATTCGCCCAATTTGCGTGGATGAAATTCCCGAATCGCACATGGAATTCGTCGATAAATTTGCGCAGGAATACTTCGAAAAAACGCGCTACGCCACCAGCAAGGAAGAAGATTATCTGTACGACTTGGGTATTCTTACGAACCCCGACGAAGTAGAGCCGCCGAGCAACGCGCAGGCGATTCAGAACTTTATCAAGGCTGCCGAAGAAACGGGTTTCCGCGTGGAGATGATTACCAAGAAGGACTACCCCCGCGTAGGCGAATTCGATGCCATATTCATCCGCGAAACCACGAACGTGAACCATTACACTTACAGTTTCGCCCGCCGAGCCCAGTCGCAAGGCATTGCGGTGATTGACGACCCCGACAGCATTCTGCGCTGTTCCAACAAAGTGTACCTGCAAGAACTGATGCAGGCCGCGAAGATTCATTCGCCGAAGACAATTATTGCGCATGCCGAAAACCGCCACACGCTCGCCAAGGAAATCGGATTCCCGATGGTGATCAAGTCACCGGATTCGAGTTTCTCCATGGGCGTGAAAAAGGCAACCAACAAAGAAGAACTCGAACAGATTCTTGACGAGATGTTCCAGCACAGCGACCTGCTTATTGCCCAGGAATTTACACCGACGGAATTCGACTGGCGCGTGGGCGTGCTCGACGGCAAACCGCTTTACGCCTGCAAATACCACATGGCCAAGGGCCACTGGCAAATCTACAACTGGGAAAGCAACGACAAGCAAAGCGAAGAATTTTCGGGTAAGTGCGAAAGCATCCCCATCGAGATGGTGCCGCACGGAATCGTGAAGACCGCCCTCAAGATTTGCAGCTTGATTGGCAACGGGCTTTACGGCGTTGACCTTAAGGAATGGCATGGCCACCCGATTGTAATCGAAGTGAACGACAACCCAAGTATCGACGCGGGCATCGAAGATGGCGTGGGCAAAAGCAAAGTTTACCTCGCCATCATGAGATCGCTGCGCCACCGCATTGAAGACCGCATGAACGCCGCACAACATAAATTGCAACAGCACGAAAGGGAATGGTTCTAATGTCCAACTACAAACTTTGGCAACGTTACGGAATTGAGATGGAGTACATGATCGTGGATCGTGATACTCTTGATGTACTCCCCCGCGCTGATGTTCCGCTTGGAAAAGACAAGAACGGCGAACAGCTTTCGGACGTAGAACACGGACCCATCGGTCTTTCTAACGAGCTCGTGAGCCATGTGCTGGAATTCAAGTGCGCTGAACCTGTCGACAGCCTAAAACATTTGGGCAAGACATTCCATCACGAAATCTTGAAGGCAAACGAATCGCTCAAAAGCATTAACGCGATGCTCTTGCCAACGGCAGCACACCCCTTTATGGACCCGGCCGTAATGCAGCTTTGGCCCTACGATTGCTTGGACATTTACCAGGCCTACGACCGCATCTTTAACTGTAAAGGTCACGGTTGGGCGAATCTGCAATCCACACACATCAACCTTTCCTTTAACGGCGACGAGGAATTCGGTAAGTTGCACGCAGCCATTCGTGCACTGCTGCCGCTGATTCCCGCCATTGCAGCCTCTAGCCCGTTTTTAGACAGCAAATACTGCGGATTCTTGGATGGACGAATCGAAACTTACCGCCACAATCAGGAGAAAATTCCGAGCATTACCGGCAAGGTGATTCCGGAAGCGGTCTTTACTTACAAGGATTACGAAGAGCAGATTTTCAACCGCGTGAAAGCGGACATCGCGCCGTACGATCCGGAACATTTGCTGAATCATTTCTTCTTGAACAGCCGCGGAGCCATCGCACGCTTTGACCGCGGAGCCGTAGAAATTCGCCTCGTTGACATTCAGGAATGCCCGGACGCAGACATCGCGATTGCCGAATGGGAAGTCGCCGTACTCAAGGGTCTTGCAGAAGGCGCTTTCGCAAGCGAAAAAGAAATTCGCGCCCTCGATACAGACGCACTTGCGAAAATTCTGCTAGACACGACTCATTCCGCCGAGAAGACCGTCATTAGTGACCGCGACTACCTGAAGATTTGGGGATTTGACGCCAGCGAAATCACCGCCAAAGAACTGGTTTTAAAAATCACCGAAAAGGTCAAGAATAAAATCAGCAGTCACTCGCTAGAACTTCTGCAGAAGATGTTCAAGCGCGGCACGCTCGCTAGCACGCTCGTCAAGAACGTAGGCGCAAACCCTGACCACGATGACTTCGTGTACGAATACGGAAAACTCGCCCACTGCCTCGCGGAAAATAGGCTATACGGAATTGACTGATGAAACAAACTGAGCGCGAAATACTTATCCTTACTTGCGAACATGCGAGCAACAAATTGCCTGCAGCGTTCAAGAGCGCCGTTCCCGCCGAGGTCTTAAAGACACACCGCGCCTACGATATCGGAGCAGCACAAGTATTCCGCAAGCTGGTAAAATTTGCAAAGCCGGAATTCTATTGCGAAGGAAAGTATTCGCGCTTGTTCGTTGATTTGAACCGCACCATCACCAACAAGAGCGCGTTCAGCGAATACTACGAACAGCTCGACAAAGCGACAGCCTCAAAGGTAAAAGCGCAAGCCACTGCCTACTGGAGCGAATATCGCGCCGCCATTGAAAAATTCGTTGATTCCGCGCTTAAGCCAAAAACGCGAGCCGCAAAATCCGAGCCAGAAATCGTCCATCTGGGCATTCACAGCTTTACGCCAGAACTGAATGGTAAAGTCCGCAACACCGACATCGGAATTCTCTACGACCCGAGTCGCCCGCAAGAATGCGAACTTGCGCAAGTCATCAAGGACGAAATCAAACGACTTTACCCCGCCATGAAGGTTCGATTCAACTACCCGTATAAAGGCACTTCGGACGGGCTCACCACCACGCTCCGCAAAAAATTTGGGTCGCGATACGTGGGAATCGAAATCGAAATCAATCAGAAATTCTTTTTATAAAAAAAAGCCTCGGGATTTGAATCCGGGGCTATTTTTAGATGACACTTCGTGTCATTATCGTGAGCAACAAAGCCCTCGGGTATTAACCGAGGGCGGTTGCGAGAGCGAGGGCCAGCCCTGAACTTGACATTCAGAATCTAGCCCGAGCGGTCTTATAGGCAATGAGCCCTTAATTCTTCGTCGCTCAAGGTGCTGAGGTATGCAGGCGGCACGTCGAGAACGGTCTTGCAACCGGTCTGGCCGTTAGCCTTCATACGGAGAGCAGCGCGGGCGTAAGCCACGAGAACGCTCGTCGTGAATTCCGGGTTGGAATCGAGCTTCAGGCTGTATTCGATCACGTGCGTGTGTTCCTTGTTCATGCCGGTCTTGCCGGTACGGATCACGAAACCGCCGTGAGCGAGCCCGCTGTGGTTCTTGTTGAATTCTTCTTCGCTGATGAAGTTCACCGTGGTGTCGTATTCGTCGAAGTAGTTCGGCATCGTCTTGATGGCGTTTTCGATATAGGCCTTGTCGGCACCTTCTTCGGCAACCACGTAAACTAGGCGCGTGTGCTTCTGGCGGGTGGTGAGTTCCGGCATGGAACCGCTACGCACGGCTTCGAGAGCCGCTTCCACCGGGCAGGTGTACTGCTTTGCGTTCTTCACGCCCTTGATGCGGCGGACGGCGTCGCTGTGGCCCTGGGAAACGCCCTTGCCCCAGAACGTGTAGTCCTTGCCTTCCGGAAGGATGGACTGGGCGTACACGCGGTTCAGGCTGAACATACCCGGATCCCAACCGACAGAGATCATAGCAATCTTGTTTGCGCCCTTGGCAGCAGCGTCAACAGCAGCGAAGTGCTGCGGAATCTTGGCGTGCGTGTCGAAGGAGTCGATCACGTTGAACATAGAAGCGTACTTCGGGGTGAGCACCGGCAGGTCCGTAGCGGAACCGCCACAGATGATGAGCAGGTCCACCTTGCCCTTCCAGGCTTCCATTTCAGAGACGTTCAACACCGGAACGCCCGCCGTCTGGATCTTGACCGTAGCGGGGTCACGACGCGTGAAAACGGCGACGAGTTCCATATCCGGAGCCTGCTTCACGGCGCATTCCACACCGCGACCCAGGTTACCGTAACCGAGAATAGCAATCTTTGCCATAACAATATCCTTGTTAAAAATTTTTGCGTAGAAAATATAAAAAAAGTGGTCAGTAAACAGTGGTTAGTGGTTAGGAAGACGAATGAAATTCATGTAAATTACAGTTCCCAATCTTCTTTTTTTATACAGCGAAGAGAGTAATAACCATTGGATGTGGAAACCGTATTTTTTTCATCTTTGTTAGTAAGGTCAATATCGAATAATTTCATAAATCCTCTTTCCTCTGTATGAGATGAGGTGATCCATTGTCTATATCTTCCCAAATCGTAAAAAATGTACCCTATGGGCTCGCCTGTACTTGGATTTTCTTTAACAAAAGCCATTCCGCTATATAAAGAAACATCCATGCATTCACTATTCATAAAATGCTTCAGACCATCCATTCTGTCTACAACTTCATTCCATTCAGCCAAGGTGGGAACGCGCCATCCATTGGGGCAAATGGAATCAATAATATCTGGATTAAACGTTCCATAGTTTTTTTGCTTGGTGTTCATATACTGTACAGAATACAGCCTTCCATAGATGTCGCAATTGCTTTGCTGTTCATCATAGCAAGTGCTAGTTTCCGCTGGGTAATTCAGGTTTTGATCCATCCACACTCTATCGCCAATGGTGATGTATTTATACACTTGACCATCTCGAACATCTTGGAATGTTCCACGCCCGCTTTCTGGACATACTTCAGATGCATCGAAACTGGAGGATGAGTCTGTGCAAGCGGTCATTAATTCCAAGCCCGCAAGCAACACAAGTAAGAAATTGTTTATTTTCATTTATCAAATTTCCGTTAAGCCGGACCAGCCGCGGTCTCCGCCACCGCAAGGTCAATCCTAATCCTTTATGCAGCGAATATTTGTGGACAAAAACTCACTCCTAAATATAACCTATACCCCGCCCCAAAACAACTACCCCGTGACCAAAAGCACCGAAAACATCCACACAGCAAAGCCAATTGCTTGCTTTTCTGCAAAGAAAAGAGTATATTTGTCAATGGAGTTATTATGTCATACGACGTCCTAGAAAAAGAAATTCGCCAATTGCCGGAATCCTATCTCGAGGATGTTTCGAAGTATATCCAGTTCCTGCTTTACCAATATGAGCAGGAATGCATGTCCGCACTTGAAGAGTCGGATGAAGTATTCAATGCCAAGATGCAAAAAGGCTTAGATGACGCTCGCAACGGTCGCGTCACGCCCCTAGACGACGCTTTCGCAGAACTCAAGCAGCGCTTCGCATAATGGAATACTCCGTTTTTCTCACAGAACAGGCAAAATCCGATTTAGCCGAAATATACTCCTATATTTCGGTTGAACTGAAATCGAAAAAATCCGCGGAATCCGTAATAGATGCACTTCATCAAGCCATGAAGGCTTTATCGCTTATGCCTAGCCGCTATCACCAGTTTCCAAACGAACCATGGCTTTCGGAAGGAGTGCGGTATTTTACTGTTCGCAATTATTCAATCTTTTATACTGTAGATGAAAACAATTTGTGCGTTTCTGTCGTGCATGTAATCTACGGCAAACGAAATCTGCCACAGGTTCTGTCAAACCGCTAAGGGGCGTAGGGCAGGATCTCCGGAGAATACAAAAAAATCGATCCACTGGTCTAGACTATGCTTCACGTGATTGACGCAAAATATATTGGCGATTACAGGATATCCGTCGAATTCAATGACGGATGCCGTTTTGTCGCTGATTTCGAAAGCGTCATCAAGTCGGACCACCGACCCATCGTGCAGCAACTAGCAGACATCAATAGCTTTAAAGATTTCACGCTGCAAGCGCACACGATTACATGGTCGAACGGCGTCGATTTCGCCCCTGAATTCATCAAAAGCCTCAATTTTTGACAAAATTAGGCAAAATTATATTGCATTTTTGACAAAAAGTTGTATATTTTTATTGTGTTTTTGACAGAATGGCTAAAAAAGGCCAAAAACGAGGTTTTTGATGGACTTGAAGCGCAAGAGCGAAAAACTCATTCGGGAATGGCTCAAAAATAGCCAAAAGAAGGCCTTGCTTGTCAAAGGGGCCCGACAGGTGGGGAAAACCCACGCCATCAGGCGCGTTCTGACCGCTGAAAATGCTGATTTTTTCGAGATAAACCTCATCGAAACCCCTGCCGCGGTAGATGTTCTTGCCGCAGCGCAAACCGTTGACGATCTTGTCCTGGGTTTTTCGGCCCTGAGCACGCAGAAACTGGAAAAGGGCAAGACAATCATCTTCATTGACGAAGTCCAGAAATACAAGGAGATGATTACCAAAATCAAGTTCTTTGTCGAAGAAGGGAGTTTCCGGTATGTCCTGAGCGGGTCGCTCCTTGGAGTGGAACTGACGAATCTCGATTCTGCGCCTGTGGGCTACATGACCACGGTAGAAATGTTCCCGCTGGATTTTGAGGAATTCCTGCAAATCACGAACATCGATGACAACATCATTTCTAGTTTGCGCTCGTCCTTCGAAAAACGGACGCCAGTCATGGACGCGGTGAACCAGAAAATGCTGGACCTGTTCACACGCTACCTTATCGTGGGCGGCATGCCGGAGGCCGTGAGCAACTTTGCGGACAACAGCAACCTGAACGATGTCATGCGTATCCATCGCGACATCCTGAGTCAGTACAAGCTCGACTTTACGCAATACGAAACGGAAGACAAGCGTTTGTTGCTGACAAACGCTTACGAACTGATTCCTGCGGAACTTCTGAAACAGAACCGCCGGTACATCGTGACGGACCTGAAAAAAGGGCTCCATTTTGAGCGTGTACAAAGCACGTTCCTCTGGTTAAAAAACGCTGGCGTTGCACTATCTGTTTTCAACAGCACCGAGCCGAGAATTCCATTAAAGCTGAACGAGAAAAGCAGTTTGTTTAAGCTTTATTTTGCGGATGTCGGCATGCTCACTTCGGAATACGGAATGAACACGAAGTCCATGCTGCTGACAAAAAATCAGAACCTGAATGCGGGCGGAATCTACGAAAATGCCATTGCTCAGGAACTCTATTCAAAAGGATTCCGGCTTTACTACTACAATTCAAACCGCCTGGGCGAGCTTGATTTTGTTATCGAATACAACAACCGCGCATTGCCTATCGAAGTGAAGAGCGGCAAGGATTACACCATCCATTCCGCCATGAACAACTGTCTTGCGAATTCCGAATACCAAATGCAAGAAGGCATCGTCTTTGCAAACTGCAACATCTCCCAAAAAGGAAAGGTGACATATCTGCCCACCTACATGGTCATGTTCTTGCAGCAAGATTCAGAACAGATTGTTCTAGACAAGATTGAGTTTTAGATTCCCGTGCTACCGAAGCCACCGCGGTCGGCACCTTCAAGAGCCCCCTCTTGAAACACCAGTTTGGGCTGCTGTTCCATGATGCGGAACTGAGCGATGCGGCTCCCCTTCTCGATGGTCACGTCGCGGGTGGCGTACACAGGCATTTTCCACCAATCATTCGCACCGCAGTAGCTGGAATCCACCACGCCTACGGAATTCGCCTGCAGAATGCCGAAGTTCTTGAACGTAGAACTGCGCGGGGCGATATGCGCCTCGTAACCCTCGGGCAACTGCATCGCCACCCCCAGGTGAATCAAGCGGAACTCCCCCGCCTTGAGCGTCACGGTCTCCGCCGCGGCAAGGTCAATCCAGTCGGACTTGCCGCCAATGTAAGTGAGTTTCGGGATAGAATCATCGAGATACTGAATTTTAATCGTCTTCGTGGTCATGGAGCAAATATACATTCAAGCACAAATACAGGTGAACCTAGACCACTTTTTTTCTATCTTTTAAGATGATAAGAAAAAAGAGGAACTAATGGATTCTCTGCTTAAACCTTTTATGAACTCCCGCAAGGTGTATGTGCCGGGAAAAATGTACCCGGACATCCGCGTGGGAATGCGCGAAATTTTGACTGAAGACCCCGAAACGCCGGTGGTTCCCGTGTACGACACGAGCGGCCCTTACAGCGATGTAGGCGCCAAGCTCGACGTGACGAAGGGCATCGAGCGTTTCCGCGAATCATGGATTATGGAACGTGGCGACGCCGAACAGCTGGACGACATGACGTCGGCATACGGCCGCGCCCGCCGTGCAAACCACGAGCTGGACCACCTGCGCTTTAATGCGGAACACCACCCGCTCCGCGCGAAGCAGGGGCATCACCTGACGCAGCTCGACTACGCCCGCAAGGGAATCGTCACCAAGGAAATGGAATACGTGGCTATCCGCGAAAACCAGCGCCTTGACGAATTGCAGGCCCAGGGCAAGATCAAGATTGAAGGCTCCCCCATTACGCCGGAATTCGTGCGCGACGAAATCGCCGCAGGCCGCGCGATTCTGCCGGGGAACATCAACCACCCGGAATGCGAACCGATGATTATCGGTAACCGCTTCCTCACGAAAATCAACAGCAACATCGGCAACTCAGCCATCACCTCTTCTATCGAAGAAGAAGTCGAGAAGATGGCGTGGTCGGTGCGCTGGGGCGCCGACACCGTGATGGATCTTTCCACCGGAAAGCACATCCACGAGACGCGCGAATGGATTATCCGCAACAGCCCCGTCCCTATCGGAACGGTGCCTATCTACCAGGCGCTCGAGAAGGTGAACGGCAAGGCCGAAGAACTCACATGGGAACTGTACCGCGACACCCTCATCGAGCAGGCGGAACAGGGCGTGGACTACTTCACGATTCACGCGGGCCTGTTGCTGGAACATATTCCGCTCACCGCCAAGCGCACCACGGGTATCGTGAGCCGCGGCGGTTCCATCCTTGCCCTCTGGCAGATGCGCCACCACCAGCAGAACTTCTTGTACACGCACTTCCGCGAAATCTGCGAGATTCTCGCCGCATACGACGTGGCTGTCTCGCTCGGCGACGGGCTTCGTCCGGGGTCGTTGGCGGACGCTAACGACGCGGCCCAGTTCGGAGAACTGGACACGCTCGGCGAGCTCACGAAGATTGCCTGGGAATACGGCGTGCAGGTGATTATCGAAGGCCCGGGTCACGTGCCCATGCACAAGATTCAGGACAACATGGCGCGCCAGCTCGAAAAGTGCCACGGCGCCCCGTTCTACACGCTCGGCCCCCTCACCACCGACATTGCCCCCGGCTACGACCACATCACATCGGCCATCGGCGCAGCACAAATCGGCTGGTACGGTACCGCGATGCTCTGCTACGTGACGCCCAAGGAACACCTCGGCCTCCCCGACCGCGACGACGTGCGCGCAGGTGTGGTCACCTACAAGCTCGCCGCCCATGCGGCCGACCTTGCAAAGGGCCATTTCGCAGCACAGTTCCGCGACGACGCCCTTTCGCGCGCCCGCTTCGACTTCCGCTGGAACGACCAGTTCGCACTTTCCTTGGACCCTGAAAAGGCCATGGAATTCCACGACAAGACGCTCCCCGGCAGCCAGGCAAAGGCAAGCCACTTCTGCAGCATGTGTGGCCCGAACTTCTGCAGTATGAGAATCACAAGAGCCGTCCGCAACTTCGTTGCGACCGGTGAAGTCGGCGACGTTTAAAATGGTGCTGCCGGGACATCCCCGTCAAGCGAAGATTGGCGCCCGGCATGACAAGTAAAAATTTAATGCGACCAATTCACTTTAGTCGCATTTTTCATTTTTTTTATTTTCCAATGTTCTTGAAATTCGGCGAGAGCTTTGCGCAAGCGGTGTCTTTCGGGGCACTTCTGTAAATCTGAAGTTCCTTTTCAAAGAACCCCTTGGCGGCAGCACTGACGCTCCACTTGCTACCTGCAGGGCAATTACCCAAGGGAACCTTGGAGACCGCAGAAAAACGCGTTCCAGAAAGCTTGTAGTCAAACCACTCCGTCGAAACGGAATCCGCCAGCTGCAAGGCTTTCGCCCCGCCCACATTCTTCTTTTGAGCAAAGTAGGACTTTTGCGCTGCAATATAGGCAGACGCCTTTTGCTGCATTTCTTCAACAGCCCCTTCCGTCGAAGCGGCTTTCACCTTTTCGTGACAATTGGAAATACCGAAAACAAGGACAACAACAGCCAAAACAACCGCAAACGGAATCGCCAGTTTCTTGAGAGGAACTTCACCCAACTTGGCGAACGCTTCCATCAAGGAAGTCGCCGAATGAGCATCTTCAGATTCCCCGGTTTCCCACTTGAGAAGTTTAAGCGCCACAAGTACATGAACCATCTGCTTCGGCAAGGCAAAGCCCAGCAACGCAACCACAATGAAAATGGTCGCAATAACCAAAAAAACCGTCAAGGCGGTTTCCGCTTGCGGAAGTATCGTTTGCACATCCTTAAGCAGCTTGAGCAGTTGCTTGTCCTGCGCAAAGTTCTGTGCGGCAAATTGCCCCGTGAAGTTATTGTAGCGAGCAAGCCCAAGCTTGATTCCATCAGTCGCCATCACGAGTACTGCAGAAAGAACTCGCTGCAACAGCAGGAACACCATCCCCATCAACGCAACGAGCGACGCAATGAGCCGCATCGTGCGCACGGGAGTCAGACCCAGTGGTTTTTGAGCGTTATTCGCCTTGTCTTCCATATGCTAATAGTTTTTCTCTGTGTTTATACGAGTTATAACTATTTAACTCCAGCAAGTTCCTTTGCCAGTTTCTTCGCCGTTGTAAAGTCAGCCTTGCCGGTACCAAGTTTCGGTACCTTTTCGACCTTGAAAGCAAGCGCAGGCAACATAATCGGCGGGAAGTTGCTTGCGCGCAGTTCCGAAAGCACATCCTTCGGCTCCTTTTCGCCCTGATACAAGAGCACGATCTTTTCACCCTTCGCCGAATCGGGAACTGTCGTAATCAGATAGTCGCAGCCTTCAAGCACCGGCGTGTCCTGGATCTTCTTTTCGACGGCGCCCAGGCTCACCATTTCACCACCGAGCTTGGCAAAGCGGCTGTAACGGTCCACAATCGTAAGGAACCCATCTTCGTCGAGGAATCCCTTATCGCCCGTGCGGTAGTAACGGATTCCGTTGATCTTGACAATCACGCTATCCGTGCGTTCCGGATCCTTCAGGTAGCCCTGCATCACCTGACATCCACCGATCAGAATCATGCCCGCCTCCCCTGTCGGAAGCGGAACATTCGTTTCGGGATCCACAATCAGGAACTGCGTACCGGGAAGTGCCGGGCCAACCGTACCGGGTTTGTTGTTTACCTGCATGGTCATGTAGTCGTTATGCAGCGTATTTTCGGTATTTACAGACGCCACCGGGGCCGTTTCGGTGCAGCCGTAGCCTTCAAAGATTTCCTTACCGAACTTCAGACGGAAAGCCGTCGCCAGTTCCGGGCGCAAGGCTTCTGCACCGGCAATGATCATGCGCACATACTTAAACACGAGCGGATGCACATAGCGGCTCACCGTAAAGGCACGCAAGAAGGTGGGGGTCGCCACCATGCAAGTCACATGGAATTCCGAACAAGCTCTCGCCATCGTCTTTACATCGGTCGGGTCAGCCACGGCCACAATCGGGCAGCCTTCGGTCAAGTTCAAAAGGGTTGTCACCGTAAGGCCGAAGCTGTGGAACAGAGGAAGCTCCGAAAGCATCACATCGCCGCGGCTCACATTAATGATACAGGCGAGCTGCTGGATATTGCCCATCAGGTTCCTATGAGAGAGCAACACTCCCTTGGGAGTTCCTTCGGAACCAGAACTGAACACGATGACAGCGGTATCGTCGATTTTCGTGCGTTTGCAGAACAGGAAAATGATCAACCAGGCTGGCATCACGATGCAAGCAAAGAGCAGAGCCGCAATCTTTGCCTTCGGGATTTCCTTCATCAGGTCTTCGGCATATAGGAGCTGCACCTTGTCCGATGCCACCTGAGAATAGTCGTTACCTCTCCCCTTCAGCTTCTGGATAAACTGCCTACTCGAAATCACCGTCTTCACGTCGGCCCTTTCGCAGCAGAACTTTACGTTGTCCACAGAAGACGTGTAGTTCAGGTTCACATTCGTCTTGCCCATGACCCAAAGCACCAGGTTCACGATCACTCCGGCAGGGCTCGGCGGGAGCATGATGCCGATATTCTGCTCGTCCTTCCCGAGTTTCTTCTTCAAAAGCCCGCGGAACGCCATTACGGCGCCCATCAGCTTGTAACCCGAGAAGTGTCCGCCACTGGTATTGTAGATGGCGGGGCCATGCTTCACATAGCGTTTGCAGGTACGAATCCAGGATGCCGCAATCGGATGCACAAACTTGACCGCATACTTCCATGCATCAATCGAAATTTTACGAATAATGGCACGGACCTCGTTAGGCGGAGTATTCGAAGGAATGGGTTCACCAAAGGCAACCGTCACCGCGCGATCCGAAGACGCACCGAACATGTCGGAGCCGCTATAGCTGAAGTTCGATCCCCACAATCCCTGGATATAGAAGGGAACGACGACTGCATCGGTATCATCAACAGCCGAAGAGTAATCGATATTGAACGGTTCCACATGCGGAGACTTGGACACCTCGCCCGTCGGGAATATGACGACCGCCTTACCCGCCAAGAGCTCTTCATGAATTCGGTCCATCGCCTCTTTCGGGTTATTATTGTCGATGCGAATCATGCCCAAGCGCTTGAGAACCGCACGCAGGTACCACTTTTCAAAGTGGTCCTTGTTGCTTGCAATGCAAAGCGCACGGGGGGACGCCATCTGAATCATCGCCCAGTCAATAAAGCTGTGGTGGTTACCGACCAAGAGCACCGGACCTTCGTTCGGAATGTTCTGCACGCCAAGCACGCGAATACGGTAGCGGTTGAACACGAGCTTGAGCATCGTGCGTAACAACGCCTGCGGCAGGTTCGAAATTGTCCAGACGAACACCACCAGGGACACCAGCGCAATTCCCAGGAAATACAGCTGCGGACGGATATGGGTATAATGTACCATCACCGAGAACAGGAACAAGAACGCAATCAGGACAATCGCCTGAATCATGTTGGCAAGTGCAAGCACCGAGCCCGAATTGTTGGGGCGCGTATTGTACTGCAGCAGCGCATTCACCGGCACTAGGAATAACCCACCAAAAATACCGGTCAGGGAATAAAGGACCACCAGTGCAAACGGATTCACAAGGAACGGCACCAGGAACATGCACACGGACACCCCGATCATGCCCATCGGGATAAAGCCCGTTTCAATAAAGTCGCGGGACTTGGCAGCAGCAATCACAGAACCCACCATAAGACCCACAAAGGCAAACGCCAGGTAGTTCTGGATGGTGTCGATATCATAAGAACCCGACACGTCCTGATACATGAGCACGAACACCTGCGCCAGGGCCCAAAACATCGAAAGGGCGATGATGGATGCACGGAGCGTCGGCACGCGCCAACCCAGACTCAGATGCTTTTTGACATTCTGGATGTTCACGTTCTTGTTTTCGTACTTGACCCTAGGCACCAAGAAGCTAGACACCGTACCTAGCACTCCAACGCCCGCCAAAATCCAAGGAATCACAATCGACTTGGATGTAATCAGGTGCACCGCCGCATAGGACTGGAGCGACTCCAAGTTAATCAAGTTCACGCCGGTCACAGCAAGCCAAGAAGCACAAACGATGCCGCACAATCCAAAAATCTGTAGGAACGCATTCGCATAGCTCAAGTTACGCACGCCGAACATTTCTTTAAGGATGCCATACTTAGCGGCACTGTGGACCGCAAAGCCACAGCTAAGGCCTATAGAGAGCCAGAACGCCACTCGGGGGCAGTTGCAGGTGACCAGCACCGCCTGCGCAACCACAAACAGGGTCATCGAGAGAGCCGACCACGCTAGCACCTTGTTCTTCGAGAACTTATTGGTAAAAAATCCCGCGAAGAAAACCATCAGGATGTATGGCGCGAGGAAAAAGATTTGAAGCATGAACGCCTGCCAGGTCTGTCCCGACTCGACATCGGTAAACGATCCCGACAGGATCTTTTGGGCGTAGATAAACACACCCATCTGCACAAAAGTCATCGCAAGTATTGACAGGAAATAGCGAACAGCGCCTTTAGTTTTCCACATACAAAACCTTCAATAAAATTCCTTTTTTTTGGGGGTAAATTTAAAAAATTCCCCGGTATAACCAACCGGGAAAAAATTCGAAATAATGTTTTTGCAGACCCATTATGTAACTAAAATTTTAACTCATTGTTAGGGCTTGGGCGGCATGCCGATTCCAGCCGATTTTAGGGCTTTTTTCATAATAAAGGGCATTGCAATGAAAATCATGACATAGCCAAAAACAAAGCAGGCTATCTGCGAACCGATGAACATCGGCAAGTAAGGCGGCTTATGGTCGGGCGGCATCAGCACAAAAAAGGCGAAAGTCACCATAACCGCGGTCATAAGCGGCGTGTAAATCAAGTTAGAAACGAAGGTTTCAATGACATGAGTCGTGATTTTACGCGGTTGCAGGTGCAATTTACGACCAATGGCGGCATTCACCTTGCCCATCGGAACAATAAAACCTATCCCGAAACTCACCACAAAGCTCAAGACAAAGCTACCGAACCAGCCAATAATAATCGGGGCTAATGGCATGCCAGCGGGGCGTTCCGCCGTAGCGGTACCAAAAATGCTGAGCGTAAAGCTCATCCACAAAGCCATCATAAAGGAAATTTTCAATCCGACCGCCTTCATTTGGGCGGGACTGGGACCACGATTTGGAGTTTCTGTATTCATAGGAAAGCCTTCTTTTAATTTTTATTTACAAAGATATACTCTTTTTTCAAGAAAAAGCAACTTTTTCCAAAAAAATGCGTAAAAGGCGTTGTTTGTTTCAAAACAAAACGATTTTTCAAACATTGAGATTGGCACGATTTTTGCTAAATTAGCGCTCGAAAAGAGTGCTTTCAGCACAAAAAATGTAAAAAGCAAGCCCAGACGGGCAAATTCAAAGGATTTAATATAATGGCAGAAGATTTGAATCAGCAGGAACCGACCGCAGAAGAAAAGGCAAAATTTGAAAATGACGTGCTCAAGGCCGCCGAAGAAGCCATGAAAATGGAAGCAGAAGCCAACAAGGCAGACGAACAGGCTGAAGCCTCCGCAGAACCTTCCGCAGAAGCAGCCGCTGAACAGCCTGCGGAACCCGCTGCCGAAGACCCGACCGCCGCCCTCAAGGCCGCCCTCGCCGACGCCAACGACCGCAACCTGCGCCTGATGGCCGAATTCGACAACTACCGTCGCCGCACCGCCAAGGAACAGCTCGAACTCATCGAAACGGCAAACGGTAAGCTCCTGGAAAAGCTCTCCGAAGTTCAGGACAACTTCGAACGCGCCTTCGCGAGCGAAAACAAGGCCCAGGATTTGGAAGCCTTCGAAAAAGGCATGCAGATGATTTACAACCAGTTCGCAAAGATTCTCACCGATGCAGGCCTCGAGCAAATCGACCCGACCGGCGCGGAATTCGACCCGAACATGCACGAAGCCCTGATGCAGCAGCCCAGTGAGACCGTGCCCGAAGGCCACGTAGTCACCGTGTTCCAGAAGGGCTACAAGCTCAAGAACAAAATCTTGAAGACCGCAAAAGTCATCGTCTCTTCCGGCAAATAAACCACTCCCCCATACGTGCTAAAAATACAGATCAGCACGCAACTGGCGAAACCATCACCCTCAACGACACCATAACGGTCGTCGTAAAAGTCTTCCTGGAAATCCCCGATGTCGGGGATTTCCTTATTGATTAGCGCACGCTGCCGCTCACGCGGTAGCGATATTCGCGTCCATTTTTCTTGAAACGGATGAACAGAGTCTGTTCCTTTTGGTCGTAATAGAGCTTTGGCTGTTGCGATTCTACGACCTGCAGGCGCGGCAAGCTGCGGATTGCAATCGTACTATCCTGATTCGCGGAATCCATTTTAGACGAATCCGCCACGACAGAATCTTGCTTGCTCGTGTCAGGGGCGAGTTCCTGTGATTTAAGAATTTCAAGCATTTTTTCGGCATAGCGTTCGCCAAAAGTCTGGTAGCCTTCGCGAGAGAAATGCAATGTATAGCTAGGCTCCTTGATGGCCGGGCAGCCCTGTGCCGAAATCAAGTGGCCGTTCGGAATAAGGTCTGCCGCCTGCTTTACAGCGTCGTTACGCCAACCGAGGTCACCCGTAGGAGCAAGTTCGCCAATCAGGATCGGAGTCTTTTCCGGGTCGAGTTCCAGCTCGGCAATCAAGTCGTCGTAGACTTTTTTCACTCGTTTCGGCCAGTCGTTCATCTGGTAATCCGCTTCGCCCTGATGGAAGAGGAACCCCTTGATAACGCCCTTCTGCTTTGCGATTTTACCCATCTCGACAATGCGCTTGTACAAATCGCCGCCGTATTCGTCTAGGTACTGAATCCACCACGTGTCGCCTTTGTTCTTGGCATTCTGCACGTAGCTCTTGTTGCGGTCCTTATCGAACAGGTCAATGCTCTGCCCGCCAATCGCCACATTCGCGACAGCCACCGTAATGCTATCCGGCAATTCCTTGATCATTTTGCGACCGAAGAAATCGACAATGCCGACCTTGGATTGGCTATGCCCCATCGGGGGTGCCGCCGGGTAAAACTCGCCCACCTTCTGGTTCGAATGGTTGCCTGCACGCAACACCTGGAACCGCGGATTCGTTTGACGATCTGAATCGGTCACGGTCGCCTGCCCCGACATATTCGATTGTCCGTAGGCCAGGTAGATATGCAGATTAGGGTCTTGAGCCAAGGCGGCGACACAAAGCGCCGTCGTTAAAAAAAAGGATTTTCCAAACATGCTAACCTCCTTTTTTCCACACCAAACGTATTGAAGATAACAAAAACGAATGAAAAAGTGTTTTTTCATTCGTACTAAAGTATGATTTTGGGAGAATATAGCGGTCTATTGCAGATTTACTCGGTGCATTTTGCGTGAATCCTTGCCCCGGACAAGGTAAGAACCCGCGTTCAGGCCCGCCCTGCGCAGAGATTCTTGCAACGAAATTCGATCTCGGGCCGCATTTTTAACGACACCCAGATACTTTCCGTTCAAATTGAACACTTCAAAAGTATCGTCCGCCAAATTCAGGCGCAGGCGTTGAGCATGAACAGTCCCCGTAGGATTCGTTCCAGTGGAATCGTCTGCGACCGCATACCATACGGCCTTGTCGAGGCTTGCGGTCGCATCGGTAGGCGGAGTCGTAAGATTTGCGCCGTAGTTTGCATTGTTAAGCATTCCGTTGTCGACCATGCCGTAGAAAATTCCCTTCGAGATTTCCTTGTCGAAGTTGTTTTCGAGGTCGCCGCGCAACTGCGCCGTGCCAGAGAGCTTTTTGCCGTTTACCGCCCACATCACGCCGTAGACTTGAGCATCGTCGGTCACCGTCGTATTCACGATAATCGAAAGCGCGCCAACCTTAGCCTTGCCGGTAATGCTTCCGCTTACAAGCCACGCGTCTTCTTCGAGCACGGCATCGTCGCCGATGGTACCCGCGGTTACGAGAGCGCGCCCGCAAACAACGGCATTCCCGCTAATGGTGCCGCCGTCTACGACCGCGAAGTCTTCGATGCGGGCTTTCCCGGAAATCGTTCCGCCGTTCACGACCGCATCGGGGCCCACGAACACGCTCGCATCGACCTTCGCCTTGCTGCTCACGAGGCCGCCGCCGTTGCTGTGCTTAGTGTATCCGCTCGCATTTGCGGGCTTCCAGAAATCCTTGTTGTAGCCTTCGGGAGCGCCGTTTACCACCTCGATCATGTACGGGTAGCGGTAAACGCTGTAGTAGAACTGGTCCCAGAGAATCGTCTGCATTTCAGTCGGAGTCGCCATCACGGCAAGCCACAAAGCCTTGTCGCTTGCCTTCGTCTCGATTTCAAGATTGAATCCGGTACCGTGCTTCATCTCGCTGTAACGGGGCGTTCCGTCCGCGCCCTCCGCGACTAGCCCGACCGTCCAACCCGAGGCTGGGTCCGGCAGCTTGTCGGGCGCGTAGTTGCACCAGTTGTATGTTTTTCCCTTGTAGTAATCCGTATTGTCGCCAAAGCATTTATACCCGTTCACGGCCGGCTTGTCCTGCACAATGCCGCGGAACTTGACCGTCACCTTGCCGGCAGAATCCGGATAGATGCGCACCAGGTTGTAGCCCCAGCGCTGCGGAGCCCAATAACTCGGCGAAATGTATCGGTCCGCGCACTTCTCGCCCGCCGCACATTCCATCTTGTTCAGCATGGTCACGCGCGTGTGCCTGCGGTAATTGTCGCCCCAGCTGGCGTCACGACGCGTCTTGAATTCATAGTCGCCATAGGATTTTTTATACAAAGCCTTCTTTGCGGGAGCATACTCGAGCGTCGCATTCTTCATCGCGAACTTGCCGAACTGCTGATTCAGGCTATCGAGCGTCCAGCCGTAAACCATCATCATCGCGGTAAACGGCGTCTGCTCCATGCGGCCGTCTTCGCCGTCGCGGATCGATTCCATCCAAATACGGTTGACTTCGTGGGCACCCTTGTAGCCGCCGCCGAATTCTTCCTTGAGGTGCTCCAAGAACTGCCAGTTGCAGTAGCGGTCGCGTGTGGAACCGTAATACAGGTACGGATAATTAATCAGGTATTCCGAGCAATGGGCGTCGTTCGGATTGTATTGATGCGCCATCCAGTTCGCGTGGCTTTCGGCAAACCAGCCCGAATGGCTGTTGTTGCCCATCCAGCCCGCAACGCCTTGCAAGCCGTGCGCGAATTCATGCGAAGTGCCCCAGTAATCTTTTAGCGAGCCCACACCAATCCACATGCCCGGTCCGAATTCATTGTTCAGGCCCTTCACGTAGTCCTGCCCGCCGTAGAGCGCCGCCATGACGGAATTGTCGAACACATAAATGTTGCTCTTGAGTTTTTTATCGGGGCTTTTCGGGAACGGAAGCATCCAGCCGAGCGAATCGATATAGAATGAATAAACTTTTTCAAGCGACGTGAGCACGCCCTGCGCATCCGTGTTCGGAATGGACACATTGTTCGCCTGGCCGTCATCCGTCGTAGGCTTCTTGCAAACTTCAAAGTGATCCGATTCGGCGATCAGCGTAAAGCCGTTACTGGCGCACTGGTTTACCCATTCAATGGCGGCGTTCGCGCTTACGGCACCTGCGCAAAATACCGCCATGGCAAAATTTATACCATGATTGATTTTCATACATTTTTCCCAAACAACACACCCACGCGGGCGATATAAATAAATATAAGCTCATTTAGCGAAAACGAGCCCCTGTTTACGAAATTAAACATTTCTCTCAATAGATGGATGGAACAATTTGTGCGACATTACATTTTTGAAGCCGGAGCACTTTTTTCTATAATTTCAATATCAAAAGGGTAATAGGAGAACTTATGAACGTAAAAATCCTTAGTCGTTTAAATTTTCAATTTATAAGACTTCCGTTCCTCATCTGCTTCGTCGCAGCATTCTTTTTCGCCTGCGGCGATGGCGACGCATCCAGTTCACAAGCCCCAGACGAATCGTCAAACACACCCGTCGACTCAGCTGAAATCGTAGACGACAACGCCTACGAAAAGATTCCCGTTATCCCCATCGTAGGCAAGACGATCAGCGGATTCGCCCAAAAAGGCCCTCTCAAGAAAGGCGGCAGTGTCACCATCATCGAACTGGACGGCGAAACGCTCGAAGAAACCGGGAAAAAGATTACAGGAACCATATTGAGCGACAGCGGCAACTATTCCATTTCTGATGTTTCGCTTGTTTCTCAGTACGCCATCATCGAAGCCACCGGGGATTACAGGAACGAGATATACACATCCCAAAACGAATCCACATTGCTCAGGGCGCTCGTCGACTTGTCTACCCACGACAAGGTGAATATCAATGTCATGACAACAATGATCTACAAGCGAATTTTCAATCTCTACGACTCGGGAATGAACTTCCCTGCCGCCAAAAGAAAAGCCGAAAAGGAATTCCTAAGGGAATTTGGATTTACCGGAGACATAGGCAGCTTCGAAGAGCTCGACATTCTCAAAATGGGCGATGGAGATGCCGCCCTACTTGCCACAAGCATTCTCCTTGCCA
Source organism: Fibrobacter sp. (assembly GCA_017526585.1). Taxonomy (GTDB): domain Bacteria; phylum Fibrobacterota; class Fibrobacteria; order Fibrobacterales; family Fibrobacteraceae; genus Fibrobacter. Next base: position 1,521 of record JAFXRC010000062.1, on the reverse strand, counting down.
GAGATGTCATCAATCCAGATCCTACCGATGATGTAACCTGGAGAGCAGCCTTCACGGATGACTTCTCTACCGACGGCAAGTGGGACGATGAAGAGCTGAAGACCCAAATCGCTGACGAAATCGATACCGTTCACTTCACCTACATCATATACAACATCTCCCAATGGGAATTGTCTTCCGAATTCAACCATTTCGACATTTTCGTCAACAAGTTTAAGGGCAAGGTCTATGGTCTCGGCGAATGTACCGACATCAGGACTGGAGAAGTCAAGCGCATTGAGAACACGCTCAGCAACGCCTTCTACACCCATTATATTTGTAGAGATAAAAAATGGCATCCTGCAACTATAAAAGAAATTGATATCTTCAAAGAAGAATGTTCTGCCCAAAACCTTGGAGCAATCATCACAAAAAGGAGCGTCAACGACGACAACGACAGCACAGACAACAGGTATTACTGCTCGGACAGCGGCTGGATCAGCGTGCAAGACTGGAGCCTTGACATCGACAAGAATCTTCTCCTGAATCCCAACATTCAGTACGGCGAGATGACCGATCCTCGCGACGGCCATGTCTATAAGACCGTCGAAATTCTAGGGACGACCTGGATGGCACAGAACCTGAACTACGCCGACAGCATCCGCACGATAAGTCTTCTTGGAGAAAACAAGTGCTTCCGAAACGACGAACGGTATTGTAACACCTTCGGACGCATGTACACATACGCCGCCCTGGCGGACTCTGTCAGGCTATATGAATTGTACGGTTGCAATTTCACAAATCTGGGCGGCTGCCGCGAGGCCAAAGACCATATCCAGGGAATCTGTCCCGATGGATGGCGCCTGCCCAACGAAAAGGAAATGAGCGCACTTCTGGATCTCGCCCAAAGCGACGAAGATTACGAAGGTCCTAGCAAGCTGAAGGCTTTGGGTGGATGGGTTTACCGCTACGAAGACGGATTCATCCACACAAACGAGAATGGTAGCGACGCATTCGGATTCGCCGCACTCCCCACCATGTTCAGCGCCGACGGAAGCGACCACTATTTCGCCGCCTTCTTCGCCGGCAGCTCAAGCACACTGTCTATTCCGGGAAACCGCCACAACTATGTCTCCCGCTACGACGGCTACTGGATTTATGTAGATAGCTACTTCTCCGTCCGCTGCGTCAAAGACACCGCCGAACCTGCAGAATAGCGAAGAATTCCTCCCCCGCCTTTGTAAAATTGTCAATGATAAGTTAATCCCGGGGCGTTCCGCGGGGCTTTTCGCGATATATCTTTATCTCTGGTGTAAAACATGTTTGGAGATTAAGATGAAAAATATCTTATTCGTTTCTTCCGTATTGGCCTTGGCTTGTACGGGTTTCGCTCAGAAAATTGTAATCACGACGAACTATACGGCGGACCCGGCGCCCTATGTCCATGGGGATACGGTTTACCTGTACACGACCCATGACGAAGACAATGCCGACGGGTTCATGATGTACGACTGGCTGTTGCACACTTCCACGGACATGGTC
>JAFXRC010000006.1 GCA_017526585.1 Fibrobacter sp. | reverse complement strand
CCGCCTGTGACGACTCTTCGTCGGCGGGTGACGATGACAATAACGTCATTCTGAGCGGCGATAGCCGCGAAGAATCCAGTGATTCTCGTTCCAACGATAAGGACGAAGCAATCTCCAGCAGCGGCAAGGTCACTGATAAGGTTGGTGAGCCTGCCGAAGTGTCCAGTTCGTCGGTGGAGTCTTCTGATTCCAAGAGTTCAAGTTCTGTGAAGTCGGGTGACTCGTCCAGCAGCAGTTCTGCGGGCAAGGTGAATGGCTTGGCGACGCCGTGCAAGACTGAAACCGAAGACAACTGCGAGTATGGCGAGTTGGTGGATGAACGCGATGGCCAGACATACAAGACGGTGAAAATCGGCGACAAGGTGTGGATGGCCGAAAACCTGAACTATGACCCTGGACAGGGTGGTTCAGGTTCGTCGGCATACGATTGGTCATGGTGCTATGACGACGACCCTTCCAATTGCGCCAAATACGGGCGGCTCTACACCTGGGCCGCCGCGATGGACTCCGCTACGACCTATTGTGGTTTCGGCAAGTCCTGCACGGCGACGCATCCCGTCCAGGGCATCTGCCCGAGCGGCTGGCATTTGCCCGATACGACCGATTGGCACGATCTCATCGTAGCTGCCGGCGGACAGTATTCCGCGGGAGCAAAGTTGAAATCGACCTCCGGGTGGGAGAACGATGGCTACGGGAACGATGGCAACGGCACGGATGCGTTCGGCTTCTCGGCGCTCCCGTCCGGCTACAGGAGCCGCGACGGGGGGGACTACTACACCGCCGGCGGCTATGCGTACATCTGGTCCTCTTTTGAGTACATCACGGGCCTCGTCGCGTACGAAATGCGCCTGCGCTGCACCAACGCGTACGCAACCGTGGATCGCGGCAACGAGGACTACGGCTACGCGGTGCGGTGCGTCAAGGACTCTGAGTAATTTCCAAAAGGCTTCCCTATGAAAAACACGTTCGCGAAAAAGTTCGCTGTCTTAGCCCTTGTGGGGGTGCTCGGTTTTGCCCTGACCGCCTGTGATGACTCGTCGTCGGCGGGGGGTGATAATGGTAGCGGCGGGAACCGTGGGGGTATTCCCGACACCGTCGAGACATTCATGGAACTGTCGGACTACGACTGCGGCAAGAGTCAGAAGTGCGTTGCTACCTACCTGACGGAATACCATGACATGGCTGTGTGCGATGGCGACAACGGCTGGGTCATCGGGACTCTCATCGAGAAGATGGACTGCGACTTCTCTTCATCGAGTGACAAGTCGAGCGATAGCAAGTCCAACGATCCCGCCGAAGTGACCGACGACTCCAGCGACAGCAAGGATAGCCCTTCTTCGGCAGGAACGTCGACCAAATCCAGCAATTCGAATACATCTGGAAATGACGCAAAGTCAAGCAGCTCTGCGGGCAAGGAGGTGTCTTCGTCTAGCGAAGAAATGAAAAGCGCTTGGGATTACTTGAATCCGGACATCGATTATGGAGAGTTTACCGATGAACGTGATGGACAAGTCTATAAGACGGTTAAAATCGGTGGCCAGGTGTGGATGGCGGAGAACTTGAACTACGCCTACACCGGCGTTCCCTATAACTTTTCCTATAACAATGATGTTTACACCTCCGATTCCACCAGCTGGTGCTACGACAACGACCCTACCAACTGCGCCAAGTACGGCCGTCTTTACACCTGGGCTGCGGCCATGGACAGCGTGGGCAGCAACCGCTGCGGCTATGGCAAGACTTGTAGAGTTGCATCGGCTAGCTCAGCGATCTTGGTGCGGGGCATCTGCCCCAAGGGGTGGCATTTGCCAAGCAATGATGAATGGAAGGCCCTGATTGTGGCCGTTGACGGTTCCATTACGGAATATACGTCTTCAAATACGGCGGGTTCCAAGCTCAAGTCCGTGACAGGCTGGTACGACGATGGCAACGGTGAAGATACCTTCGGGTTCTCGGCGCTTCCTGCCGGCATCAGGGACGGCCGTGGGAGTTACTACTACTACGAGGGCGACTTCGCGAGCTTCTGGAGTTCTACTGAGAACTACAGCAACCCCGCGTACAAAGTGACTTTGTTCAACGACAAAGACGGTGCGAGCCTGATCAGCGACAACAAGGCCGACGGGCATTCTGTTCGTTGTCTCAAGGACTCTGACTAAATCCCCAAAGGTTTCTCTATGAAAAACACATTCGCGAAAAAGTTTACGGTTTGCACCCTTGCGGGGGTGCTTGGTGCTGCGTTTATCGGCTGCGGGGACGACGGGTCGTCTTCGCCGAGCACAAAGGGACTTCCTGCCGAAGTGGCTGACAAGGCGGAACTCGAATCCTACGAGTGCGGCATGGATGTCATCGGCGAGAAGGTCTACGTGACCGAACTCGAAGAGAACTACGAATGCGACGGCGAAAAGTGGTTCAAGTCCTACGACCAGACAAAGCCGAGTTCTACAAAGTCGTCGAGCAGCAAGAAGTCCGACGGCTCCAGCGACTCCAAGGCTGCCGACAAGGACGGTTCATCGAGCAGTGATGCTACGACATCTAGCAGTTCTGCGAAGTCCAGCAGCTCGCGGCCGACCGAAATCCTAGAACCTGAAATCACCGTGAACGAGACCTGCACCGAGGTGGGAGCCTGTGACGCCATGGTCAAGACCGACATCAGCACATGGCACTTTGTGCGCAAGGATGGCTTTGACAGGGACATGGAATACATCTATTTCGTGGAAGGCACGCAGCTTATGGTCAAGACGATCGATTACAAGGGGGTCGAAGACATCGACACGCTGAAAGTCTATAGCGACATGACCAATGAAATCAGTCAGGAATACGCCTTCAACGCCGCAAAGTCCACCTGCAAGAACGGCGGCGGAAACGACAACAAAGTAAAGAGTTGCGTAAAAGATACGGTAAAGGCGTTGCCGGAATGCAACGCGAGCATAGAAGGATCTATCGGAAAGAAAGATTCTTCGTCCTATGTAGCCTGCAAGTCGGGTTCTTGGGTCAAAGCGACTGATTTGGAAATAGAGCTGAAGTCTGCCTGTGTCAAAGATTTGCGGGGCGAGATGATGCCTGCGTATGACTTGGAAAAAATGGATTCAGTTTTTTATGTCTGCGGATTTTCAGGCTGGAGAGATGCTTCGACATTTGAAATTGCTGTAGGATCGGGGTGCACGGAATCTCTTCTAGGGGAGATTCGCTCTGTATATCCTTCGCCATATAATAGCCGTGATACAATCTACGTTATTTGTAAAAAAGCGGGCGATGCTTGGCGTGAAGCGTCCTCTTTGGAAAGAAACACATACAAAAAAGAATGCCCAAAAGATTTTAAGCTGGTTCCTGGAAATATACACACTGATATACTGTATGTCTGTGATTCTAGTTCATTTAGGGAAGCTACAGGTAGCGAGCAAGCGATTGGACTTGGCTGCACAAGTGAAAATCTTGGAGCGAAAATAGATCTTGAAGGGTATCCATTGAAATGTTACAAATTTAGTGAATCAGGCTCTTGGGGGCTAGATGATGAATCCATTGTTGAGGGGTCCTTTATCGACAAAAGGGACGGTAGGGCATACAGAACTGTGACTTATGGAAGCCATACTTGGATGGCGGAGAACTTGAATTATGCTTACAATGGTGTGAAGTATAATTATGACGGTTGGTCTTTTGATTCCACTAGCTGGTGCTATAACAACGATACAGATAATTGCGACGAGTATGGTCGTCTCTATACCTGGTCTGCAGCCGTAGATAGTGCTGGAATTATGAACGATGACTGCGAAAATTGTGGTTTTAAATCATCCGCTGTTCCGAAGCGGACTCCCGTGCGTGGTATTTGCCCTGACGGTTGGTACTTGCCTGATTCAACGGAATGGCTTCTATTCTTGCAGGTAGCTAGTTTTTGGAAAAGCTTCTCTAAAGAACGTTTACAAAGTGAAAACCTTTGGAAAGGTGGTAAGGGAACTGATTACTGGAAATTTTCCGTTAAGCCATCAGGAATTAAGAAAAGTACGATTTGCGTAGACAATTGTTTTGTTAATTTAGGCTTGAGTGCTGGTTTTTGGAGTAGCACTCCTTTCGAATTTCATGAGAATAAAGATGCTGCAGTGGCTAGTATTGGTCAAGTTTCAATAGGCGTGAGTAGTTATCACTATGAAAAAACAATAGCTTACTCCGTCCGCTGCGTGAAGGACTCCGATTAACCCGCCGACGGATTGTTAATTCCACACCGCACATTACACATCGACTTCGCGTTAGGGATGGAAGTGGCGAAGCCATTCGGACTCGCGAAGCGAGGCTGAACGGACGCACGGCAGCCTTATTCTTGTCATAAAAATTGCCGTGCGATAACGCGACAGCCCGCCCCGGCCCCAGGCCGGGGAACGCCCAATAAATGGCTAAATTTCGAAAATTATTTAGTAGGAAAATTATTTTTCTGCTAAATAATTTGTTATATTAGGGGTATGGAATTCCTGGATCGTGAAGAAGAATCGAAAAGGCTGAAGGCGGAACTCTCCCGGAAGGGGGCGTCTTTTGTCGTTGTCTATGGCCGGCGCAGGTTGGGCAAGTCCACCTTGTTAAAGCGCGTCTTGAAGGGAAACGATATCTATTTTATGGCTGACCGTTCGGAAGAATCCGCCCAGCGGCGTTTCCTGGCCATGGCGATTGCAGTCCGGTATGAGGGTTTCGATTCCGTTGCATACCCCGACTGGGAGTCGCTTTTCAGGGCTTTCAACTACAGGTGCGCGAAGGGCTCTACGCTCTGCCTGGACGAGTTCCCGTATCTTGTGAAGTCGTGCGAGATGTTGCCCTCTACGCTGCAGAAGCTGCTGGACGAAAAGTCCTTGAACTTCAACCTGGTGATTTGCGGCTCGTCGCAACAGATGATGTTCGATGTCGCCCTCGACGAAAAATCGCCATTGTATGGGCGTGCCCATGAAATTCTCCGGTTGAAGCCTATTCCGGTTTCTTACTTGCCTTCTGCGTTGAAAATTTCGGCAAAGGAGGCCGTTTCTGAATATGCCGTTTGGGGCGGAGTGCCCCGCTATTGGGAATTGCGTGAACGGTATCGGAATTTCAAGTCGGCCTTGAGGGAATTGGCCCTTTCTCCCATGGGCGTCCTTCACGACGAGCCTGTGCATATTTTGCGCGACGACATGCGCGACCTGGTGCAGGCTTCCACGCTTCTTGGAATCATCGGGAACGGCGCGAACCGAATTTCGGAGATTGCGGCGCGTGCCGAAAAGAATGCGGCGACCTTGAGCGCCCCTTTAAAAAGGCTCGTGACCATGCAGCTTGTTGATCGGGAAATCCCTTTCGGTGAAAATCCCAAAAACAGCAAGCACGGCATTTACCACTTGTCCGACCCGTTCATTAATTTCTATTACCGGTTTATCAGCCCGTATCGTTCGCTGTTGGAACTGGGGCGTGTTGATTACGTAGAAGAAATTGTAAAACAGCATTTCCCTGAATTTGAAGGTTTTTGCTGGGAACGCCTTTGCCGGCAGGCGGTTAGCGGGCAGGTTGTCGGTGGCGAGATGTTCAATGTGGCTTCCAGGTGGTGGGGCAATGTCGGCAAGTCAGAACGGATCGAAATCGATGTC
>JAFXRC010000061.1 GCA_017526585.1 Fibrobacter sp. | reverse complement strand
TGCTACGCCGGCATGCTCCAGTACGACGGCGACCTCAAGCTCCCGAACCGCTTCCTCGTTCCGCCTCCGGCCATCAAGGAAACCAGCGGCGAATGGCTTTCCGAAACGGGCGTCAAGCAGTTCGCCTGCTCCGAAACGCAGAAGTACGGCCACGTGACCTACTTCTGGAACGGTAACCGTTCTAGCAAGTTCGACGGCGAAACCTACCTGGAAATTGAATCTGACGTTGTTCCGTTCGAACAGCGCCCGTGGATGAAGGCCGCCGAAATCACCGACGCCATGATCGAAGCCTTGAAGAGCGGCAAGTACCAGACGCTCCGCTGCAACTTCCCGAACGGCGACATGGTGGGCCACACCGGTAGCTTCCGCGCCGCTACGATGGCTATCGAAGCTGTGGACATCGGCCTCGCACGCCTCCTCCCGGTGATTGACGCCCTCGGCGGTGTTGCTATCATCACGGCTGACCACGGTAACGCCGACGAAATGTACGAAATCGACAAGAAGACCGGCATGCCGAAGGTCAACAAGGACGGAACCTTCAAGGCCAAGACGAGCCACACCCTCAACAAGGTTCCTTGCATCCTTTACGATAACGTCACTGGCGGCAAGCTCGGCCTCAAGGAAGGCGACTGGGGTCTGTCGAACATCGCTGCTACGACGGCCAACCTCCTTGGCCTCGAAAAGCACGAGGCGTGGGACGACAGTATGTTAATCATCAAATAATTGGTGATTAACATAAAACAAAATTAAAAATGGACCCCATAAGGGGTCCATTTTTGCCACGCCTCCAAATCCTTGTTAAGAGCTGCGGCAGCCATAGGCTGGCGCATCTCTAAAAACAACGATTTCGTTCGACGAACGGAGGGCATAAAGCCTTCCTCCCGCACCATAGGTGCGGAGTCTCACGAGAGGCGTGGGATGATTCCATGCTCATCATCAAGTAATGAGCTTGCGGACAAGTGCCGCGAACCATTAAAAAGGGAACTCGCAAGGGTTCCTTTTTTATATGTCCTTGTACGCTTTTACTATATTTAGCTCACGCCCGAGCCCGGGTGGTGGAATGGTAGACACTGGGGACTTAAAATCCCTTGGGGGCAACCTCGTGCGGGTTCAAGTCCCGCCCCGGGCATTAAAGGCTTAAACTCGGAGTCACTATGATCGAATTCTATCCGAACAGCATCTATTACCCCCGCGAAGCCGTCGAAGAAAAGCTCGCCAAAGGCGAACTCGCCCGTACCGAAAAGCATCTGATTGGCTGGACTGAACGCCACCGTGGAGAAATCTGGGACTGCGCCAGAGAAGATTCCGAAAACCCGACCGACGAAATTCTGCTTGATAACCTGCGCGCCTTGCTGCTCTGCAAGGGTTCGCTGCAGCCCGCCGCCGAAATGGGCGACATGATCAGGGAAATCAAGAAAGAAGAATGGTACAGGAACGAAAGCCACCACGAGGACCCCGAAGAGGTTGCCGAGGAATGGCGCGCGAAGTACTTGGTAAAGTGGCGCGAAGCCCGCATGTTCGAAGCCTTCGTCTTGATCGAGAAGCGCTCCGAGCAACTCCTTGCGATTCTAAAGAACAAGTAAATAAATGGTGATGCCGGAACAAGTCCGGCATGACAGACTAGGACGGCTTTTTAGCGGTCTTTCCAGACGACGGGCACCCAGACAACTAGGTGCCCTTCTTCGCTACGTGGATACCGCCAGTAGGTCTGGATTTGCGAAAGCACCAGGTTCTGAAAGTCCTTGTCGTCCGTGTTGCTGAAAAGGATTTCTGGAGTGAACACGCCGAGCGAATCGAGCGTCAGGCGGATGCCCATCATCACGTTTCCGCTTGACTGTTTTCCTTTGCGCGGACGGTGCGACTTGAAGTAGGTACTGGATGCAAAATGAAGTCCCGCCGCGCGCCCTTGCAAGAAGCGTTCAAACTGCAACAGGTCGCGACCCGCCGAGTTATCGAGGACATAGATGTCGTCCAGGGAGGGCATCACGACGCGACCCGTAAAGGACTGCTGCGTTTCTGGCTCCGGAACAGGCTCGACGGAGACTACCGGAGAATACTGATGAATTTGCGAAAGGATAAATAAGAGTCCCGCGAAAACAAGGACCAGAAAAATTATCGGTAAGTCTCGCAGATGCATGGCGAACTAGTTACCTTCGGAACTTTCAATGTAGGGTTCAATCGCCTTGATGCAGAGCTGCAGAGACTTCTTGTCGTTGAAGTAGTTCCAGGTGGGTTCGAAGATGACCGACACCGGCTTGGAAAGCAGGTTCTTGTACTTGCGAAGTCCAAATGCGATTGCCGGGAACACGCGGCTGCCCGCCTGCGAAATATCCATCTGCAGGTGACCGCCCTTGAGTTCGCGAAGGCGATGCACTTTGATGTTGTCGGCGCGGAAAACCGGATACGGGAAGTTACCGCTAAACGGTTCGAGAAGGTCGATAAAGTCAAGCACCGAGATGAGCTGGTTCTTCTTCGCGTTCTCGTGGACAGGCATGTACTGCGACGAATCGACAATGAGTTCATTCAGCGAAACGCGGATGTCGTAGGAATAAGGTTCAGCAACCTCTTCCTCTTCGCCCGTGTAGTTCTGGCTCTGCGCCGACGCTTCGAGGCGACCTCTCAGCTCGTCGATTTTATCGGCTGCAAGGGAGAAGCCCGCCGCATTGGCGTGACCGCCCCAGCGGTCAAAGAGGTCCCTTGATTCAAAAAGCGCCTTGTGCCAGTTGAAGCCCGGAACGGCGCGGGCACTCGCATGAGCCATGCCGTCTTTTACCGAAAGCACTGCGGTCGGGCGGTGGTATTCCTGTGCAAGCTTTGCGGCGACAATGCCGATGACGCCCACATGCCAGTCGTTACCCGCGACGACGATGACCGTCGGAAGCGTATCGCCGTACATAGCCTTCATTTGTGCCTGCGCCATGTCCGTGATTTCCGCTTCCTTCTGCTTGCGTTTACTGTTCCACTCGCGGAGCTCCGCCATCAGCGCATTTGCCGTCGCCATGTTCGGGCTGAGCAGCAGCTTGAGCGCCGGGTCGGGTCGTTCCATACGACCGGGCGCGTTCAGCAAAGGAGCAAACTTGTACATCACATCGATGCCACCCACGCTACCGTGGCGCTTCATCAAGTCGCCATACATTTCCTGCAGCCCAGGCCAGCAGCTGCACTCGATGGACTTGAGACCCGACTTGGTAAACACCCTGTTTTCAGGAGTCATGCGCACCAAGTCCGCCAAGGTACCAAGAGCGACAAGATCCAGGAACTTCGTCGGTTCGGGCATCGAAAGGCGCGAATACACAGCGCAAATAAACTTGTAAGAAACTCCGACGCCGCAGAGTTCAGGATTCGGATAATAGTCGCCCTCTTGATGCGGATCCAGGAGGACATCGCAATCGGGAAGTCCGTCGCCAGAAGGCTGATGGTGGTCAATGACCAGGATCGACATTCCCAGCTGCTTTGCCAGCGCGATTTCGGCGTTCGCGGTAATGCCCGTATCCACCGTGATCACATAACGGGCTCCCGCCTGGTGCATTTCTTCGACAGCCGATGTAGAAAGTCCGTAGCCATCGCCAAATCGGTTCGGAAGGCGCCAATCCGATTCTATTCCGAGCTCTGCAAGGGCGCGCGTCATGAGCGTCACTGCGGACATTCCGTCCAGGTCATAGTCACCGAACACAAAAACTTTTTCGTGGCGTTCACGGACATCTAGGAGCCAAGCGACCGCCGACTCCATACCCTTAATAAGAAACGGATCGAGGACATCGCCCGCATTGCCACAAAGCATGCGGTGCGCTTCGGAAATGGAGCAGACACCACGAGAAACCAAGAAACGCGCCACCACATGAGGAATGCGCAGGCTCGTAGACATCGCCGACGCGAGCCGTTCATTCAAAGTTTCTTCTGCCGCAGAGAGTTCCATTTACTTGTAGCCCTCGAACAACTTTAACGATAGTGCCTGCATACTCATCGAAGGCGAGATGCGGCGCGAATCGATGCGCGACATAGTTTCCTGAACCGCGACCAAGGCAAGTTCAATTGCAGTCGCATTGATTCTCGGATAATTCGAAATGCCCACCAGCTGGGTCGTTTCGGGCAACCGCAGCGGAGCACCCGCCTGAGAGCGCAGCATGTCGGTCAATAGGAACGAAAGCACTTCCAAGAAACGGTTCGCTTCGTACGCATCGTCAAGCGACATATCCTTAAGTTGCAGGAACAAATCTGTGTAGTCGCCGCGAATGGACTTCTGCACAAAATCAGCGGCAAGCTTGCACCAAGTGGCACCATGCTCGGCATAGTAAAGCGCCTTGCCCGGCGAACCCACCGCAAGCCCCACGATATCATCGGTCAGGCTTGTTTCATCAAATTCCTCTCCGGCAACCTTCGCCACCTCGCTGCGGACTTCGTCGTCGGAAAGGGGCAACAGGTGCAACGCAAGGCAGCGCGACCGAATCGTCTGCAACATCTTTTCGCGAGACGATGTCGTGAGGATAAAGTAGGTGTTCGGCGGAACATCTTCGAGCGTCTTGAGGAACGCGTTCGAAGCGGATTCATTCATGCGGTCCGCCTCGGCAATAATCACCGTGCGGATGCGGTCACCCTTCATGGCAAAACTCGATGTCATGAGTCGAATCAAGTCGACCGAAATGAAGGCTCCCGTCGAGAAAATATCCACCCGGTACGGGTTCTTCTGGATTTCTTCGATGTAGCCCTTCTTAAAATCTTCAATGGTCTTCGCCTTGCTTCCCGCCGAAACATCATCGGAACTGCGGGCGTGAGCTTCAGCCGATTCCATGGGCACCACCCAACCTTCGGTGGCTCCGCTATCGTCAGCCATACGACAACCGAAACAGTGACCGCAGGGGCGCATGTTTGGATCGGTACACTGGAGCGCCCGCGCAATTTCCATGGCGAGCGCCTTTTTCCCGATACCCGCCGGACCGTCTATCAGAATAGACTGCGGGAAGCGGTTCTCACGGAGCGACGACATCAAACGGATGCGAGCTCGCTCCTGCGAAACGGGACCATGTAGCGTATATTCGATCATTTTTCTTTCAACCACTGCAAGGGATCCACGGTTTGTGTACCCTCGCTCACTTGGAAATACAATTTAATTCCATTTAACGAAGCGACATCGCCCACTTCGCCAATTTCTTCGCAATTTCGCACCTCTTTTCCTTCTTGCACGCGAATCGACTTGAGATGCCCATAAACCGAGTACGTTCCCCCAGCGTGTTCAATAATCACCGACGGACCGCGACCGTCAATCTCGGACACCATCACCACCGTTCCCGCAGCAGCGGCACGCACAGCATCGCCACGCTTACCGCGAATTTCCACACCCAGGTTGCGTGTCATAATATGCAGCACCGGATGTTCCTGCAGACCGTAGTTGCTGATGATTTCACCCTTCATCGGAGTGCACTTCGGTCCCTTGACCGATTCGGCGATCGTGACCTTGGGTTTCTCGACCGTTTTCGCCGGAGCCTTCTTGTCTTTCTTCTTATCCTTCTTCGCCTTCTCGCGCGCCTTGCGTGCAGCCTCTTCCTTTTTCGCCTGCTCGATTTCCTTCTTGCGCTTCTCTTCCAATTTTTTGATAAGAGCAAGCATCGTCTTCTGGTTCTGTTCAAACTCCTTCAAGGCGCGGCGCTGCATGTTCTGGTCGTGCTTCAGATTCATCAGCATCTTTTCTTGGCCACTCATCTGCGACACCAATCCCTTTTCTTCAGCAGACTTCTTAGTGCGCAAGTTCTTCAGGTCTTCCAAGTGCGCCGTCTCGAGCATCTTCTTTTCGTCGCGTTCCTGCAGCAGTTGCTGCAGCATTTCCACTTCCTGCCTGTCCTGGTTCAAAATATGATGCACCCAGTAGACTTCACGGTCCGGATTCGCATTCTGCGTCAAAAGCCCGTAGAGCACGCGCGCCTCGCTGTGGCGACCGTTTACATACAGGTTGCGAATACGCTTCTTCATCGCCGCTTTTCTCGTTTCAATTTTTCTATCGAGGGAATCGATGTCGGCGGAAAGCTGCACAAGGGCTTGTTCCAGCATCACTTCGCTCTTGGAAAGTTCCGAGATGTAAACGCGGGTCTGGTTCAGATTCTGGTCCAGGACAGATATCGTGTTCAGCACACCCTTCTCTTCGGTTTCAAGAAGAGCCAACTCCTGGCGTTTTTTTGCCAAGTCCGATTCGAGTTTCTTGAGAGCATTCTTCTGTTCGCTAATCTGCGCATCCGTCTTCTTTGTAGCCGACTTTTGAGACGCCTTTGCAGCAAAGGCATCCGTAAACAAGCCGGTCAAAGAAAGCAAAAGGCAAATCAACAGGACAGGATGTTTCATACATCAATCCTGCTCATTGCGCTTGATAGAAAGGAACGCGCGCACCGTGCGGAAGCTGAAATATCCCGAAAGAGAGGTCACTAGGACTATAACTAGCGCCAAGGAAAGACCCAGGCCAGAAAGGTTTGCGCTCACAATCGGGAACACATCGGCAATAGACTTGAGAATAGCAGCAAGCAAGGTGACCGCTAGACCGCTACCAAACAGTCCAAGGATCGCCCCCTGCAGCACAAACGGAAACTCGATAAAGAAGTGACTTCCGCCCGCATACTTCATGTTCTCGACCAGAAGCCTACGGGACAATAGCGAAAGACGAACGGAATTGCAGATAATCAGGGACAGTGTAAAAAGCAGGAGCGCACTGACACACACCGGCCAGAACAGCATGCGGAATTTCCAGGCGGATATCTTTTCGACCCATTCCACCGGAGCCTGCACTTCTTCAAAGAAATCTTCTCGAGCAAGCATATTCCGCACTTCGACCAAGTCGGCAGGATTCTTGCTTGCCTCATCTAAAGTCACCCTAAAAAACGGCGGGATGGGGTTGCCTTCGACAAGGTCAAGCATGTCGCCTGAAAAATGCCTGCGGAAATCGGCAAGGGCGGAATCGGCACTTACAAACGAGACCGAATCGATATGCTTGGTATGTTTAAGGCGCTCGCCAATCACCTTGAGCGAATCTTCGCCGACCATTTCTGGCAAAAACGCCTCGACCGCATACAGGTTCTTTTCCATTGAAAGAATCCGCATGACCGCCCCGAAAGCCGTAAACGAAGCGGAAAGCAAGAGTGAGCAAAGGAAAATAGTCGCAAAAGAAGGAAGGATCACCGTGCGGTGCTGCTTCATTCCGCGAAAAGATTCCGATATTAAATAGCCAAGTTGTCCGAACACGAGGTGAATTATAACTAAATTTTAGACAGTTCTTCGAGACTTCTATGGGAAACATCATATTAAAAATAACCGCACTGATATTTGGCATCGCCCTTTGGTTCCTTGTCATATCACAAAAGGATTTCCAACTTTCGGTGGAGGTTCCCCTTAATTTCGTGAAGCTCCCAGAAACGATGGCTATCGCCTCGAAGCCGCCACACTTTCTGCACATCACCGTCGAAGGCAAGTCGTGGGATTTGATTCGTCTGAACGATGTTGTCAAAGATTATAGGCAGAATTCCATCGCCATGATTGTTGACCTGCAGCAGGCGGAATTAGGCGCCACGAGAATCCACCTGGACGGAAAGAATTTTGTTGCCGCAGGGTTCCCTGACGTACATTTCGTGGACCCTGAAAATCAACTGCTCTTTGTCGACCTCGACATCGACACGCGCATTACCCGAAACATTCCTATCAAGTCCGCAGCAACCTTCAACGCGGCCCAGGGCTACCTCATTGCCGACGAGCCCAAAATCACCCCCGAAGAGTTGCTCGTATCTGGTGCAAGAAACGCACTCACCCGAATCATTGACATTCCCACCGATTCTATCATCTTCGATTCGCTGCTGACCAGCGAAAAATACAACGTTCCACTGGACTTCTCAACATTGCCGCCCTTTGTATCTCCGAGCGATTCCACGGTTCAAATCTCGGTGAACATCCAAAAAATGAGCAGCAAAACCTACAACAACATTCCCGTGAACCTTATCGGCTTTTTCAGCAGGGACA
Source organism: Fibrobacter sp. (assembly GCA_017526585.1). Lineage (GTDB taxonomy): Bacteria > Fibrobacterota > Fibrobacteria > Fibrobacterales > Fibrobacteraceae > Fibrobacter. Next base: position 21,730 of record JAFXRC010000061.1, on the reverse strand, counting down.
CGTTTGCCCTAGAGCCCAAGACGCTTTCAGTCGAAATCACTGGCGGCGCACAGGCTCTCGATTCCATTACGCCGGAACACATCGAAATCGCCATCGAATACAACCGTTTCGCCATCGAAGATGCGGACAGCCTGTCACCTACCGTAAAGCTTTCTCTGCCCGCACAGATCAACCGCGAAATGGCAATCAAGGCGATCCAGCTAAAGCCCGAAAAGGTGACGCTTATCAAGAAAGTCGACAAGGCAACCCCGAAAGATTCACTAGACGAGGCAACTCCATGATCTGGCTCGGAATAGAATCCAGCTGCGACGAAACCGCCTGCGCCGTTCTGCAAGACGATCCTGTCAAAGTTTTATCAAACCCGCTCTACAGTCAAATTGACGAACACGCCCTGTATGGAGGCGTAGTTCCCGAAATCGCTGCTCGTGCCCACCTGCAAAAAATTGCACCCATCGCCGAAGCCGCCGTCAAGGAAGCGGGTATCGCCCTGACGGATATCGACGCTATTGCCTACACGACGGGCCCTGGGCTCATGGGACCGCTGCTTGTCGGTGCAAGCTTTGCCAAGGGACTCGCCCGCGACTTGCAGATTCCCGCCTACGGCATGAACCACCTGGAAGGTCACCTTGCCGCCGCATGGCTCACCCATCCCGAAATCGAGCCGCCATTCCTGACGCTTACCGTTTCGGGCGGACACACGGAGCTCGTTCTCGAAGAACCGGGATTCAAGTACACCAGCATCGGTCGCACCCGCGACGACGCCGCCGGTGAAGCTTTCGACAAGTGCGGTAAGCTGCTTGGACTCAAGTACCCCGCCGGTGCAACCATCAGTCGCCTCGGCAAAGACGGCAACCGCAAATTCGTCGACTTTCCACGCGCGCTGCATGTCCACGACAACTGCGAATTTTCTTTTAGCGGCTTAAAGACCGCCGTGCTCCGCTACACCGAAACTCACGATCCCGAATTCATTCAGAAGAATATCGGCGACATCTGCGCTTCGCTCGAAGACGCCATTGTCGATAGCCTTGTCACCAAGACCATCACGGCTCTCAAGAAGACGAAGATGAAAACGCTCGTTGTAGGTGGCGGCGTGAGCGCGAACGCCTGGCTGCGTACGCGCCTGCAAGACTACTGCGGAAAGCACGGAATCACCTTCTGCATTCCAGAACGCAGCCTGAGCACCGACAATGGCGCCATGATTGCCGCTGCGGCTATCCGTCGCAAGCTGCAGGGCAAGCTCACCTCGGTGAACGAAGTCAAGCCCTGGATGCCGCTTGCCGTCTAATTTTTAGAATTCGTAATTTCCGATTCGGATAAAGTAATCGTAGTGCTTGAGATGATGCAAGTTCTCAAAGCCACTTTTATCTAGAACGCGGTTTACACCTGCATAAATCACCAATGAACGATACGCAAAGCGTAACGCAGGTTCAAACACGAACTTGTCTACATCAAGTTCCGCATAGGGACTGTCTTCGAAATCGTGGTAGTAGGCGCCAAAGATCCACGCCCCGAAATAGGCACCGTGCAGCCCCGCATTGAAGCGAATCATCGCATATTCATGCGACGAAAGTTCCGGATTGTACCACTCAGTCGACCAAGGTGTCGCGGCGGCATGCTGACGGTAAGCTACATCAAGCGGAGCAATTTCAAAGGACTTGGGCGACACATAGCCGTGGCCTTCGTCGTGGTAGCGTTCAATCGCGCCCGCCGCAGCAATCGTAAAGGTTGCAAAAGGCGCCGGGGAAATCGTATAGCGCGCATCGGCAAGCATCTTCCAGTAGATGGGCACCACATCGATGATGCCGTCATCGTAGCCAATCGATTCAAAGCCGCCAAAGACATTCAGCGTGTATCCGTTATCGGCAAACCAGTTGTCATCAGCACCTTTCAGGTAACGGTAATGAAGCATCGGCGAGACCGGATAAGTCTTGATGTCACGACCACCGTAGTACAACGAATCTAGGTCAAATGTTCTGGAGCCGAACACAAACTCGGCGGAAACCTGCTGACGGCTATCCACCGTGTACACCAGGTTCATCTTCAAGTCGCTACGTTCTTCGGCTTCGATGCGAATGTTACGATGGTATTCATTGTTGAAGGACTTCAGCGGAACTAGGTTTAAATAGTCGTAACCCAGCTGCAAGCTCCAATGCCTATTCCAGAGCTTCGAAATATTCAGTCGCGGCTGAAAGCCATAGGAACTCATGCCCCAAAAGCCCGCAAGCACCAGCTCAATTTCAATATGGTCGATGTAATGCAGCGCCGCTTCAAAATAAGCGTTCGCCCCAATTGCATTGGAACCAAAACCGCCTGCCGCCACATCGATTACCGGATGCACCGACGACTCCACCGCCAAATTGCCGCTAGGCAGCATGTTCATGTCTAGGGAATCGTACGCCGGATTCTGCAGCAGGGAATAGCTGAATTTTTCCACCGCGACCATACCCGTATCGGAATCGTCCCAGTTTGATTTAACCGCATTCTGCACCTGCGAAGACAGACTGTCGTACAGAGGCTCAAAACGGAACCAGGGCTTTGCCGCAACGCGGTCTTTCGTGTAATCGGTGCGACGTCCCTGCAGCACCGCAAAATCAGCAAGGCGCTTTTCGAACGACGAGAAGCCCGCCTGAATCCAGGCGCTTCGGGAAGTATCTAAAATAGTATGAGCGCGAATGATGACGCCCGGCTGACTTGCGAGCACATCGGCGGCGTGGCGCTTCAAAAGCTGTTCCGAGGGCGAGCCCGTCAAGGGAGCACGCAACGGGTCGGAGGCGACAATAATCGAAAGTTCGCCCGCGTTATCTTCGGCGGGCATCGCATAGTACGGGCAGAGTTCTCCATCCGCATTTTCCCACAGCGGAAGCGACGCGATAACCTGTTGCGTCGAATTGCCGAGCAGCACCGGCTTGCCCGATTCGCAAGCCTGCACCGCGAGGGGAATCTTGTAGCTGGAACGCTGGCGGTAAAGGCTTTCTTGCAAGCGAAGCTTTGCAAGGGCACGGACCACCTGCATCGAATCGGGCGTCAGCAACTTTTTCTGGCGTTCCAAGAAATGCGCCGAATCGAGAGACAAGGTAAAGCGTTGACGAATCGAAGGTGTTCCCGATACAGAGATGGGCCATTCCAAGTAATCCGCATCGCGGTACCCGTCGCGATTCTCCGTAGAAGAAAGATTGTGACCGACATAGGGGGCTACCGCCGAGTCCAGCATCAATTTTTGGATTTCGTCGAGAGGCACTCCGCGGGACCACAGCGCCGCAATCCAAGCGCCCCAAGAAGTCGCTACGATGGAGTCAACGGGGATACCGTATTCTTCGACGGCGTAAAGTACGCCCAGCTGGAACCACGGGGACCGTTCGCCGCCGCCCAGGTAAAGGACCGTTTTAAGCGGGGCGGCAGAATCTGCAACTTGCGCAGCAGCAGGTTCAGTCGACGTCGCCGCAGCGGAATCTGCCGAGACCGTTGCGGAATCTGATGTTGCGGTCGCTGCGGAATCTGCCGCGACCTGCTTCACCAGCGAATCAAGCGCCGGGATTTCCGACGCCGCATTTACCGCAGCGGAGCTCGTCGCCGCGTTCTCAGTAGCAGAAACCGCCGAAAGGGTATCCCCTTCGGCAAAGGCCGCTGAGCACAGGGCAAGCCCCAGCCCAAGCGCCTTCAGCTTATCCCATGCGAGCCGGATTCGACGCATACCGCGCCACATCCTCTTGCGTCACAAAGCCAGAGTTCACTAATTCGGCAAGGCAATCGTCCATGAGCAGCATGCCCTCGGATGCCGACGCCGCCATAATCGACGGAAGCGTATAGTATTCACCGCCACGAATCCTCGACGCCACATTCTGCGTACCGTAAAGGATTTCCCAGGCGGGAACGGCACCCTGCGCACCCGGCAACAAGCGCTGCACCACCACAGCCTTCAACACGGAGGCAAGCATATTGCGCACCACGTCACGCTTTTCGAGCGATTCCGACGAAAGCAGCGCATCGAGTGCACCCACCGCATTGCCCGCCGTCACCGTAAGCACCACAAGTGCACCCGATTCGGCAGCACGCAGCACCGGAATAATCGACTGACCTTCAAAATTCCCCAGCCAAATCAAATCGATACCGCTGCGGAGCGCCTGTTCCATTTTTTCGGGAATCGTTCCACTCGAATTTTCAAGCACCAGACTGTCACCAATCTTCACCGGCAATTCCTTGTCGGCATCGAGCAAGCTCACGCGCAAAATACCCGACTGACAAAGCGCCGATACATAAGCGGTCGCCGTCGTCGTCTTACCGCTACAGGCAGGACCCGCGAACACGACAAGCCCCGAACGGATTCCGAGGATGTTCGCAAGAGATGCCGGCGTGCCCAACGAATTGAAATCGGGGCACTCATCGAGAACCGGCCTAAACGTCGCCGTATTCCCCAGAGCCGTGCGGCTGTAGCGTACGCGGAAGCGAGAACCACACCAAGGGCCACCCATCAGCGTACCCGACTCCCCTTCCATCGAACCGAGGAAGTTACGGAGCGCACCTGTTTCGACAGCGGGCGCATCGGGAATCATGCACACCTTACCAGCAAGACGCACCGAAGAAGATGCTCCTTCGGTCACCACCAGCTCAGAGGCACCCACATTCAGCGTGTATTCCAACAAAGATTCAATTTCTGTTGCCATAACAAGTCCCCTTATTTCGCCGGACGGTAAGTCGCAAAGCGACGACTATCGTTAGCGCGCATCCACGCCTCGGCACCGTCGATGTAACCGGATTCAACGCACTTCTGCAGGGAATCGTCAAGCGAAATACCCTGGTTCCCTTGACTGCTGATTGCCGCAGACAGCTGCGAAATTTCGCCACGGCGCAACATGTTCGCCATCGTCGATGTCATCTTCGCCGCCTCTACAGCAAGCACCTGACCTTGGTTCTGCACAATCGGAATCAGGTGCTGCACAATGATACCCTTGAGCTGTTCCGCCAGCGAATTTGCAAACGCGGTTCGGTTCTCCGCCGACACCGACGAAAGCAGTCGCGACAGAAGCGCATGCACATTGTTGCCAATGGCCGTCGCAAACACGAGCGCACCCGCATTGGATGCACGCAACAGCATCGAAAGTTCATCCATCGTCTCGATATGGTCGAACAAAATCACGTCGGCACCGCTCTGCATGGCAAGCTCAATGCCTTCGACACCCGTACGCACATGCAGCCCCACTTCGCGCTGGGCAATGGCGCCGCGCGGATTCTGGAGTACGCGTTCAATCGGTTTCTCGACCGTCTGAATATACACATCGCGATTCGCCGCAATCGTCTCAGCAAAAGTCGAAATCGTTGTCGAGCGGCCACTCGCCGCAGGGCCTGCCACCAACACCAAGCCGCTGTTAAGTTCAGCAAACTGGTTACAGAATGCAGGCAGGTAAAGGTTTTCAAGCGTCGTCGATTCCTGCGGAATCACTCGGATCGAAATGCTCGGATTGGTTCCGTTCCAAGTGACCGTCATACGGGCGCGACCAACACCTGCAAGACCAATCGTCTTGCTAAAGTTCTTGCCCACGACAATTTTATAGTCGTCTGAAAATCCCTTGGACGCTTCGTTCAAGCGTTCATTGATGCGAGACAAATCCAGCACATCGTCAGAAGCTACGAAGAGCGCTCCCGACTGACGCATAACCACCGGACGGTCCGCATAAAGGTAGATGTCCGTCGCACCGAACTTGCGCGCAAAGGCAATCAGTTGCGACATGTTCGTCATCGGGCGAATTTTTTCAGGGGCTTCGACCGGAGTTCCTTCACCCGTCATAATCGCAAAGCGGCTCGGCAGTTTTTCTGCATCCTCTTCAGAGACTTCCTCTTCGGATTCGGTCTGCACCTGAACCGTGCTGATGCTCGTGGACTCAAGCCCCGCCACCGCTTCGACTTCCACATTGCTCGAAGAAACTTCGCCATAAAGACTGCTGTTACCTTCGATTTGCAAGCCTTCGGGCTGCGCCGGGGCCGCAGGCGCCACCGACGGAGCCGTTGCCGGCGGAACTTCAAAGCGGGCTGTAGACTGTTTTTGCGAAGTCGCGGCACTCGCGTTACTTGCGGTCGCCGCATTCGTTGCAGCCGCGGCATTCCCCGCAGAGGCAGCCGGAGCAGCGCCACCTTCAGCAGCGTTCTTCGCCTCCAAATTCTTCACAAAGGCAAGTACCTTGATGTACATCGGAGGTTGCAGAACGCCCGCATCGACAAGCACCTGACCAATGTCTTTCTTGTCGGTAATCTCGCCCCAGTGCGCCTTGACCTGCGCCTCGGTCACCACCTTGTTGTGCACAAGGACTTTCGCCATATATTGGTTTCTCATAGGAAATCCCTCCGGCTAAACCACCAGCTCGCAATCGCGAGGAATACGCCGATGTAACCCACTGCATAAACCGTATTCCACACGACATACATATCCGGAAGCGCCACGCCATGCACCACATAGCTTGTCACATTGTAGCGGTACAGCCCCGGGAAAATTGCGTGAATCACCTCGGCGGCCTTCTGAAACACCATGCTCGAGGTTCCGTTCAGTTCGCCCATGCGCGTCGCAAAGCGAACCTGTTCCAGAAGCTGGTCGCTCAGGTGGCCCGCAAAGTACACGCCCAGCGTAAACAGCGCGCTGAGCACCGTGCTGCTAAAGCTGCTGAACAAAAGCGCCACCGCAATCACAATCGCCATCTCGCAGAAAATCAGGTAGATCGCCGTGAGCAAGCTCAGCGTCGGAGCAGAGCCCGTCAAGAACAGCATCACATAGTAGATTGCCGTCAAAAGCGTGAGGTGCACCGCCACCACCGCAAGCAAGCCAAAGTACTTGCCCACGATAAACGAGGCGCGGCTAATCGGCTTCGACAAAAGCGTAAGCACCGTGCGCCGCTGGATTTCCTTCTGCACCAGGCTAATGCCCACGAAAATCGAAATCAGAAGTCCCGAAAGACCCATCACCGAAAGCGTCGTGGACTTGATGACGTAGGCGCGGTCAAACACCGACCACTCGCCCAGCACGATGCTGAACAGAGTCATCGCAATCGCCAAGAAACCGATGTTATAAAGAATTTTATCGCGAATCGATTCGCGGAACGTATTGAGAGCAATAATGCCGATATGCTTAAGCGTCTGCACGGGCAATCTCCTCCGTCAAAATATCTTCGAGACTCGGACGCTTGTGGTCCATGCGCTCGACAGCAATACCTTTATCCAAACAGTAACGCAACAGGCGGTCGCGCGCCGCGTCGTCTGCACACACGCATTCCTGCGGGTGCCCAGCAGGGCTGACACCTTCCGGCAGTTCCGCCTGCGGAATCGCCTCGCGGGTGCGCACATGGTATTCCACGCCGCAAGAATCCGTAATTTCGTCGACGGTTCCTTCGCGCACGATCTTGCCGTCCACAATCATCGCGACCTTGTGGCTGATTGACTCCACGTCGCTGAGCAGGTGGCTCGAATAGAAAATCGTGACACCCGTGCGGTTGAGTTCCATAATGGCTTCGCGCACATCGCGGCGGCCCATCGGATCAAGACCACTCATCGGTTCATCGAGAATCAAAAGCTTCGGCTTGCCAAGGATCGCCTGGGCAATTCCCACACGCTGCATCATACCCTTGGAGTAAGAGCGCAAGCGACGGTCGATCCAGTCCTTGTCGGCATGCAACAGTTCCAGCGACCAGTGGATGCGGTTGTCGAGCTCCTTGCCCGAAAGCCCCACCAGCTTGCCGTAAAACTTCAACAGTTCGCGACCCGTCAGGTAATCGTAAAAGTACGGCTGTTCCGGCGAGTAACCAATGAACTGACGGCTCTTCACATTGCGCGGAGAAATCCCGTTCACCAGCACCTTGCCCGAATCAAAGTTCAAGAGTCCCGTAAGCACCTTGATGGTCGTAGACTTGCCGGCACCGTTCGGGCCAATAAACCCGTAGACCTGCCCCGGTTCCACCGTAAAACTCACATCCTTAAGAGCAAGCTTCGGTTTCATCAAGAAACCGCTATGGTATGTCTTGTGCAAATGTTCGATCTTAATCATCTACCAAATTACTCCTGCTCCGATTCCTTGGAGCCGCCAAAAACGCGCGCCTCCGCCTCTTCAATTTCACGACGGCGGCGTTCGGCCTTCTCTTTCTTATTAATGAAGAAATAAATCACAGCTCCCAGGGCATAGCAGGCAATGCCCGTATAGAACAATGGGTTAATCGAACGGCCTTCGAGCCCCGGGAAGAAGTTCAAGACAATGCTATGACCAAAAAGCATCAAAAGCACAAGAACAAAGCCAAGCGCCCTGAGCACATAGGTCACAATCACCAGTTTTTTCATATATACCTCAAAACAGCACCACGCGACACACGCACAAAAAAGCGCATGCACCCCATGGAGCATTCTTTTGAATGAAAAATACACAATTATTGGGCAAAACGACAATGCCCCCCTTCAAAAAGGGGGCAAACTACATCTCAAAGCCAGCATCCACCATGCATTTTTGGGCGAAGCAATTTGCTTCGTCTTCTTTTTCGGGAAAATTGTGCGTGATTTCGATGTTCTGCAGGCAGATCCCCTTCTTGCCATGATAAAGCACATGAGCCAGTTCATGAAAGAACGTGAACCACATCGTCGCGCGCTTCTCGAAGCGGTCGTGCAGCTGAATCAGCGGCACATCCTTGTACCAACGGTACATGCCGTGAATCGGCGCGCACTTGAAGTTCTGCACGAACAGCACGCGGATTCCGATTTTGCGGCAGATTTCCTGTAAACCCGTCATGCAATCATCCACCACCTCGGCTTCCGGCGTCCAGTAGGTAATGCGTTTTTTGCTTTTGGGGCGTACCTTGTTGGCCGCCGCAAAAGCAATAATTTCGGGGAGAGCCGCCTTCAAGCGCTTGCGCACAGGAATCTGTTCCTGCTTTTCCATCGGGTCCCGGTCCGCAAGGATCTCGCCTCGGCGAATCCACGCCGAAGTCGCATACGGATCCTTGACATCGGCCAGCGAGATACGGAAAGCCACCTTAAGCTTGGCATCCTTGTAATAACCGTCCCATGCCTGGGGGGAGGCCACGGCGAAGAACTTGAGGAGCGAAAGGCCCGATTTGTCGTCAGCCTCGTTTTTACCGTGCTGCACCCAGTCGCGCACGGCAAGTTCTTCAGGGAAAGACTTTCGCCACAAGGGCTGGTTGTTTAGGGAAGCCTTGACATATTCGCGGGCAAGGTACTCATCGTACGCGATTTGACGGCGCAACCAGAAACTTGCTGGAATTTCGGTTATTATCTCAAGCGAAAACGCCACTTCCGGCGTTATACGGCAATGACCTTGCAAAATATCGTTTACCGCCTTGGAGGTGTACCCCATGCGGGCGGCCAAGTCATTTGCGTCAAGACCCATTTCTTCGAGTTTTTCCGACAGGGTTCTGCCTGGTGGAGTCACATAAGCCAATTCATCACATCTATATACCTGCATAAACGCTCCTACTTGTGATAATCTACAATTTCTAGAATAGAAATGGTGTTTTCGACAATCAAACCTACAACATTTCCAGCACTATTCATAACCGGCTTAAAGATAAGCCGATACGGGTGGTCCAAATCGCACGCCCATTGTCCGGTGCGATTGCCTACCAACTCGTGATATCGTCCAGGAACATTCTTTAAAGACTCCAGATCAGCAGCGCCCTGAAGGTCATTTATCCTATCCAAATAGACATCCGCACGGCGCTGCCCCATTTTTCTCACTGCATAGGCTTTATCCCCTGCGCAGCGAGCCAATTCTTTATCTGCATATACAACTTGCATCCACCGCCTCATTATTTTAATACACCTATAATATACATTAAAATTTTAAATAATGCAATGGGTATAGTAATTTTTCTAAAAATTTTATATATTTAATTGCAACAGGAGATCCTTTATGAACGAAATGCAGAAAAAAATGGAAAACAAAATCATTCCTTTAAATATCGTTTTCTCATACCCTGTACATTGGAAGAGCTTTCAAATTTTTAGAGATTACATACAAAATTTTTACGATTCCGTTCCTTGCGACCAATGGCATGAACGATTCCATTACGAATTTCACGACAACACCCTTTCTATGCGCATCGAAGGCCAAACCTTCAATTATGAATGGTTATTGCATATTGGAGCTTCAACAAAAACCAATTCAGACCAAAAGCATGCCGGGTATTTTGGCGAAGGATTCAAAATAGCTTCACTTTGTGCACTCCGCGACAAGCATTGGGAAATAAGAATGGCATCCGGCAACTGGAGCCTCAAAGTCATCCACTCTGACCACATGATTGACGGCAAAAAAGTCCAAATGCTCGCATACGATTTGGCAGAATCCGAAATTAGCATTCCCAAAAGCGAACTGATCCTACAGGGAATTTCAAACGAAGATTTCAACATTTTCAAAATAGCTTTAAAAAGTTTTTACTACCCAGAAAACGAGCTTCTTGGCGAAAAAATTTGGGAGAATTGGGACGGAGCTGTTTACACACGCAGCAAAGCACAATACGATTACGAACTGCCGTACAACTATAATTTCGGCAGAAAAGGAATCGTTTTTTGTGGATATCAAATTCGCGGATCAAACCCTTTTGACCTTGTAGTTTGCCTGCATGATTTTGAGCAAAATGACCGAGAACGAGATTCTCTCTTGGAAATGGAGGTTGTAACAATTTTCAAGAGAATGAGCGCGATATTGCCAGCAGAAGCATCCTTTAAAATCGTAGAGAAAATGAGACGAGTCTGGATATCCAACAGCACAGACCGTTTCGATTTTGAAAGTTGGACTCCCGTCCTCCGGAGATTGCTATCCAACATACTTTTTTCTTCTGAATATTGCAAGAAATTCAAAGACAAATATCCAAACATTCTATATCTCTATCCAAAGCTAAGCAAAATACAAATGAATTGGAGGCAAGAAGCCCGAAGTTGGTACAAAAACGTTCGCGACAAATATATTCTTGTCGGAGAGCCATTTTCTTTATTGGGCTATTCATCACTTGAAGACGAATGCCGACGCAATGGCGGACTCGTCATGGATGACAATTTACATTCAGAACTTGAGAAAAACTGTTTTTCAATCCTTGAAGACGTTTGCAAGAATCTATTCAGCGACTTTTTCATTGCAGAGCCATGGCCCTCTCACAGAATCATAACAAATCCTAAAGCCACCTATCACGGAATGGCCACGCTCTACAAAAACAAACGAAAACAATTCAACAAGAATCACTTGTGCATCAAGAACAAAATTGATTGCGTATATCTAAAACGCTCCATTATCGATGCAAACAAATTCTATGATAGCTTATCCACTTATGTCCACGAAATGTGCCACATGTTCGGCGGTGATTCATCCGAGAACTTCAGCATCGGTCTCACGCATGCAATGGAAATTCTTCTGGAAAATACTGCAATTGTAGAATCAGCCCATCAAAAGTGGCGTCAACAATTCTGCGACGAGGCATAATTATGAGAAGAAAACGGAAATACAAGCGTAAACATGACCCATTCAGAACCTATGAAGAAGCTCATTCCTACGGTCGTGCTATAGGCTATTTGTCATATATGTACGAAATGGCGGTAAAAATGCGTGATTCCAAGGAATTCGATCTAAGTTTAATCGCAAAGTACACGGAACTCCCCATAAAAACCATATTGGTGTTGTAACGAACCAGTTGTTTCCATTTTGGAAACAACCACTTTAGAGGAACATCGCAAAGTATATCGGCAAATACAAGACCGCCCCCTTTTGCACCACCTTAGGGCTATTGGACGCCCCGGTAAGGACGCCGACGTCGTTGAGATACAATTTCAGGAGATTCTTGGTTGAAGACTCAATCAAAGGGAACTTGACATCTGTTATTGCAGAAACTTTTATTTTCCATCATCGATGGAATCATGTCACCTTTGAATCTTCCGGTACAGCATTTTTCAATCACTTTTTGCTATAAAAATATACACTTTTCAATCATTTTTAGCAATGGTTTTTCGCATTTTTCAATAAAATCGTCTGCACGGCTCTGTCGGGCCAGGCCGTACTTTTGGGTCGAAACTGCGAAAACGCTGCGAAAATGACCCTCTGGCTCTGTCCAGTCATTCTGTACGGCTACGGAAACGCTGCGAAGTCGGAACCTGTCGAAATAGCCTAAAAACATCGGTCATGCAGCCGAAAAACAGTTTTGGAAGGGCTTACGGATTGAGGATTTTTTGCTAGCCGAGGTCGGGCGTACGGATTGGCCTAGCAGAGCCCGAGTATTGCTTGCTCACTTGTGCACTAATATGAATTTTCAGTGTGTCACTGTCAAGCGTTTTTCAAAAAATGTCCAGTAGAATTCGCTTTTTGTTGCCCATTTTCCCGTTTTCGGCTGTTCCGGCAGGGGCATTCCCCTGGCATCCGACCCTAACGCAAAAGCGAGGCGATTATAACAATTCTATATTCCCCATCAGATGCTCACGGTCCTTAAATACATCGCCCTGGTCGGCACGTTTTTCATCTACACCACGTCGGGGGTGTTCTTGAAGCTTGCGTCGCAGCGGGAACGACGAACTAGCGACCGCCAAAGTGGTCGAATTTGACCACTTTTTTGTGAGACTTCACCTTCTCCGGCCAGGAAGCCTTTCTATCGGTTACAAGAAAATGAGGCGCATGCCGATCACTCTCTCAAACAACCTATGGGGACAATATAGACGCCATCCTCACGCCTAAAGGCATATCGCCCGACACCTGTCAGCACCATCTTGAATGCCGGGGCCTTCATCTTGTCCATATCTATTTTTCCCGCAAGCGCGTTCAGGTTCTTGACACCTTCTGCAATAAGTTTGTCGCCACCCAGTTTTATTTCAACAAGTCCGTAACTTCCATTTCGCAAATGGATAACGGCATCGCATTCCAGGCCATTCTTATCCCGGTAATGGAACACGTTTCCCTTCAAGGATTCCGCAAAGACTCTCAGGTCGCGAATACACATCGTTTCAAAGAACAGCCCCATCGTTTTCAGGTCCGCTATAAGATCTTCGGGACCAAGCCCAAGCGCGGCAGTCCCAATGGACGGATCGCTGAAATACCGTGTGTCGGCAGTTCTAATGGCTGTCTTCGAACGCAGATTAGGGTTCCATGCTTCCATATCTTCGATAACGAAAATTTTCCTCAGAGCGTTTAGGTAATCATACAACGTGTTCTCGGCCAAAGAACCGCCGTCGTTTGCACGCACGTCATCACCAATGGTCGCCAACGAGGCCTGGCTTCCCTGATGGCGGGCGTATGAACGCATCAGTCTCTTGGCCCGTTCGGGATTCCTTTTGACCTCATCTACGCGGCTAATGTCGACTTTCACGATTGCGTTGTAATAATCAAAGGCCCGTTCCAAGGCGATAGAACGTTTTTGCATCGAGGCTATTGGCCAGCCGCCACGGCAAATCAAGTACGCTATATCGTTTATCGAGAGTTCGTTCACTCCGTAGATTTGCGGCGGATTAGCAAACAGTTCACCAAGCCGCACACAGCCATTGGAATCCCCCGATTCAAAAAGGCTCATTGTTCTCATGTGGAGCCTTGCGATGCGCCCTGTTCCCGTGTGGCTGATTTGGCGGGTATCCGGCGGAACGGCAGAACCGGTCAAAATGAATTGCCCGGCCCCATCCCTGTGGTCCACCTCAAAACGGACAGCATCCCACAAGGCAGGTGCAAGCTGCCATTCGTCAATAAGCCTAGGAGTCTCGCCTGCCAGAAGGGTCTGAGGGCTAACAGCGGCAAGTTGCAGGTTCTGTTCCTTCTCTGCTGGATCCGACATATAGAGCGTACTTTGCGAGGCGTGTTCCGCCGTAGTCGTCTTGCCGCACCATTTGGGCCCTTCGATGAGGACGGCCCCCATCCCCTCCAGCTTTTCGGAAAGGAGTCCATCAACTATTCGCTCTTTGTATTTTTCCATAAAAACGCCTATTTTTTATTAAAATACATATTTTTGATGCGTTTGGCAATATTTTGTTGATGTATTTGGCGTATTTTCGTTAGCGCATTTGACCAAGCATTGTTTTTTTCTACTCATTTGAGCACTATAAAATATAATTCTATCGATGGCGATTGTCAATACCTGAAATGAAAAAAATTTGCCTCTAATAACAATTCTATATTCCCCGGTAGATGCTCACCGTCCTTAAATACATCGCCCTGGTCGGCACGTTCTTCATCTACACCACGTCGGGGGTGTTCTCGAAGCTTGCGTCGCAGCGGGTGTTCCTCTCGCCGGGGTACATCGCGTTCCTGGGCTGCACGGTGGGCGTGCTGGGCATCTACGCGGTGCTGTGGCAGCAGATTATCAAGCGGATGGACGTGAGCCAGGCCTAAATGTTCAAAGGCACGGGCGTGGTGTTCGGGCTACTGCTCGCGCACTTCGTGTTTGGCGAGGCGATCACCACGACGAACATAGTCGGGGCGGCAATCATCATCTGCGGCATTACGCTGTATGCGAGGCCATGATGTTCTACGCGCTCGCACTATTCAACGTCTTTGTTGCGGCGGTGGCCCAGATGCTCCTGAAGAAGGCCGCCATCACGCCGCACAAGTCATTTCTCAAGGAATACCTGAATCCGTGGGTTATCGGCGGGTACTCGCTGATGGTTTTCTCGCTGGTATCGAACGTGTATGTACTGAGCCAGGGCGTGTTGCTCAAGGAACTCGGCACCATCGAGGCGGCCAGTTACCTGTTCGTACCGGCTCTGGCATTCGTCTGTTTCAAGGAAAAAATCAACCTGCGCAAAGTTGCGGCAATCGTGCTTATCTTAGTGGGCGTTGTGGTGTTCTTTTTGGAATAAAAATATATATTTAAGACATGGCGAAAACAATCTACACTCTCATAAACAAGGAAACGCCCCTTTGCAACTTCGTAATCGAAGGAGAGGGCGAACTTGAGCTTTGCAAGATTGTGAAGACCTTTTCGCCGTTGCCCTTTTGGTGCGAAAATATTGATTCATGGGTGGCCGACAGAAGTGCTGCCAAACACAGGGCACATATCAAAAAGATTCTTAATCTATGCGGAGGAAAGACAAAAAGTGGCTTTATTGCGCTTACGCATTGTCTTTCACTGACAGATACCCTATGGGTAAAAAGTGAGCATGAAAATTTAACCTGGAAAGAAGTCAACCTTTACGAGAATAACTTTGACGAAGTAATCTCCAAACTTTCATTTGATGGGAACGGCCTTTTCGGAATACAAATGTCTACAACATCCCCCGAACTTACGACAGACGGGGCCTACGACAAATGCTGGTTAAACGAAAAAGACGGAATCCATCTTATAAAAACGGGTAGCAGCGGGGCAAGGAATGCAGGACTAGAGCCTTATGGCGAAGTTCTTGCGAGCCAGGTCTTTGAAAAAATCTGCAATTCAGTCAAATACCGTTTTAGAAGATTCGATGGCCGAGTTGTTTCGGATTGCAAGATATTCACAAGCCAAGAATTTGGCTATCGTCCAATAGCACCATACTACAACGAAAGGCTAACGCTCCCAAAGTTACTCGAAATCTACCGCGAAATGAACTGCGAAGATGCTTTCCGACGAATGGTCGTGGCAGACTGCATCACGCTGAATTCGGATCGACATTTTGGCAACTTTGGCTTCTTGATAAATAATGAAACTTTCGAACGAACCGGAATCAACCCGTGCTTCGACTTCAACATGGCTTTTGTTCCTTTGTCCGAAGAAGGCTTTGACTTTGGCAGGCGTTCCGATGGAACGGAACTGAATTTTGACGAGTACCTATCCAAACGCGGTCCCGTCATCGGCAGTGACTATGTCGCCCCAGCCCGTGCAATTCTCACTCCCGAAATCAAGAAATGCGTCGAAGAAATTCGTGAAATTCCATTGTATGTACCTTGCGATGAGAGATTTAGCGAGACAAGGCTCGCACAGATGAACATGATAAAAAATGTTCAATGCGAGCGTATTCTTGGATTTGACGCAAAGTGGAAATTTTAGTGGGCGTTGCCATGCCGAGGAAGCGCAGTTGTTTCCATTTTGGAAACAACCACTTTTGTGACTCTGTCAAGTCATTTTCATGAATATTTGGGGAATTTTTTTCTGGCAAATTCTATATTCCCCATCAGATGCTCACGGTCCTTAAATACATCGCCCTGGTAGGCACGTTCTTCATTTACACCACGTCGGGGGCGTTATCGTGTTCTTTTGGGAGTGATTCCTAAAACGTCCATAATCTACAGTTCGTTCATTGCCACTAAATTTCTAAACTGAATGTGCCGAACAGTGCTAGTAGAATAGTCGATTTCATCGTTTGATACGACTATTTTTTGGATAGAGTTGTCAAATTTGTTAAACGCACCGAACTCCCGTTCATACGCCTTTTCCTCGGCAACGGAATATGCCGCCTGGATATAAAAGGTTTTGCCACCCTTGTTGGCTATAAAATCAATTTCGTGTTTGCCGTCATTAAAAACTTGAACATTGTACCCCATATAAACAAGCTCATTATAGACGACATTTTCGAAATTATGGGTCAAGTCAAAACGGTTGTTGAACGCACGAATCGAATTGAACGAGACATCCTCATTGTACATCTTGTAGTAGTAACTCAGCTCCCGCTTTGCCTTGGTAGAATACAACCTGACCGGTTGAACGACATAGGCTTCTTCCAAGTAACCGATATATTTTATGATAGTGGTGACAGTACACTTGAACGAATTCGTTTTCATGTAGTCAGCAACAGAACGTGCCGAAAAAATACGGGCATTTGACACAAGCACATAGTTTACTAGTCTAGTAAAGATTTCAGTCCGCCTAATCTTGTAACGGGAAATGATATCATTGAGAACTATAGTGTCGTTAATTTCGTTCAGATATTTCTTTTGGCTTTCTGTGTCGCCATACTCAACGCGTTTCGGGAAACCGCCCCATATGATGTAATCCGTCAGGTTCATTGCACGTCCCAACTGCGTCGCATATTCAAGCAATTCCCTATACACAAAAGGGCGAACCCTGAACGATACATACCGTCCGGACAATTCCTTGGTGAATTCCCGCGACAAAAGTTTGGAATTGGAGCCGCTGATGAATACGGAACAGTTGCGAACGCGGAGGGTGCGACAGGCCGCGGCCCAATCTTCTACGCGTTGAACCTCATCTAGAAAAACATAGCACAGCTGTTCCTTGTCAGGCCTGTTTTTGTCAACGTGATTCAGGAGTTCCATTGCATTGGGGACTGCGGCCAATGTCGCTGCGTCTTCGAAATCCAGAGAGATGACATTGCTCGAACGTTCCTTGATTTCTTTGTGGATGTCAGCCAAAATGACCGACTTACCGCAACGTCGGATTCCGGTAATCACCTTGATAAGGTCGGAATTATAGAAAGCCCTTATGGGGGCAATGTAGCGTTCTCTGAAAATCATAAATACCTCGCCGCACGGCACTTACTGGACAATTTAATTAATTTAATAAAAATTGTCTAGTAGCAGTAAACAATTTCATAAAAATTGATAAATTGTCCAATAAAAAGTGCGCTATTTACACATTTGTTCACTATCAAATATAATTCCGGAACACGTCATTGTCAATACTTAAAGAAAAAATGAACTATAAAGAATTTCTTTATAGTTGCCTCTGTCAAGTCTTTTTTCACGATTTTTTCTAGCCCGCCGTCTCTGTTGATAACACCGACAAGTTTAGCTCTATTTCGCATTTTTCATTATTTTAAATATTGCGAAATACACGTTTCGGATGAATAAGCGGCGAAAGCACTTTTGAACAATGCCACTTAAGGTGTATGTTGCATTTTATCCTGTTTTGTTTGGCGACCGCACGCGTCCGCCATCGAGATTGTAAATATTGGTATTATAGTTTTTGCCATCGGCGGCAGTTGTTTCCATTTTGGAAACAACCACTTTTCCGGCTCTGTCAAGTCATTTTCATGAATATTTGGGGATTTTTTTTCTGGCAAATTCTATATTCCCCATCAGATGCTCACGTTCCTTAAATACATCGCCCTGGTAGGCACGTTCTTCATTTACACCACGTCGGGGGTGTTCTCGAAGCTTGCGTCGCAGCGGGAGTTCCTCTCGCCAGGGTACATCGCGTTCATTGCCTGCACGGTGGGCGTGCTGGGGATTTATGCGGTGCTGTGGCAGCAGATTATCAAGCGGATGGACGTGAGCCTGGCCTACATGTTCAAGGGCACGGGCGTGGTGTTCGGGCTTATGCTTGCGCACTTCGTGTTTGGCGAGGCCATCACCACGACGAACATAGTCGGGGCGGCAATCATCATCTGCGGCATCACGCTGTACGCGAGGCCATGATGTTCTACGCGCTCGCACTATTCAACGTCTTTGTCGCGGCGGTGGCCCAGATGCTCCTGAAAAAAGCAGCCATCACGCCGCACAAGTCCATCGTCAGGGAATACCTGAATCCGTGGGTTATCGGCGGGTACTCGCTGATGGTTTTCTCGCTGGTATCGAATGTGTATGTGCTGAGCCAGGGCGTGCTGCTCAAGGAACTCGGCACCATCGAGGCGGCCAGTTACCTGTTCGTGCCGGCCCTGGCATTCGTCTGTTTCAAGGAAAAAATCAACCTGCGCAAAGTTGCGGCAATCGCGCTTATCTTAGTGGGCGTCGTCGTGTTCTTTTGGGAGTGAACCCTTAATTTCTTTTTCAATCATTTAAATGCACCACGCCATATAAGACGGGATCTTTAAAATACCGTCCTCTATTTTCAACTGCTTGGGGTGGATAACGATAGATTCACCCACACGCTTTTTAAATTTATCTTTGAATTTACCTAATGATGTCGTCGTATAATTTTTTGAAGACTTCACCTCTACCGGAAACACCTTGAAATTCGTCTTACTTTCATTAGAAAGCAAGAAGTCTATCTCCATGGAATTGCGATGCTTTGCAGCATCGTATTCCGTGTAGAAGAACAGTTTTCTTCCTTTAGCACGGAGCATCTGAGCAATCACGTTTTCATGAAGCATGCCCTCGTTCAACGAAAGCTTGCCATCCATAATAGCCTTATACAACTGGTTCGACACGATTTCATTTTCACTGAACGCAAGACTCACCAATAATCCTGTATCACACAGATAGCTCTTGACCAACGAATCATTCTTGTTAAGCGCAAAGCCTACATTGGGGTCATCACATTTGTAACAAAGGTTGCAAATCATTGAATCATCGAGCCAAAAGAGCGGTTCATCATATTTGGAGAAAGTCGCCGCATTGGATTTGTCAATCTCGGTAAGAACAATTTTTTTCTCGTGTGTCGAAAGGTAGCCTGGAATATTTTCAAATATCGCAGAGACCTTGGAATTGTAACGTCTGGAAGCCTTTCTGATATCATCGCGATAGAGATCCAGAATTTTCCGTTTTTCTTTGTCGCTCTTCGAAAAATCCCGGTTATTCTCTACATAAGCAACAATGCTTTGAGGCATACCACCCACCAGCATATACTCTCTAAAAAGGTGCGTCGCACGCTTATGGAAGTGGTCTTCCAAAGGATTCCTTTCGATAAAGCATTTGCCAATATATTCCAGCAAAACGTCTTCGCCCAAAGCCCTGGCGAATTCTTCAAAATCACAAGGGAACATTTTCAATTTTTCTTCTTCAGAAGGAATCGTTATGTCTTCGACATTTTCCTTAATCGAAATCAAAGACCCCGTTTCAATGAAATCGTAACGGCCATCTGCCACAAGATACTTTATCGATTCCCGCGCCTTCGGGAATTTCTGAATCTCGTCAAAGATAATCAGCGAATCTCTTTTGAACAGCGGCTTATTGTATTCCAAGGACAGAACCTGGAAGAAAACATCCAGGTTGTTCAAATTTGTCTCGAAATTATCGCGAACCTTTTTGGAAGCCTTGTTGAAATCGACAAGAATATACGACTTGTATTCACGCTCACCGAATCGTTCCGCCACGGTAGATTTGCCAATTCGCCGAGCGCCCTCTATCAGCAGGGCGGTCCTCCCCTTGGATTCTTTTTTCCATTCCACAAGGTGATCGTAAGCTTTTCTCTGAATTTCCATAGGCGCCCTCATTTCAATAGTACGCAAAGTAAAATATATTCTATTTTTCAATAGTGCGCAAGGTATTTTTTATAAAAAACACCAATGACGCGCAGTATTCCTAGAAAAATCACGGCAATCGCGCTTATCTTAGCAGGCGTCGTCGTGTTCTTTTGGGAGTGAGCCCTTAATTTCCTTAATCACATATTGCGGTGAATCGTTTATGCAGATGTAGATGCGGCCGATGTATTCGCCAATTAGGCCGAGCATCATCAGGATAAGTCCGCCGATAATCAGAATCAGCGCGATGATGGTACTCCAGCCGTCTACCGTTGTGAGGCCGAGCAGCCTGCGGACAACCACAAGTATCGTGAAAGCAAAACCCAAGAACGCGAAGAAAAATCCAAGGAACGTACTCAAGCGCAAAGGTTTTACCGAGAACGCCGTGAAACCGTTCAGCCAGAGTCCAAGCAGACGTACAAACGAATAACCCGATGTCCCTTGCAAGCGCGAGCGATGGTTCGTTTCGACCCAGGCGATTTTGCGAGTGGTGCGTAGCACAAGGCCCACCAGGTACGGGAATGCATTCTTGTAATTGCACATTTCACGAATCACAAACCCACGCGCCACATAAAAACTGCTGCCCTTCATGTCCTTGGGCGGGTCCAGCATGAACTTGCCCATGAGCCCAGCCATCCACGAACCAAAACGGCGGAACAGGTTCTGCTTAATTTCGTGGTAGTAGGCATACACCACGTCGTAGCCTTCTTCAAGCTTTGCAATCAAATCGTTCAGCGAGTCCAACGGGGCCTGGCCATCATCATCCAGCGAAACCACATATTCACCGGAACACTTGCCGTAGCCCGCCAGCAAGGCAGAATGCTGTCCGAAATTCTTGGCGAGGTTGATGCCGATAACGTTGTTTTCCGTTTCGGTGAGTTTCTCGATGACGTTCCACACGCCATCTGGACTGCAGTCATTCACCAGCACAATCTCGTAACTATCGCCCGGACGCTTGGCGGCCATCTCACTCTTGATTTCCTCCACCACCGTGATGATGGTATTTTCGGAGCGGTAACAAGGAATAACGAATGAAAATTTAGGCATAATGAAACCTTAGGCATTCTAAAATATACATCATTTTTGAGGGTGCGACAAAACTTCCCAATGACCATTCTTGTCGGCACCGATACGACGAAGCAAACTCAATTCCTTGAGTTTCTTTAAAGCACGTTCTACCGTTGCTCGAGCGAACTTTGTTTGTGTAACTAACAAGGCCGTCGTAATATTCGGATTTTCTAAGATTGACTTTAAGATAAGTTGTTCTTTTTCAGACAAGAGTATTTTTACACCCTCATTTACACCCTCATTTACACCCTCATTTACTCCCTCATTGTTTCCTGAGTGAGAAGAATTTCCAATACCTTGTCTATACAGCACGACCTTAAAGTCGCCATCATCTTCCCAAACGGGCGCAGAAAGCCCCCAGTCCTTGCACTTGACAATAATGTCCTCGGTACCCGTGCCGGCACGTTCTACATACCCCATCAGGAACATCGCGTTTGCCAAGAGCGGATTCACCGGAATAGACCTATGAGGTTTAGCCAGCATAGCGACCGTCATTCCACGAGGGAGCGGCCCCGGACTCCAGACCTCAAGGCGGTCACTGAAAAGCATCACCTGTACACTCGCATTGCTCGTGTAGTCGCGATGGCACACGGCATTGACAACAGCTTCC
>JAFXRC010000010.1 GCA_017526585.1 Fibrobacter sp. | reverse complement strand
TGGTTACCGCCTGTATGCGGATACCGCAAGTGAATATCTGGGCGATGTCCTGAACATCTCTACGGAGGCGGGAATGCCGCTTGTCGTGTGGAAACAGACCGGGACGCAGAACCAGTCGTTCAAGTTTGAATATATGGGCGACGAATCTGCATATAGTTCTTCCAGCGTAGAGGTCGCGCCCGAAAGTTCCAGCTCCGAGGCTGTATCGAGCAGTTCCGCAGAAACCACGTCGCTAGTCGCAGCGCCTGGGAATCTCGGTGTGCGGATTGTCGGGGTTTCTCGCGTGGATGGGTTGCGGTTCTCGCAGGCTGCGGATTACGCCCTGATGAACCTGCACGGCATGGTTGTTGCCCGCGGTCACGCTGCGCAAGTTGCGGTGAGGAATCTTGCTCCCGGCGCATACGTGGTAAGGCTTGGCGGCCGCGTCCAGAAAATCGAACTGAGGTAAAGCGTGTTCGACCGTGAAAATTTCGCCATCGTCAAGCAGATCGCGGTACTTAGCCTGCTCGCTACCGTGCTAGGGCTTGTTTACGGGTGAGAAAACGCTTGTTCTACATTAAATATCGCCGTTTTTCGCTCGAAAACGGCGATTTTAATTTTTTTCAAAAAATATAGTACGTTTTATAGTAAAAAGAGTTATATTTATGGAAAATTGTAGTACAACTTATAGTACAACAAAATATTAACTAAAAACAAAGGAGTGAAGGATGTTTGGAATGGGTAAAATCATCAGGAAAACGGCGCTGGTCCTGGGTGCCGTGGCGGTTGCGGCGCTTGCGCGCCCGTATATCGTGGGTGTTGATGTCTCGTGGGTGCTCGAAGACGAGTCCTTGGGGGCAAAATACTACGATAACGGCAAGCAGCAGGACCTCTTTGATATCCTGCAGAATCACGGAATCAACTTTATCCGCGTGCGCACCTTCGTGAATTCGTGCATCGGCTACGCCAAGGAGAGTTACTCCGGCGCGAATTCCAACGTGTGCTGGTGCGACCTGGAACATACCATTGCGCTCGCCAAGCGCATCAAGGCGCACAACATGGGATTCTTCCTGGATTTCCACATGAGCGACACGTGGGCATCCATCGGCCACCAGAATGTTCCGGCCTCGTGGGCGGGCAAGAGCAATGCCGAGATGGGCAAGCTCGCCTATAACCACGTGAAGACAACTATGGATGCGCTCATGAAGGCGGGACTTCGCCCCGACATGGTGCAGGTGGGTAACGAAATCAACTCGAAGGTGGCGGGCGTTTCGCTGAGCAAGACGGCGGACTTCGCGAATATCATCAATTCGGGCGTGCGTGCGGTGCGCGAGGCGGATCCTTCCATCAAGATTGTGATGCAGCATGGCCAGCCGCGCCCCGAGAAGGGCTTCGCGGATTGGTACAGCAAGATTCACGCGAATATCGACTACGATGCCATTTGCGGTTCCACCTACGGTACCACGAACAACGGGCAGGATTGGCGCGATATGTTCGGGCTCGTGGTCAAGAACAAGAAGGCGGTGCTGAGCTGCGAATATACGGGCGAACGTACGGCCCTCGTGAACTCGGTGTTCTATGAATTCGGAGACTTGGGCTGGGGAACCTTCGTGTGGGAACCGACCCGCTACAGTAAAAAGCCCATGTTCGATCGCGATGGCCAAAAATACACGGCGAATGCGCGACTCAAGGAGCTGCGCGACATCGCAAAGAAATATAGCGCTACGCTCCCGGACTGGGTGCAGAACGGAAAGACGGTCAAGAAGTACAACGTGAAGACGGCTGTCGCTTTCGGTGGCTCTATTGCGCAGAGCATCGAGGGTAGTGAAATTGCTGAAGGAAGCAAGGTGACCTTTACCGCCGTTCCGCAGGAAGGCTGGGAATTCGTGGCATGGACCGGCGACAATACGGGTAACGGCAAGGAATACACGGTGGCAAGCCTCGGCAAGGATGTGAACCTGGGCGCGACCTTCAAGTTCGTGGGCAAGGATTCGCTCAAGTACGAAGCGGAAAACGGCGTGTTCAACAAGACTGTTCTCGAGTCGACGCACGAGGGCTTTTCGGGCAAGGGCTATGCGAACCTTGACAACGAAGTGGGTTCCTCGGTGACGCTTTCTGTGGTTACTGCCGACGAGGGTGACAAGGACGTGAAAATTGTATTCGCGAACGGCTCTACGGCAAATCGCCCGGTAAGTGTTGCGGTGAATGGCAAGGTGCAGGTGGAATCGGTGGACTTCGAATCGACGGGTGCCTGGGAATCGTGGGATTCTAGCGTGGTGACGCTCAAGTTGCCTGCGGGTGCAAGCACCATCACTATCGCCTCGCTCACGAAGGATGGCGGCCCGAATATCGATCGCATCGAGTTCGTGGATAAAAACGCGGTGGTTCCTGTCAATCCTGGCGACTCGGCGGTGGGCGACAGCGGCACGACGGTGCTCCAGCGGATCCCTGTGCGTAGCAATACGCTTCGTAACGGTGGCCGGAACTTCCTGGTGAACGGGCGTTCTGCGGGTGCCTTGAAGAACCACGCGTCAAAAATTAAGATATATTCAAAGTAACGGGATGAGGTGTTTATGAAAATGAAGCGCGTGTTGTGTGCGGCCGTGATTGCCCTGGCTGCAGCGGAAACTTTCGGCGCGGTCTACTATGTGGCCCCCGACGGAAAGAATACGAACAAGGGAACGAAGGATAGCCCGTTTGCGACCCTCAACAAGGCGAATTCCGTGGTGAACGCGGGCGATACCATTTGGATTCGCGGTGGAACCTACTTGCATACGGACACGAACTATGTGAAAAACGACAACATGTTCGCGGTCATTCACTTGACCAAGAGCGGTTCAAGCGACGACAAGCGCATTCATTACCTCGCATACCCGGGCGAAAAGCCTGTCATCGACTTTAGCAAGATGCCGATTGCCGACGGTTCGAACAACATAAGGTACACTTCGGGTATCCTTATCCAGGCGCAGTATCTGCACCTGAAGGGGCTCGAAGTCAAGAATGTTCCCATGAAGGGCGAATCTAACGTGGGCGTGTACATTTCACGCAGCAAGCATATCTTCTTGGAACTGATGGATAGCCACCATAACGGCGGTTCGGGATTCTTCGTGAACGAGAGGGGTACGGGCAGCGGCGGCGGACATTTGTTCTTGAACTGCGACAGTCACGACAACTACGACCCCAACGGACGCCAGGGAGACGGCCAGAATGCCGACGGCTTTGGCGTGCACTACCAGCAGGGTGGCGATACGACGAAGTTCATCGGTTGCCGTGCCTGGTGGAACAGCGACGACGGCTGGGATTTTATTAGCCAGGAATTCCCGGTAGTCATCGAGAACAGCTGGGCGATGGGCCATGGCTACAGCAACTACGGTACAGGCAAGCCGAAGGATGGCAACGGCAACGGTTTCAAGGCGGGGAGCAGCAAGACAGGGGTGCGCCACACCATCCGCAATTGCGTCGCCTGGAAAAACAAGGCGTCGGGTTTTTACGCAAACCACAGCAGCGGCGGTAACGACTGGTTCAACAATACGGCCTACATGAACGGCACCGCGTTCAACATGTGGGCGAGTACCTGGGATGCAAATGACAACCGCACCGACGGCGTCGTGCTCAAGGGGAGCAAGGCTCACGTGATGAAGAACAACATCGCCTTCCCAAACAAGACGGCCTACATTGGCGGTGAATATGCGGCGGGCGAATACAATACCTGGAACCTGAACATTACTCCGAAGGAATCGGATTTCGTGAGCGTGTCTGATCCGAGCATGACCGTGACAGGCAAGGAACTCGGGCCTCTCGGTGGTGCTTTCGGCCCGCGCCAGGCTGACGGTAGCCTTCCGGATATCGACTTCCTGAAACTTGCGAAGAACAGCCAGATGATTGACAAGGGCGTAAATGTGGGGCTCAAGTACGAGGGCAAGGCTCCGGACTTGGGGGCGTACGAATACGGCTATGTGGCGCCTGTTATAGCGCCGGTCGATACCACACCGAAGGATACTGCTGTAACGCCGATTGTCGTTCCGGTCGATACGTCGGTTGCGCCGGTCGATACGACTGCGGATTCTACGGAAATTTCTGCGGGTGATTCGACGACCTTTGTGCGCCCGCTTCCGCAACGTAGGCAGAATATGCAGCAGCCGGGACGCCTGTTCTACGTGAACGGTCGCTCGGTGAATGCGCTACGTGCAGGTAACCGCAAGGCAATTCAACCGACATTCGCAAAGTAGTTTTCAATACCAAACAAGGCGTCCCGACGAATGTCGGGGCGTTTTTTTTATAAAGATTATGGAAAATTATTTCCCTCCGTTGTCTATGGACAACCGGAAGTGTGGTGGTGAAGGTTCTATTTGGAGTGCCGGAGATATATTATAGGTGCAGGTTCCCGGTGGTGCGGGGCCTGTAATTCAAAAAAAGGATTGGATGATGAAAAAGTTGTGGATGTTTGGGCTTTCGCTCGCGCTTGGAGTGGGCATGTCGCAGGCGGCTCGCCAGATGGAATGGCTGAACCGCGGGCTTGTGGCGGTTAAGACCGGCGGGGGCGTGTTCCTCAGCTGGCGCGTCCTTGGGACCGAGGGCTCCGAGACGGGCTTTAACCTGTACCGCGATGGCGAGAAAATCGCGAGCCTCAGCGGGACACAGGCGAGCAACTATACCGACGCGAAAGGGACGGCCTCGAGCAGGTATTCCGTAAAGGCTGTCATAAACGGCAAGGAACTTGCATCTGACGATGCAGTACCCGTGTGGGGCGAGCAGTTCTTGACAGTGAACCTGGACAGGCCTGCAGGCGGTAGCGACTACACCTACAGTCCCAACGATATTGCCGTGGGCGATGTGGATGGTGATGGCGAGTTCGAGTTGGTTCTCAAGTGGGATCCGAGCAATTCCAAGGACAATTCCCAGAAGGGAAAGACGGGCAACGTCATCATTGACTGTTACAAGATGAGCGGCAAAAAACTTTGGCGCATCGATCTGGGCGTAAACATCCGTGCGGGGGCGCACTACACGCAGATGCTCGTGGGTGACTACGATGGCGACGG
>JAFXRC010000060.1 GCA_017526585.1 Fibrobacter sp. | reverse complement strand
CTCGTCAATTTTGATTATATTGTTATCCATAGGATGCTCTTCTTTTAGGTTGATTTGTGGTTATTTCAAATCTAAAAATTGGAACATCCTATTTTTTTACCCCCTTAGAGGAATTTGCGAAAGAAAATATACGTTACCCCGGCAAATAATTCTCGCAAAAACTGCGACAGCAACCATCCGGATACGCCCGCATGAAGCGCACCCAGTATTCCATAATCTTCAAGTCGATAAAAGAAGTTCTCGACTCCGCCTTCGCCGCAGGCAACTCCCCTTCTAACCGATTCAGCGCATTTCCGAAATAATTTTCTGCCGAATTCTGATAATATAACTGCATAGCACAACCTCTTGATTCTACTATGCAATATAAAAGAAGTGCACGACAATTAGTGTCGTGCGCAAATCATTTTTAAGAGCACAATTGTTTTCTATCTAAGCCAGTTTTCCTTAAGCCATGCGCAGAAGAAATCTCGAGAGGTCATGCCGCGAGCCTTATCATATTTCGACATGGTTTGGTTCCAATGGGCGCTAGACGGATGATTCGTATAGATATAATCAACGATTCCGTGGGATTTTGTCCAATCCCAAAGATTTCCACCGAAATACTTCGGATAATCAGAGCCTTCCGCCTGTTTGCACACAGTAGAGCTCAAGAAAACGAATAAATCAGGTTTCAGAATATCAAGCACCTTGATGAAATTACGAATAGCCTGTTCGCAGTCAACATCCTTGCCACCATAGGAATTCCACAAGTCATCGATTCCTGTTGTGCAATCGGCCGGGCGCAAGAAATAATTGAGGAACGTCACCTGACGCCAACCATTGCCATCACTAGGCAGTACCAAATTCAAGCAACGATCAATTTCTTTTCCGAAACGCCCACTTTTGCCCTCGCGGGTTCCGCGAGTATTACACCAATCCTGTTCATCACCCGTCAACACAGGATTTCCGTACCACGAATTCACATCATGGTGTACAGTAGAGCCTTCGGGCATATAATGACTTTCGCCTATCAGCAAAAGCTTTTTATGTTCCGAAGATTCGTAAGCATCCCCCACAAAGGGCATCATGTACGGATGCGATCTGTAGAATGGGATGGAAAGAAAGCGGGAATCGTAAGTGGTATTGGACATAAGAACTCCAACTACAAAGCAGGTTCGTGACCGCCTTTCGACGGGTTCTTTAAGCAACGAGCGTTCACCATGGCAAATATCGTCGGGAAATGCAGCCCACAATATTTGCAAGTATACTTGGACTTTTCAGAGCCCTCGTACAGCACATGGTTTGCACCGCCACCCTGTTTTGCACAGCGCGCATGCACCAGTGCAAAAACCGAAGGGAAACCGATTCCGCAATATTTACAGTAGAACTTGGAGGACATAGAGAGTAATTTATTGAAAAGAGATTAGGTGATTATATATAATCACTTGCTTTCCAACACAATTGCATTTTGCCGGCAAAAATCTTCAAATATTCCTGGAGCCTCCTTTGAGACGTCTTCAATTAGAATCTTTTCTATTTTATCAGCCATTTGATTTTCATCATCAATGGTAATATTTCTTTGCAAAAGCCATTTTTTTTCAGCCTGCGTCAACTTTGTCCAATTAGAGAATTTTTTCACATATTTTTGATTAAGTCGTAAAGACGGGGCTTCATCAAGAGATTTTCCATAAACTTGCTGTAAGCCATTTACTTGATCATCTCTCAAATGATTTTTTAACCGGAACATTTCCAATAGATACGCCATATATTCTTTCTTATAGGTTTGCAGAACAGCATTTAGCCAAGTGAAAACCTCATCAATACCATTGGAATTTGTTACTGCCGCAGCAACAGATTTCACGGATTTATTCTGTTTTTTTTGACTTTCTACTTTTACCCTATATTGTAGATAAGCAAAAGCCGCACCCGCGCCAAGAACTACACCTACAAAAAGCCCTTTCAAAAACATTACGGTTTCAACGGTCATAGCATTACCTCCGCTTTTAGCTTGCTGAGTTCCTTTTTCTTCTGTTCCAGAATGTTCTGATTCAGTTTCAGATTGTTGATGCACTCGTTCAATTGGCATACTTCAGCCTCCCTATCGTCATATTTTTTTTCAATATTAGCTATTTGATTTTCTAAATCCTGCAATTTCTGTTTATAATCCTTGTGAAAAGCTTCGCTACGCTCTTCTAATGCATTTTTTAGCATTCCTGGCAAACCACTTAAGTTTTCTTTAAAGAAAGAACTCAAGCAACTCTGAACCTCTTTATATATTTTTTCCTTCAGTTTTTCATTGTTGTGAAATAAATTTGTAAAGAAATTTTTAGGCAACACATCTTTATAATCCAACATTTTCTCAACATTTTCCGGCAATCTCCAATCCTCTTGAAGTTCACCATAAAACCTACTAATATGTTTTTTATTTAATAAATGCTTTACATCACCTTCCAAGCTCTGAGCAATCTCATTTAATATACTAACAAATTTTATTATATTATCATTCAATAGATGTCTCACGTTTTCAATACAACTTTTTAATTGTTCATTCCAAATTGTTTCAAAATTAGATACAACAGTAACATAATTACCCGAATCCATTAAATCATATATTTCATTCTTAAATGTGTATAAAATTGTCTTTTCTTCTTTATTTAATAGATCTCTTATTTTTTCATCAGCATATACTTTGAAGCGTTCTACCCGGAATTCGTCTTCTTTTTGTTTAATATTTTTATTAAATTCAAGTCTGTTATCCTGTAATTTTGTTCGATTTTCTTCCAATTCTTCCTTATCTTTTTCAAAATCTTCAATTTGGGATTTGCAATCCTCCACTCCATTCAAAATACGATCTATATTAGCTTCATACACTTGATTGAGCGAGTTAGCAATCGCTTCAATTCTTCCAGCACCTTCATTCTTAAACAACTTATCGCTAATTTCATTTTCCAAATTATCCGGATTATAATCATAATCATCAGATTTATAATATTCTTCATCTTCTGTTAAAGGAAATCCCTGAGCTTCCTTTTTTCTGATGAGTACCTGAAGTCCAGAAAAAGAACACACCATTTCATTACCAGAGAATAAATTAATTTTTTTGTATTCTGGTTTTTGTCCTAAACCCTTCATGTATAAACGGGATTCTTTATAGTCTTTATTTTCATCAATTTTATTCTGAACAATAATTCTATATTTAGGTCCTCGATTTGCCATAAATTGTTGAAAAAATTTTAAATCTGGTTCAGCGAACCCTTTCCATTCAACAACATATATTATAGCATGGGCATTATTAATCCAATTCGTAGTTTCAACAGAATTGATTGCATTCGGATCATTTAACCCCGGCGTATCAACCACCTGTAAATTTTCAGGCAAATTTTCATTATTGATAAAAATTTCAACATTTTTCACATAAGGAGTATATTTACCAGCTAAAGAAGAATTATCTTTTTTATTAATTGCAGAAACATACTGTTCCAAATACTGCAAATCGGTAATTTCTTCACTTTTAGAAACGTCTTCAATGCAATTTACTTCATATACGCCGTAACGTTCCGCAGCAAGCTTCATGTTATCTTGCAAATCTTGACTTTTCTCAATGAGGTTCCATTCGCTTTTTGAATAAAAATTAGCCTTAAAATAATTATAAGGTTTATCTGCTTTTTTAATAAACGTCAATTTTGCGGTCAACGGGGTATCAAATGTAGGCAACACATTATCCCCAAACAAAATTGCATTCAAAAGCGTTGATTTTCCGGCCTTCACTTCGCCGCATACAGCAACAGTAAAAGGAGCTTTCTTTAGATTTTCAAATTCTTCATCTAAAGATTCTTTTGTAATCGTTCGTTCACCAGATGTCGTTTGAAACGTAACAGGGATAAGCGAAGAATTCTCTTCGATTTGTTGCTTAACCAATTCAAATTTTTTGTATGTTTCTTCAAATTTCTTGTTAATTTCAGCCATGGCATTAACCTCTTAACGATGATAACAATTGATTGTAACTAGTGTTAAATTTTTTTCTAACAGATTCCATCTTTTTAAATTCATCTCCAAAATCAATTTCCAATTTGGAAAGATTTTTCAAGCGACATTCATTTACAAAATCCATTAATTTGTCTCGCAATTCCTTATTTTGCTCTTTAACTTTTTTTCGTCTCGTTTTCGCAGCCGTACTTGAAAAAAATCCATCCCAATCATACCCCATTTCTTCAACAGGAAAAGAAACATTGTACAGTTTTTCTATGGAAAGATATGGCTTAAATTTATTTTTTAAATAAATATCATTCTCATTTTCTATTGTAATTTTTTTTACAACTTTTTTCCATTTTGTTTCCCAATCACATTTTTTTACAGCATAATCGTCAAAAAAAGTACATTTTCTAATAGAAAATTTACAGAAATCTATATCATCAATTTCACCTTTTAATTTATTCTCAAGCCCATTCCAACAATCTTCTACTTTATTCTTTAAATCAGAAAAAGATGTCATATTCACAGAATCTGAATCTATACCGTTATTTGAAGCGTATTTATTCCACCAATATTCTTTATTTACCTCTATAGATTCAAAAATTTCCTTTACGGTTTCTCGAATCTTATCTAATTTGCGCAGACTTCTGTTTTCTTTACGCTGTTCGCAAACATCATTATGGCATTTAGCTAAAAAACATATTTCACTGCAAAGTTCCTGCTTTATTTTATTAAACAGTTCCTTATCTTGAGGCTTAATTTTGTCTTCATAAGCAGCATACAAATAAAATTTCGCTTCAATTTGTTTAGCTTTTAGTTCATCTTCCACATTTTCTAATATAATTCTTCTCTTTGATGGTGGTTTAAGATCCATTTGCGTAATAATAACATAAAGTTTTTTTCTTTTGTCACCGCTATTCAAAATACCCTTTTTTGACAATCCATCACCGACAAGCTCTTCAATATCATTTTCAGGAATAGATCCTTTGTTACCATTTACTAAATAAAAAATAATATCGGCATTTTCATTTTCTTTTCGGCTGACTTCATCATCTGCTTCAGAATTATCCCCTGAACCAAAACCAGGAACATCCGACAAAATAATATTATGTAGAAAAGGTGCTGGTGTTAAAATAGAAAAAACATTCGTCTTATCATCCTTATCTCTCTTTTGAACAGCCAAGTTCTGATATTCTTCTAAATCAATCTCCTTACCCTCGCTATTCAAATATTTTCGGGAATCGCCATATTTAAATCGAGTAACAACACGGGTGGAAGGATCTGGCTTAACAGGGGCAAGACCTTCTTCTCCAAGCAATGAATTTATGAAACTGGACTTTCCACAACTAAACGACCCAGCCAAAGATATTCGAATGCAGTTGGCATCCAAATCTTTGCTAGATTCATTTGGCTTGATTTTCTCTAATTTCTCTTTTATATCCTGTAATGGCAAGCCTGTTTCTAAAGAAAAAGTTTCCACAGCATTTCGAATCCGATTATAATCTTCGACAAAAGGTCGAGACTCTTCTTTAATCTTTTTCGTTAAATCGGGACCTACACCAAAGGCTGTTTTAAAAGCATGGTTCAATATTTTAGAAAACATCACTAACACGCCCTTTTAAGCAATAGCTTTCAATTCTTTTATGGAGGCATCTAATGCGTCTTCTTCTTTTTCAAAATTGAATTCATTATTCTTTCTCTCTTCTCTCAATTTTTCCAAAGCATTCATCTGAGAAGCAAGCTGAGTTTCAATAGGATTAAGAACCTGATTTTCAAAGGAAACCTGCACTGAATTTACAACCATTTGAGCGATATTCTTCGCTTTATCAGCAACAACACTTTCAAAACTAGATTCCTTTACTTTAGATGCGATGTATGTACCCAAAAGTTCTACAGGATTAACATTTTTTATAACTGTAGCCAATTCTTTAAGAGCCACTCCAAGAAACGCTTTTTTTCCTACATTCTTTGCGACCTCTTTCGCGGTTTCTTTTGCCACCTTTTCTACAGTCTTCTTAGCTCCTTCTTTTGCTATCTTTTGCACACCGCCACCAACGGCTGCTTCAGCAGCATTTCCAAGACCGGCAGCAGGACCAATATACGCCATAAGGATTCCTGTTCCTACAGTAACAGCCACATTTTTGACGCCATCCACAGATTTAAAGCTATTAACAACATCATCCATCCCAATCCTAATGAGGGTCGGGTCCAAATCAACTCCTTTTATGTAACGATTGACTGTATTTTGACAAAGCTCATTTATCGAATTCATCATCTCTTGAGTCTGAAATGCGACGTCTTCAGATTCCGTTACCGCCAACGACGTCGCATACGTTTTCATTTTTTTTGCGACCAGAGACCGCAATTCTTCTTCCAAATTGCACATATCATTGCGGTGTTTATATTTTTCCTCTTCCAAAGAGTCCATCGCTTTTCGCACATCCGCAATTTTTTTGCTAACGCCATCATTATCTAATTTCAGATTTTCCTTACGAATTTTTAATGACTTCAGCATTTCTTGGGCAATAAGCTTCAAATTAACTTCAATTCTTTTTTCAATAATATTATTGCGCTTTGCCAAGACATTCCGCTGCAGGAGGCTTTCAAATTTTTCGACAACACCCGGTTTATGGGTTTCAATCGCAATTATTTTATTCTTAGCATCGGTTATTTGCAACCCATTTTCTAACTGCCTTGCAACTTCCTGAACAACTCTATCATAAGCGTTCTCGCCTTTGTCAGGATCAGCATAGGTCAACACAAAAATCATTTTTTCACGAACCAACTCCAATTCAGGGCGTTGCAAATACTGCAAAATATGATTTCTAACAGTGCCTTCCTTCACGTCAATACATATTACAGCGGCATCAACAAATTGCAAATAAGCAGTTGTCAAATCACCTTCAGAAGATCCAGTATTATCGATACCCGGAGTGTCAATAAACACGCTCCCCAAAGGCAACACTTCAGAAGGCTTTATGCGAACACCAGCAACCCCATTCCTATCACCATTCAACAAATTTTGGAAATCCATAAACGAAATATTTTGCCTATCCAAACCACAATCTTCGAAATACTCATTCGAATCAACCGACTCATCAGGTTCAATAAGGCAAATCGATTTGGTCGTAGGCTTCGGAGATTCAGGCAACTTCAAGCCAAGCAGAGCATTAATCAAACTTGTTTTTCCAGCGCTAAAAGCACCCAAAAAAGCAATTTTGATACTATTCAAAGCAAGTATTTCTTTGATTTGGCTCTGAAATTCATCCAACTGATACTGTTCAGCAATTGCGAGAAGTTTTTCCTTCATTATTTCACTCCTTTTTATAAAATTTCATTCTTTTCACCACGACTACAGCCACAGTTCGCAATAGTCCAAGCGTCATAAGACTGTCCACATTTTTTGCAGTAAAAGTTCATACGCCACCTCCGGTCTACTTCACCACCAGCGCCACAATCGCAGCGATTAAACCGCCGAGCAACAGCGCAGCGATTACGACGGCGATGACCATAAACCATTTGGCGTATTTTAGGATTTTCACCATGGCGCTATTCTGGTCCTTTGTGAACTGCTGAACCGCATTCATGGTCGCAGTCACGAGGAATCCGATGTCGTCAATCCAGCCCACTACGGGGATGGCGTCGGGCGCCAAGTCGATGGGCGATGCCGTGTACAAAAGCGACATAATGACGAAAAACACAGCGAGCCCCTTTTGCAGTGGCGAGGCACCGTTCAAATTCTCCACATCTAAAACTTCTGGTTCTTTATCCATATTTTTTCCTTCTCAAAAAGAAATATATCCTGTTTTTTTCAAAAGTGCACTTTTTTTTGAAGAAAAATACGTCTTTACCATACGCATATTCATTTTTGATGTCGTAACGGGCGCCCTCCTAGCCTCGCCAGCCAACGCACAGCACCCCAGTCTTTGACTTTGGCCCAGTAGCGTCTTATAAAGTTCGCCCCTCCAATCTTCGCTCCAGATTCAAAATCCGCTTTTAGTATTTTGCATGCTGCATTTGTTTTCATAGGTCCTCGCATTTTCGTAAGTTTTGCCGTAAGGATGAATATATACCCACTAGGCGACAATAGATGTCGTTCACTTCTGGTAGTTGGGACTCTACAAAAAAAACGATTACCTTATAAAAGCCTTTTTTTTACACAACGAAACCAACAAAAGAAAAAATGGCCCGATGACCACTTTTTTCACTTTTCAGAACCAAGGCTCCATTCCAATGCATTCTTTATGTGCTCTTCAAAGACCTACAGTCTCTTTTTCAATCCACAAGTCACTTTCTAATGGACAAAAATACAGTAAATAGTCCACTGTAATGGACTAAAATACAGAAAACAGTTCGTTATAATGGACTAAAATACAATTTCTTGCCTAATTTTACTTAAAAAGGGCAATTTTATGTTTTCAGCAATCCTTCACGCAGCGGATAGAATTCGCGCAGGAAAAATCGTTCCAAAAACGGTCGAGAACAGCGTCATCATAGAAGTTGTCTAAGCAAACGCGATACGCCCATTTGTTTTGCCCGACGGAACTCC
Organism: Fibrobacter sp.; assembly: GCA_017526585.1. GTDB lineage: Bacteria > Fibrobacterota > Fibrobacteria > Fibrobacterales > Fibrobacteraceae > Fibrobacter. The sequence continues at coordinate 34,908 of JAFXRC010000060.1, read as the reverse complement.
AGAAACGAGTGTGTCGGCCACGTGCCCCACAAAAGCCGAATTCTTCCATGCAACCCGCCGGATACGCCGTAAAGTTGAACGCATCAGCACTTTTGCCAACAGGGAACAGTTCGTCTTCTTCCCAATCGTCTTTGGACTTTAACGCAAGAGCCGCCCCAAGGTAAGTTTCGGCACCATGCTCGCCCATTTCACATTTTGCGCCAACTGCATTAAACAAGTCTCGCCAATCGTCATTGTTCGGCAAGCGCCAACCTTTGGGGACCGCGGCTTCTGCAAATTTCCAGTAGTAGCACAAGCCATACTTTTTCACATCTGGATCGCAGTTCCAGTCGTAAGGTGGAGTTTCACCATTCAAGCACAGATACCCCATGCCGCCGGCATACGCCTGCGCACCTTCGCATTTATGCCGCAAGTTTTCGGCGAACCAAATCCGATTTCCGATTTTCACGGTGCGGTAGGTTTCACCGTCTCGCGGGTCCGTAAAGTATGAGTCTTTCATAAAAGCTCCTACATAATCAAGTTCACCACGAGCTTAGTCATGGTTTCACGTTCTTCGGGTTTGCTTTCGGCAATGAGCAGCGTGAGTGCGACCAGGGCACCATCGCTTACGATTTTGGAGCCGTCCACTCGATAAAGGATATCGTTGCGCGACATATACCACAAGAAAATGAACGCAGCAATGCGTTTGTTGCCATCGACAAAGGAATGGTTCTTGACAAGCAGATACAGGAGTGTTGCCGCCTTCATCTGCACGGTCGGATAAAGATCCTTGCCGTCGAAGGTCTGATAAATTTGTCCGAGAGAACTCTTGAAAGAAGCATCCTTTTCGACACCGAAAATTCCGCTGTCGCGAAATTTTTCCTTGAGTACACCAATCGCTTCCATCGCCTGCTCATAGGTGATGGGGCCACTCATTTCGCTATAGTCTACGCCGGTCTTCGGGAATTCCAACTGCTGGTGATCGTAACGATCCAAAGTTTCGAGTGCTGCCCTAAAGTCACCGATGACATTTGAAATTTCATTTTGTTCTTCTATATTCATAAAATACTCCTTTTAAGGGATCTTTATGAATATAAAATACGCACGCGACAACTACTGTCGCGTGCAAAATTAATTAGAAGTGACGTTGCTTAATAGATGAACAACATCTCACGATACTTCGGCAGAGGCCACATTTCGTCGGGGACGACCTTTTCAAGACCGTCGACGACTTTGCGGAGCGCAGCCATTGCATCGAGAATGCCTTCGTGCAGACCGTTCAGGCTTTCTTCCATCGTAGCGATGGCGGCACTCAGGTTCTTGACGCCTTCGCCGAGAGACTTCACGTAGGCATCGACGCCGGGGAAGCCCTGGTTCAGAGCCATTTCGTTGGTCTTCAGTGCGCTGGAGTAAGCCTCGACGACCTTCGGCAAGATGATGTTTTTGGCCATGTCGCGGCAGACTTCGCCTTCGATGTGAATGCGCTTGTGGAAATCTTCGACATTGATTTCGTAGCGGGATTCCATTTCGCGGCGGTTCATGACGCCATACTTTTCGAACAACTGAATATTTTCTTCCTTGGTAAGAGCCTTGAGGGCTTCCACGGAGGTGCGGATGTTCGGAAGGCCGCGGCGTTCAGCTTCGGCAACCCATTCGTCGGTGTAGCCGTTACCATTGAAGATGACTCGTTTGTGCTCCTTCACGATCTTCTGCAGGATCTTTTGCAGGCCCGTGTGGAAGTTCTTCTCGTCGAGCTTTTCGAGCTGTTCCGAAATCATGTCGAACGCTTCGGCCACGATGGTGTTCAGCACAACGTTTGGTTCGGAGCAGCTCTGGCTGGAACCCGGAGCGCGGAATTCAAACTTATTGCCGGTGAAGGCGAACGGAGAAGTTCTGTTGCGGTCGGTGGCATCGCGCGGGAGCGGCGGAAGCATGTCAGCACCGATGCGGAGTGCGCCTGCTTGCTTGCTGGACTTGGGCACGCCTTGTTCAATCTGTTCAATGACGTCCATGAGCTGGTCGCCGAGGAACATAGAGACAATGGCCGGAGGAGCTTCGTTTGCACCGAGGCGGTGATCGTTGCCAGCGCCAGCAGTGGTCATGCGGAGCAAATCAGCATGGGAGTCAACAGCGTAAATGATAGCGCAGAGCGTGGTGAGGAACACGGCGTTCTGGTGCGGGTCCTTACCAGGATTGAGGAGGTTGCCCTTGCCGTAAGACACAGACCAATTGTTGTGCTTGCCGGAACCGTTCACGCCAGCGAACGGCTTTTCATGCAGCAGGCAAACGAGGCCATTCTTGTCAGCCACATTGCGGAGCACTTCCATAATTTGCATGTTGTGGTCGCAAGCGAGGTTCACTTCTTCGAACATCGGGGCAAGTTCGAACTGAGCCGGAGCAACTTCGTTGTGACGAGTCTTGGCCGGAATGCCGAGCTTCCAGAGTTCGATTTCGACTTCGTTCATGAAGTTCAGAATGCGAGCCGGGATGCTACCAAAGTAGTGGTCATCCATCTGTTGGTGCTTTGCCGGAGCGGCACCAAACAGCGTGCGGCCAGCTTGGTACAGGTCCGGGCGTTGCAGGTAAAAACGCTTGTCGATGAGGAAGTATTCCTGTTCGGCGCCAAGCGTGACCGTCGTCTTCTTGGGGCCAGCCTTGAAGCAGGTCATGAGGCGTTGCGTGGACTTGGAAAGAGCCTGCAAGCTGCGCAAAAGCGGAGTCTTCTTGTCGAGAGCTTCGCCGGTGTAGCTACAGAACGCAGTCGGAATGCAGAGCGTGGCACCGTTGCCGTGGCGCTTGAGGAATGCCGGAGAAGTCGGATCCCAGGCGGTATAGCCGCGGGCTTCGAAAGTAGAACGCAAACCGCCGCTCGGGAAGGACGATGCGTCCGGTTCGCCAACGATCAAGTTCTTGCCGCTAAAGGCCATAATGGCGCGGCAGCCATCGGGTTCAAGGAAGGAGTCGTGCTTTTCAGCAGTGGAACCGGTGAGCGGCTGGAACCAGTGCGTAAAGTGAGTGGCACCGCGGTCCATCGCCCATTTCTTCATGGCATGGGCAACATCGCCAGCGATACTCGGATCGAGGGCGGCGCCTTCGTTAATGGTTGCAATCAGCTTTTCGCAGACATCCTTGGGCAGGTATTCGCGCATGGCGTCGATGTTGAACACGTCCTCGCCGTAGAAATCCACATTCACCGGACCGGCCGGCTTAGCGGGCGCGGTAGGGGCCTTTGCGATTTCGTTGATGGTCTTTTTGCGGTAGCTTACGCTCATTTTGAACCTCATTTTTGCCGTTTTGCGTTTTTTTTCAATTTATGGAAGGAAATTAGGAATAAAAATAGGGAATGGCACCCAAATTTTACAAGTTTTGAAACAAAATGTTTTACATAATTGTAAAATTATACTATATTATTACAAAAATGTAAAAGCATGATGACTGAAGCAGAAGAAATAAAGAGACTGAAAGCGGAGATCCGCGAGCTGCGCAATATCATCGACGAGAAGCCGGGCAAGATGGTTGGCAACAGCGGCGAGATGCGCGAAGTCTACAAGCAAATCAAGAAGTGCGCCAAGAACGACGCACAAGTGCTCATCTACGGTAACGACGGCACCGGCAAGGAACTTACTGCCCACACCATCGCAGAACTTTCCGCACGCAAGGAGCAGCCCTTTGTCGTGATGGGTTGTGCAAACTTAAGCGAAGGCTTCGGCAACCCGGCAAATACATTTGAAAGCGAACTCTTCGGCTACGAACGCGGCGCGTTCATTGGCGCAAACAGCCGCCACTTGGGCAAAGCCGAAGTGGCAAACGGCGGCACATTATTCCTGGACGATGTCTCGGCACTCAGCCCGAAAAACCAAGAGCTTCTACTGCGGTTCATGCAAGACCAAAGCTTCTACCGCCAAGGTGGCAATATTCGCCTGCACAGCGATGTGCGCCTAATTGCAGCATCGAGCAAAAACCTCGAAAGCCTGATGCAACAAAAGCTTTTTCGCGAAGACCTATTCTACCGCTTGAACATCGTGCAAATATCGCTTCCCGACTTGGCGCAACGCAAAAGCGACATCTTGCTTCTGGCGGAGCATTTCATTTCGCAAGTGAACCTGAAATACGGCAAGCACGTGGTGCGTCTCTCGACACCCGCCATAGACATGCTCATGAGCTATCACTGGCCAGGCAACGTGCAGGAACTCGAAAACTGCATTGAGCGCGCAGCCCTCGCCACCGACGACGATTGCATCCATTCGCACAACTTGCCGCCGACACTACAAACCGACGAATCCGCCCGCAGGCCTATGCTCACGGGAAAAATTGCGCCGCTGTCGACACTCATGGACACCTACGAGAAAGAAATCCTGAGCGAGGCGCTAAAAAGAAACGGCGGCAACATGTCTGCTGCCGCACGCGATTTAAGTATTTCGCCCAGAGTCATGCACTACAAAGTGCATCGATTGAACATCAACATCTCGGAGTGACAATCTACTTCACATTGACCTGCATCGCTTCACGACCTACGCGAACCATGTAGCTGCCGGACTTAGAGACTTCTACACGCTGCGAGCCATTCGAGACCACACCGCTACGGACGATACGTCCACCCATGTCAATCACAGCATAGTTCGAGCCAACCTTTGCATCGACGATATCGAGCGCACGCGAATCGACCACTACATCAAAGCTGAGCTTCACTTCCGCATACACAGCCGTATAGACGCCATCCTTAATTTTCCACTCCGTAAAGGCGTAATTCTTCTTGCCCTTGGTGTAGTTTCTCACAACGACGCCTTCCAGGGCGCGGGCAATCACCGTGTCGGCACGATCCGTGTAGATAACTTCAATCTCGCCAGTCTTTCCATTGACATTGTAGCGCAATGTCTTCTGGAACAGCGGATAAAGGCTCTTATTGCCCATATCGGTTTCCAGCATCGCCTTGACCTTATCGCCACGGCCCTTAGTCCTTGTATACCAGCCCTTGAACTTCCAGCTCGTATCGGACTTCATGATAGCCTTAGGCAACATGGTCACTTCGCCATAACGGTAACCATCGAACTTCTTGGTCAACTCAGCACCTTCGGGCAGGTGGAAGTTAATCTTGAACACCATATCACCCTTCACAAACACTGGCTCGTAGTAACCGGTCTTCTTGTTCTGTTCCCAGTCCACGAGCGTATAGCCAGGACCATCGCCTTCCACCTTGATAGGCGGCAAGTGGTTGTTCAACGCGTCATTGATCTTTTGGATAATCTGCGACTTTGTATCCTTTGCTCGGATATCGACATAAAGCGTATCCGTATCGCCATCGCCGTACTTAACCACAATTTTTTCTACAATCAACACCCCCTTGAAATCCGGTTCATAGACGCCCGTATTGGGGTCTTTCTTCCAATCCAAGACATAGGTGGAATCGCCGTCGCTCTCCTTGCTCGGGAGCGCAATCCCCTTCTCTTCAAGAGCTTCATTGATCTTTTGTACAATATCCTTGTGGACGTCGGTCACGTGAATCGTCACATCGATAAACTTTTCAGGATTATCCTGGTACTTCACCTTGATGGTATCCAGCTTGACAGACGCATCAAAGTTGGGTTCGTACATTCCCGTTCCAGGATTCAGCTTCCATCCGTCAAAGTCGTATGTAGAATCCGCGTCTTCTGCCTTGGTCGGCAGCGGAATAGGCGGCACATGACTTGCAAGGGCGGCGTTGATCTTTTCGCTAATCAGGGAATCTGAATCATCTTCATTCACCACCACATGCAGCGTATCGCCGGCGTCATTGTAGGACACCACCACAACAGGCGAGGTAATGGTCAAGGAACCGTCGGTCACATCGAAGGTCACGGTAAAGTTGCCGTTCTTGTTCGCAAACTTCGCACTAGAAAGCCCCATCGCATAAGTTCCGCTCTTGGACTTCTGAATCACGGAATCTCCGCTGAACGCGATATCGCCTACAGAGTAAAGAGCGTTGTCAATAGAGACATCGTAACCCGACACCACCTGCGTTACACCGTTATAGGCATAGGTACCGCTATGACCGACAACAGTCGCTGTCACAGGAGCCTTGGTCACCGTGAGTGTTCCATAGACAGGGGCCGCTACCGTATAGTTCTTGGATGTATCCGTTCCCGCCTTCAACACATAGGTAAAGGCGTTGTCGCTAACACCTGCATCGGTCTGCGAACCGGTTACCGTAAAGTAAGCGCCTTCGTTGGGAGCAAAGCCGTCGCCACCCACAGTCACTGTCGGGGCGGTAAGAGCCGTACCATCGTACACCTTGGAAAGCGTCGCCGAAGTCAGCGTGATGTTGCGCTTGTTAATCGTGAACTTACCAGGGACAACCGTCACGGCATAGTTCGGATTAGCGGTATAGCTTGCCGAAATCACATTGGCGTAGGAACCCGCATTCTTGTCCGTAAGGTTGGTGCGGAAATACTTAACCGTACCAAGATCAGTCGGATTGACACGTCCCGTCACACTTCCGCTAAACTCCGGGTCGGCATCGCCGTACAGTTTAGAAGCATCTGTAACGGTAATGGTCGCCGCCGCCTTGGTCACCGTCAAGGTGCCAAGATTTTCAACAATTTTGTAGTTACCCTGCTTTGCAGTACTCCATACAATGGTGTATGTATTCTTAGAAGAACCATACATGGTCTGGCTACCCGTCGCCGTTACCGTCGCGGTTTCTTCACCTACAAAGCCTGTCACAGACTTATCTGCCGTCAGCGGAGTCCCATCATAGACCTTTGACGCACTCTGTGTCGTAATGGTCAGCGTAGCCTTGGTCACCGTCAGTGTACCGGCGATCTTATTAACTTCGTATTGGTCCGTTACATCGGTTTCACCGCGCTTCACCGTGACCGTACCCACCGTATTTGGTGCAGTGCCGGCATCGGTGATAGAGCCCGTAAACGCCCCAACGATTACGTTATCACCATCCTTGAAACCTGTAACGGTATAATCATTCATCGTGAGAGGAGTTCCATCATAGACTTTCGAACTACTCTTTGCAACCACCGTAACAACCGGTTTCGACGTGATCGTTATTTTTGCAGTCGTCGTCGGCACTCCGGTATAGTTCGGGTTAGAAGCCTTGATATTGATCGTGTATGTGCCCGGCGTTGTCGGCAGGGTTAATCCACTCAAGCTTTCCTTCCAGTCGCTATCACCGTCAACCTGGTACAGGAATGTCGTTACGCCACTTGCAGCCGTACTCGTCGGCGTTCCCTGAATCGAGCCTCCGACCGGCACATTTTCATCAGCCAATTTAATGGTGAACGAGCCGCTCTTCGGGTTAATCACAAGACCATTCGTCGGGGATTTAATATCGGTTACATTATAGTTTGCCGTCACATCATGGCCGTCGGCGTCCAGAATTTTCACATCGGCAAGAGCAGTCATCTCCGCCTGATAAGAACCAGCGTCCGTCTTAGTAATTTCGTAACCCACATTATGGGTATGTCCAGACAGCAGACCCGTAGGAGTAGCCTTGCTTTCAACATGGATTTCACTTCCCGTATAAGTCTTTGTGACATCCTTACCTTCAAAGCTTACATTCTTAGGAGTAACCGTCACCGAGCCGCTTTCCTGGTAGACGACATTGAAGCTTGTTGTCACCGTATCACCCGTCGCATTGTCCGTAATGACGAAGCCCACAATTTTAGCTTCAATCGGACCATCATTCACATTCTTGATAGAATCCGTCACAGCAACAGCCTTGTATCCACTCGGAACACCCGATACCGTCACCTTGGCACCACAACTCTTACCATTGTACTCGCAGGACTTTGCTTCGACCTTGACCGTCACCGTTTTCTGAGTCCACTTCGCATAGAAATCCTTGTTGCCATAAGGAGACTTCGCTTCTAGCTTCGTGACCTTGCTTCCGCTAAAGTCTTCCGCAGCATACCAACCGCCAAAATCGTAGCCAACCTTAGTCGGATTCTTCAGGTTAACCGCAGCCGTATTCAGATTGTAAGACACGGGGTTATCCACATGGTTGACGCCTCCATCCAGATGGTATGTAACAGTATATTCTGTAACAGCCCAGTACGGATAAAGAACGATAGGAGCATCCGTGGAATAGAGCGCTCCCAGCCCATAAACCTTGGCACCATCGTTTTGGGTTGCCCATCCGTCTTGAGTATACCCGGCTGCAGTAAAGACCGCCCCCTGCAAGGTCAAGTCGACGCCGTGAATCTTTTCGGTTTCAAAACCATAATCCTGGCTCTTGGAACCTCCATTGTACACAACCTTATAGGTCTTGACAGCCCACTTCGCATAGAGCGTCTTGTCACCCGTAGAGCCTTGCGTAATCTGTGCCGCCTTGTTCGTATAAGCACCGTCATAGAACCAGCCCTTAAACTCGTAGCCTTCCTTGACCGGCGCCTTCAACACGATAGACGCCGTTTCTACCGTATAGGACGACGGGTTATCCGCATCATTCGTTCCGCCACCCAAGTTATAAAGAATTTTATATACAACGGGAGTCCATTTTGCATACAAAGTCACATTTTCCGTCACTTCGCTCTTGAAGTTATAAACATTCTTGCAAGCAGCTTCCTTGTACCAACCTCCAAAGACATAGCCTTCGGCAGTCGGCGCGGCGGGAGCATCCACAGCATCGCCTTCCGAAACAACCACTGCGGCAGGAGCCTCGCCATGACCATTCATGTTAAAGGACACGGTAAACTGGGGATAAAGAGTCCAGCGCGCATAGAAGGTCGCATCACCAGCCGCCACCCCGAAGGATTCAATCTTGCCACCATTCTTAGAAGTGGACCAACCATCGAAATAATACTTCTGCTTGCCCACCGTAAACACCGTCGGCAAGTCCCTCAAGTCAATTCCGTCTGTCGTAATGGTTTCGCCTTCAACAACTTGTTTCGAGACCTTCTCGGCATCTTCACCCGTGTTGTGATCAAAAGTCACCGTATAGACTTTAAGATCGCGCCATACGGCGTATACAGACTTCGTTCCATAAACATACCCCAAATCGTCATCAGCCTTTTTCGAATTTGCCTTCAGCGACCATCCGAGAAAGACCTTGTTTTCATAAGTCGGAGTGGAAATTTCATCAGCAGTCAGCTTCGTTTTGTATCTCTGGACCTTGTGCGTCTTGGCGTCCGCAGGAAATACACCACCATTCGCCTCAAACTTCACGACGAATACCGTTTCACCATCGGAATCCTTTGACACGCCCTGGTTTGTGATGTGCTGCTCATTGGACCATACACCCGTGTCTTCGCTACACGCATTGGAAGTCCAAGTGCCCCCGTTCAACTTGCAAACATATTCTTCCTTATTAGCGTCACTCACTCCAATGGGGGTTTGACCCACAACGACCGCATCGGCAGCACCATTTGCAGCCACATCGGAATCATAGTAGCAGAGCTCAATGGTAACCTCCTGCGAGGGACTCTTATCCTTACCAACAATACCGCCAATCATGTCGTTCTGCGTATTCACAAGGCTATTGCCATCGTAGACAGATGTAATGATCGTTCCTTTGTTCGAATAACCAGCTATGCCGCCGACATAACCATCTTCGCCGGAAGCATTCACAGAGACAACACTCAGACAGTCAATAATCTTGCCACCCGTCAAGGTACCAACAATGCCACCGACGCCCTGTCCCTTTCCCTTGGAATAGATGACACCCGACGCATAGCTACCCGAAACTGTACCACCATTAACCCAACCCACTATCGGGCCCACGCTAATTTGGTTATCCTTACCGGCACCGCATTTGTAGCCTCGGTCCGCATTGGCACTCAAATGAACATTTTCCAACACGACGTTCTTGACAACACCAGAAGAACCCAAGACGCCAATGAGCCCGACATTTTGTTCATAAGAACAGTCTTTCACCCCTAGAGACAAACTATCTATATAGACATTCGCTATCGTGACCCCGTTTCCATCAAAGACACCCGTCAACAGAGTACCACCCTTACCCGCCGCAATCGGAGTAAACGGATGGTTGTCCAAGTCGATATATTCGGCAACCACCTTGGCATTCATCTTGACATTACCGCTAAGCGAATTCACCGTATCACTAAACCATACCAGGTTTGCAGCAGAGTCAATCAAGAAGTAATCCACACCATCGATATTCTGTTTCTTTGCAGCTTTCCTAGAAACACCATCCCAAACATCCGCAAATGCGAACTGAGCCCCAAACACCAGGGCAAACAAGGTTATCAGCCATGTAAACATGCAAGATTTTCTTTCTTTCATTGTAAACCTGTCTTTTTTATAGCCCGAAACAAGAAAAGTACCTCATACCTTTCTATCACCATCAAAATAATTAAAATTTCTTTACAACGAACAAAAAATACGCAAAAAAATTATTTTTTTCGCACTTTGTCAATTTTTTACTTATTTTTACAAAGGGAACCCTTATTTTGGGAGTATTTCGTAATACCATGACGACGATACAGAAATTTTTGACCATTACAAGCCTTGCTGCCGGGGTTGTGTTCGCACAGACACAGCCAGCCGATTCCACAGGCTCAGCCATTGATTCTTCGCAGGCGGCAGTTTCCAATCCGGCAAATGCGCCTGCTGATTCGGCTACACAGAACGCTACGGCTACAGATACGACTGCGGCCGTCCAGGATCCCGTCGTCGCCGATTCAACAGTAGCAGCCGATTCAGCGATAGCCGCCACTCCGGATTCACTCAGCACGGACACGACCGCCGCTGATTCCGCCACGCCCAAGAAGCCGCGGAACAAAATTACTTATGAAGAATACCTAGCGAAAGTCAAAAAAACAGCCAAGAAACGCTCCAAGACGCTTCACCACGGTCTTTCTCTCGTCGACGGTTCTTACAACGACAAGAGCTATGGTCACATGCACCATGATGTCGACTGGGGAAACGGCATAGGTATGTATTACTTCTATAGGCGCTATTTCGGCAACTACCTGGGCATCCAGGGAAGAGCGGGCGCCCTTTACAGGTATTCCCGCTGGAACTTCGACTATAGCTCCACCGATGGAAAGACGGATGCCGGCGAAAAGTACACGCTGGTTCATAACATCGACCGCAAATACCACAACTTCGCGCTCGACATGCCTCTCACAGGCAAGTTCGGCTACCACGTCAAGGGAACTACGACCTACCTGTTCACAGGCATTACCCTGGGACTCACCAAGCCCATCTACGAAATGGTCGACACGGAGAACAGACTTTACTTATATACCAAGGACAAGAACCTTAAAAAGGAACTGGCGCTGATCGAGGCCGAAGGAAAGAATCCCTTCCCGGTTTACGAAAGCCACCAGACCAATAGATTCTTCTACATGGACGACTGGGAAGCCAACAGCTGGATTGCACTCGGCATCGAAAACAGGCTTGTTTCGATTGAATTCCAGATGTTTATGATTGGCGCAACCACTCAGAATACCAACCACCGTTACAACCACATCGGTCATGACAGCCACCCGACATGGCGCGTGTTCCTGGACTTTAGCATTAGGTAGGGAGGTTCATTATGCATCAGAAATTTATGTTGAAATCAGCTATCGCAACGCTTTTCGCCCTTGCAGCATTCCAGTTGACCGCATGTGGCGACAACCCCATGGATGTGGAAAACGAGAAGCAACCCGCCGTTTCGTTCGATCTCAACGCTGCGTTTGATTCACTCGATGTGCAGCGTTCCAATATCGACAACTACACCTGCTACAAGGAAACCAAAATTTTTGTCAAGGACTACAAGAAGCGCTGCGACAACTTTTTGAATTTGTTCGGAAAGGGTAGCGACACGGACACCGTGCTCGATGTAAAGACCATCATCAAGATGGTCAAGGACGAAGACAGCTACGATAATAAGGGTAGGTTTATCGGCAAGAACAACGACCCGAAAATCAACTACTTGCTCATGAACAAGATGCTGGGCATCACGCTCACCAGCTTCAAGCAGACTGCCGACCGTATCAATGAAGACGAAAAGATCGGAGACCCGGAAATCCGTTTCTTGGTCAAGTCTTACATCAACCTGGAACCGTCCGAATACGACCCGTACTCTGCCATCGCGCTTGACACATTAGATGTCAAGGAATGGAAGGGGAAGAAGAAGGTTGCCGTACCGCTGCCCCGCGGCATCGACGCAATCGAGATTTGCCCGATACTGCGCGACAAGAACGAGCACGACGACTATTACGACGACGAGGACCTTCTAGATCAATCCCTTTGTGTTTCTGTAAAGAACCTCGGATGGGTTGCGGAAAACTCGGAGAAGTCCGTTACGAGCGAAGGCGAAAAGGCGAAGATTACCTGGAGCTGGTTCATCTACCAGGCGGACTAATCCTCATTTATACTAAATGTTTTGCTTTGCAGCGGCTGCCTTGGCAGCCGCTTCGCGCATGCGCTTGCGTGCGCGAGAACCGGGACGGTTCTTGCCGATAGTACGGCGACCTTCCTGATTCTGCGGATTCATTTGGGGAACGCCTTCGGGCTTTGCGGCGGGGCGTTTTTCGTGTTTCTGCTTGTTCTGCGCCTTAGGCGCGGACTGCTGCGGTGCAGAGCCCTGCTTTTCAGGCTTTACGCCGCCGCGATTTTCGCGTCGATCATTGTGGCGGTTTTCATGCGGATTGCCGTGGCGCGGGAAGCCGCGACCACGAGCATTGCGCATCTCGCTTTCGGGAGTTTCCTTTTGCGGCGGCGGGAGCTTTTCGAAAATTGACTTGTCGCCTTCGGGAATGTTGATGCGGGTCAGCTTTTCGATGGCGCGCAAGTCCTGTTCCTCGTCGGGAGCGCAGAAAGAAATCGCAATACCGTCCTTACCCGCACGCGCCGTACGTCCGATGCGGTGCACGAAAGTTTCGGGAACATCGGGCAAGTCGTAGTTGAATACGTGCGACACGTCGTCCACGTCGATTCCGCGGGCAGCGATATCCGTTGCTACGAGCACGCGGATTTGTTCTGTTTTGAAGTTGCCCAGGGCTTCTTGCCTGCGATTTTGACTCTTGTTGCCATGAATCGCTGCGCACTTGACGCCCGCCTTTTCGAGCACACGCGTAATTTTGTCGGCGCCGTGCTTGGTGCGGCTGAACACAAGCACCTTCTTCATTTCAGGGTGAGCCAGCAGCAGCTCCTTGAGAAGTGCGCCCTTGCGACGCTTGTCGATGCGGTAAAGCTCCTGATGGATGCGTTCAATCGGCGTACTCTGCGGCGCCACTTCTACCCTCACCGGGTTCGGGCGCAGAATCGTCGCGGCAAGCTTCGTAATGTCTTCGGGCATGGTCGCGCTGAAGAACAGGTTCTGCCTGTTCTGCGGGAGTAGCGCCACCACCTTGCGGATATCGTGGATGAATCCCATGTCGAGCATACGGTCGGCTTCGTCGAGCACGAAGAATTCCAAAGCCTTCAAGGACACAGCCTTCTGGTTGATGAGATCGAGCAGGCGACCCGGAGTCGCAACCAATACATCGACTCCGCGAATTAAGTTACGCTTCTGGCTAACATCGCTGACTCCACCGAAAATGCAAGCCGTTGAAATCGCCGTAAACTGCGCATACTGCTTGAAGCATTCCTCCACCTGGATTGCAAGTTCGCGGGTCGGAAGCAGAATCAGCGCACGACAAGTCTTTGGAGCACGGAACTTCCCTGAATCAAGCAACAGCTGCAAAATCGGTAGAGCAAAGGCGGCCGTCTTCCCCGTTCCCGTCTGGGCGATTCCCAGCAGGTCCTTACCCTCCAAAAGACTCGGAATCGACTTTTCCTGAATCGGGGTGGGTTGTTCGTAGCCGACAGCGCGCACGGCTCGCTGCAAGGGGTTTGCCAGGGGAAGTTCGGAAAAAAGCATATTAGCGACAAATGTAGAAAATGAAATGCCCGCGCATCTGCAATAGTAACGCGCGAAGGCAATAGTTACAAAAAAAGGAAGTCCCGCAGGGGATTTCCTTTTTAGAGAGAGGTTTTATCGAAACGGATTACAGCCTGACTTTCATGGTTTTGCCGCCGACCTTGACAATATAGATGCCCTTGGCACCGGTATAGACCTTCTGTTCTGCACCGAGACCGCGAGTGGTACGCAGCTTGTGGCCCAAGCTGTTGAACACGGTAATGCTCATACCCTGAGCTCCACCGACCACGATGTAATTGTCAGAGGACTTGTAAACGGAAAGCGCAAAGTTGTTCGGAATCGACGGAGCAATTTCCATGCCGGGGCCTTCATAGCCGCAGCCCGGGATAAGTGCGTCGCAACCGACATCAGAGCTGGAAGAGTTGTCCGTTACTTCGCTGCTGGAAGAAGACTCCGGTTCCGGAGCTGCATTTGCATTAGTCACGACAATCTTGCCTGCATTGGGAACCGCGTCAAAGTAAACATAGCCGCCATCCACCTTGGATTCAAGCTTTGCGCCATCCTGCGTTACCTCGACCTTGCTCCAGTCGGTTTTCACCTTGATGGAAAGCGGGTAGTCGTACTTGGAAATGTTGTCTGCAATGCTATGCTTGAGTTCGAAAGCCATGGAGTTTGCGGAGCCGCCGTCCTGCGGTTCAATTTTCGAGGCCTTGCGTTCCTTGATGTACATGGCGACATTACGGAACGGTGCGACCCAGATATCCTTGTCGTTCTGCTGGGCCCACTTGAGAGCACCTTCGATAGCGCTGATATCTGTCGGCGAATACGATGCTCCGCCATTGTTCTTCCCCTGGAAACCATGAGTCAGGAACATCACCCAACCATTGCTGTTAATAGCATTTTGCATGAGTCCTGTAAAGTCATTTGTAGACTTGATGCTGTTCTCAGCACCCGTCATGGCCGCAGGAACCTTGGCCCAGTTACTCGGACCATCTTTACTCATCACATCGCTAGGGATTTGTGCCCAGCTGGCATTGCAAACTCGACCCGCAATATAGTTCTGCAGAACCTGCCGCTCATCGGGAACATTGCAGTTCGGGTAAGCAAGGGTTATGCATCCGTATTTCTGATTGATCTTATCGTTAATATGGCTCTTTGAAGATGCAATTTCACTATTGGGCATAGCACCATTACCCGGATGGGAATCACTATGACTTGCCATCTCATGACCAGTATCTGCCATTTTTTGGAAGCCGTTCCAGTCCGGAGTATTCCACCCCGCAGAGACAATCAGATTAAATGTAGCCTTATAGTTGTATTTATCAAACAACGGGCCCGCATCGCTCACATGGCTCGGAGCACTGTCATCAAACGTGAACGAGGTAGCCCCTTTGCGGAAACCCGACCAGGTTGCAATTTCTGCATTCTGAGCGTAAATCATGGAAGCGCCCATGGCAAACACGGTCGCAAATGTCAACTTTTTATAATCCATATCCACATTCCTCTTTTTTTATCATAAATATATATAGGGGTCGCATAAAAAGGCATATCTACAAAGCAGTTTGCGTTGTTCGCCATTACAACACCACGGCAAATCCAGCATAGAAACAGAGCACTCCTTGTTTAAAAGATTTTACTTTGATTTATTCGCACAAGAGTGTATTTTGAATTTGGGTTGGATTTTTTACTCGAAGAGGTGCCTATGCACAGCTATTTTTCGGGTGTTTTGGCGGTATACTTTGCCGTCGGGATGTGGGGTTGTTCAGAATCGTCAAGCGACGACATTTCTGCAGCAAATAACGAATCGTCTATCGAAGGCGAGGGGAATTCACCAGGTGAAGGGCTGTCGTCCGACAGCTTTTCAGGATTGTTGTCTTCGGGGGAATTTCTTAACGAAATCTCGTCGCAAAGTTCCGGAACAGGTGACGGGTCTTCGAATGCGAACATTTTCGACAGTTCAAATTCCAGCGTTCCCGGAAGCTCGAGCAATACGGAGTCTCCGCAATCGGACAACAGTTCCAGCTCAACGGAATTTTCGTACGTGGCTCCGGCCACCTTCGTCGATACCGTAAACGGAGCGGTGTTCAACATGGTGTATGTCGCGGGCGGCACATACACGCGCGGGTGCGACAACTGTGCCGAGCAGGATAAAATTTACGAGACGCCTGCACACAAAGTAACGGTAAGCGATTTTCACATTGCCACAACCGAGGTCACCATCGGGCAATGGAACGCCGTGATGGGCGGAAAGAAGAATGCCTGGGAATCGGACAAGGCGCCCAAAATCGGCGTAAGCTGGTTCGACGCGAACAGTTTCGCCTGTAAACTAGGACAAATCACAGGGCATCAGTACCGACTGCTGACCGATGCCGAATGGGAATTCGCGGCGCGTGGCGGCAAGGACGGCGTTCCTGACAACTTCAAGTTCTCGGGCAGCAACAGCGTCGATGACGTGGCATGGTATTCCGAGAACAGCGGCGGCAAGGCGCACGACGTGGCGACCAAGAAGCCGAACAAGCTCGGGCTCTACGACATGAGCGGAAACTCGTGGGAATGGGTGTACGACTGGCTCGTGGGCTATACCGCGGGCGACAAGGTGAATCCGGTGCAGCTCACCGGAAGCGGGAACAAGACGCGCCGCGGCGGGAGTTACGGCGAACCCGCGGAGTTTGCGCGGGTGAGCCGTCGCGCCATCCGCAGCCGCGATGGCGCCGCCGACATGGGGTTCCGTATCGGCATGTCGGCAGAACTCCCGCCGGGAATGGTGAGCCCCTGCGAAGCGGCGAACCCCTCGGCCGCCACCTGCCAGGGCGACAAGAACCGCGACTGCCGCCTGGTTACCGCGGCCGACGAGGCATGGATCAGCGACGACTACACCGTTGTCATCGCCGAAGACGGCAACGCGGCGGTTTCGGGATTCCCGAACGTTTCGGGGCAGTGGTACACGCTGAATAACCGCAGCTTCAATGTCGTTACCAAAACAGGCACCAAGACTTACGCCTACTATGTATTCAGCCAGGACGAACTCACCATGATCAGCGACGACGGCATTCCCTACCGCCTGTACCGCCGCTCCATGAGCGAAGCGAAAAACAAGGTCACGCTCACATCCGCAAGCAACCCCAAAACGCTTGCGCAGTTGATTGCCGCAGTGGAACCCGAACGCCTCGTAACCGACGAGCAGCTCGCCCACCCCGACACGAGCGTGCGCGACCCGCGCATCGCCGCCGCGAGCGGATACACCTGGTTCTTCGACGGGCGCTGCTGCGGCGGCAACCACAAGTACCGTTTCCATCTTGATAAAAATGGCGATGCGGAATTCGTGGTGATGGACTACGACGACACGCATCACGAGAACATCCTCGCGAAAGGGCGCTGGTTCACCGTAGGGAACATCGGGCTCCACATCGTACTGAACGGCAAATACTTCAACTACCTCTACACCGCGGGCGAACGCACCATGAGCTACAGCGAATACATGCCGGCAGGGCCCATCTTCTGCCACATCTCGTTCCAGAGCTACGAACGCGGGGACTTCCGCATTTTCAACAAGACTGTATTCGACGACAAGATCAAGCGACCGCGCGGTTTCAACGGAGAAAATCCCGTGTACGAAGCGGGCGAATACCAGTGGGGGTCGTAATGCGCGTCTTCATTTTTGCCATGTTCGCTGCAGGCGCCCTACTCGCCGCTTGCGGCAATACGGATTCTTCATCAAATCCGGCCGTTACTGAATCTAGTTCACCTGACCTGGACCTTTCTGACTCCGATAACTTGCTTACAGGGTCATCTGCGCTAGATTCGCCGGAATGGTCGTCGTCCCAATCGTCGGCGACCGCTCCGGTTTCTTCTTCCAGCGTTCAACAACCGCATGGGTATTCGTCCTCGATAGAGGAGCAAACCAGATCGTCCTCATCCACAGTTGTCATTCTGGAATCATCGAGCTCCGCGGACTCTGCAGTTGCCACAATCGCACTCGACAAGGACGGCTTTGCGACCGTCGCCGACGTTTACAGAAGTCTTTCGCCCGACGAAAAAGCGGTTTTCATCATCCGGCATTCCGAACGCGAAGACGCCGTGGCGATAGAGACCGAGCTCACCGCAAATGGCGTAAAGATGGCTCAGGACCTGGGAGCGACACTCGTAAGCGACGAAGATTTCACTTACATCACTTCGGGATTCGTGCGCACGAACGAAACCGCGAACAACATATCGAAAGGCCGCGGCGAAGCGAGCACGCCGAAGCTAATCACGAATTACGACATCACCGGCAACTGGTTTCTGAAAATCTCTGCGGATTCGCTTGCGCAATACGCGGAAAAGCTCGGCATGAAGGGAAGCTCCGTGGAACTTATGGCCCACTGGGCCTACGGAGAGCCCTATCCCGATGCATTCTACGAACTTACACCTCGTGCTCAAGAATTCATGGAGAACGTCATCCTAAAGAACTTGCCCAAGTGGAACCGAGTGAGCATCATGGTTTCGCACGACATATTCGTCATGCCCTTGGCCGTATTCGGCTCCGAAGGGAAAGTCGCACTCAAGTACCACGAAGATTACCATTGGATCAATTACATCGCAGGACTCGCCGTCATCATCGACGGTGAAAACAACTTGCGCTACATCCCTGTGAAAGGCGCCGATTCCGGTGTCATTGACTACCTTGCCATCTACATGGCAGAGCATGGAATTAAGAAATAGGAAAGGCGGACAAATGTCCGCCTTCAAATTTTCCACTTCGCTATTCGTTTGCGCTACGCAATCTTCTGGAAGAAATCCATGAGCAGATAAAGTGCCGGAGCTGCGAGGTAGAAGGAATCGCAACGGTCAAGCACACCACCGTGACCCACGAACAAGTTTCCGGAATCCTTGGTGCCGCTCCAGCGCTTGAGAGCGCTCATCAGGAGGTCGCCCACCTGCCCCGCGACAGTTACCAAGAGGCCAAGGCCAATCGCCTTCGCCCAGTCGATATCCACATTAAAGCACCCGAGGGCGGCACTGCACTTGGCCCAGTAAGCGACCCAGGCGATCGTCGCGACAGAGCCGGCGACAGAACCTTCCCAAGTCTTTTTCGGGCTGATGCTCGGTGCAAACGGATGACGGCCGAAGGGACCCTTGCCCGCCGCAAACTTTCCGAAGAAGTACGCCACCGTGTCGCAGAGCCAGCACGAAGTCATGACCAGGATAAACGGATAGCAGTGTTCGAAGCCCTGGCCGTTACCCATCATGAGCACGTTCATGCCGCCCCAGAGACCCACATAGAGCGGCGCTCCGAGCTGCATCACGAGCCACGGGAACAGGTGATCGATTTCAACTTTCGCAAAGGCCACACCGATGTAGATCGCAAAAATCACAAGGAAAGTCATGCCCACCACGTAGGGCACGGCGGGAAGACCAAAATATGCACCCTTGGAAAGCGCCCATGCAATCGTGAGCGCTAGGGAAGACGCGAACGAAAGGTAGCGGGTATCGGGACCCTTGTACATCTTACATGCCATGCCAGCCCATTCCCAGGCACCGACGGCGGCGATGAAGCACATAAGGCCAATGCGGCTATAGTCGTTAAACCACAGCAATGCAAATACAATTGGAATGGCGACAAACGCCGTAATTAAACGCTGCGCAAGATTACTCATGCAACACCTTCCCAAAACGTCTCTCTCTAGTATTGAAGAATTCGACAGCTTTCAAGAATTCTTCCTTGGTAAAGTCGGGCCACAGCGTATCCGTTACATAGAATTCGCTGTAGGCGGCCTGCCAAAGCAGGTAATTCGAAAGCCTGAATTCACCACCCGTGCGGATGACGAGATCCGGATCGGGCGCCCCCTTTAAGTACAAATTCTTGGCAAACAGGTTCTCGTCGATATCTTCGGGCTTGAGCGCCCCCGACGCCACTTGCGCGGCTATGGAGCGAGTCGCTTCTACGATTTCTTGCCTGCCACCATAGGAAATAGCAAGGTTCAGCTGCATGCCCGTATTGTTCGCGGTCTTGTCGATGGCGGACTGCAGGCTTGCACGAGGCTTCTCGGGCAAACGGTTCATGTTGCCAATCACCGTGAGCTTCACGTTCTTTTCCATGAGGTCGGGGATTTCCTTCACCACCATCTCGATCAGGAGGTTCATCAGGTAATCCACTTCCTTGGACGGTCTGCCCCAGTTCTCGGAGCTGAACACGTAAAGCGTCATGTGCTCCAGCTTGAGGTTCACGCCGACTTCGACCGCATCGATAGTCGCCTGGGTCCCCTTGCGGTGACCCAAGAATCGCTCGAGACCACGGCTACGGGCCCAACGCCCGTTACCATCCATTATGATAGCGACATGTCTAAGCTGATTTGCCACGAACGCCCCGGACTACACCTTGAGGATGTCTGCTTCCTTTTCGGCAAGAAGAGCATCAATCTTTGCGATAGCCTTGTCGGTAGCCTTCTGGATTTCGTCCTGCTGTTTCTTGACTTCGTCTTCGGGCAGTTCCTTGTTCTTCTTGAGGGCGTCGTTAGCATCGCGGCGGATGTTACGGATTGCCACGCGGCCTTCTTCGGCATGCTTGCGGGCAATCTTTGCAAGTTCCTGACGGCGTTCCGTGGTAAGAATCGGGAGGCTCACGCGGATGCAGTTGCCGTCCTTCATCGGGGTAAGGCCGATGTTTGCAGCGAGAATTGCCTTTTCGATCGGGTCGACCATGGTCTTTTCCCACGGGGAAACGAGCAGCATGCGCGGTTCCGGAACAGAAACCTTGGCCACCTGAGAAATCGGGGTCGGTGTACCGTAGTAGTCAATGCGCACGTCGTTCAGGATAGCCGGGCTAGCCTGACCTGCACGGATCTTCGAAAATTCACGTTCAGTGGCCTCGATGGCCTTGTCCATTTTTTCGGTATATTCTGCCATAGTTCTTTGCGTGTTAATAGTTTTTAGTTACCAGTTACTAGCAGCGAAATATAGATAATTGAAATTGCAAATTCCAAATAAAAGGAGCTTTTACAAGAGAAAATTCTAAATTTGGCAATATGCCCACAAAAAAGCCCAAAGTTTTCGTCGTCCATTTGGGATGCGCCAAGAACCAGGTCGATGCGGAGAACCTGGTCGGAGAAATGCTTAATGCCGGATTTGTAACCTGCGACAGCGCCGCCAAGGCGGACTACATCCTGGTAAACACCTGCGGATTTATCGAAGCCGCCAAGGAAGAATCCATCAACGCGATCCTTTCCCAGATTAGCGGCAAGAAGCCCAGGCAGAAGCTGATTGTGTCTGGTTGCCTCTCTGGCCGCTACGGCAAGGAACTCGAAAAGGAAATACCCGAAGTTGACTACTGGGTGGGCACCTACAAGCCGGGCGAACTATTGAAGAAGATGGGCATCGTCGCACCGCAGAGCTGCGATGCCGAAAACCTGCCGCGCATGAACCTAGGCGGATTCAAGCACCACGCCTACCTGAAGATTGCCGAAGGCTGCAACCGCCGCTGCGCCTACTGCGCGATTCCCCTGATTCGTGGCAAGCAGGTGTCGCGCAGCATCGAAGACATTGTAGAAGAAGCCAAAGAACTTGAAGCCCAGGGTGTCAAGGAAATCACGCTGATCGCCCAGGACACGACTTACTTCGGTCGCGAAAAGGGCAAGAAGGGCGGCACGCTCGCGGAACTTTTACGCGCGATTCTCGACAACACGAACATTCCGTGGATCCGTACACTTTACTGGTATCCGATGTTTGTCGACGATGAACTCTTGGACCTGATGGCAAACGAGCCACGCCTCGTGAAGTATGTGGACATGCCGATCCAGCATGCAAGCGACAACGTGCTCAAGAACATGAAGCGGAACTACCGCAAGAAAGAACTCGTGGACATTCTGCACAAGATTCGCGAACGCATTCCTGGCGTTACGCTACGCACCACGGTGCTTGTCGGGTTCCCCGGTGAGACGCACGAGGACTTTGAAGAACTGATGGAGCTTCTGGAAGACATCCAGTTCGACCACCTAGGCGGATTTGTGTTCAGCCCCGAAGAAGGCACGCCCGTGATGGGAATGGACTTGCCTGCGGTCGACGAAAGCGAAGCCCGCGCAAGGCTCGATGCGGTAAACGACTTGCAAGAAGAATTAGATGCCGAACACGCCGAGGCGATGATCGGGAAAACGGTCCGCATTATTATCGACCAGGTTGCCGAAGAAAGCGAATACCACTTCTACGGACGCACCGAAGGCAACTCGATGGAAAACGACGACATTGTGAAGGTGCTGGAAGGTGACGCCGACGTGGGCGAATTCCGCGATGCGCTGGTGGTGGACGCCGAGCCGCACGAGCTCATTGTGAAGTTGCTGTAAGATGGAAGAACCCAAGCACAATTATCAGCGGGATTTAGATTACATTATCCGCAGGCTGGAACGCACCGGCGAAGTGCCGACGCTCTTGCTTCACGCCTGTTGCGCGCCCTGTAGCAGCTACACGATTGAATACCTGTCGCAATACTTCAAGATTACGCTTTTCTACTACAATCCGAATATCGCGCCTGACGAAGAATACCGCCACCGCGTCGAAGAAATCAAGCGGTTCGTGGCCGAATTCAAGACCAAGTATCCGGTCACGCTGATCGAGGGCGAATACAACCCGAAAAAATTCTACGACACCGTCCGCGGACTTGAAAACGAACCCGAAGGCGGTACGCGCTGCCGCAAGTGTTTTGAGCTCCGCCTCACTGAATCGGCAAGGCTCGCGAAGGAGCTGAACTGCGAATACTTTACGACCACGCTCACGATTAGCCCTATGAAAAATGCGCAGGTGCTGAACGAAGTGGTGCAGGAACAATGCGATATTTACGGAATCAAGCGGCTGCCTAGCGACTTCAAGAAGAAGGGCGGTTACAAGCGTTCCATTCAGCTTTCGGCAGAATACAATTTGTATAGGCAAAATTATTGCGGTTGTGTTTATTCCAAGCGGGACGCCGACAACCGCGAAACAATTTCGAAAGTTTAACTAAATTACATTCTATGTACGACCCGCGCTTTTTACCCATCTGCAAAGAAGACCTGGACGAACTCGGCTGGGACTATGTCGATGTGATTATCATTAGCGCGGACGCCTACGTGGACCACCCCTGCTTCGGGCATGCCGTGGTCGGTCGCCTTTTTGAGCACGAAGGCCTGCGTGTGGCAATTTTACCGCAGCCAAATTGGCGCGACGACTTGCGCGATTTCAAGAAGCTCGGCAAGCCCCGTATGTTCTTCGCGATTTCGAGCGGTATGGATTCCATGGTGAACCATTACACTGCCGCGAAGCGCCTGCGTAGCGACGATGCTTTTACGCCGGGAAACAAGGCCGGATTCCGCCCCGATTACGCGACCTACACGTACGCGAAAATTTTAAAGAAGCTCTACCCCGATGTGCCGCTGCTGATTGGCGGGCTCGAATCAAGCCTGCGCCGCGTGACGCATTACGACTACTGGAGCGACAGACTCAAGCCTAGCATCCTTTTCGATACGCAGGCTGACATTCTCGTGTACGGCATGGGCGAAAAGCCGCTAAAGGAAATTGTGCGACTCCTGAAGAAAGGCGTACCTTTCTCCAGCCTACATTCGATTCCGCAAACCGCTTACCTTGCGCCCAAGGGGCAAATTCCCACGACCAAGCAGTGGGAAGACCTGCGCCTGTACAGTTACGAGGAATGTCTCGAAAGCAAGCGCAATCAAATCGAAAACTGCCGCAGGGTGGACATCGAATGTAACAAGTGGTTCCAGCGTCGCATTTTGCAGGATGTCGCGGAACAGACCGTGGTGATTAACCCGGCATACCCGCCGCTCGAATACGGCGAACTTGACGAAAGCTTTGAATACCCCTACGCCCGCGAGCCGCACCCGCGTTACAGAAAGCGCGGTAACGTGCCTGCGTTTGACATGATCAAGTTCAGCATCAACACGCACCGTGGCTGTTTTGGCGGATGCAGTTTCTGCGCCATCAACGCACACCAGGGCAAGTTCATCGCGAGCCGTAGTCGCGAAAGCATCCTGCGCGAAGTCGATTTGATTACGAAGATGGACGGCTTTGCCGGAACCATTACCGATTTGGGCGGCCCGAGTGCCAACATGTACAACATGCGTGGCCGCGACCCGAGCCGTTGCCAAAAGTGCGCGAGACCCAGCTGTTTAACTCCGAAAGTCTGCGACAACATGGACACGCACCATCACGAACTTTTGGAACTTTATCGCGAAGTGCGCAACCACCCGAAGGTGAAGCACTTGTTCATTGGAAGCGGCGTGCGTTACGACATGCTGCTGCAAGAAACCGACGACAAGGAACTGATTCGCGACCACGAGGAATACGCCCGCGAGCTCATCGACTATCATGTGAGCGGACGCCTGAAGGTGGCCCCGGAACATACAAGCGATGCCGTGCTCAAGCTAATGCGCAAGCCAAGCTTTACGCTGTTCCACAAGTTCAAGGAATTCTTCGACGACGAATGCAAACGCATCGGAAAGCGTCAGCAGATCATCCCTTACTTTATCAGTAGCCACCCCGGATGCACCGAAGCCGATATGGCAGAACTCGCCCTCGAGACAAAGCAGCTCGGATTCCAGCTGGAACAGGTGCAGGACTTTACGCCGACACCGATGACGATCGCTACTGAAATGTTCTACAGCGAAATGACGCCGGACGG
Organism: Fibrobacter sp.; assembly: GCA_017526585.1. Taxonomy (GTDB): domain Bacteria; phylum Fibrobacterota; class Fibrobacteria; order Fibrobacterales; family Fibrobacteraceae; genus Fibrobacter. The sequence continues at coordinate 10,486 of JAFXRC010000060.1, read as the reverse complement.
CAAGCCGCTTTACGTGGCGAAAACGCCAGAACAAAAGAGAAGCCAGCGTCAGTTCTTCTTCTGGTACATTCCCGAAAACCGCCCGCAGATTCGCGCCACGCTCGAGCGTCTTAAACTCGGCAAGATTGGCCGACTGCTCCTAAGCCGCAGTGCGAAGGCCGAAGGCAAGGAATTCTACCCGAGCAAGGAACGCGAAGAAAACGCCGAATACCGTGAGCGCGAACAGCAGAAACGCGAGCAGCGTGCCGTCACCATCGTGCCGCAGAAATCCGGCGACAAGGGCCGCTGGGAAAACTCCGCCCGCAAGGAACGCCGCGCCGCACAGTTTGGCAACAACGGCGGAAACAAAGGCGGCGAACCGCGCAACGACAGGCGCGACGGCCATCGCGATAACAATCGCGAACGCCGCGATTTTAACCGCAGCGAAGAACGCAACAACGAGCAGCGCAAGAGTTTCCATAGCAACCGCAACTTCCGCGACAAGAAGCAACACAACAATCCGCGCGAAAACGACAAACGGAACAATTCTCCGGTGCAGTTCAGTTCGATGCGCCGCGGCAAATAGAGGCATTCCCTATCAGCGAGGAATTCTACCATGGAATGGAACGCAGCTACAAGAGAACATATCGACGCGCGCCTAAAGGACAAGGAAAACGCCCTAGCCGCCTACGCCTACAAATCTTCAGACGCGTTTCGTTTTCACACAGAATCTGAAGACATCCGCCCGAACTTTTTCCACGATTCGGACAGAATTATCCATTCCTATTGCTACAGCCGATACATCGACAAGACGCAGGTTTTCTATCTCGTCGAAAACGACCATATTACGCACCGCGTACTCCATGTGCAGCTGGTTTCAAAGATCGCAAGAACCATCGGTCGTTTCTTGAACTTAAACGAAGACCTGATCGAAGCCATTTCTCTCGGACACGATGTCGGGCACACACCCTTCGGCCACGATGGGGAACGCATTTTGTCGGAATTCCTTCAGAAGCAGAACGAAGGTATCTTTGAACACAATGTCCAAAGTTTCCGACTTTTCCACGACATTGAAGCCTACGGTAAAGGGCTTAACCTAACGGCACAGGTTCTCGACGGAATCATCTGCCACAACGGTGAAATTCTCCAGAACCAATACGGATGCGACCGCAACAAGACTCCCGAAAAGCTTCTGGAAGAATATAAAAGTAGTCTGAACGGGACGCTTAAATCAAAGGCGATGGTCCCTATGACATTGGAAGGTTGCGTCATGAGAATTTCGGATGTCATCGCCTACATCGGCCGCGACATCGAAGACGCCATCATCCTGAAACTGGTGCGACGCGAAGACATTCCCCGAAACATCACGGAAGTTCTTGGCGATAAAAATGGCACCATTGTCGACACGCTGATCAAGGATCTTGTCAACAACAGCATCGACAAGGAAACTCTCTCCTTCTCGCCCACCGTCTTTGACGCACTGAACCAACTGAAAGAATGGAACTACAAGAACATCTATCTCAACCCGAAGAAATCTTCGCAAGATGCAAAGATCAAGGCGATGTTCCAGGTCGTGCTGGAGGAATGCATGGACGAACTCGGATCTTCCAAGAAGGTCACCGGAATCAACCACTGGTTTGATTCAATGAGCGATGCATATAAGAACAGCAATTCCAAGCCTCGCGTCGTTGCCGACTACGTCTCTGGAATGACGGACGATTTCTTGATGAACGCCTACAAGGAAATCGTCATTCCCAAATCTTTCGGAATCAACTTTGCGGTTGAAAAATAATGCCTCTTAGGAGTGTGCAAGCACACTCCACCACTCAGTACTCACTCGTTCCTGCACCACCTTGAAGCCGACTTCTTCGAACCACTTGAGGATGTAATCCTTTTCGGTCAGGAGCTGCCCCGAAATAATGAGTTCGCCACCATCGGCGAGCAAGTCTTCAATGTCGTCGCGGAGCGGCCAGAGTTCGCTGCGGATCATGTTGCAGAGAATGACGTCGAACTTCGCACCATCCTTGAACGCATCCAGGAATCCGAGAATACAGTCGCTTTCCTTGAAACCGTTGCGTTCAAAGTTTTCGGCAATGCAGGGAATCGTGAGTGGATCGATTTCGGTACCCACGGCAAGCTTTGCACCCAAGCGTCGGGCGTACATGGCCAAAATGCCCGTACCCGTTCCGATATCAAGCACGGTCTTACCATTAAAATCAATCGATTCCATCAAAGTCGCGCAGCTACTTGTGGTATCGTGTTCGCCAGTACCGAAAGCGGTTTTGGCTTCAAGTTCAAGCACCACGGCTTTGGGATCGTCAGGTGTAAATTCAACCCAAGGCGGACGCACCCACAAATGCGGGGAAACAGACACCGGCTGCGCACGGTCGCGCCACCACTTGTCCCAATCCTTCGCGGGTTCTTCGCTAACAGCAAAATGATACTGCGGAAATTCGTTTACGATACGGTCGCGTTCGGCCTTGTCGCCGGTATAAAAGCAGAAGTCCGTGCGGCCATCGGCCTTCGGGTCCAATTCTTCGAGTGTCGCCACGCCGGCTTCGAAAAGCAGGTAGCTTGCGATTTCAAATTCTTCGGCAGGGCAATACCCCTCCGCCTTATACCAAGTATCTATTTTCTGCATAGCCCAAAAGTAAAAAAAGGAGAGGTTCGGCACCCCGCCCGAACCTCTATACCAAGCGCAAACACCTGAAATCGCTTGGACCCATTCATCTTTGCGTAAACAAAATTAAACAACAAAAGAAAAAAACGAGCAAAAAACACAAAAAAGTAGTTTCCAACTTGGAACATTCCAACTTGGAACCCACAAGCCATTCCTTTCTACGTATATTTTGCGTTAAATGATCAAGACCAAGCCGCTATTCATTCACCAGTACCCCGACTGGACACGGTTCCGCTACAACGCCCAAAGCATTCTCGCTGCCTTAGGACAGACGCGGTTAAAAGAAGGCGCGCTCATCAGCACCGTCGACTTGACGAGTACACCTGAATCCGAAATACGGACTCTCGCACAAGACATTGTCGCGAACTACGCCTTAGACGGACATGTGTTGGACCTCGACAAGGTTATCGACGAAATTCAAAAGAAGAATGCGGCACAGAATGATATCCGTAATTTTGTAGGCGCCATCCAGAATGCGAAACAACCTCTGACCATCGATAGAATTTTCGCTTGGCACGCCGCCATCGGTCAGAACAAAGTAAAAAATTTCAGAAGCAAGGAAAACTTCGCAGGCGCATTCACCGGCGTAAGCCCCGAAAGAATTCCTCTCGAAATGGAACGGTTTATCGACTGGTTCGAAAACGATCCGCAAGACGGAGCCATCAAGGCTGCCATCGCACAATTCTGGTTCTTGACGATTCGCCCTTTTGAAGACGGCAACGGACGCATCGCCCGCGCACTCTCCGCTATGCTTCTCGCCCGAAGCGAAGACACGATGCGGTGCCAGAACGCGCTCAACGAACAATTTTTAAACGACCGCGACAATTACATACAAATTCTTTCAAAATCGCAAATCGGCAACGGCGACTTGACCGAATGGATTTTGTGGTTCTTGAACGCGATGCAAAAGTCGATAGAAAGCAGCAAGAAAGAAATTGCAGGCGCCCTCAAGAAAATACTGTTCTTGCAAAAGAACCAGCAGGCCGACTTGAGTGCCCGCGAAAGGAAAATTATCGAAGCTGTATGGAACGGAGAACTGCCGGTCGTATTCTCGGTGAAAGAGGTGGCCGCCCTTACAGGCACGAGCCACGATTCCGCGCTCCGCGATATTCAGGACCTGATTCAAAAAGGAATCGTCCGCCCCGAAAACAAGGGCGGACGAAGCCAGAAATACAGCTTGATTTAATGATTCCCGGTCAAGCCGGAAATGACAGTAACTATTAGCAATGTACCAGCGTGCCGAGGTCGCCGTTGATGGCCGCGCGGGAGAGGTTGCCCTTTTCCATCTTGAACACGAAGATGGGCATGTTGTTTTCCATACAGAGGGCGACCGCTGCGGTGTCCATGACCTTGAGGCCGCGGGAAATGACTTCCTTGTAGCTGATGTCGTCGAAGCGAGTTGCGGTCGGGTCCTTGACCGGGTCTGCGGTGTAGATGCCGTCGACCTTGGTGGCCTTCATGATTACGTCGCATTCGCTTTCGATGGCGCGGAGCGCAGCACAGCTGTCCGTCGTGAAGAACGGGTTGCCGGTGCCTGCAGAGAAGATAACCACAGAACCTGCGGAGAGGAGCTTCAGGGCCTTGCGGCGGTCGAAGAATTCACAGACCGGCTCCATGCGGATAGCCGACATCACCACAGAGTCAACACCCTGCTTGTCGAGAGCGTCCTGCATGGCGAGGCCGTTCATCACGGTGCCGAGCATGCCCATGGCATCGCCCTGAGCACGGTTCATGCCGCCAGCAGAAGCGGAAATGCCGCGAACGAGGTTACCACCACCAATCACGAGCGCGACCTGCACGCCCTGCTTGACGATGGATGCGATTTCGGACGCCATGTCAGAGAGAATGACGTTGTCAATGCCGTGGCCCTTTTCGCCTGCGAGGGCTTCGCCACTGAGCTTGAGAAGAATGCGTTTGAATTTGGACATAATTATTAGCCGGTTAAAAGTTTGTGCGTCAAAACGCGATTATCTAGTCGGATAATTTAAAAATATTTAACAGAGAAAGAAAATGAAGCACCCACATTTTCCGCCAATTCGGCCAATTATGTTTTTTGTGATTTTTTCGATACAATGCAGCTCTCTTTTTAAAATGAATGTATTTTACCCAAAGGTGTCAATCTAGGATGTTTTCATGAAAACCAAACTTTTGCCGTTGGGCATTTTACTACTTGCGCTCCCCACGACGCTTTTCGCCGACATCGTGTATCAGGGGAAACGCGTCCAGGAATGGCCCGAAGAAGCCCGCCCGACATTCACCGGACCCAAAGCAAGCGCGTTCAGTTCCGGTTTAGCGAGAGCCGTTGCAACACAAACGAAAGGCCACTACGCCGCCCCCAAGGGCAAAATCTACAGTCTCACGCTCCTCGTCGATTTCTCGGACAAGCCCGCCCCCGTTACAGTGGACGAAGTCGAGGAATGGCTGAACAAGGAAGGCTTCAACAGGGACGGTTGCAACGGTTCCGTGCGCGACTACTACCTTGATGTTTCGAACGGGCTGCTGGACCTCACGAACGAAGTCTACGGCTGGTACCGCGCCAAGCATCCGAAGTCATGGTACGAGAGCCTGAACGGATACTCAGGTTCCGACTCGCTCATGAAAGAAGTATTCGCGTATTTCGATTCTCAGGTTGATTTTTCGCGCTACGACAACGACAAGGACGGCACTACCGAAGCCATCAACATCGTGTACGCAGGCCCCGGGCAAACTTGGGGTCAGGGGCTCTGGCCGCATTCCGGATGGTCCAGCGAAAAACGCGATGGCGTAAAGCTCACGCACCATCAGATGACGGACATGCCCGGCAAGTTCTCCATTTACGTATTCGTGCATGAATCGGGGCACATGATCTTCGGCTGGCCGGACCTCTACTGGTACGGCGACTACTGCACCATGGGCAACCGCGCGAACGACCTGAACCCGGTGGCGATTAACGACTTCTACCGTGCGGACCAGGGCTGGATTCCGTTCGTGGACATCACCAGCGATGATGTAAACAACGTAACAGATTTCGAAGTCTCCAAGCCCGGAGAATTCTGCTACCGCTACAAGAACCCCGCAAGGCCGAACCAGGAAGGTTTAGTTTGGTCTTACGTACGCAACACGGGCCGCAACAAGGTTCTCGCCGGAAGCGGGCTCTTGATGCAACACTACGACTTTTCCATTGAAGGCAATTCAGCTTCAGACAAGCTCGGATTAAGAATCGTGCACGCGAACGCCGCAGGCAAATCAAGCGACAATCCCGGCGACCAGTGGCCAAGCCCGGGCAGCACCGCCAACACATTCTTTAAAAGCGGAACCTATTCAGAATTTTCAGATGACGCCTACCCCGCTATCCGCTGGTATAACGGTTCCACAACAGGCCTCAAAATTACCGACATCGGAACGCCCGGCGAAACTCTCTCATTCTGCATCGGTGAAAAATGCACCGAGCCCTCGTCCAGTTCGTCTGCACAAGAAAGTTCCAGCAGCACCGCAGAACTCACCGTTCAAAAAATCGCACTTGACGTAACACTTCCGCTAGACAACAACTATGCTTACGAGACACTCGACCTGAACGGCAGCGAAGTCGCAAGCATCCTCGGCATCAAACGCACCGAAATTGAAGACAAAGTAGAGTTCTACGGAGTAGAACCCGACGGAAGCCTCAACAGCAAAACAACCGGCGAAGGCACCGGCCACTGGTTCGACAAGGACGGCAAAATTGTCGCCTGGGACCCGAACGGCTCCAGCATCGTGTTCTCCAACGTGGACCTCACGACCATGACCACAAAAATCGGTCACATGCCAGGTAAAGTCAAAGCCGGAGATACATTCACCGTGCGACAAGCGCTCGTTTACGGCAGTAAGCAAGTCACCTTTGAAATCAAGGTAACAATCGAAGGCGGCACCACCGTCATCACCAACCTGCGCAAGGCAAAATACGGCAAGCCCGGCAGCAAGATATTCAACGCGCTCGGAAAGCCCGTCGGAGTACGCAACGCAAGCGGCGCACTCCCCGATTTGCCCAAGGGCGTGTATGTCGAAGTGGCAAAATAGGGGCTTGAACAGTCTAACCTTTTTCGCGTTCAAATTCCTCGGCGGTGGCGTCGGGGCCATCCCACCAAAGCTTATTTGAATCATCGTAAAGCATCTTCGCCGTATTTGATCCCATAAAATCCACAAGAACATCTTCTTGTGGCCTTTGTGAATCTTTCGCGATTTTTTCAACGGCCATCAGCGCAGTCAAATCCATGGCGAATAGAGTTTTATCACTAACCATAGATTACCTCAAAACAACCGTTTCACTCTTAATAAATTGAAGTTTTGAAAGAGCCTTTTCGCTTCTGAAACAGAATTGGTCTTGCAATCGCTCTGGCAATAAAAGACTAATGCAAATGTTGTCTGCCTGCTCGCTACCCATTGGACCATAGACATTTCCCATATACGCAAGAATCGTAGCGTTGGTATCGTCATTTGCAATTTTTCCCGAAACAACATCGTAAGAAGTCATCTGATTACGAATATCTTCAAAAGTTTTGTTTCGTCTATGGGCAACAATACAATGCAGCCAATCAACATTGGCGGTTTCAAAAGCAAAAATGTCAAGCCCGGCTATATCCGCCACCTTAAAAGATGATACATACGCGAGACGATCCTGTGCAGGGATTAAACCACGACCTTGAGCCTTTGATGCAGATATCTTTGCAAAGCTCTGAGCTTGTTCCTTTGAAGTTGTCAAATAAAAGCCCTGACCGAAATCCTTGAATCGTGCACACTTTTCTAATTCAGGATTTTCCACAACACAGTAACTACCGTGGTAAAGAATCATCCCCGCTTCTAGAGTTTTCATACCGCAGCCCCCTTGATTTTAAGGTAACCCTTTACATCATCAAAGACAGCTTCGTCACCTTCTACGTGGAAAATACCGAAACACTCGCGAATATACTTAAGAGCGTCGCATTTTTTGAAAAGTTGCGCAGTTTCTTTCAACGACAGGTTAAACCGTTCCGAGGCCATTCTCAGAATCCGAATCTGCATAAAAAGAATTTGCTGCTGTTCGTTCATATTCATAAATCTATAAAAAAATCCTCAGAACGTCTTTCTTCATTAAATACCTGAACATCGTATTTCCACGAAATGGCCTTACGGCAGCACGGAGCCAGTAACGAATCATCATCCTTCAAGAAATATGCATGACGTTTACAGCACATGGCAGCCAAATGCGTACAATACCGCGCCGTATCCCGCGTGTGGTGCTTCATGTGAAAACACGAAACCACAAGCATCCGGTCTTCGGCCATCGCATTCCATAACGGACCGCTATAGGAATTCGGAAGCGAACATCCACGGAGCCAAACCGCAAACGCCCCATTTTCTAGCGCGACATTCAAAATTCGCTGTTCCGCCTTAGAATGGAACGTTCCTACAAGGCACCGATGCCTTTCTCCCATTTCTGTAGCCCATTGCACAAGGCGACTATCATCTGTATCAAAATGCCGCGACGCGAACACGCTGATTTTCACTTCGGGCCCGCGCCAGAGACGCATGCTCCCTTCGCAATTAACACCTAAAAGTTTTATTTTATTCACAACACTAGCTCCTTATGCCATATATCAATGAACATGGATTCTACTTCATCTTGAAATTCTTCATTAAAAACTTCTACGCAACCGAGCGACTTATAAAAAGAAACTGCCGTTTCGAGAGGATGAAGAATCAGCAAGCGAACCCCGGCAATTGAAGATTCTCGAATCATTTGAAGTAACTTTTTAAAGGCAAGAGATCCAAGGCCTTGACCTTGACAATCTTTTCGAACACCAAAAGCAAGCAGCGTAACAGAGGGAAAATCCTCATTATACCCCGTATTTCGCAAATCGGCAGGTTTGTTTTCATACGAGCCAAAAGAAAAACCAGAATTTGCAATACTAGCGAGAGCAAGAACATCATCTGGGTTTTCATTTTCCACTAATTTATAAGTTTTTGAAAAACGATCTTCCCCTTCATTAGGAACCACATTGCAAAAGAATGTATCCAAAGAGACCGGATCATCGTCCCTTGTCGGGTCAAATGGAGGGAAACAGAAATGCCCCCGTGAGGCAATAGCCGAAATATCTTCCTTTGTGCAAGGAAGTAGAGAAAAATGATTTGCATCAAGCATCTGTTTATTTGGCAGATGACTTATATGTAATCGGGCGATCAACCACCGGGACTTTAATTTCGCCCCTAAGGTATTTTAGGACCCTTTCAACCTGCGAGGGCGGAACCACGACATGCTTATTACTTGGGAACCAAGCCGATTTTGAACGAACAGCCATTGCCTTATCCTTATTTTAAAGGTGAATATATTAACTCTGGAGCTGGCACTAAACAGGTGAAAGCCCGGCAACGCTCTCATAATCCGGCGTGTCTATAATATACCTAATGTGTTTAGGAAAATCAAGGGTGTTTGAGGAAAAGCTTTCATTTTGCAGCCTACTGTTTGCAAAAATTATTCCCAATTGTCCTTACCATAAAAGTACTTGCCCAAATCAATCACATTTAACTCTTGAGCCAAATTTTTCAGGATAGCAGGTTTTAATTCCTCAGGAATTATGTACTCACTAACTTTTTTATTCCCCGCTTTTGAAATATCACAAAAACAAGATTTAGCATTCATGTGCTGACTTGTTTTTATCATGGCTCCGGCTTGTTTTTGCATTCGATTGTTGAATATTGGGATGATTTGATTAGTAAGTACTTGTATTTCAGAATTATCCAAATCATCTGAAACGCCCGCATAATCAAGACACTCTATCACAAAAATTTTACCATCCTTATCCATATTTTCTCTTCCCTCGCCACATGCACAAAATAACGGCATGTAAATGTCATAGGAAACATCTAATAACGGTGTAGATCTTTGATTTTGCTGCAATTGCACAAGCAAACCCAAATGAGGAAAAAAATTAATAGCACCGTTATCAAAAACTTGCGGAAATGAAGTTTTATAAGGATGATTGTCCGATTGAGTCCAAGTTTTACCAAACAATTCTTCACATGTTATATATTTCTCCGACTTATTTCTAAAAAAGGAGCAATCTAAAGCCCAATCTTTATCTGATTGACCTCGGCATAGCCGGTCGTAGCTAGGTTGAATAATATTTTTTATTTCAGATATGTTTGCAGTATTGATTTCATTCATCTTTTACTCAATTTAGTATAATTCAATAAAAATAGTATATGAATACTAGAAAAGGTTCCTTGTTATGGAAATGTCTAAGAAATCCACTTGGTGTGGAATTTACAAAATCACCAATTTGGTCAATGGCAAAAGCTACATTGGCCAGTCAATTAATATTTCCAACCGATGGAAACAGCATACACAATCATTGGATAAAATTAAAAATCTTAATGAAGAAAACCCGCTCCGCAGAGCGTTCTGTAAATACGGATTGAACCAGCAAGTTTCTCAACCAGGCGTCTATGGAAATTTCAAATTCGAAATTCTTTTAGAATGCGACAGAGAGAGTCTAACAGAAAATGAATACGCCAAGATAGATGAACTACAACCAGAATACAATCGAATGATGTGTCCACCAAGCCCTGATAGGATGTGGCCACGCAAAGAGAATCCAAGCGAACGACACTGCTATGTTCAATACCATAATTTCGACGCTCTAGGTTATTTACCTGGAGAGGACGCTTTTCTATACAATATTGATGAAGATGTTTCGCATACTGTATCAAGGAAAAGAATCTGTTTAAAAATGAAAGGCCAAAAGATTTATTTGATTGTAGGAATAAAACAGTATGGGCACAAGAAAAAAGACTTCTTTTTATGGGAATACACCCAAATAGAAGAAGTCGCCT
>JAFXRC010000059.1 GCA_017526585.1 Fibrobacter sp. | reverse complement strand
TACCTGAACATGAAGCATCTCTACGAGATGGAAAAGGAGAACGAGCTGAAACGGGAACTGGAAAAGAGCGGAAAGAAAGGAAATGTAGCCTAGATCTGATGTTGGGACAAACTATTTTTGCGAAAAACCCTTGACACTACCTTTGCCGGTCCGTTATTATGGCGAATTTGCGGACCGTGTTTACGAGATTCGCGACCAGGTTGATTTTTCGAGTACTATCAGGACTTCGATTGATGACAAGCATTATGGGGTGCGGGAGCTTTTGGAGGCGTATCACGAAACCAGGAATATTCGCTTTGCTCAGCAGTTTTTTGAGATTATGGCTTATTTGGAGCGCGCGAATGATTGCCTACGACCGATTATCGTGCAGATGATTGAAAATTGCGTAAAAGAAAAGCTGGCAAAAGGGTGCTCGCACGATGACGAAGCTTTGCAACGCGCTTTTGAATTAAAGCGTCTTTTCCATTTATCGGATGAGGCGGTGGAACTGGTGCTTTATTTGTGGCTTCGGAACCATCAGCGACTGTATTTGAGGCTAGAAAACATTCGGGTGAAAGAGGGGGAAACTTTTGACCCGAATGAGCGTGGTGCCTTTAGTCGGATAGCCTTGCTGACAGGGCTTGATGGCGCAACGCTTCAGGAACTTTGTTCCAAGGAGAGTCCGCTTCTTAAGTTCCAGCTGGTCCAAATGGAAGAATCGTTCCGCAATACGGATTTGAGAATCAAACGCAAGGAATTGTACCTAGCAGATGATGTGAGCAATTATCTGTACGGATTTTCGGACATGTCGCAGATTATGGATTTCAGACCGGCAGCAAAACCGTGTGTCCCCTATGAGCGGATTGTCAAGACGAATCCGCAGGCGTCTTTTGTTCTGCAGATGCTTAAATCGCACCAAAGGGGCATCCCGCTGAACATCCTTTTTTATGGTCGCGAGGGTACGGGCAAGACGGAACTTGCCAAGGCGATTGCGCAAGAATTGAATGTTGCATTGCTTTCGGTGGGCATCGGTGAAGAATCGATGAGTGAGGAATCTCTTTTGCAGACACGCCTGCGCTCGATGCTTTTGGCCGATTGGGAATGTGAGCGGAGTGGCGGCATCATCTTGATGGATGAGGCAGACTTGGTTTTGAATAAGGCAGAAAAGGGATTGCTGAATATTATTTTTGAGAGCCTGAAAACGCCTGTTATCTGGATTACGAATAATATCGCGATGATTGAAAATAGTACCCGTCGCCGTTTCGATTATTCGCTGGAATTTTTCTCGTTCAACAAGAGCGAACGCATTGCCATTTGGCAATCGGTGCTGAAAACGCAACAGGCAGAATCAATGATGCGTAGCGAAGAAATCGAATGTGTTGCCAAGGAAATTCCGGTGATGGCAGGGAGCGCCACTTTGGCGGTTCGGCTTGCGCAACGGATGCAGTCTCAGGATATATCGCCTTTGAATGTGGTTCGCGAAGTTGCGTCTTCGCATGCGAAACTTTTGGGTATATCGACTTTGCCGCAGGAATCAAGGCCGGATTATAATTTGGATTGCGTCCGTATTTCGAGCGGGGATATTCGGAATGTAGATTATGTCGTGCCGATGCTCAGAAATTTTGATGTACGCTGGAAGGAGTCAAAGACCTCGGGGCGCAGGGAAAACCTGAATATATTCCTGTATGGCCCTCCCGGTACCGGAAAGTCGGCTTTTGCAAAGCATGTCGCGCATGATATTCTAGATCGCGAGATTATCGTGAAACGGGCGAGCGATATTCTGGGGTGCCATGTGGGCGAAAGTGAACATAATGTAAGCGCGATGTTCCGTGAAGCGGAACGGAGTGACGCGATTCTGTTTATAGACGAGGCGGACAGTTTCTTCGAAAATCGTGGCAACGCGAAAAATCATTGGGAAGTGACCTTGGTGAACGAGTTTATTTGCCAGATGGATTCGTTCAATGGAATGCTGATTGCTGCGACAAACTACGAGAATGTTCTGGATTGGGCGATTCGTCGGCGTTTTCAGCTGAAGCTGTCATTCGACTATATGGATTCTCCTCAAATTTCAAAGACGTGGACAGCGTTCTTCGGGGGGCATTGCCCCAAGGAAATCCTTCGCTGCGATAATGTGGCGATTAGCGACTTTCAGAATGTTCGCCGCAAGCTAGAATATGTCCCTGATGAGCTGCGTACGAAAGAACTCATCTTGCAGAACATGCTCGAAGAACTCGCCAATAAAGACGACCATCAAGGCCGTAAGCTGGGATTGTAGAAAAATATACAAACATATTGCTTTTGTAACGTGTTTATACTATATTTAGTAGTTGTATATCGTTTGAGGTCTGTATGGCGACATCAATATTACAAATACGCGTTGATGACAAGTTGAAAGACGAGGTCTCCGACTTGTTTGAAAGTCTAGGAATGGACATTCCTACGGCTGTTCGCATTTTTTTCAAGCGAGCGGTAATTGAAAGAGGGTTGCCGTTTAAGGTGTCTGAACGTCCGACGGTGAATGAATCTTCTGAACTTATGTCGGCATTACGTGCGCTCAATGATGATGCATTGAAAAACGGCTCTGCAGGCATGAGCGAAGAAGAGATTGAAGAGGAAATTAAAGCGGCAAGAGCAGAGAGAAAAAAACGTGTATTACGCAGTCGTTGATACAAACATATTGGTTTCTGCAGCCCTTGCGAAAGATCGTCTGCAATCAGTTCCTTATGCGGTTTTTCAAGGTATCTCGAAACACCTTTTTACGCCGATTGTTGATGAAAATATTGTTGAAGAATATTGTGAAGTGATGAGCCGTTCTAAATTCAGGTGGAATGCTTCATACGGTCAACGCTTTGTGGATGAAATTTTAAAATACGCTATAAATGAGCCTGTCGCGCCGACGGACTTTGCTTTGCCAGATGTTGATGACAGAATCTTTTATGATGTAGCTTTTGCTCATCGTGATAAAAATGCCTATGTCGTTACGGGTAATATAAAGCATTTTCCTAACGTTCCTTTTGCGATAAGTGCTCGAAATTTTCTGGATTTGATAAATCCCGTTCAATCGCAAATGTTTGTAAATGATGTTTCGGTTTCTTATTCCGCATCCACTCTTATGTCCGCGTTACAAGCCTTGAATGAAGATGCTTTGAAAAACGGCTCCGCTGGCATGAGCGAAGAAGAAATTGTCGCCGAAATCAAAGCTGCAAGAGCGGAGAGAAAATAGGAAGTCCAATAAAACGATATTTTCCACGATGTCCATTTTCACTAAATACATCCAAAACGAAGAACACTATTCCGAAGTGATTTCGCGAATTATGTCGGTCCGCAATAACTTGTGGATTGGTACTGCCGATATCAAGGATGTGTATGTGAAACAGGATGGTGATGCCATTCCGTTGCTGGGGCAGTTGGCCGCACTTTTGAAGCGCGGCGTGGGCGTGCGTCTGATTCACGCAAAGGAACCTGGTCCGAATTTTCGTGAGGATTTTGACCGATTTCCGATTCTGGTGACGGATTTGGAACGCGTGATGTGCCCGCGTGTGCATTTCAAGATGATGATTTTTAATCTTGAAACGGCTTACATCGGGTCCGCGAATTTGACAGGTGCGGGAATCGGTATGAAAAGTTCCTTGCGCCGTAATTTTGAAGCAGGAATTCTCACGAACGACCCTGCGCTTGTCGAACCTGCTATAGAACAGTTCGATACGCTATGGATGGGCTCGCACTGCAAAAAATGTGGCCGCCAGGAATTCTGCGGCGATAGGATTAAGTAGACTTTCTTTCGTACAGTTTTACTAAATCTTTTGCGCTGTCGAGTACCATTTGGCGGAGTTTAGCGGGCTTTAGCACCTCAGCGATAGAACCATAGTACATGACCCATTGCTTAAGCAGCCCATTTACGGCGACCTTCATGGTTACGTGCAAGTCGCCGCATGCCAGTTCCTTGATTTTCATGCTGGGGTGGTAGGGGCGTTCTTGCAGAAAGTTCTTGGCGTACCCCGGGAAATAGATGACGACTATTTCTTCTTCTTGATCTTGGTCGCCGGACAGCAGCGTGCCGGTGCGGATTCGTTTACGGAGAATGTCAACAACTTTCGGGTCTTCGACGAATTGTTCGCGCAATAGCTTTACGGATTGAATGCGGCGGAGCTTGAGGGCGTATGTTTTATCGGGGTGGTGCTGCGATACGCAGCCGATGTAGATTTCGCCGTGGTTGATGGCGACCATCAGCGGAATGCGCGGCTTGTTGGTGATGGTTCCCCAGTTATCGGTGTAGGTGATTAGCACTTTCTGTTTTTTGCGGATGGCGTCAAGGATGACCGGCAGATTTTTACCAACGTTTTCGTCGATGCTCGGGGGCGTTCCCATGAACAGAATGCGTCCATTCAGTTCCTTTGCGTAATATGCCAACGTCGATTGTTCCTTGGCGGGCAAATCCTGCGTGATTCTCTTGGTTAAGTCTTCGATAAGGTTCGAGGTCGCGGGGTAGATGTTCGCAATGCGCTGCAGGAACATGAAGTGCAGCAGCGTGTCGCCAAATTCCGGGAATATGAGCTTGTTTGCGCGTTCGAGTGCCACCTGGTAATAGGTCTTGCCGCTTTCGACAGAACGCCTGATGTAGCCGCCCTCGATTTCGGAGAGTGCGTGCATATCACGCTGAACGCTCCGCAAGTCTTCTTCGCGAATGTCCAAATGCCGCATGATGTCGGCGACGCTGTAACGGTTGTTGTAGTGTGCCATCATATAGACGAAAATTCGTATCATTCGTTCGCCGCGAGCTTGATCTGCCATAAAGCCTCCTGCACAATGCAATCCCCGCGAGGCGGGGAGTATTTTTTAATATACAAAAAGTAGACGACAATAATTGTCGTCTTTTTATGCGAAAGTAGTTCGTCTGCCGAAGCATAAAGGCCGTTTGGTCCCTGCCAAGGATTCTAAAAAATTCTAAATTTGGCCTTGTCATGTTTTTTAGGAAACATTTGGGGTTTATTTTCGGATTTGGAGTGGCGGTTATTGCGCTTGCCATGGTCTACTTATCTACTCGTCCGCTTATCCCGTTGGACGTTCAGGAACAGATCGAAGCCGATATTGAAAAATGTGGCGGACAACTGAAAGAGACTCGTTGCGCGGTAAGCGGTGTAGACGACTGGATTTTCTTGCAGGAAAGTCTTGTCAGCCTGGTGGTGGACTGGAAAGAAAACTTGAATTCATTTGTGGCCTTCAACGATTCGCTGGAAGCGCGTGGTATCAAACTGGTTGTGGTGCCTGTTCCGGACAAACTGCAAATCGAGGCGGAACATTATTCGGAAGAATTGTCGGGAGGGATTGTTGCCCCGCAATATGAAGAATGGGTAGATGCGTTGCAAGACGAAGGTGTTGTCGTTGTCGATGCGGTAGAGGAGTTTCTCGAAAAGAACGAAGAAACTCCCATGTTCGAGGCGTACGAAAGCCATTATACAAGTGCCGGCCGGCAGTTGCTTGCCCAGATGATTGCCGATTCCATCAACGAGATGGACTTGGATGTTCCGAGGGAAGAATGGTTCCTGCGCGATACGGTTGTTCCCGGTACCGGGAATCTTTATCACTTGAAGTATAATTCTTACCCGGATTACGATGTGCGCGTGTTAAAGACCGTGGATGCGGAAGGTAAGCGTTATCACGGTTCCAAGGACGCTCCCATTGTGGTAATCGGCGACAGCAATGCCGATTTTGGTTGGAACAGTTCTTCCAATATTGGAGCCTACATTGCGCAGGCGACGGGGATTAAGACGTTTACCCGCAGTCGTATCGGTGGGGGAAACCTGGGACCGACCTTGTTCAAGGACCGTTCGGAATTCTTGGAAGGAAAAAAGATGGTGGTCTGGGTGTTTGATGGCCGTGAACTTTACGGCGATTTCAGCATGCCGGAATTCTAGCTTTTTACTCGGCGCTTGCTAAGGCCTTCTTGTAGATGTCCTGCATCACGAGGCCCGCAATCATGAATCCAAAAATAGCGGTGGAGTGCGCCATGGTGCCGTTGATTTGCGCCTTGCTGCTGCACCATTCGTGATCGACTAGGCTTGCATTCCGGAGTTCGGCTTCGCTCCTTTCGTGGCGCACCTTGGGGCACATGCAGGCGTCGGTACCGCAAGATGAATTCTTGCCGCGGTTTTTCAGGAGTTCGTCGCTGTAGACGCACAGCACCTTTTTCTTGAGCGCCATTTTCTTTTTCTTGAACTTGTCGCGGAGCGCGCGGGCGAGCGGGCAGCCGGCGACTTTCCAGAATTCGGCGACCTTGATTCGCGTGGGGTCCATCTTGAGGGCTGCGCCCATCGAAGAGAAAACTGTGGCCTTGGTGCGCGTGGCGTGCCACAACAGCTGCATCTTGTTTTCGAGGCTGTCGATGGCATCGATGATGTAGTCGAATGTGTCCAGTTGGAATTTGTCCGTATTCGCTTCTTCGTAGATGTCCTGCAATGCGACAATGTTGGCGTGCGGGTTGATTTCGAGTAGGCGATTTTTCAGCACGTCCACCTTGACTTGCCCCACGGTTTTCGTAGTGGCCATCAGTTGGCGGTTCACGTTGGTGACACACACGCGGTCAGAATCAACGAGTACGAGTTCCTTGATGCCGGAACGCACCAGGCTTTCGGCGCACCAGCTGCCCACACCGCCGAGCCCGAAGATGATGACGCGCTTCTGGTAGATGTTTCCCATCACGTCGTCCCCGAGCAGGAGCGATGTGCGGTTAAAGATGCCTTTCTCGATTCCCATACGAGTCCCGGTTAACCGAAGAGTCGGAGAACGCGCTTGATGCCTGCGATAAAGCGGTCGATGTCGCGCTTCAGGGTGTACGCGCCGAAACTGAGTCGAAGCGTGGCGTCGACACCGAAGCGGTCCATCACGGGTTGGGCGCAGTGGTGCCCGCTGCGAACTGCCACGTTTTCTTCGTCGAGAATCATGGCGGCGTCGCTGACGGCGATACCGTCCAGCGTGATGCTGATAAGGGCGCCGCGTTCCTTCGGGTTCCCGAAGATTTTTACCTGCGGGATTTGCGCAAGCTGTTCCAGCGCGTAGTTCGTAATTTCTTCTTCGTGCTTGCGGATGTTTTCGATGCCGACTTCATTAATCCATTCGATGGCCTTGCCGAGGCCGATGACTTCGGCAATCATGGGCGTGCCCGCCTCGAAGCGTGCGGGAACATCGGCGTACGTCGTCTTTTCAAAAGTCACGTTCTTGATCATCTCGCCGCCGCCGTGCCAGGGAGGCATACTGTCGAGAACTTCGTACTTGCCGTAAAGTACGCCCACGCCTGTCGGGCCGTACATCTTGTGTCCGCTGAAGGCGAGAAAATCGCAGTCCAGCTTCTGCACGTCAATCTTGATGTGGCTGGAACTCTGGGCGGCGTCAATCAGAATTTTGGATTGCGGGGCGAGCTTGCGGACGGTTGCAATGATTTCTGCAATCGGATTCACGGTGCCGACGGAATTGCTCACGTGAGCGACAGCCACCATCTTGGTGCGTGCGGTGAGCAGTTCGGGAAGCTTGCTCAGGTCCAAATCGCCGTTGTCCAAAACAGGAATCACCTTGATCTTGGCGCCCTTCATTTCGGCAACCAGCTGCCAGCTCACGATGTTGGCGTGATGCTCGAGTCCGCTAATCAAAATTTCGTCGCCTGCTTCGAAGAACTTGCGACCGTAACTCCATGCCACCAGATTGATGCTTTCGGTGGTGCCGCGGGTGAACACGATTTCGTCTTCGGTCTTCGCGTTAATAAATTTTGCCACGTTCTTACGGGTGGCTTCGAATGCTTCGGTGGTGCGGGCGCTCAGGCGGTACACGCCGCGCTTCACGGAACTGTAATGTTCGCGGTAAAAGTCGTCCATCACGTCGATGACGCATGCGGGCTTTTGCGTGGTGGCCGTGCTGTCCAAGAAGGCGAGCGGCTTTGCGTCCTTATCGCCTGCGACAAGCATCGGAAATTCGCTACGGATTTTTTCTGCATCAATATTTGCATCAATCATAGGCCCAAATATAGAAAATGAAAAAAGAAATTTTCCGTCCGGAGCTATACGTTTATTTTATGACTGGTTATATTCGCTCCTGGTAGTCTACTTTTGTATATTTGTTTTGAATAATATGTGAGGGTTAAATGAAAATTTTTAGAAAAGTTCTTTTGCAGGTGTGCGCGTTGAGCGCGTGCATGACCACGGCGGCTTTTGCCCAGGCAGAACTCCGTGACGCTGTTGATGCGGGTGATGTGATTGCCGCACAAAATATGGTCAAGAAGGGCGAAGCCGAAGAAATCTATTGTGGTAAGCTTTCCGCAGAAGATGCTGTCAAGGTTTACGAGAAAATTTTTAAGGCGATGCCTTTTGAATCCTTTGAAAACTGCTCGGCTCAATTTGTGTATGGCTATGGTGCAAAAACCTGCTCGAATGCCAAGGCGATGGATGCCTGTACCGAGGTGGTTTCCTATTTGCTAAAGGAAGGCGAAAACGGCAATGTCAAGGCGTTGGAAACTTTGGATCCGGTCGTGAAGGCCGCGCTTAAGACGAAGGCTTATGCAAAACCCGTCAAGGTGTCGGTGGATACGAGCATGTGGGTGCCCTGCCCGAAGAAGAAAGGGGCGGCTCGCGAAGCTTGTATCGAGGAATGTCTTGAACGCGCACTCAACACGAAGGATACCGTGCGTGCGGATCTTTGCGAAACGGCTCCGGAACACTATATTGACACGACGGTTAAAGTCTCTGTTCCTTCTCCGCTTTACGAGAAGTTGCGTAAGGGTCTGCTCGAAGGCTACTGGAAAACTCAGAAGTCTACGGCAGAACGCTACGCTGTCTTGATTCAGAAAAACGCTCGTGCTCTGTCTATTCCCGATACGAGCGTCATTAACCTGAACTATGTGGCTCGCTGGGCCGACAAGCACAAGGCTGATTCGACGGCTTTGCCGGGCGGGGAACTCTTCCGTTTCTGCACCTCGTGGCAACCGGCGGTCGATTCGATTCTTGCCAAGAAGGAATTTGAAACCCGTTGCCCAGTATTCGAAACTTTTGTGGACTC
Source organism: Fibrobacter sp. (assembly GCA_017526585.1). Classification (GTDB taxonomy): domain Bacteria; phylum Fibrobacterota; class Fibrobacteria; order Fibrobacterales; family Fibrobacteraceae; genus Fibrobacter. The sequence goes on along the minus strand of JAFXRC010000059.1, from coordinate 69,458 downwards.
TCGCGACGGTCAGTCTTACAAGGTCAAGGAAATCAATGGAGTCCGCTGGTTTGTACAGAACCTGAATTACGCCATCGAAGAAAAATCCATGTGCTATGACCGCGAAGAAGAAAACTGTAAGACTTACGGTCGCTTGTATACGCAGGAAGCGGCTCTAGCGGCGTGTCCCGAAGGCACGCGCCTTGCAACCGATGACGATTGGAAAATGCTTGAAATTTATGCCGGTGGCGCAAACACCGCTGCAGTACGCCTGCGTAGCAATGGCTCCGACGATTATGCATTTACGGCGATGTTCGGCGGCTATGCCAACAAGAACGGCATCTCGGTAATCCAGGGCGAAGGCGCCTATTTCTGGACCAGCAAGGATGTCGGCGACGGTCGTGGAGTGGCTCGCTCCATGTTTGCAACGGACAAGGAAGTGGCGACGATTCCTGTCGATAAGAAGTTCTCTCTTGCGGTTCGCTGCGTGGTCGATGGTGCTCCGGCCGAAAAGGCTACTCCCGCTGCAGCCGAGTAAAAACAATGTCGTTTAGTCCCACCTGTTCCCGCGAATCCTGGATGCAGCGCCAAGCCTTGATGAACAAGGTCCGTGCGTTCTTTGTCTCTCGCGGAGTTCTTGAGGTGGAAACGCCGACGCTTTCAAATGCGGGCGGTACCGACCCTCAGCTGGACTACTTTGAGGTTGAGGGCGATCGGTTCATGATGACGAGCCCCGAGTTCCACATGAAGCGACTGCTTGCAGCGGGATTCGGTGACATTTTCCAGATTACAAAGTCTTTCCGCAAAGATGAATTCGGTGCACATCACAACAATGAATTCAGCATGGTGGAGTGGTACCGCGTCGGTATGCCGCAAGAACAGTTGATGGACGAAGTCGAAGCGCTCGTCTCTGAAATCATCGGCAAGCCGATTAACGCTCGTCGTACGCGCTGGATCGATGCGTTCAAGAATTACGCTGGTGTGAATCCGCTTACGGCTTCGGGCGAAGAGTTTGCTGCCGCCTGTACTGCCCGCGAAATTCCTTTGCCGGCGGAGGGCACGGCGATGTCCCGCGAAGACTGGTGGGATTATCTGATGGTGTTTGCGGTGGAGCCGGAACTTGCGAAGAACGGTCCGGAGTTCATTCTAGATTATCCGCAGTCGCAGGCGGCTCTTGCGCAGACGTATGTGGGCGAAGACGGCTACACCTGGGCGCGCCGCTTTGAACTGTTTGTAGACCAGGTGGAACTTTGCAACGGCTATACGGAACTCACCGATGCGGCAGAACAGCGCAGGCGTTTTGCGGCTGACCTTGAAATCCGTCGCGGCATGAACAAGCCCTTGCCGCCGATTGATGAAAATTTCCTGGCGGCACTTGAATCGGGAATGCCTGCTTGCTCAGGCGTGGCGCTCGGTCTAGACCGCCTGTTTATGCTTGCGATGGGAAAGTCCGAAATTAAGGACGTGATTCTCTTTCCGAGTCCTATTGCTTAAGGGCTTTCTCGATTAATTTTCGCATCTGGTTTTCGTCAAAGTCACCGACGTTGATTTTGACGATGCTGTCCTGTGCGTTCACGAGATAGGTTACGGGAATGACTCCTGGGTTTCCTAACTTGTTCATCATGTCGTAGTTCCAGTGGAATGTGGTCCACGGAATCTTTGCGGCCTTGTTGTACTTGGCGGCAATACGCGGCGTGTCGTCTTCATTCACCATCAGGATCTTGAAGCCCCTGCCTGCAAATTCGGAATCGAGCTTTTTGAGGTGGGGAAGTTCGGCGCGGCAACCGGGGCACCACGAAGCGGTCAGCGCGATGAGCGTGACGGTTCCTTTTTCTGCCTGGTAGGTGGAGATGGTTCCGTCGAGGAGTTTTCCCTTGAAGTCCTCAATCTTGGTGGGCGCAGTCTGGAAATGTCCCTGGTCGCATGCGGAAAAAAGGACTGCAAGTGCCAATAGCAGCATGCAGGTCACCTCAAAAAAGCCCCGCGAAGAGGTTATTTTGCGCCCAAGTTCCATTCTAGGTAACAAAATAGTGTTTTTTGGGAAAAAATGTGCATTTTTAATGAAAAAACGGCTCATTTTAAGTTATATTCTTTAGCATGGCATACAATATTCAAGATCTTCTTTCTGAAATGGTCCAGCGTGGCGCCTCTGACTTGCACATTACTGCAGGTGCGCCTCCCCTTATTCGTCTTTCCGGTAAGCTCACTCCCATTGGCGAAGACAAGCTGAAACCGGACGAAACTATGCGCATGACCTATAGCCTGATGAACGAAGGCCAGAAAAAGACTTTCGAACAGCAGAAGGAATGTGACTTTTCTTTCGGTATCGCGAACCTCGCGCGTTTCCGTGCGAACGCCTACCTGCAGCGTGGTTGCGTGGCTCTTGCGCTCCGTATCATCCCGCTTGAAATCAAGACCTTTAAGGATCTCGGCCTCCCGAAGATTATGGCCGAGTTCACGACCCGCCCCTCCGGCCTCGTGCTGGTGACGGGTGCTACGGGTTCGGGTAAGTCAACGACCTTGGCCGCCATGATCGACAAGATCAACAAGGAACGTCACGACCACATTCTGACGGTGGAAGACCCGATCGAATTCTTGCACAAGCACCAGGGCTGCATGATCAACCAGCGTGAAGTCGGAAGCGATACCAACAGCTTCGCCCAGGCGCTTAAGATGGCGCTGCGTCAGGACCCTGACGTGGTGCTTATCGGCGAAATGCGTGACCTTGAAACGATCCGTGCCGCTCTGACCATTGCAGAAACGGGTCACTTGGCTTTCGCGACACTCCATACTAACTCTTGTGTGCAGACCATTAACCGCGTGGTTGATGCATTCCCGAAGGGCGAACAGCAGACGGTGCGTACGCAGCTCTCGTTCGTGCTGCAGGGCGTTATATGCCAGACGCTTCTCCCGAAGATTGGTGGTGGTCGTGTGATGGCTTACGAAGTGATGAATGTGACGCCGGGTATTCGTGCGCTGATTCGTGACGACAAGGTTCACCAGATTGAATCGATGATTGAAATCGGTCAGAAGTTTGGTATGAACACGATGAACATGTGCCTGTGCGAATTGGTGAAGAACCACAAGGTGGACCGCTTTGATGCGCTCGCTCGTTCTCCGAGTCCTGACCAGCTGGAACAGTTGTTTGTGAAGGAAGGAGTGTAAACCATGCCTGAATTCCTATACAAGGCGCAGAATGCGCAGGGTAACAATTTCGAGGGAACGCTCGAAGCGAAGGACAAGGCCGAAGCCGAAGCCCTTTTGATGCGTCGCCGTCTGGTTATCCAGAGCCTAAAGAAGAAACCTACCGAAATCAAAATTAAGATCGGTTCTGGTATTAAGCCTGCTGAAATTGCTCGCTTTACCCGTATGTTCTCTTCGATGAGCTCCGCCGGTCTTCCGATGTTGCAGTGCTTGAACATTCTCGAGAACCAGTGCGAAAACCCGGAACTCAAGAATGTGGTCCACAAGATTACGCAGTCCATTAACGGTGGTTCTTCTCTGGCGGATGCGTTGGCGCAACACCCCAAGGTGTTCAGCAACCTTTACACCAACATGGTGGCTGCTGGCGAAGCGGGTGGTATCTTGGACGGAATTCTTGCTCGTCTGGCAGAAACTTTGGAAAACAACGAACGCCTGAAGCGTAAGGTGAAGAAGGCCCTGACCTACCCGGTGATGCTTATTATCGTGGGTATCTTGGTGGTGATCGCCCTTATGACATTCGTGGTGCCGACGTTTGCTGAACAGTTTGCGGCTCTTGATGCTGAACTCCCCGCGCCGACTCAGGCGGTGATGGGTATTTCTGACTTTATCCGTGATAACGGTGCGTTCCTGTTTATCGGTGCGATTCTCTTGATAGTTGGCTTTAAGGTGGCGATGCGTGTGCCTGCCGCAAAATTTGCATGGGACGGCTTTATGCTGAAGGTTCCCAAGCTGGGAGACCTTCAAATCAAGTCCACGACGGCAAGCTTCGCCCGTACATTGGGTACCCTTTTGAACGCAGGTGTGTCCATCATGGATTCCTTGAAGGTGGTGGCCTCGACCGTTACGAACAAAGTAGTGGAAAAGGGTATTAATAAAATTGCGATTGGTATTGCCGGTGGTAAGAGCATTGCTGATCCGATGCAAGAAACGGGCTTGTTCCCGCCCATGGTGATCCAGATGACGGGCGTGGGTGAAAAGACCGGTAACTTGGGTGGCATGCTTTTGAAGTTGGCGGACTTCTATGATGAAGAAGTGGATGCCGCTGTGGACGCCGTGGTGGGCATGATGGAACCGATTATTATCGTGTTCCTTGGTGGCGCTGTCGGTGGCCTCCTCATTGCAATGTATATGCCGATGTTCTCGATGGGCGACGCCGTTAAAGGGTGATATTTTGCCGAAAGTCGGCGCTATGCTTCGTTGCCCCCGGCCTTACGTATTATCAATACGCTACGGCCGGTGAGGCGCCTCGCCTAGCTTGCCTTTCAACAAAATCTCGTTTCGCTGGTCATTTCGCTGAAAACACTTCGCAATACATAAAAGAATTACCCATAAGATGGAAAACCCTCTTATGGGTGTATTTTTGCGGTTCTTTTAGTACTGTTGATACAGATGTGATTAAATTGTGTTTCGGTGCCTACCACCCGCCCGAAAAAGGGGGTATATTTATAAACAAAGAAACGAGGTACACTATGAAAACGAAATTCCTTCTCTCCGTTGCAACGCTGGCTCTCTTTGCTGCCTGCTCTGATGACAGCTCCAGTCCGACCGCAAGCGATGCTACAAATCCGACCGACCAGACGGAAGTCAATCCTTCTGCTCAGACTCCGACCGATTCTACGACCCAGACCAATCCTGCAAACCAGGAAAATCAGGGACAGACGACTGACCAGAATCAGCAGGGTCAGGTTGATGACCAGGGTAATGTCACGGATCCTGCCACTCAGCCGACCGATCCCGCTACAGACCCTGGGACCGATCCGATCGTTAATCCGGGGACTGACCCCGCAGTGAATCCGGGCACGGACCCTGTTCCCGATGTCAATGTCGCTGAAACTCCGGTTGATCCGACGGCTTCTGTGAATGCATGCCGCAGCGCAGACCGCGCTCCGGTCGTGGAACCGACCTACGCGGCTGTGCCTAGCTCCGGAAACTATGCCTACTATGGTGCTGAACTTTCCGGTGTGGAACCGTTCAAGTATGGTCGTTACGAAGCTTGCATGAAGATGGTCTCGATTCCGGGTTCCGTGAGCTCCATGTTCCTTTATTACGATAACTCCTGGATGAATGGCGATGAACCGTGGAACGAAATCGATATCGAAGTTCTCGGTAAGGGCGGCACGATGTGGCAGTCCAACATCATTACCCGCGAAGGTGACCCCTCTATCAAGAAGAATACTTCTTCCGAAAGCAAGCCCCTGCATGAATTCGGTTTCGATGCGACGGAAGGCTTCCACCTGTTTGCAATGACATGGACCCCTGAGTATGTGTCTTGGGAAATCGACGGTGTCGAAATCCGCCGCGATGAGCTCGGACTGGTACGCAGCACTCATGCCGATGCAGACCAGGTTAACTTCCTTACCAAAGACCAGACGCTCCGCTTCAACCTTTGGGCTTCCAAGAGTGCTGGCTGGGTAGGTGCGTTCACGGGTGACGAACTTGCCGATGCTCCGAAGGCTCAGTGGATTGACTATGTGCGTGTCTATTCCTATGACACGGCGACCAAGACCTTTACCGAAGCCTGGACTGACGACTTCGACGGCGCCAACCTGAATAGGGATCATTGGTCGACCGGTAACTGGGAAATGGAAAAGGTTATGTTGGCAGACGAAAATGTTGTGGTCGAAAACGGCTATTGCAAGCTCCTGCTGACCCGTGCCGATAAGGCTGAATAAGACCTTCTAGTCACTAGTCGATAGTTTACGAGGTGTTTGTATTGGCTAGTGACTAAAAATTTCATATTGTTCTCCTCCATAAAGCAAAGCGCTCCGGATGAAAATCCGGGGCGTTTTTTGTAAAAATAAAACCCGCTCTCAGTGGAGCGGGTTTAAAGGTTTTTAACGCCTTATTATAACACGCCGTGGCAGGTACGGCTGATGACGTCGTCCTGCTGTTCCTTCGTCAAGGAGAGGAACTTGACGGCGTAGCCGGAAACGCGGATGGTGAAGTTCGCGTATTCGGGCTTTTCCGGGTGCGCCTGAGCGTCGAGCAACTTTTCAACACCGAACACGTTCACGTTCAGGTGGTGTGCGCCCTGGGCGAAGTAACCGTCCATGACGGTGACGAGCTTCTGGGCGCGTTCGTCGTCGCTGTGGCCGAGAGCGTTCGGGCTGATGGTCTGCGTGTTGCTGATGCCGTCGAGCGCGTATTCGTACGGGAGCTTGGCGACAGAGTTGAGCGAGGCCAGCAGGCCGTTCTTTTCGGCGCCGTAGCTCGGGTTTGCACCGGGAGCGAACGGGGCGTGTGCCGGGCGTCCGTCGGGCAGAGCACCGGTTGCCTTGCCGTACACGACGTTACTTGTAATCGTAAGGATAGAAGTCGTCGGTTCAGCGTTGCGGTAGGTGTGATGCTTCTTGATCTTTGCGATGAATTCCTTGAGGAGCCAAACGGCGATGCTGTCGGCGCGATCGTCGTCGTTGCCGTACTTGGGGAAGTCGCCCTTGACCACGAAGTCTTTCACGAGGCCGTTGTCGCCGCGGACCGTCTTGACCTTCGCGTACTTGATGGCGGAAAGGCTGTCGACCACGTGGCTGAAGCCTGCGATACCCGTTGCGAACGTGCGGCGCACATCGGTGTCGATGAGGGCGAGTTCGGCGGCTTCGTAGTAGTACTTGTCGTGCATGTAGTGAATCAGGTTCAGCGTGTTCACGTAGATACCTGCGAGCCATTCGAGCATGATGTCGTACTTGTGCATCACCTCGTCGTAGTCGAGGAATTCGCTCGTAATCGGCGTAATTTCGGGACCGATCTGCATGCCAGGAACGAGACCGCCCTTTTCGTCCTTGCCGCCGTTGATGGCGTAGAGGAGAGCCTTCGCGAGGTTAGCGCGGGCGCCGAAGAACTGCATTTCCTTACCGGTCTGTGTAGCGGACACGCAGCAGCAAATGCTGTAGTCGTCACCCCATACCGGGCGCATCACGTCGTCGTTCTCGTACTGGATGGAGCTTGTCGTCACGGAAATGTAGGCGGCGTATTCCTTGAAGTTTTCAGGAAGGCGCTTAGTGTAAAGCACGGTGAGGTTGGGTTCCGGAGACGGGCCCATGTTTTCGAGGGTGTGCAAGAAACGGAAGTCGTTCTTGGTGACCATGGAGCGTCCGTCCTGACCCATACCGCCGACTTCGAGGGTGGCCCACACCGGGTCGCCGCTGAAGAGCTGGTTGTAGGATTCGATACGGGCGAACTTCACCATGCGGAACTTCATGACCATGTGGTCTACGAGTTCCTGTGCTTCGCTTTCGGTGAGCGTGCCGTTCTTGAGGTCACGTTCGATATAGATGTCGAGGAAGGTGGAGATGCGGCCCACGCTCATGGCGGCGCCGTTCTGCGTCTTGATGGCGGCGAGGTAGCCGAAGTAGAGCCACTGGAAAGCTTCCTTGGCGTTCGTAGCCGGTTCGGAAATGTCGAAGCCGTAGCTGGCGGCCATCACCTTCATCTGGTTCAGCGAACGGATCTGTTCGGCTACTTCTTCGCGCAGGCGAATCACGTCGTCGGTCATGGTGCCGTCGCCGATGTGGGCGAGGTCGTTCTGCTTCTGCTTGATGATGTAGTCGATACCGTAAAGGGCAACACGACGGTAGTCACCCACGATACGGCCGCGGCCGTAAGTGTCCGGGAGACCGGTGAGCAAGTGTGCCTTGCGGACGGCACGGATTTCAGGAGTGTAAGCGTCGAACACGCCCTGGTTGTGCGTCTTGTGGTATTCGGTGAAAACCTTGTGGAGCTCGGCGTTCGGCGTGTAGCCGTACTGCTGGCAGGCTTCTTCGGCCATCTTGATTCCGCCGAACGGCATGAAGGCGCGCTTCAGCGGCTTGTCGGTCTGGAGACCCACGACCTTTTCAAGATCCTTGAGCTTTTCGTTGATGTAGCCCGGCTTGTGGCTCGTGATGGTCGAGACGATGTCGGTGTCCATGTCGAGGACTCCGCCGTGCCTGCGTTCTTCGGCCTGCAGGCTCTGCAGTTCGTCCCAGAGTTTTGCGGTGGCGTCGGTCGGGCCTGCGAGGAAGGACTTGTCTCCGTCGTAAGCCGTGTAGTTGCGCTGAATGAAGTCGCGGACGTTTATTTCGTCTTGCCAGAGTCCGCCTTCAAAGCCGTTCCATGCGTCAATCATGTTTTTCCTTCTTTGCTCGGCTTTCCAACGCCATAAATTTGGGCGGCCGAGTCTTTCGTTTTGTTGATTTTTGTTTGGGACTCAATATAGAAAATAAGGAAGGACGCCCAAAGGGATTTTGGGGACTATATTTTGCTTTCTTTGCGCTTCGTTTTACAGATTATGTTTTTTGTAAAGACTCTAATTCTACGCCTGACAACGAGTTAGGTCTTCCTTGACGGGGCGTTACCCCGGAACAAGTCCGGGGCAGGCTCATGGCGGCGAGCGCCCGTTAGAAAGGGTAGCGTATGCCCGCAGGGCAGAAGCGAGGGGAAGGCTTTCCCCTTTAGGGACTGATAAATTTCTATCTTTACGCCCGAAAAATAAAAGGGACACATTATGCCTACTATGACTTCTGCGCAGGTGCGCGAATCTTTCATCAAGTTCTTTGAATCCAAGGGCCACCTCTTTGTGCGTTCTTCGCCGGTGGTTCCCCATGACGACCCGACGCTCATGTTCACGAACGCGGGCATGAACCAGTTCAAGGCTATCTTCCTGGGCGACAATCCGAAGGGTTGGAAGCGCGTATGCAACAGCCAGAAGTGCCTCCGCGTTTCCGGTAAGCACAACGACCTCGACGTGGTGGGCCGCGACAACTACCACCACACCTTCTTCGAAATGCTCGGTAACTGGAGCTTCGGCGACTACTACAAGAAAGAAGCCATCGCCTGGGCCTGGGAACTTTTGACCGAGGTGTGGAAACTCCCGAAGGAACGCCTGTTCGCGACCGTGTATCAGGACGATGACGAAGCTTGGCAGATTTGGAAGGACGTGTCCGGCCTCCCGGATGACCGCATCATGCGCTTTGACGCCCACAGCAACTTCTGGGAAATGGGCGACACCGGCCCGTGCGGCCCCTGCTCCGAAATCCATTACGACCGCGGCGACCTCGCTACGCAGGCCGAAACGTTCAAGGACCCCATCAAGGGCGTGAACGGCGAAAACGACCGCTACATCGAAATCTGGAACAACGTGTTCATGCAGTACGAACGCGTGAGCGATGGCAGCCTCATTCCGCTGAAGGCAAAGAATGTCGATACCGGTATGGGGTTCGAACGTATCTGCGCTATTCTTCAGGGCAAGACCAGCAACTACGACACCGACGTGTTCACCCCGATTATCGCAAAGATTGCTGAACTCAGTGGCGTTCCGTACAACGATGGCGAAGCCGGTACTCCGCACCGCGTGATTGCCGACCACATCCGCGCGATTTCCTTCGCTATTGCCGATGGCGCTTTGCCGAGCAACGAAGGCCGTGGCTACGTGCTCCGTCGCATTCTTCGCCGCGCCAGCCGCTTTGCCCGCCTGCTTGGCCAGAAGAAACCGTTCATTTGCCAGCTCGTGCAGGTGCTTGCCGACACGATGGGCGATGCCTTCCCAGAAATCCGCGAACGCAAGGAATTCGTTGCTAGCGTAATCAAGAGCGAAGAAGAAAGCTTTATCCGCACGCTCGATGCCGGCCTCGAACGCTTTGCCGGCATCGTGGCTGAACTCGGCGACGCAAAGGCCGTGCCGGGCGACAAGGTGTTCCTGCTTTACGATACCTACGGATTCCCGCCGGACCTCACCGGTATTCTCGCCGAAGAAAAGGGCCTTACGATTGACGAAGAAGGCTACAACAAGTGTATGGAAGAACAGAAGGCCCGCGCCCGCGCCAACATGAAGCAGGGCATCAACACGATGGGTACCGAAGGCTGGACGCAGTACAGCGAAGAAAGCACCAAGTTCGTGGGCTATGAACTTTCCGCTTGCGAAACGAAGGTTGTCCGCTGGCGCGAAGACAAGGGCGTGCTCAGCATCGTGCTCGAAACTTCTCCGTTCTATGCCGAAATGGGTGGCCAGGTTGGCGATAAGGGTACGCTCGTTTCTGGCGACCTCGAAATTGACGTGTTCGACACCGTGAAGGTGAACGATACCGCCCTCTGCCGCGGTAAGGTGAAGAAGGGTACGGCCAACGAAACGACGATGGGAGCCGTGTTCATGGCTACCGTCGACAACGACCGCCGTAACGACATTCGCAAGAACCACTCCGCAACGCACTTGCTCCAGGCCGCTCTTCGCCAGGTGCTCGGTACTCACGTGCAGCAGCAGGGTAGCTTCGTTTCGAACGAACTCCTCCGCTTTGACTTCAGCCACTTCAACGCGATGACCGCTGAAGAAATCCAGAAGGTGGAAGACATCGTGAACGCGAAGGTGATGGAATGCCTGCCGGTCAACACCCAGGTGATGGGCGTTGACGAAGCCAAGGCCAGCGGTGCCATGGCACTGTTCGGCGAAAAGTATGGCGACGAAGTCCGCGTCGTGAAGATGGGCTGTGCAAACGAAGAATTCTCCAAGGAACTCTGCGGTGGTTTGCATGTGCAGAACACCGGTAACATCGGCATGGTGAAGATTATCAGCGAATCCAGTGTGAGCGCTGGCGTGCGCCGTATCGAAGCCGTTTCTGGCCGTGGCGCTCTCTCGCTGCTCCGCGCCGGTACGCAGATTCTCACGGCTCTCCGCGAACAGCTCCGTTGTAAGGACGCCGAAGTTCTCGATCGCATTCAGCAGTCCTTCGCCAAGACGCAGAACTTGGAAAAGAGCCTGCAGTCCGTGAAGCTCGAACTTGCGACCCTCGCTGCTGCCGAACTCTTGAACGGCGGTATCAACGTGGCTGGCGTGAACCTCTACGTTCGCGAACTTTCTTTGCCGGATGAAAAGTACAAGAACTTGCTCGACGGCGTTCAGAACAAGCTCGATACCGATAGCGTTGCTGTGATTGCAAACAAGGACAACGGTTCCGGTAGCATCGCCGTGATGGTCGGCAAGAACGTTCAGGCCAAGGGCATCAAGGCCGGCGACCTCGTCAAGGACCTCGCCGCTGCTTGCGGTGGCCGCGGCGGTGGACGCCCGGACCGCGCTCAGGCCGGCACCAAGGAAGTCGACAAAATTGCCGGTGCTATCGCCAACGCGAACAACTGGATCAGAGCGAAGCTCGGCGCATAGCCCTAAGCGTGGCGCATAACAGTCCGTGTCATCCTGAGCTATACGAAACTAAGAACTTTAGTTCTAAAGTTGAGTTATCCACTTTGTGGAGAAGTGCATAGCACGAAGTCGAAGGATCTAAAACATTTAAGAAAGGCTGCGGTAAAACGCAGCCTTTTTTTTGTATGATAACTTTGCGGTCGGTGGTTTGAGTAGAACTCAGAACCTAGTGAATGGCGATTCTCTTGGTGAGGCTTACGGAGCCTTCGCGCACGCGCACTATGTAGAGTCCTTCAGTGACCTTCAAGTCGACAGAGCCCTTCACGTTCTTGGCGCTGAATACCGGGCGACCCTGCATGTCGAAGATTTCGACCTTCGTGGCGGTGGCGCCTGCGATAGAGAGTGTGCGCCCAGAGAGGTGTATCGAAAGGCTTGTCAAGCCAGCGATAGCCTTGAATGCGTCGGTAGAGTCCTTCTCGGTGGAATCCTTGTCGGATGAGTCTTGAGGCGGTTCATACGTCTGGAGTCTCACCAAGATGCTGTCGAAAGCCGGTTTGGGTTGCAGGTTGTCGTCGTAGATCAGGCCCTTTTGCCTGTTCAGGCCGCCAAGCCAGCTCCACTTATCGGACACGCCCCAAATCAGGTAGGTGTCTGCATTCGGTTCTTCGAGCACAATGTCCAGGTACTGACGGAAGGTCTGTCCCTGACGTTCAAGATCGCTCTTGCTGACATTGATACCGCTCTTGAATCCGATATCAAGTTCGGTGATTTTCAGCTTGACGTTCAGCTTTGCAAGTTCCTTGGCAAGGGAACGGAGACTGTCCGGCGAACCGATAAAGTGCTTGTCGGTCGTGGTGTCTTCCACGTGCGTCTGGGAACCCACGCAATGAATAGGAATGCCGTTTGCGACCCAGCGCTTCACCTGTTCCAGCAAGAAGCCTGCCTTGGCCTTCGGGTTTACGCCCTGTTCCAGGTTGTAGTCGTTGTAGCAGAGTTCTGCATCCGGGTCCACAGCGTGTGCCCACACGAAGGCGGAGTCAATGAATTCAGGACCGATACCCTGGTACCACACGGAGCCGGTACGCCATTGGGGTTCGTTGTTGCTAATGGCTTCGTTCACCACGTCCCATTCGGCGACTTGGCCCTTCCAGTGACCAACAACCTTTTCGATGTGGTTCTTGAGGACTCTGAGAAGTTCTTTTTTGTTGCCGCCGTACTTCTGGTTCACCCAACCCGGAACCTGGCTGTGCCAGGCAAGTGCATGTCCGCGGACGCGCATACCGTTTTGTTGAGCGTACTTGACCATCTTGTCGCCGTTGTTGTAATTGAACTGACCTTCGCTCGGTTCTGTCGCATCGAACTTCATCTCGTTTTCGGCAACGACGATGTTAAATTGCGTCTTGTGAATTTGTTCGTAGTTTCCGGGGAGGCCGCCGCCGAACCACTGCGAATTCAGAATGGCGCCGATGTAGATATTGTTTTTATCTGCGAGTGACCTGAGGGTTTCTTCTTCAGCAAAGGCGTTTGAAAATCCAACGCCAAGAAGGGCTGCGCTGAGCGCAACACCCGAAAGGGAACGAGTTATCTTCATTTAATACTCCTCTTTTCCCTAACACAAACCAATCCAATTATAAAATAAATAAAAATAGCCGCAAAATATGTAAATAAAGCGAAACTAAAAATTTCGTTTTTTAGGCTAAATTAAGCCCAGGAATCTGTTTTTCAAGTTCTTTTGCTTGTATTGCCAATTTTTGCCTGAATTCTTGCGTGACGGGGGAGTTGGCGTCCACGATTCTGTGGTTCGCCATCTTCATGAATTTTTCTACTTTGGCGATGTTTTTGCGAACAATGTCGTCGCAGTAGGTTTCGACCATGCGTTCGAAAATGTAGTCTTCTGCTGTTTTAGACAAATGAACCATATCGCTGTCGTAAAAACGGTAGTCGCGCAACTCGTCCATCACGATTTCGTAGCTCGGGAAATAACTTACTGAGAATGGATCGCCGTGAACACCCGCGCTTGCTTGACTTACGACGTCATTGCGCGGAGCGCATGACTGTTGCGTCTCGCAAATGCGTGAGTATACTCCCGCGCTTGCTTGACTTACGACGTCATTGCGAGCCGAAGGCGCGGCAATCTTTGCTCCGCGTTTCTCGGTTTCGTTTATGGCGAGTTGTAATGTCGCCTTCGAAAGAGTGTTGTTGTGGGTGCCGTCGCTCATGTGTCGCAGCGGCGATACGGTGAAGACGATGCGTGCGTGTGGATTCAGTTGGCGTATGCTGGCGACAATTTCGTTCGTTGCAAGGACGGCTTCGTCGACCGAAATCATTCGACGTGTGAACAGGTTCGGGTCTTGCCGGTGGCAGTTCGCGACGACTCTTTCGGGCGTGTTGCCGTTGCAATCGCCAGAGTTCTTTAGCGAATAGACAAATGCGGTGCCGAATGTGACGAATACGACGCTTGCCTTCTGCAAAAAAAAGCGGGCTTGCTTTGTCGCGGCGTTCAGCTTGTCGATGCACTCTTCGCGAGTGTGCGCCGATAGTGAACTGTGCGCGTCCCAGCTGTGCCAAAGTCCATCGCAGCGCTCGTCCTTAAAGACATCGTTTTCTCCGAAAACTTTTCCGTCGGTGATAGCCTTGATTTGACTCTCCAAAGAAACCGGGTTGTAAACCGTTCCGAACGGATTGGCGAGAACATGAAATTTGCGTTCCGCGAACTGAGCCGAAATGTTGTCTGCAAAGCAGGAACCGATGAATACCAGGCGGCTTGTGTAGTCGATATTAAAATTTGCAGCGGGGGTGTCTACTTTCGTGTAAAGGTTCATGCATTAAATTTAAATAGAATTCAAAGTGCTTGCGGGTAAATTTTAAATTTTATTGTAGAAAAGATTCGGGTCGAATGTATGGAATTTAACCTTCCGTAAAGCGAATCAAGTAAATGTTAATCATAGATTTGGAACGATGACGGACTCTCGAAATGGCAAGAATTACAAGCCGGTGCAGCTGAATTTGGGGTTCGGAGAACAGGAGGTGAACGAGAAGGTGGGCTTTGGCCCGCCTTCTTTTTGTTTTTTCTACCTCATGACCCTTAAATAATGTATCTTTAACTTGTCTAGCGCCCTTGGCGTCAAAAAGGATTTTTTATGAAACTAGGAAAAACCGAACTTCGCCTGAATGCTGAAATCGAGAAACGCGGTGCGCTTTTTGCCGTGTTGCTGGACCCCGATACATCGGACGAAGCCGCCTTTGTGAAGGCTGGTGCGATGGCTGCCGAAAACGGTGCCGACCTCCTTTTGGTGGGCGGTTCTTACCTGGGTAACTTTACGTTGCCTAAGCAGGTGGCGGCACTTAAGGCGAATGTGGATTTGCCTGTGGTGTTGTTCCCAGGTGGAGCTTCGCAGGTGGTGCCTGGTTTCGATGCGATGCTCTTTATGACACTTGTTAGCGGTCGTAACCCGAATTACCTGATCGATGAACAAGTTCGCGGTGGCGCCTTGGTGCGTGCCTTGAATATGGAAGCGATTCCGACGGCGTATCAGCTGATTAACAGCGGCAAACGCACGACGGTGGAATACATTAGCGGTACGATGCCGGTGCCCGCCAACAAGCCTAAGCTCAGTATGGTGAATTCTATTGCGGCAGAACTTATGGGCATGCGCTATGTGTACCTGGAAGCGGGCAGTGGTGCTGAAGAACCGGTGCCGGTGGAACACATCGCCTATACCCGCAAGGCGACCGAGATGACCATCATTACTGGCGGTGGCATTAAGGATCCGCAGACCGCGGCGATTCGCGTGGCGGCCGGTGCGAACATCATCGTAACCGGAACTCTCTGGGAAAAGGTGGAAGATCCGGCGTTATTGAAGGAATTCGCCGCCGCCATCCATGTGAAAGGCTGAAAAGCTTCGTAATACCTCGTTGCGACTGACCTGTAAAAAAAGAAAAACTCGGAATGTGCTTCCGAGTTTTTGCGTTATAGGATATTGCTTATTGCTGCGCGTGTTTTACAGCGCGTCGATGACGGCGTTGAATTCTGCAACCGGGCGGAGCCACTTCTTCAGGAGTTCCGGCTTCGGCAGGTAATAGCCACCGATGTCGGCGGGTTTGCCCTGCTCGGCGGCAAACGCGGCGATAATCTCTTTTTCGCGGGCTGCGAGGGCCTTCGCGACCGGGGCGAACTTGGCGGCAAGTTCCGCATCTTCCTTTTGGGCGGCAAGCGCCTGCGACCAGTAGAGGGCCAGGTAGAAGTGTGAGCCGCGGTTGTCGAGCTCGCCAATTTTGCGGGCCGGCGTGCGGTTGAATTCGAGAATCTTGCCGTTCGCTTCGTCCAGCGTATCGGCGAGGACTTTCGCCTTCTTATTGCCGGTGGTAGAGGCGACTTGTTCGAACGCGGGCACGAGCGCGAAATATTCACCGAGGGAATCCCAGCGGAGGTAGTTTTCGGCGAGGAACTGCTGCACCTGCTTGGGGGCGGAACCTCCTGCACCCGTTTCGAAGAGGCCGCCGCCAGCCATGAGCGGCACGATACTGAGCATCTTGGCAGACGTTCCGACCTCAAGAATCGGGAAGAGGTCGGTGAGGTAGTCGCGCATCACGTTGCCGGTGACGCTGATGGTGTCGAGGCCAGCCTTCGCGCGGGTCATCGTTTCCACGATGGCATCCTTCGGGCTCATGATCTTGATGGAAAGACCGTTCAGGTCGTGGTCCTTCAGGTAAACTTCCACCTTCTTCTGGATTTCGCGGTCATGGGCGCGCTGCGGGTCGAGCCAGAAAATCGCCGGCGTGTTGCTGACGCGAGCGCGCGTGACGGCGAGCTTGACCCAGTCGCGGATCGGAGCGTCTTTCGCCTGGCACATACGATAGATGTCGCCTGCTTCGACTTCCTGCTGCAGGAGCACTTCGCCGTTTGCATTCACGGCGCGGATGACGCCCTTACCCTTAGCGATAAAGGTCTTGTCGTGGCTGCCGTACTCTTCGGCACCCTGGGCCATGAGGCCGACGTTCGGTACCGTGCCCATCGTTTTCGGGTCGAAGGCGCCGTTCTTCTTGCAGAATTCAATAGTGGCATCGTAGATTCCTGCGTAGCAACGGTCCGGAATGCAGGCCTTGACTTCTTGCAGCTTGCCTTCCTTGTTCCACATGCAGCCGGAGTTGCGGATCATCGCGGGCATCGAAGCGTCGATGATGATGTCGCTAGGTACGTGCAAATTCGTAATGCCCTTTGCGGAATCGACCATGGCGAGATCCGGGCCCGCAGCGAGTGCCGCGTCAATAGCTGCTTTGACTTCGGCTTCCTTGGTGTTGCCTTCCAGGCGCTTGTACAAGTCGCCGAGGCCGTTGTTCGCGTCAATGCCGAGTTCCTTGAACAGGTCGGCGTATTTCGTGAACACGTCCTTGAAGAATACGCGAACGAATGCACCGAACAGCACCGGGTCAGAGACCTTCATCATGGTGGCCTTCAGGTGCACCGAGAACAGCACGCCCTTCGCCTTGGCATCGGCCATCTGTTCGGCGATAAACTTTTCAAGAGCGGCCATGCGCATCACGGTCGCATCGAGGATTTCACCTTCGAGGAGCGGCTTTGCGGCACGCAGTTCCGTGACGGATCCATCTTCAGCAACAAATTCAATCTTGAACGTATCGGCCTTCGCAAGCGTAATCGACTTTTCGTTGCCGTAGAAGTCGTTTGCAGACATGCTCGAAACGTGAGTCTTCACCGATTCATTCCACACGCCGTTGCTATGCGGATTGTTGCGGGCGTAATTCTTCACGGCCTTGGGGGCGCGACGGTCAGAGTTACCCTGGCGCAGCACCGGGTTCACGGCGGAACCCTTCACCTTGTCATACTTGGCGCGGATGGCCTTTTCTTCGTCATTCGCCGGAGCATCCGGATAGTCGGGCACATCGAAACCGTTCTTCTGAAGTTCGGCAATAGCGGCCTTGAGTTGCGGCACCGAAGCCGAAATGTTCGGGAGCTTGATGATGTTTGCGCTCGGGTCGAGCGTGAGCTTTCCCAGAAAATCCAGGTCGTCGCTCGCCTTGCCGAAAACGGCCAGAATACGGCCCGGCAGGGAGATGTTCTTGGTTTCCACGTCAATGTCGGCTGCCTTTGCAAAACCGCGCACGATGGGGAGCAGGGATTGAGTCGCCAAGAACGGCGACTCGTCAGTCAGAGTATAGTAAATCTTCGTGTTCATACGAATACAAAGATAGAAAATACCAGAAAATGAAAATGATTTCTCACCTTCGTTCTCGTTTGAATGGCCGCGATTGGACTACAGAGACTAATGCTCGATGTTCAACAAGCGGTTGTAGGCATCGTAGCTGCACGAGCCGCCCACGATGTCGTGGTTCAGAATGACTCCCTGGGCATCCATATTGAATGTCGCCGTGCAGTCGTCACCGGCGCGGAAAATGGCGGTCGTAGATCCGTCGTCGTTCTGTCTGGTCTCCGTGGGTGCGCCCCAATGGCTTTCCAGAATGCTGAATTTTTTACCATCCCAGTAGCTGGCGGCGGCTTTGCCCATGCAGCCAGTTAAAAGGGCTATGGAGCCAAGTACTATAGCGATTGCCGTGAATTTCTGTATTTTCATAAGAACC
Organism: Fibrobacter sp.; assembly: GCA_017526585.1. Taxonomy (GTDB): domain Bacteria; phylum Fibrobacterota; class Fibrobacteria; order Fibrobacterales; family Fibrobacteraceae; genus Fibrobacter. The sequence goes on along the minus strand of JAFXRC010000059.1, from coordinate 51,571 downwards.
TCTTGGTTGTGTTTGATAAAATATAAGAAAAAAAACACTTTGTTGATTGTTATTGTTTAATATTTATATATATTTAACAAAGATAAGGAACCCGATTATGAAGAAAATCGATGCCGTAATATCCTTGGCAGTGCTGTGCTGCATAATGGCCGCATGTGGCGAAAGCTTCTCCACTGGGTCCGATGAGGAACGCTGTTCCCTTGCTGATATTTTGCCTGAATCGAATATCAGGTGGTCTGACATGCTCACCTACGAGACTGGAGCGCAATATTGCGATGCGGATAACCTTCCCTCCATGACGGCGGCAACCCTAAACGAATTCACGGAGGGCATGATCCAACGGGGGTTTGAAAGTAAGATTGTCGAAACCTCCGTCAATTATTATTCCTATACGTTTACCAGGTCCTCCGCAGATACTACCATCACTCTTACTTTTGATTACGACCTGACGGACGGTTCGCTGCTACTTGTTTCGTTGGACAAGAACGTGCAGCAGTTCGTGCGTGGCGATATAGATCGTCTCGTAAAGGAACACCTCTATCCGTATCTCGATAAGCTTACCGGCCATCCGGCGCTTATTTCGTGGACTGGCGATGCCCGAACCGTCAGCACGGCTGAAATGGCCAGCTACATAGGGAAAAACTCGGCGGCTCTGGACCAATTTGTAATTCAGATTGCATCGGATGGATGGGAAAACATTGTAATCGGATTTAGTTCGGGAATTTGGTCTCTGGGGGCATCCAGGGCGTTCAACGGGGCTGTCTATAGTATGACGGTCGAGGTCTATGCGCTGGACGGCTATTCCGGAACGACATGGGAGGACGCCGTGTCCTTCGCTAGTACGAATAAATTTACAATCAAAATCTCGAAAATGTAAAATTTTCTTGGAATGTTTCCATTCCGAAGCGGCAACAGGCTTAAAGTTTGGTGGCGGTATTTTTCTAATGTTGACATCTATTTTTGTAAAATTTAAAAAAAAGAGAATGGAATGCTTGATTGCGCTAAAATTGTGGACTAAAATTAGAAAGAAAAGTGACTTTTTTAGGTAAAATTTTTATCTAATCCATTGCTTATGACATAGAAATAACATAGATTCCTATAAGGTTTGCGCGGTGCGATTTGCCGCAAAGAGGAATTTATGAGTGTTTGGAACTATATCCCCATGAAAAACGGGGCGCTTCGGGCATGCGTTCTCGCAGGAGCGTTGCTTACGGTTTCGGCGTTTGCCGCTTACGAGCCCCCCAAGACGGCGATCTCTAAAATCAACAGTTACCGCGGCTATTCGGAACTTACCGACGCGGCTAAAGGCATGGATATCGACCAGTACACCTACAACATGACCACCTGGCAGATTGACAACGGCGGCTTTTACAAGGCGATGGCCGACAAGTACAAGAGTGCCTACTCCGGCGGACAAAAGTCGGAATGGCGCGCTAAGGATGGTGGCGACCTCGGCACGATTGACAACAACGCGACTATTCAAGAAATGCGCTTGCTGGCAGTGCGTTACAAGGAGACGACTAACAACAATTACAAGGTCGCTTTTAAGACGAGCTTCAATAAGGCGGTGAACTTTTTGCTGACCATGCAGCGTTCCAAGGGTGGGCTTCCGCAGGTATGGCCCAAGCGCGGCAACTATTCGGACCAGATTACGCTGAACGACAACGCCATGATTCGCGCGATGGTCACCATGATGGACATTGCAAACAAGACGTCTCCGTTTGATTCCGATATCATTGACGAGGCGACTCGCAGCAAAATGCAGGGCGCGATGGACAAGGCAATTGATTACCTGCTCAAGGCGCAGATTGTAAACAACGGAAATTTGACGGTGTGGTGCGCCCAGCACGACACGAACAGCCTCGCTCCAGTGGGGGCCCGCGCATACGAACTCCCGAGCAAGTCCGGTAACGAATCGATGGGCGTGGTGTGGTTCCTGATGAACTGGCCGGAACAGACCGAAGCGATTCAGAACGCGGTCAAGGGTGCCATTGCCTGGTACAAGAAAAACAGATTGAAAGACAAAGCCTTTAGCAAGACGGCCGGCGTTGTCGACAAGGCGGGCTCTTCATTGTGGTTCCGCTTTTACGAAGTGAATAGCGACGACTACTTTTTCTGCGACCGCGACGGAGCCAGTACCAAGACGCAGGACTTTATGAAAATTAGCGCGGAACGTCGAACGGGTTACCAGTGGGCAGGTGACTACGGCAGCGCAATCCTTGCGACGGAAACCGCATATTTGGAAGCGCTCGAAAAGGCGACGGGTACTTATGTGGAACCGCCTCCTCCGGCGGCCATGTGCGGGAGCGATACCTGCAAGACGTACATCGATGGCGTGAATTTCGCAGACATCAAGGGGGCCAAGGAAACAACGAATAAGGGTTTTGTGGGCGAGGGTTATGCCAACGTGGATAACGAAAAGGGTAGCTTCGTGACTTACGGCGTAACGGCTGCGAAGGCGGGCAAGTATACGCTGTACATCAGTTTTGCAAATGGCGGTAGCTCTGCTCGCGGCTACAGTATCAGTGTGGGCGACAAGACTCTCCTTGCTGAAGGCAGCATGGAATCGACCCGCGCCTGGACGACTTGGAAAACCCAGTCGGTGGAAATCGAATTGGATACGGGTTACAGTGAACTCAAGTTCACAAGCCTTTCGAAAGATGGCGTGGCGAACATCGATTACATCGGCTGGATGAGTGCGGACCTGTATGCAGGGGAAAAAGATCTCGCCGAGATTGGCGGAACGGATGCCATCGGGGCACGCGCGGTGCGCCCAGTAGGAACGGCCGGCCGCTACTATGTAGACTTTGGTAGCCGCGACAACGCCGCCGGCGTGTACCTGAAAAAAGCGAACGGGAATGTGTTTGATATAAAAGGAAAAGCGAGATAACGTCATTGCGAGCCGAAGGCGATGCAATCCAGATATGAGGTTTTATGTTAAATAGTATTACATCAAAAATCTGTCTACTTGCGACTTTAGGTCTCGCAATTTCTGCTTCCGCTGTCGAAAAAAAGAAGATTGATTTCGTACTTGGTGTTGATGGCGACTTCAAGGCGGCCATTGCGGCGGCGGGCGCATCTGCGGGCAACCGCTTCGTCATTTTTGTTCCCGATGGCGAGTATGAAATTACGAAGCTAACGGGCGATGAACACGGCAAGACGACTTTTTCTGCGTCGAACGTCTCTATTGTCGGGCAATCGGTAGACAAGACAATTATTTGGAACACGACGGATACCGAAGGTATCAGTACCACGGCAACGCTCTATTTCCCCAAGAACAACAACATGTACATGCAGGATATCACCCTGCAGAATAGGAGCTCGGTCAGTTCGACGGAAGCTGCGCGCCAGGTGGCGCTGCAACAGAACGAAGGCGACAAGTTTATCTACAAGAATGTTCGTCTGTTGAGTGGCCAGGACACCTACTACACCAAGAAGGGCCGCACCTACTGGGAAGGTGGCGAAATTGACGGAACGGTCGACTTTATCTGCGGAGGCGGCGACGTGTTCTTCGAAGGCACCAAGCTTGTGGTGACGCGGAAGGGTGGCTACATTACGGCTTCCCAGAATCCGGGGGACTGGGGCTACGTATTCAATAACGCGACCATCTCGGTAAGCAACAGCGGTTTCAACGGAACATACTATTTGGGGCGTTCCTGGGGACACGCAAAGGCAGTATTCCTAAATACGAAGATGATTGCGCAACCCACGGGCGAAGGCTGGGGCCCCGACATGAATTCCGCCCCGCAAGTCTTTGGCGAATACAACAGCAAGGATGGCAACGGCAACGCTGTGAATACGAGCCAGCGCAAGACATATTTCAATGGTGGCAAGGACGGCTCGACGGCGACCACGCTCAAGACGGTGTGGAATGCAAACGACGCCGCTAAGTATACGCTTTCGAACGTGCTCAAGGGTAGTGACAACTGGGATCCGACCAAGTTGACGGTGCAGGTAAACGCCCCGAAAATTGCGCAGGAAGGTGCCGAAATCGTCTGGGCCGACGACGATAACGCTCGCGCCTGGGTGGTGTTCGTGAACGGCAAGTACAAGGCGAACGTGGTTGTCCCGAGTTTCGATCTCGATGGCGTTGCCGTGGGCTCCAAGATTACGGTGCGTGCGGCGAACAGCATGGGGGGCCTCGGCGCGTATTCCAACGAGGTCACGACTCTCGATGCATCTGCGACTTATTACAACGTATCCATCGGCGAGGCGATTGGCGGCAAAGTGGAATCCTCGCTTTCGGGTAACAAGGTTGCAGAAGGTAAGACTGCTACATTTACGGCGAAACCCTTTGACGGTTGGACTTTTGCGGGCTGGAGCGGCAAGAGTGCAAGCCAGGTTGATGCGAGCAAGGCTGCGGTTGAAATTGTCGCGACAGGCGATATAGAACTCACCCCGGGCTTTGCCGCGAAGGGCACGACCGAATTCCAGGTCGAAGACGGAATCATTACGAATGCCGCTGCTGAAAGCAACAATGCTGGATTTAACGGAAATGGATTCGTGAACTATGGCGCCGGTGATTTGAGTATGGTTCAGGTTCCGATTTATGCCGAAGTGGGTGGAGAATATAAAGTGGTTGTCCGCTACGCGAATGGTAGCGGCAAGGCTCGAATGCTTGCTGCTGCAGCCCCCGGAGTTTGCGAAACGGAAATCAATGGATGCAAGAGTGCCGAGTCGCTTACCTTTGAGGCGACCGAGAATTGGACGACCTGGGACACTTTATCGATAACCGCGAAGCTCCCTGCCGGGGCCAGCTACTTTACCTTTGCGACAATCGCCGGAAACGACGGTCCGAACCTGGATCAGCTGGAACTGATTTTGCTCAAGGCCGACGAAATAATGTCTATTCCTGGGCTTGCGGCGCCAATCCAGCGGCTGGTTCCGGAGACTCGCGTGCGCCTGTTCAGCGTGACGGGGCAACTGATTCGCGAGAGCTCTTCTTTGGAGACTGATAATCTTGCGCCGGGCGTCTACCTGCTGCAAACGCAGAACGGTTCTGCGCTTCGCCAGCAGATGATCCGCGTTAAGTGACAAAAAGCGGATCTCAGAAAGCCCCCTTTTTACTATATTGCTCCCTGTATGTTAGGCATTGAGCAGAAAAAAGGTAACGACGAGAATTTGTGCGGGCGCATGATTGCGTACGCAAAGATTTTGCCCAACCCCGATGAACAGGAGAGCGGCACTCCCTTTGATGACATGATCAAGAATGGTCTGTTGACGTTGGAAGGGGATTTTCGAATGTTCTCGCCGCGTGTGCCTAGCAAGAAGGCGATTGACCGCGCTGTGGACGACAAAATCAACGACATGCTTGAATCCATGGAAGCCGATGGCGTTGACCTGCCGTCTGACATGGATGTCGAAAAGGTGCGTGACCGCCTGCACGAACTTTCGAGCATGGAGGTGATTCCGATTCCTGCAAAGATCGGAAACTTCTCGCAAGAAGAAGACATCCTGAAAGAGGATGCCGACATCTACTATATCGGAGAATTTATCGGGGCGAACCAGGCGCATTTCTGCCTCACGACACTTCCTATTTACTACCAGGCGCGTTTCCGCGAGCAGGCTCGTAAAAAGGAAATGGACTTTTTGAACGATGCGCTGGAACAAATCGAATCCGGTGCTTTTGTCGATACCGAGGACTTGCAGAACGATACCGAGGAACTTTTCCCCAAGGGTCTTACGCTGAATACCTTCGTCGGCGATCTCGGCAAGCTTCTGAACACGCGTGTAATCCCGTTTCTGCTTGCGCTCGAAACCGATGCTCAGTACGACGAACAGATCAAGTTGTTCTACGACTTTATGAAGGGCTACCCGGCACAGGCCGATATCAAACTGATCGACCTTGCAATTCGCGACTTGCGCAGTCAGAAGGGTTCGGCGCTTGCTCGCCGAATTTTGGAACTGGGTTGCCAGAAAATCGATGCCATCTACAGCGAAAATACGCAGAAGGCAAACGAAATCGCAGAAGAAATCGTCAAGTTCGCTAGGGAAAGAAATAGCGGGGAGCAGACGGCATGATGAATTGGCTCAAGAAAATTTCTTGCGGCGTGGCGCTGCTTGCCGCGACGCAGTCCCTTGCCCAGGTGAACCTGGTGGTCCACAAGGAAGTTCTGCCCAACGGGCTCACGGTACTGTTGCACCCGAACAAGCAGTCGCCCACGGTGAGCTGCCGCCTGTTCTACGTGACGGGCTCCGTACACGAAGTTCCGGGAAAGTCGGGCCTTGCGCACATTCTGGAACATGAACTTTTCAAGGGCACCAAGAAGGTGGGGATCACCGACAGCATTGCCGATGTTAAGTTCATGGCTACGCAGGACAGCCTGCAGGCTTTGATTCGCCCGGCGATTATCGCAGGTGATTCCGCGACGGTCAAGAAGCTTACCGCCGAACACGATTCCGTGGTCAACGAACATCGCAAAATTTTTGTGAAGGACGAACTCTGGAGCGCCTACCAGGCTGCCGGTGGCACGGGCCTGAATGCCTTTACGAGCGACCTCATGACCGCCTATATCGTGACGCTCCCTAAGGATAAAATTGAACTTTTCATGTGGCTGGAATCTGACCGCATGCAGAACGCCGTGCTCCGCGAATTCTATTCGGAACGCATGGTGGTGCGCGAAGAACGTCGCATGCGCTACGACGACAAGCCGACGGGGCGTTTTTATGAAACGCTCAATTCCATGATTTACGAGGCGTTCCCGTATCGCGTGCCGACCATAGGCTGGCCGAGCGACATCATGAACCTCACTCGCGAAATGGCGGACGAACATTACCGCAAGTATTACAAGCCGCGCAATGCAATCCTGGTGCTGGCGGGCGACATCGATACTACGGCTACCATGGAGATGGTGAAGAAGTACTTCGAACCGATTCCGACGGGTGAAGCATTCCCGCCGCTGACGATTCGCGACCCCGAGCAGGCGGGCGAGAAGCGCTTGACCGTGACGCGCCCTGACGCACCGAACCTTTACACGCTGACATTTACGACTCCCGAAGTGGGAGCCCCGATTCTCTATTCGCTGGACATTGCCGAGGGTGTTTTGAACGGTCGTTCCGGAAGGCTTTACAAGCGTCTGGTGCAAGACGAAAAGCTCGCCGTGAGTGCCAAGGCGTCAAACTCGCCGAACAAGTATGTCTCGGAATTCGGTGTGACCGTCAATATGCGTCCGGATGCCGACCCCGCGAAGGTTGAAAAAATCGTCTGGGAAGAATTGGAAAGGCTGAAGACCGAAACCGTTTCGGAACGCGATTTCCAGAAGGTCAAGAACCATGCCTATGCGGGTTTGGTGCGTAGCTTGACGGATATGGAGAATGTCGCGACGATGCTTGCCTGGTACGAAATGTACGGCGACTACCGCCTCTTCTTGAATTGGGCGGACCAGCTGAACAAAGTCACTGCAGCCGATGTCCAAGCAGCGGCGCAGAAGACCTTTGTACGCGAAAAGAGCGTCGCCGGCTTCCTGCTGAAGAAATAGGTTCGCGCGGTCATGCTCGCGGCAATCCACTATACTTTCTTAGGATCGTACGGGTCGATGTGCACGAGCGCATCGACTACATTTTCACCCGCTTCAATAATGCGCCGTTCCACTTCTTCGGCCAAATCGTGCGCGGCAAGGAGCGTCATGTCGGCGGGGACGACCACATGCAAATCCACATGCAAATCGCTTCCTACATAACGCGTGCGGAATCCGTGAATGCTAATCACGTTCGGACAGGCGAGAGCGACGTCCTTTAGCTTTTGGGCCACTTCGGCGCTGGCGCCTTCGTCGGCCACGCGGTGAATTCCTGGCCAAGCGATTTCAAAGCCCGAATGCAGAATGAATACCGATACGATAATCGCGCCTACGGAGTCTGCGAACCAGAGCGTCGGACAAAGAATTCCGAACAGGACTGCGACCAAAACAGGAATAGAACTGTAGGCGTCGCTGCGGTGGTGCCAAGCATTAGCCTCGACGGCCTCGCTGCGAATGGCTCGCCCCTTTGCCCGCGTGTAGCGGAAAAGCGCCTCTTTCACGATAATCGAAACCGCCGCCATCACCGCTGCAATCCATTCGGGGTGCGACTGCTCGCCGTTTTTGAGTGCCACGACGGCGTTGTAGCCGAGCCCGATGCCCACGGCGCAAACCGCAAGCCCGATCCCGACCGAAATGAGCGTCTCGAATCGGCGGTGCCCATACGGGTGTTCCGCATCGGGCGGCGAATTCCAGAAACGCGACCCGACGATAATTGCAATGTCCGTAATAAAATCAGACGCGCTGTGAATGGCGTCGGCAATAAGTGCCTGAGACCCGCCAAAATAACCCGCAAAAAACTTGCCTACCGACAAGACCACGTTCCAGCCAAGTCCCACCCACGTGACGCGGCGAACCTCGGAGCTGTCATCTTTTTTTGCGATACGAGTCATAATCTAGACGAAAGAACGGACCTCTGGTCCTACAGACGAGAGACGAAAGAAAATATAAAATAATGCAACCTTTTGCGGTACACGCGCATCTAATTATTCGAAAAATGGGTAAGACTTTCTATTTTTTGAGTTGCGTTTATGAAAAAGCTTTTGAAAATCTTCATCATTTTAGTGATTCTTGGCGCTATCGCTTATGGTGTCAAGACGTTCTTTTTTTCGGCAAACGCTGAAAATGCCGCGGGTCCACTCGTAAGCACCAAGGTGGTGCAGACCACAATCTCGACCACGATTTCTGCAACCGGCACGCTGGAACCCGTTGATCAGGTGGAAGTCGGTACACAGGTGTCGGGCGACATCGCCAAAATCAACGTCGATTTCAATTCTAAGGTCAAGAAGGGGCAGGTCATCGCCGAGCTCGACAAGTCCAAGCTCAAGGCGACTCTCACGCAGGCTGAAATCGCTTTCCGCAGTGCTGAAACCGACTACAAGTATAAGGAATCGACTTACAACCGCGTCAAGAAACTTTCCGAGAGCAATTCTGCAAGCGCCGTGGAACTTGAAACCGCTGAATACAATATGAATTCGGCAAAACTCTCCGTTGAACGCAGCCAGAACGAAGTCAATCAGGCCCGTCTCAACTTGAGCTACGCGACTATCAAAAGCCCCATCGACGGCGTGGTCCTGAAGCGCGCCGTAGAAGTCGGCCAGACGGTGGCTGCTTCCATGAGTACTCCTACTTTGTTCGTAATCGCCAAGGATTTGAGCCAGATGAAGGTGATGGCTGCCGTAGATGAGGCCGACATCGGTCAGGTGAAACAGGGACAGCGTGTCACGTTCACCGTGGATGCCTTCCAGAACGATACCTTTAACGGTATCGTACAGGAAGTCCGTCTGAATCCGACGACCACGAGCAACGTGGTGACTTACACCGTCGTGATTACCGCCGAGAACCCGGAACAGAAACTGCTCCCCGGCATGACCGCGACATGCACCATCGTAACCCAAGAAATCACCGACGCCATCGCGATCCCGGTGAAGGCTCTCAAGTTTACTCCTGCCGACGGCACCCCGATGGCAGAACCGCCCAAGGGCATGCGCCCGCCGCACGGCGAATCCGGTGACAGCACCTTTGCCAAGGGCGATTTCCCGAAAGGCGACTTCAAGAAGGGTGACTTCCCGGCACCTCCCGCAGGAATGGGCCCGCCCCCCGGCAGTTTCCCCAAGTCTTTCAAAAAACGCCCCGACGGCAAAAAGCCGAGCGGCAACCTCGTGTGGGTAAACATCGACGGCAAGGCCGCCCCGCGCCCCGTCAAGACAGGCATCAGCGACGGCGTGAACATCCAGATTCTCAAGGGACTTTCCGTGGGCGATTCCGTGGTCGTAAGTCAAGAAACGGTGACCGCCACCAAAGAAAAGTCTGCGGCAAGCAGCCCCTTCATGCCTAGCCCTCCGGGCAAAAAGAAGAAGTAGCAGGGGAGCCCTATATTGACTTGTCTTGCGTTTTTTACTAAATTTGGGCTACTTTGAGATTCGATATCGCACAAAAACTTGTTGATTCCGAAGACCGCCGGGTGGTCTGGTCCCGCTCCGATGCCCCCGAGATCTTCGACGAACTGCACCTCAAGGGCGACCTGGTAGCCGAGGTGTTGGTAAGCCCCGAAGGCGAAAGCAAGTGCCTTGTGACCGGTACAATCTCCGGAGTGCAAACTCTGACCTGCTCCCGCACCTTGGAGCCGTTCGACCGCCCCTTTACGACTGAAGTCGTGATTGAGGTGACGCGTACCCAGGTGGCCAAACAGGAACTGGACGAAGACGATGTTGACGTTTTTGCCTACCAGATTCCCCAGGGGCAGAGCTTCGTAGATGTTTCTGAGTGCGTCCGACAGCTGGTTATATTGCAAGAACCAGTCGCACCCGTGAAAAATCCTGACGAAGATTTTATCTTTGTAACAAACAATCAAGCCGACGGTGGCGAATCGGGCGAAAAACCCATGGACCCCCGTTGGGAAAAACTCAAGGCTCTTAAGAGCAAAATGGAAAATAGGAGTTAAAAATGGCAGTACCTAAAAGAAAAACCTCGACCGCCCGTCGTGACAAGCGCCGCACCCACTGGAAGATGGAAGTGCCCGCTATGGCTACCTGCGATCATTGCGGTTCCGTGAAGCGCCCGCACCGCGTGTGCCCGGTTTGCGGCTACTACAATGGTGTCGAAGTGATCAACATGAAGGATGCCGAATAATTAACGGTTCTACTGTTGTAAGGAGATGTCCATGGTTAAAGTTGCTCTTGATGCACTCGGTGGCGATTTCGCCCCAGACGTAGTGATTGAAGGTGCGGTTAACGCCGTCAACAAGAATGCTAACCTGCACGTGGTTCTGTGCGGACCGGAGGCCGAGGTCAAGGCTAAGCTTGAAAAGCTTGGCTATGCTGGCAAAGGCATTTCTGTGGTCGATGCACCGGATCCTGTGGCCATGGACGAACATCCTGTCGAAGTCCTCAAGAAGAAGCCCCATTCCGGCTTGGTGACTTGCGTTGCCTTGCAGAAGAAGGGCATGGTAGATGCCTCCGTGAGTGCTGGTAACTCTGGCGCCATGATGGCCAGCTGCCTCATGCTTCTTGGTCGTACTACAGACAAATTCAGCCGTCCGCCTATCGGCTGCGTGATTCCGACCGCTGACCGTCCGATCATCTTGGTCGATGCCGGTGCTAACGTCGACGAACGCGCTGCTACCTTGGTGGATTTCGCTATTGCCGGTTCTGCCTTCGCCGAGACCTACTTCGGTTACGAAAAGCCGAAGGTTGGCCTCCTCAATATGGGCGAAGAAGAACACAAGGGCCCGGCTGTGCTGCAGGAAGCTCACCAGTTGCTGAAGTCCGCTCCGGTGAACTTCATCGGTAACATCGAAGGCGAAACGCTTATCGAAGGTGTTGCTGACGTGGTGGTGACCTCTGGCTTTACAGGCAACGTTGTTCTGAAGATGCTCGAAGGCTTCTACGAACTGCACAAGAAGATGTTCGGTGTCATCGATACCCCGAATGGTCGTCGTTTCGACGAAATGTGGGACTACCGCATGACGGGTGGCGCCTTGCTGCTCGGCCTGAACGGTACCGGCATTATCGCTCATGGTCGTTCCGATGCTCTCGCTATCGAAAAGGCTGTGGAAGTGGCTGCCAAGTACGCCGAAAAGGGTGTCTCGAAGAACGTCAATGAACGCCTGCTCGCAATCAAGGACGATTCCTCCGAAGCAAAGTAGCGCTAATTTGTGCGAAATTTTAAGCAGAGTCTGCTAAACGGCAGGCTCTGTTTTTTTTCGGCGAAGCGTTTCGGCTCATCGAATTTTTTGTCTGGCGGGGGCGGCTTCGAGTTTAATGTTACAAAACGCTTTTGAAAATCTGTTATTTACAATTTCTTGTATACAGGGGCATGAAGGGCGCTACCGCTGGTTCGTATTTTCTAAATTGTGGGCGAAACAATAAAAGTGCGGTCTAGCCGCAGAGGTATGTATATAATGTCTAAGACGATTTTGCTTTTCCCCGGCCAGGGTGCTCAGTACGTGGGCATGGGCCAGACACTCGCTTCTACTTTTGAACCGGCCAAGAAGCTTATGCAGCAGGCCGACGAAATTCTCGGCTTCTCGCTCTCCAAGCTCATGGCCGAAGGTCCCGAAGATGTCCTGAAGAGCACCGACAATACTCAGCCGGCTCTGTTTACCGTGTCTGCCATGGTCATGGAACTCCTCAAGTCCGAAGGCTTTGCCTTTGACTATGTGGCAGGTCACTCCCTCGGTGAATACTCCGCTATTTACGCCGCCGGTGGTTTCAGCTTCGAAGAAGGCCTCCGCCTGGTGCGTACCCGCGGCGAACTCATGGCCAGCGCCGGTTCCAAGAACCCGGGTGCCATGGCCGCTATCATGGGCCAGGACGAAGCGAAAATTCTTGAACTTTGCGAAGCCGTGAAGGATGCAGGTACCGTGGTTCCGGCCAACATCAACTGTCCGGGTCAGATCGTGGTGTCCGGTGCGGTCGCTGGCGTGAACAAGCTCGTCGAAAACTGCGGTGCCGCCGGTATCAAGGCTATTCCGCTTGCCGTGTCTGGCGCCTTCCACAGCCCGCTGATGCAGTTCGCTCAGGCAGGCCTTGCCGAAGCCATTGCAAAGACCAAGTTTAATGATGTCGAAAAGCCGGTGATTGCCAACGTGATTGCCGAACCGGTCACGAAGGGTGCCGAACTTGCCGAACTTTTGGTGAAGCAACTGGTATCTCCGGTCCGTTGGAACGACTGCATGAACAAGGCCATGGCCTTGGGCGTGACGCAGGGTGTCGAAGTGGGTTCCGGCAAGGTGCTCATGGGCCTGATGCGCAAGATCAGCCGCGACGTGAAGGTCACTCCGGTTGAAACGATCGAAGCATTCCAGGCTCTCAAGGGATAATTTTAACTACGGCCTCACGGCCTAACCACAGGAAAATATTATGGGTAAACTTACTGGTAAAAAGGCAATCGTGACCGGCGCTTCTCGCGGTATCGGTCTTGCCATTGCAACCAAGCTCGCCAGCGAAGGCGCTGACGTCGCCATCCTTTCCACCTCGGTCAAGGAAGATTTGGCCGCCAAACTTTCCGCCGAACTTGGGGTGCAGGTCAAGAGCTATGCTTGCAACGTGGCCGACTCCGAAACGGTGCAGAACGTGTTCAAGCAGATTATTGCTGAAATGGGCACGGTCGATATCCTGGTGAACAACGCCGGTATTACCCGCGATGGTCTCCTGATGCGCATGAAGGACGAGGATTTCGACGCCGTGATTGCCACGAACCTCCGTTCCGTGTTCCTTTGCACTCGCGCGGTCGCCCGCACCATGATGGGCAAGCGTACCGGCCGAATCATCAACATTTCGAGCATCAACGCCCTGCACGGCCAGGCTGGTCAGGCAAACTATGCCGCTGCCAAGGCTGGCATTATCGGTATGACCCGTTCTAACGCCATGGAATTTGCCTCTCGCGGTATTACCGTGAACGCTATTGCCCCGGGCTTTATCGGTACCGACATGACCGCCGCCATGGATGACGCTACCAAGGAAAAGTATGCCGCCCAGATTCCGCTCGGACGTATCGGAAAACCCGAAGATGTGGCCAATGCAGTCGCATTTTTGGCATCTGACGATGCCTGCTACATCACCGGCCAGATTCTTGGCGTCGATGGTGGGTTGAACGCCTAGGCATTTTTTACTAAATTTGAACTCAAACAATCAATCCAAATGGAGATTACAATGAACGAAGAAATTTTCAAGAAGGTCACCGCTGTTATCGTTGACAAGCTCGGCGTTAAGGCTGAAGATGTCAAGCCGGAATCCGAATTCGGTAACGACCTCGGTGCCGACTCCCTCGACCGCGTGGAACTCGTGATGGCCCTCGAAGACGAATTCGAAGTCGAAATCCTTGATTCTGACGCCGAAAAGTTCCAGAAGGTTGCTGACGTGGTCGCCTTCATCGAAGCGAAGAAGGCTTAATTTATTAGCCTCTCTCGATAGAGCTTTAAAGAGGCGGGACCATCAGGTGCCGCCTCTTTGCTTTTCCCACTGTGTCATCCTGAGCGTAATCACGAAGTGATGAAGTCGAAGGATCTCTAGCTGCTTTAGATCTTTCGACTACGCCTGGCGGCTTCTACCCAAAGGGCATAACTCAACTAGAGAATTAAAATTCTAAGTTTCGTTTAGCTCAAGATGACAGCATAAAACAATTCCGAATTATTGAAACTTATGGAAAATCAGAATCTACTCCACAAAGTGCTTAAACTCTGGTTTCGCCAGAAGTCCGATGGCGGGCTTGAGGCGAAGCTCGGGTACCGGTTCAAGGATCCTGAACTCTTGGCGCACGCATTGGTGCACCGCTCTTTCCTGACTGGTACGGACCTGCCCTACGTGAGCAACAACGAACGTCTGGAGTTCCTGGGCGATTCCGTGCTGAACATGCTTACGACGGAATTTCTCTACAAGACTTACCCCGACGATCCGGAAGGTGAACTTTCCAAGCGCAAGAGCGCGATTGTTTCGGGGCATGCCTGCGCGCAGTCGTCCAAGGAATGGAGCCTGAGCGAGTACGTGAAGGTGGGCAAAGCCGAAGAAAAGCTCGGTGGCCGCGGCAAGGAAAGCATCTTGGCTGACGCCTACGAGGCGGTGCTCGGTGCGGTTTATTTGGATGGCGGCCTCGAAGAGGTCCGCGCGATTCTGAACAAGTTCCACTTTCCGCGCGTGCAAGAGATTATTTCTGCCGAGGACTTCATCAACCACAAGAGTGAACTCTTGGAATACCTGCAGGGTAAGCTCCGCACGGTTCCGGAATACATCGTGGTCGATGAATCGGGCCCGGAACACCAGAAGGTGTTCACCGTCGAAGTTCACGTAGATGGTCGAGTCTACGGTCGCGGACAGGGCGGCAACAAGAAGAAGGCCGAACAAGAGGCTTCTCGCGTGTCGCTCGAAATGCTGCTCGCCGAAGCCGCGCAGGCCGAAGCTGAAAAAGGCCCCGAAGAATCGAAGCCCAAGAAACAAAAGCAGCGCCATGTGGGCTTGCCGTAACGTTCTTCGCAGCAGTCATGCCGGGCCTGTCCCGGCATCACCATTTTTTAAGTTCGCAAAGAGAATCGTTGATCCCGGGATAAACCCGGGAAGACAAAATCCGCCGGTAGCTTCGTCGATATAGACCTTGTTCTGCTATAGCCAATCATTTATCGCAGCAGTCATGCCGGGCCTGTCCCGGCATCACCATTTTTTGTACATTCTTTCTATGCAATCCTACAACTACTATGTTTATCTGCTAACAACGAGTGACAACTCCGTATTCTATACAGGTGTAACAAATGACTTAGCTCGAAGGGTTGTAGAGCATAAGGTTCATAGGAATAAAGGTTTTACGAGTAAATACAATGTATCGAAGCTTGTGTATTATGAGTTGTTTTTTAATATTGAAGACGCTATAAAAAGAGAAAAACAACTGAAAAGGTATCCACGGGTTTGGAAGTGTAACCTTGTGATGTCAAAGAATCCTGAATGGAATGACTTGTCCGCATCTATAGGAATAACTAAAGAAGTCATCGAATCTGCAAAAGGGAGCGTTGTTCCCGGGATAAACCCGGGAAGACAAAATCCGCCGGTAGCTTCGTCGATATAGACCTTGTTCTGCTATAGCCAATCATTTATCGCAGCAGTCATGCCGGGCCTGTCCCGGCATCACCATTTTTTAAGTTCGCAAAGAGGATAGTTGTTCCCGGGATAAACTCGGGAAGATAATCTTTCTAGACAATTTATCTATATTGTTTCGTATGAAAGATTTTTCTGTTAAAGTTTCTTGTGCGGTTCTTGTTGCCTCCGCGTTTCTGTTTTCTGCCTGTAACGAGTCCGGCGCATCCAAGGGCACAGCCTCTAAAAGTGCCGAGCTGAACTGCCCCGAACTGCCGCAGGACCCCGAAGCGACGGGCGAGTTCGATCCGATTGCCTCGAAGGATGCACGTCCCTGCGGAACGATTACGCTGTGGGGCTCCGCGATGCCGAAGTCGTTCAACATGTGGGAAGACTACAATAGTTTCTCCGCTGAACTCATGGGCATGATGTTTGAACCGCTCGTGAGCCTGCACAGCACCGAAGACCGCGAAGTCGGTGTCCTCGCCGATAGCTGGAATGTTTCGGAAGATGGCAAGACGTTCACCTTCCATGTGGATGCGCGGGCCCGGTGGAGCGACGGCAAACCGGTGACTGCCGAAGATGTGCAGTTCTACTATGACGTCATCATGGACGAAAAGAACCTCACGCCGATTTTCAAGGTGGGGCTGAGCCGCTTTGACCGCCCCGAAGTCGTCGATAGCCTTACGGTGAAGATGACTGCGAAGGAATCGCACTGGGGTAACTTCTGGGAGGCTGCGGGCATGCTCGCTTTCCCGAAGCACGCCTGGGCGGGTAAGGACTTCAACCAGATCCGCTACGAATTCCCGGTGGTGTCTGGACCGTACAAGATCAAGACCTTCCGTGAAGACCGCTACGTGGAACTGCAGCGCCGCGCCGACTGGTGGGGCTTCAAGAAAAACTGGAATCGCGGTAAGTACAACTTTGAAAAGATCCGCTACCGTTTCATGAACGACCAGACGAAGGCTCTCGAAGCGTTCAAGAAGCAGGACATCAACGCCTACGCGATTTACACTAGCAGCATCTGGATGAAGCAGACGGATTTCGATGCTATTCAGAAAGGCTGGGCGGTCAAGCAGCGCATCTTCAACAAGGAACCCATCGGATTCCAGGGCATGGCAATCAACTTGCGCAAGCCCCAGTTCCAGGATGTCCGCGTGCGCCGCGCCTTGAGCATGCTCCTGAATCGCGAAGCCATGAACGAAAAGTACATGTTCGGCCAGTACTTCTTGCTGAACAGCTACTACCCGGACCTGTGGGAAGGCAACCAGAACCCGACGGCTCCGCTCTATACCTTTAACCCGGATAGCGCCCGCGCCCTTTTTGCGGAAGCTGGCTACAAGGTGAACGCTCAGGGCGTTCTTGAAAAAGACGGCAAGCCGTTCGCCATCAACTTCATCACGAGCCAAGAAGACTTGCGTCACCTCACGCTCTTCCAGGAAGACTTGAAGAAGGTGGGGGTTGTCGCAACCATCGAACAGATGTCGCAGAGCACGCTCCGCAAGCGTTTGGACGATGCTGACTTTGACCTTTACTGGGTGAACTGGGACGCAGGCCGTCTCCGCGACCCGGAAGCAAGCTGGTCTTCGGCAACCGCACTGCAGAAGGGCACGAACAACCTCGCCGGCGTGCAGGATAAGGTGGTGGATAGCCTCATCAACTTGCAGAAGACTGAATTCAATCTCGCGAAGCGCAACGAAATCCTGAAGGCACTCGATAACCGCCTCGCCGAAATCGTGCCTTACGTACTTATGTGGCAGTGCGATCATCACCGCATTCTTTACTGGAACCGCTACGGTACGCCGGAAAAGGTATTCGACCGTTTCAACCGTGAAGACGCCATCCCCATTTACTGGTGGCTAGACCCGGAGAAATCCAAAAAGCTAGACGCCGCGATGAAGGCTGGCGAGAACCTGCCGGTTCCCGAATACGATATCAAGTAGACCGACGAAAAAAAGCCGCGCAAGGCGCGGCTCAATCTGCTGTCATCCTGAGCGAGTGAAACGAGTCGAAGGATCTCTTTGCTCGCTATACAAAAAAAGCCGCGCTAAGCGCGGCTCAATTTTTATGGATTGCTTCGCCCCTTTGGGGACTCGCAATGACGTGCGAGGCGAGTGCAGCAGCTTAGAAGAAGAATTCTGCGCCGGCGCTGAGACCAGATGCGTCGCCGCCGATTTTACCGCTACGAACAATTAGCTTCGCCCAGATGTCGAGCTGATTCGGAATCACGAAGTAGTCGGCGCCGAGCCAGAGGTTGATTTGCTTGTGGCCGTCGTCGTCTTGACCAATCTTGTCGTCCACTTCGCTTTCGGTGAGACGGTACTTGATTTGCAACCCGGCGAACGGAGTCACGCCCACGTTGGGAATGGTGTAGCCAATTTCGCCAGCCAAGTGCAGGTCGAGTCCGCGCTCGTAGTTTTTGTGCTCAAAGCCCCAATCAAGTCCGCCTTCTGTTCCAAACTTCAGGCCGGGAACTTCGTTGATGGGCATGCTGAACTGGGCGCCGAAGTAGAAGGCGAGTTCGCCGTTGGAGGGAGGCGTCGTTGCGCCGCCGTCATTGTCGTCGTTTCCAATGGGCAGGTTGATGTCGAGGAAGGCGGTAATCATGGGAGCCACTTCGTAACGGCCGCCAAGGACCAGGTCGCGAAGGCCGTCGCCACCGTTGACGCAGCCCTTGCAGTCGGTTTCACCCCAGAACTGGAAACCCCAGCTCTGCAAAGAAATTTCAAGATTCGGAATCACCGTGTAGCGTGCACCGATTTTGAGACCAGCCTGAGACCAATCGTCGTCCCAGTCGTAGTAAAGTTCTCCCTTTGCGGAACCCTTGCCGGCTTCCAGAACCGGATAGTAGTCCCATGTTGCGAATGCGGCGCCTGCAGTGAGCGCTGCAGCAAGTGCGATTTTCTTGAACATTCCAAGCTCCTTGTATTGATTTTTGCCCAAAAATAGCAAAATTGCCCTATTTTGCCTATCCCCTGGGTTGTTCCATATCACAGTGTCAACGATTTTAGGGACGGGGGTGTCCTTTTTTTGAAAAATTTACATATTTTTAGAAGAGAACGTATAGAGGGTTTTATGAAGGCAAAATTAGGTTTGTGCTTGTTTGCTGTGCTGTTGTTTAGCAGCATGGCTTTTGCCGTCAATGGAACGGGATATTATAACCTGATTACGATCGTTCAAAACGGGGGCTTTAATCAATCCTCGACCACCATGGTCCTGAGCCAGGGAGATGTCGCCTGTTCCGATGCTTCTTGGAAACTCTCCTACAACAATGTGAATTATACCAGCAACGGAAAGGGTGATATCGGCTATAACTCGGGCTGGAACATCGGCATGTGGGGTGGTGGAATGACGACCTTCATGTCTTCAGGAAAGTGTGTTGCTTCTGTGAAAGACTCCATCCAAAACCTCTCTAAAATGCTCCAAAAGTCGTGGATTGATGGCAAGGATATGAAGGGTGTCCCGATGAAACTGGGTTCCGATATCGACCTGGGTGAATTTTCGTCTACGACCAAGGCGGGTGCCTGCGATGTGAACCACGAACCCCTCCCGATGATGGATTCCACCTCGTTTGACGGTAACGGTTTTACGGTGAGGCACCTCTGCTATGTTGCGTCTACCATGACCAAACCGGTCGCGCTTTTTGAAAGGTTCGCCAATGTCTCCGTGCAAAACATCAAGATAGACGGGGTTCGCATCTATATCGATGGCGAAAGCACCGACGGTAAGGACTACTACCCGGTGGGCGCCCTGGTGGGTATCGTGACCCTTGCGACGGTCGAAAACATTGAACTTGCAAACGATTCCATTCGGGCTCCGTTCGCAGGCGGTCTTGCAGGTTTTGTGAAGAATTCGACGATTGCAAATATTACCGGTAACGACGACATTTATATATCGAACACGGTGACGATTACCGAGGGTTACGCCGGTTCTGCCGTGATGGATTCCGTTTCCGATTACAAGGTGTTCCTGGGTGGCATCGCGGGTGTAGCTTACCGTTCCGAACACGAAGATCCGACCTTTAAGTACGATTCCGTGAAGGTCGATGTGCACGACTTAGCGGCGGGGAACAAGTCTGCGCTAGGCGGCATTGCGGGTCTATTCAGCACGACCGGTGAATCTGATACTAGCTTGTATGTCTATACGAAGGTCAAGCCCGAAGAGTCTATTCCCTCTAAAATTTCGGGTGGCTCGGCGATGGGTGGCCTCTTTGGTGCAAGGCTCGTCTACAGTGAAAACGGTTCGCCAAAGGCTGGCGATTATACGCTGGTGGATGGTCGCTTCGATGGACAAATCTTCGATGCATCTTCGTCCAATGTCATTGCAGTGGGCGGCCTGATTGGTCTTGATTCTGCGGTGGCGGGAATGTCTGTCAAGATCATGAACAGTTCTGCCAATGTGGATGTGAAAGATTCCCTGAAGGTTCCCGGTTCTTATAACTACTATGCGGGCGGCATTCTGGGTTACGGTAGTTCTTGTGGTAGCGGAAGCGACAGCGACAAGGATTTCTTCAGCATCACGGATGTGACATCGACGGGTTCCATTGGATTGTCCGCATCGGGTAAGGCTGTCGAAGGGCTCCATGCGGATGCGTATCTGGGCGGTGTCGCAGGACATGTATGCTTGGCGCAGGCGAAGAACAAGGGCTTCGTGGGAGTTTCGTCTACGATTGATATCCAGGCGCGTGTAAAGACGTCGGTCGATGGAGACAAGGTGTCAAACGGATCTTATGCGCGCGACAGTCTCTACGTGGGTGGTCTAATCGGGTATATGCAGGTGGCAACCATCAAGACCGACATCTTGTCGAACCTGAGCTACGGTGGAACGATTACGGTCGAAGACAGCTTGAATAGTGTCGCTGTCGGTGGTATTGTGGGTGGATTCCCGCAGGACTATGGTGGAAAGTCCGTGCATTTCAAGAACGTCCTTGTCAATAGCGATGATTTGATTAACTACAAGGCTGTGACGGCAGGTGCCGTCGCCGGCAATGTGCAGACTGCAAAGATTGGTGGCGTGTGCGGTATTTGCAATGAAATTACCGTAATAGAGCATGTCGGTGTGTCGGGTGGCATCAATGTTTCCGGAGCGTACTCTGGGGATACCCTCGTGGTCGGCGGTCTCGTCGGTTCGACGCATTCGTTTGAAAAGGTCTTTACCTTGAAAACTTCCTTTATGGTGGGTGACATCGATGTTTCTGCAACGGCGAAGCAGAAAAAGGTGGGCTATCTTCTGGGCAGCGCCATGTGGAATGGCGATTTCAAGATACTGTCGAACTACCACTATGGTGAAAACGACTTGACGGTGGCTCCGTTTGGCTTGATTAGCAATGGAACGGACCTGACGGATACCTGGGACGCTAATGACAATATTCATTATGTTGTTAGAAATGGCGCGGCGAAGAGCCTTTCAGAAAATCATAACGGCACCGAAGTTGCCTCGGTCATGAAGACTTCCAAGTTTGCGGGATTCATGAATAAGAATGTTACGCCCCTCGCAGAAGGCTGGAGCTACAAGAAGGATGAAAATAACGACCTGCCGATTTTTGCCGATAACGAAATCAACAAGCCGATAGAACCCGATGCGACGACCTTTGTGGTGACCTTTGTCGATATGGACGGCAATACCATCGACCAGCAGACGGTTATGGAAAATTCTGCCGCGACGGCACCCCAGAAAAGAGATATGCCCGTCGTAGAAGGCTACACGTTCAATGACCAGTGGGACAAGCCGTTCGATAAGATCACTTCGGACTTGACGGTGAAGGCAATCTATGACATTAACTACTATGGCGTTGAGTTCTTCGACTACGCTGGGGTGCGGCTGGGCGATTCCCTTGTTGTCCAATATGCGACAAACGTGACACCCCCCGAAGTCCCGGAACGGACGGGCTACACATTTACGGGCTGGAGCGACTCTTCGTATCTCGAAGTCAAGAAGAACCTGAAAATTAACGCCGTCTATGAGGCGATAAGGTTCAGCATTTCGTATCTGGATTACGACGGAACGGTCAAGTATCAGGATTCCCTTGCCTATGGCGTGATGCCGCCTGAATTGACTGGCGTTACCCGCCCGGCTACGGCCGAATATGTCTATGAATTTGTCGGTTGGGACCCCGCTATTGTGCCGGTCACTGGTGATGCTGAATACAAGGCTGTCTTCGATTCTGTGAAGGTCAAGTATCCGGTAACCTTCTGGAAAACCGCGGATGAAATGATTGGCGATACGCTGTGGGTGGACTATGGTGCCGCCGCGGTGGCGCCCGCTGCTCCTGAACTTGAAGGCTACGTGTTTGTGGAATGGGACCGCAACTTCGACGCCATTACGAAGAGCACCGAAGTCATGGCCCGCTACGAGCGCATCCCGGAATCGTCTAGCTCGGAGGTCGCTTCTAGTTCGTCGATTTCGTCGAGTTCCGAAACGGTTTCCAGCAGCTCCGAAGCGGCTCCGGAATCGTCTAGTAGCAAGGAAAATCTGCCTGAAAGTTCTAGCAGTGAACGCGAGCTTGAACTTGCCGATGCAAAAATCGATGTGGCGGGCAATGCGGTGCGGCTGACCTTCAAGGCAAAGAATGCAAACTCTGCGACCGTCGCACATGTGAAGGTGGTGGGCGAGCACGGAACTATTGCCGACGAGGATATCCCTGAAGAGGTCGTGAAGGGCGGCGTATGGGAAATGGTGCCGGCGCCGAATGGAAAATTCACGGTGGAACTCGTGCTGGACGACCAGGTGCACACGGCAAAATTCAACGACAAGTTCGAGGTGAAATCCGAAATCACGGTTCGCGCAGAAAGCTGGCAGATGATTTCGCTTTCGGCACTGGACAAGTCGGTGATGAAGCGCGACGACGATGTGAGCTTCTACTGGTGGGACGAAGAGAACCCGATTGGCGACTACTGGCAATACCGCGCCTTTAACGGCGGCGACGTGGATTCAACTCGCGGATTCTGGTACGGCACGACGGCGGGAACTCCGCTGGTGCTTCGCGAAGGGACCGGCTCGAAGGATTCTGAAATCGTCTGGGAACTCGACAGCCTTTACAGCGGCTGGAACCTGATGGCGAACCCCTACGGATGGTATGTGGACTTGACCAAGGGCAAAACCGATGACGGCAGCAAGGTGGCTTTCTGGCGCTGGAACCCGGCTAATTCGGAATACGAAATCCCGACGGTTATTGGCCCCTACGAGGCCGTGTGGGTGAAGGTTTCGCACGCAACGACCTGGCGCGTTTCTGCGGCACCGGTATTCGAAATTAACATGACGGAATCTGACCGTGGTGCACCCCCGCAGAAGAAGGCTCTGCGCAAGGCTGGCAATGCACACGGGAGCTTCTCCTTGGTGGCAACCCTTGCCGACGAATACGGCAAAAAGGATTCCTGGAATGTCCTTGGCGCAGGCTCCGAGGAAAATCTCGAAGAGCCGCCTGCAGGCATGGGCGACAGGGTGTCGCTCGCTATCCGCGAACAAGGTGCAGACGGCAAGAAGGGAGTGTCCTTGGCAAAGAGCATCAAGGCGATTGCCGATGAATACAGCTGGTCGCTCGAAGCATCTGCAAGTTCTGCACGCGACGGTTTGCTTTCCTTTGATGGAGTCGCCGACTTGCGCAAACAGGGACTCAAGCTGTTTGTCACTGCCGACGGGAACACGACCGAAGTTCAGGATGGAACTCCTGTCCGCGTGGCACTCGCAAAGACCGCGAAGCGGATAGATGTCGTTGTGGGCGCATCGAATGCGGTGGTTGCATCGAACAAGCTTCGTGGCCTGCGTTCTGTGCAGTGTGGCGACCAGGTGCAGGTGAGCTTCGATGCCCCTGAATCTGTGGCGGGTGCAAACGCAAGCTACGCCGTTGTTGGCATCGATGGCAAGCAGGTGGCTTCTGGTCGCTTTAATGCCACGGCGGGAACGAACCTATTTGCGGCGACCGTACCGACCTCCGGAATCTACTTTGTGAAAATCAGGGTGGGCTCTCAGGGCATGACGGGCAAGGTTTTTGTGAGGTAGCGCACAACTTTTTACGCGAATATGTGAGCAAACTCAAAAGGCGAACCTGGTTTTCGCCTTTTTTTTGATGTAAACGTCTGCTTTACCTTATAAAATATTATTATTTACTTGTAAAGTGGAATGGTGTATATGAAGAGAACAACTGAAATTCTTATTGCTACGGTCCTGCTTTTGGCGGGGACTGTTTTAGCCGAAATTAAACCTATCGGGTATAGGTGCGAAGCCCCGATGGATTATAATGACTACACCCTTGACTGCTCCATAAAGCAGTTTGCACAGGGTGAATCGACCGACGGCTATACGGTTAGTTCGACCTGGAACGATTTTGCGTCCGGGTTCATGAGCTATGTTGGGGCTTCCGAGAGTGATCCGAACACCTGGTCGATTCGCGTTAAGTTCGATACCGACATTGACTTGGGTGGCTATTCAAAAAAGAAAGTCGCGTGCGAAGAGCCGTTTACTCCGATAGATCTCGTTTCGATTGATAATTCGAATAATAGTAATAAGCCTTTTGTTGTTGATGGTGATGACCATACCATTAAGAACTTCTGCTATATCGCTGAGGGAGCTCATGCTTCTTTCTTTGGAACATTGAAGGCCGCTACTATAAAGAATCTAAATTTTGAAAACGCCTATGTCGTAGCGAAAATGGACGATCCCCAAACGGTTCTTAATGCGGCTGTAGTTGTGAATGAAGCAAACAATACTTCGTTTGACAATGTGTCCGTTTCGAATGCCAAGGTGTACGGTTGGAATAGCGCCGCTGTAGCGTATGCTGCGAATGGTAATTCAAGGTTCTCGGATGTACGGGTGGACGACGTCCTTCTGGCTCTGAATGAAGAAAGCGCTGGTCCGCAGGTGTGGCATTTTTACGACAAAGTTTCTTACAGAGGCGGCGTGGTCGCCAATTTGTATGGACAAACGAACATTTCCAATATCTCGGTGTCGAAACTGGTCGTTCCGGATTCCGTTGCGCAAATCATGCAGAGAAATAATGCAAGTTATATCGGCGCGTCCTATGTCGGAGGAATTATCGGCTTTGCAAGCGTAAGTATGGATGGCTCGACGAGTTTTTCTCTTGAAGGCTGTACCGTATCTGCGGAATTGACCGGTTCCTCGGTAGGCGGGTTGATTGGCTCAGTATCACCGTATAGCATTACCCAAGAGTCCATTTTTGAAGTGGCGAATGCAGATGTGACTTTCAAGTCGGGAGACTACAGCGGAGCAAACCAGAATCGTTACCTGGGTGGACTTGTCGGAGCTTTGTCCTGGAGAAATGGTAGCGTACAGCTTTTGAAAAACAAGGTTGAGACCACCATCAAGAATACAAAGACGGAGGGTTCTGTAGGTTCTCGTCTTGGCGGTGTGGTTGGTGTCTATACGGGACTGGGTGGTGGAAACGACGCTGTTGCGGATTTCACTATAAATGAAAATGATGTCGCGGTGGATATCAGTTCGTCTGACACGGCACTTGCAGTGGGTGGAATTGTGGGCTATGCCACGGTCAACGCCACTAATAGCACTTTTGCCATTCGCAATTCGACTGTCAAACCGGTGAATCCGGGAAAGAATCCGAATGTGATTACGGCAACGGCTTCTAAGATGTACAGTGTTCATGCAGCCTATGTTGTGGGCCGTGTTGACAATCCAAATTATACCGTAGAACTCCGTGGAAACCATGCCGAAGGCAATATCAAAATTGCAGCATCGACGGTGAAAACGATGAGTGGAGTCGGTGCAATGGCGGGTAGAGCATACTGCTTTAATCTGTATGTGCGCTACAATACTTCTATAGGCGATTTGTCTGTTACCATCGCAAATGAGACTGCCGGTACGGATAGTGACTTTTTCCATGTCGGTTATGAAGTGGGCGAGGCTCGTGCAAAAAACGATACGGCGTGGTTCTGTATCGAAGGCAATTACCATTATGGATTTAGTGATGTCAATGCCGGGCTTGCCGTTGGCTGGATTGGTGTTGTAAACACTGTGTATGTTAAGCCGGAATTGTGGAAAATCCAGACAGGTGGATATTACCGAATCTGGAACAACTACCGCAATGCCGTTAAAACGAAGTCTGCAAGCCTTGCTGCCGACGGGTCGCTGGAAATAGATGGCTCGGGAGCCATTTATGTAGAAAAAGAGGATGCATGGATTTACGATGGTGTGCTCGATGATGCCGAAATGAGAACACGCCTGTTCACCTATGTGTTGAACGGAACCTCTTCAAGTGGTGAAGAATGTGGTGAAAATGGTTCGGTCTGCTGGGAAAACGAACCGGATTCGCTGCCGAAGGCTTCGACCTATAGGACGGTGTACAAAGTAACGATCGTACTTAATGATGTTTATGACAAGTTAACCGATGCCGACAAAAAATCCGTGAAAAAGTATTTGTATGAATCGGAAAATGGTTCGTACCTTACCTATTATACGGATAGATACCTTATGCTTGAACGTGAACATGTAAAACAGGTGTATGGTCTGAGTGTCGTTCACGGATTGTTTGAAGAAAATGCTGCAGCTGGACCGGACTTGTCGGAAGGGAATGATGTGAATCTCTACAATTTCTCCACGATGCATGATGCCTATTTACGTGCTGCGGAAATTCCGTACGAGAATGTACACCTCGATGTGAATACGACGGAAACGGAGGTGTTCTACGGCGTGGACTCCGAAGTGCCCGATAGCCTTGTGGTGCCGAATGGCAACAGACCCGTGTTTCTGCCGTCTCAAATTTATACGGCTGAAGCCTGCGTGATGGGCTGGGCCTTTAATGCCGATACTAACGATTATAAGTACCATGTGAACAATCCGGGTAGTTACTTATACCCCGATATCAATGCCGAAAAGACTTTGTATGCGGTGTGGATGAATGCGGAAACTTGCCTTGGACGTTATGTCAGGGTGCGCCTAGGCGAATTTGAAAACGGAACGATTGCCGTGGACGAATACCGCGATGGGACGAAGGCCTATACGCACCACTTTGCAAAGGATTCCACGATGCTCTTGCCGTGGGACAATCCTGAAGGGGTTGCGATGCGGTTGCTTGCTGAACCCGATTCGGGCTATGGACTGGATTCGCTGGTGATTGTCAATGTGATGAAGGATGTTGATCCGCAGCATATGTCGAACAGTATAAATGATGGTTCAGTTGAAAGGTATGTGTTGCAAGAAGGCGATTCGTTGCCGGACGGCTTGCTCAATGCGACCCTGACGGCGTATTTCTCTGAAGCTAAGGACGAAAAGGGTCCAGATAAGACTCCGGACGATGGCGATTCCACGAAGGTTGTCGAGGATACCTTGAGGCTCGTGCGCCACGACTTTGCGCAGTCGGGAAATGCGGTGCGCTTTATTGTGGAGACGAACAAGTTCAAGGTGGATCGCGCGGCACAGCTGAAGGTGGTGCTGATGGATGCCCAGGGAGTCGTGCTGGACGAGTATGAACTTGCAAAGAAAATCAAGGAAACGCCCTACCGCAAGACTTGGACGGAGTACCCGCTACAGTCCGGCAGCTATGTTGCCCGTGTGATGCTTTTCGACAAGAAGGATACGATTCCCTTCGATACGGCGTTTACGGTGGGTAGTGAAATTGCCGCCAGTGGCTGGCAGATGCTTTCGCTTTCTGATGTGGCAATCGATTCCATTGTATGGGATGACGACCCGGTGTTCTACCGCTGGGACGAATCGGCGGCCTTTGGCGAGTTCTGGAAATACCAGAAGTATACCGGCGGCGAAGCGGACCCGCAGCAGGGATTCTGGTACAGTTCCTTGGAAGACCGCCCGCTTCTGCTCCGTGGCGATTCCCTGAGGTCGGGTAAGGAAGTCGTGTGGGAACTCGACAGCGGCTGGAACATGGTCGCGAACCCCTACGGTTGGGACATCTCGGTGCTCCAGGATACCCTTGATATGAGCAAGTGGTACGCCGACCGCGCCGGGTACGATTCCGTGTCTGTACTCGGACCGTACGAAGCTGTTTGGCTGTATTCTGAAACTGGGGAAACGGTGCGCCTTGACGCGGCCCCGCAGTTTGACCCGCTGGATGTGAAGCGTGATGCCAAGGCGAAGCTGCAGAACCGCGAGAATTGGAGCCTGCAGGTGTCGCTTTCGGATACCCGTGGACATAGGGATTCTTGGAATGTGCTTGGCGTAGGTACCGCGAAGGAGCGCTTGGAGCCGCCCATGGGCATGGGCGACCTGGTGAACCTGTCCATTATGAGTGGAAAGCGCGCCCTTTCGAAGTCCGTGAAGAGTGTTAAGGCTCAGGACGAGGCTCGCTACGAATGGAACCTTGCTATGAGTGCGTCGAGCGACCGCGTGGGCTACCTGCGCTTTGACGGAGTCAAGGCTTTGAACCAGATGGGACTGAAGGTTTATGTGACTATCGACGGGGAAACCGCCGAAGCGAAGGCGGGGGATTCCTTGAAGGTGATGCTCAAGGCCGCGGGCTCTACGGCGACCGTCCGCGTGACCGCAGCCGCTGTCCACACTGTGGCGGCCAAGGTCGAAAACCTGCGGTTTGTGCGCGTTCCGGGCGCCCTCCAGGTAGGTTTCGATGTAGACGACGCCCTGGCCGGCGCAGGCTACCAGGTGCAGCTGGTGGGCGTAAACGGTGCTGTTGCCGCCTCCGCCCAAGGCAAATCGGCGGCAGGCAGTAACACACTCGCCCTGAAAGCCCCGAAACCGGGCCTTTACCTGCTCCGTGTCCGTGTCGGCATCGAACAGGCCACCCGCAAAGTGGCAATTTCCCGCTAAATCGGGGCGTTGCGGGGTGCCCCCGCAGTGGGGGTAACGGAAGACCCTTGAGAGACTGGCCGCAAAGCGAGCAGTAAAGGCCGAAGGCCGTAATTTTGTGAGCCTAAAGCCCCATGCGTTAAGCTGGGGCTGTGGCGAGAGTGAGGCGAAATTAACAGATCTTTTCTGCTATAGAGCCGAACGGTCTTGATGGCGTGCGGAGCAGGCTCGAGTAGGGGCTGCAGTTAGGGGGATGCTTCCCCCCTTGTAGTATTCCTGTAATCTTGCCATAGGGGCGGCTTTTTTCTAAATTTGGCCGCACTATGACAAAGGCTAAATTCATCAAGTTCATCATCGCGTCGGTGCTCGCCATCGCCGCTCTCTTCTTGCCCTACGAATCCCTCGGATTCGATGCCGCAAGCCCCATGGGAATCCTGAACCCGCTCGAAATCCGCGTCATTGGCGTTTTCGTGATGGCGGCCTTGTTCTGGATCCTGCAACCGTTCCCGATCTGGTCGACCTCGATGCTTGTCATCGTGCTCATGATCGTGACGATGTCCGATTCCGCCCTTACGCCTTTCCGCGTGGACGGCGTGACCATGATCAGCCACAAGTCCATCATGGCGACATTTGCAAACCCCATCATCATGCTCTTCTTGGGCGGCTTCTTCCTCGCTGCCGCTGCCACGAAGTACAAGATGGACTTGAACCTTGCCCGCGTGCTCCTGAAGCCCTTCGGCAAGAACCCGAAGTTCGTGCTCCTTGGACTCATGCTCATTACCGCCGTGTTCTCCATGTTCATGAGCAACACCGCTACCGCCGCCATGATGCTTGCCATTCTGGCCCCGGTGCTCAAGCTCTTTGACGAAGACGACCGCGGTAAGGCTGCCTTTGCCCTTGCCATTCCGCTCGGTGCAAACATCGGCGGTATGGGTACCCCGATTGGCACTCCCCCGAACGCCATTGCCCTTGGTGCCCTGAACGACGCCATTGCCCGTGGCGACCTGATTGCGAACCCCGTGACCTTTGGCCAGTGGATGGCTTTCGGTATCCCGTATGTGATTATCTTGATGGTTGTGGCTTGGCTTTTGCTCCTGAAGATCTACCCGATCAAGATGAAGGAAATGGTTTTGAACATTGAAGGTGCCGGCAAGTTCGACACGAGCCCCAAGGCAATCATCGTCTACATTACCTTTGTCGTGTGCGTTATCTTGTGGGTGACCGGTAAGGGTGTCCACGGCATTAACGATAACGCAATTGCTATGATCCCGATGGCCGTGTTTGCCTTGACCGGCGTGATTACCAAGAAAGACCTGAACGCGATGAGCTGGGACGTGCTCTGGCTCGTGGCTGGTGGCTTTGCCCTGGGTGTCGGCCTGAATGCGACTGGCCTTGCCGCCCACTTGATCAAGACGATTCCGTTTGCAAGCTGGTCTCCGCTTGCCCTGATGATTGGCTGCGGCATCATCTGCTTGTTCATGGCGAACTTCATGAGCCATACCTCTACGGCTACGCTCTTGGTTCCGATTCTTTGCGCCGTGGGTATTGCCTGCCAGGACAACCTCGTGGGTCTCGGTGGCGTGACTGCACTCCTCGTGTCTGTTGCCTTCGCAAGCTCTCTCGGTATGAGCCTCCCGATTTCTACGCCGCCTAACGCACTTGCCCACGCTACGGGTTACACCGACACGAACGGCATGGCGAAGACCGGTATTGTGATGGGTCTCCTCGGTCTTGCCGTGTCTTGGGCGATGATGATTTTCCTTGCCAAGGTGAACTTCTTTGGAACGCCTGCTCCGAAGGCCGCCGACGCTGCTCCTGCAGCCCCGGCCGCCGTCGAAAAGGTTGTTGCACCTGCCGCAGCCCCTGCTGCTGAAGCAACCGCTCCGGCCGTTGCCGATAGCGCCGTTGCAACCGTTGCCGACACTGCCGCCGCAGTCGCCGTTGACTCTGCCGCCGCAGTCAAATAGACCGCTCGGCTCTATTGTGGCGAAAAACTACGATATCGCCTCGCTCTCGCTACCGCGACTCGTTAATACGAGTCGCTTGTAGCTCACAGGTCGAAGTCGCCGCCCCCGCTGCAGACAAGGCCGCTGCTCCAGCTGCCGCCGATAGCGCTGCCAAGTAACCTCGGCTAGAAAATACCTTTGCGAAAGTCGCTCCATACGGGGCGACTTTTTTTGTTGTATTTAAAATTTTACTCCTGAAAAGTGCACAGATTGGCTGAAAATAGCGTGTTAAGTAATAAGGGAGTGTCCTTAACTTAACACAAAAGGATGATACATGCCTAATAATGCCAACCGCACCAAGAAGTACATCGTCACTAATGAAC
This sequence comes from Fibrobacter sp., assembly GCA_017526585.1. Lineage (GTDB taxonomy): Bacteria > Fibrobacterota > Fibrobacteria > Fibrobacterales > Fibrobacteraceae > Fibrobacter. The sequence continues at coordinate 20,939 of JAFXRC010000059.1, read as the reverse complement.
AGGGTGAGGAGTTTTTGTTGCCGAACTACTCCGAGACCTTCCGCATTTTGATGGACGACAAGGAAACTATTCGCGATGTTCTCAATAGCGTACTCCAGCTGGACCACGACCATGAAATCATGGATCTCGAATACGAATTCGAGAAACCCATTGATATCTTCATGCCGGAAGACGACCCCTCGCGTCTCGATGTGTGGGTCTCGACCAGAGACAATCGGTACTTGAATATCGAACTCCAGAACAAGGTGCACTCATTTCTATTCGATCGAATGCAGATTTACAATGCGGACCTTACCCTGCGTGGCAAGTACGAGTACAACCGTTCAGAACGCTTCAAGAATCTGCCGGAAGAGGAGCGTAAGCGCCGTTACTACGAACTACCCGAAACGGTTTCCATCTGGCTCTGCAATTTCCCGATTCTCAAGTCGAAGGACGTTTTCAAAGACACTTGGTCCGTTTATAGCGAATGTGATATCAGAAAGGGAATGGCCCTACCGCTTTTCCCGAAAAATAAGTATATTGTTATTGACCTGCCTAACTTCGTGCGCTTGCGCAATGGGGTGGGGTCCCGCGAGGATTTTTGGCTTCGACTCATCTCGAAGGGGCCTCTTCAGGTTCCCGCAACCAAGGACCCAATCTTCGAGGCCGCCCGCAACCGACTGCGTGTCAGTCGCATAAAACCTGAACTTTTACAAGCCCTGGAGGTAAACATGTTCGATCGTCATGAATACGAAGTACTTGAAGCGGATGCCTACCTTAAGGGTGAAGCCGATGGCGTTAAGCAGGAACGCAAGAAAAACGAGGCTGCAACCTTGGCTCGCGATGCCAAAATGGCTGAATACTTCCGTTCAAAGGGCATTCCTGAAGAAATTATATCCGGCGGACTCGCTCTGAAGTAATGTTTGTTTGTGGTTGTTTCCATTTTGGAAACAACCACTTTTGATGTGGTAACCTAGGGAAATTATCTGAACTGTTTGGAATTTCCGAACAGTTGCTCCTTCGTTAGGTTCATCTTCTTCAAACTTGACTTCTATCCTTGTTTTCCGACAAAGGCTATCATCATTTACAACGGTCAGACCGGTTGGGATCCGATGGCGGATTTCCGCACCAGGTATAGGGGACAATTCAACGGTCGCGAGTTGCCATTCGAGTGTGTCCTTGTGAATCTCGCCGAAATTTCAGACGAGTCTTGCCTAAGGGAGTCGAATGTTGAGGCTGCAATCGGTGCTTTAGTGATGAAGCACGCCTTCGATGCCGATGGGCTGAAAAGTATCGTGGACAAGCTGACGAAAATGCTTTCTCGGCTAGAAAATGGTGCTAGGGCTACCCTTGCTGAGAAAATTGTAGTATATTTTCAGAAAACCCTTCGCCTCGGCAATGGGAATGCAAGCATTCCCGCCGCACTCGGCTTGAAGGTTTTTAGGAGAGTACCTTGATGAAGAAGTCGTGGAGGAATTGCGTATGCGTATGAGTATCGGGCAAGCCTTGGGCATCAAGACGGCGGGAGACCGCCTGCGTGCCGCTGAGCGCGCTGCAGCTCGTGCTACAGCTCGCCGAGTCCGTAAGCAGGAACGCGAAAAGATCGAAGCTCGCGACGCCAAGATGGCTGAGTACTTCCGTTCTAAAGGTATTCCTGAAGAGATCATTTCTGGCGGACTTGCTTTGAAGTAGTGCTTATTTGTGGTTGTTCCCATTTTGGAAACAACCACTTCTCATAAGGAACAGGTATATGACATTCGAATATGACCTTTATGAAAGCAAGGAAGGGGGCAAGGCGGAAGCCAAGCTTGAGATGGTTGACGCCATGATTGCTAATTTGAGCTCAAAATTTATGATTGCATGTTATATTCCATGTAACCCCCTTGTAGCATTTCCGTAATTTTCTAGATTTTTACCAAATAGTTTATTAGAGAACCGCGCGATGATGCTGGTGTGAGACTCTTGGTGGTTGCGCCCCGAAGTTGGCTCAATTGGTTTGAGCAGCGGACTCATAACCCAAAGTTTTAATTGCCTGTAAGGACAAAAGAATGAATATTGCGATTGTTGGAACCGGATACGTTGGACTCGTGAGTGGCACGTGCTTTGCCGAGATGGGCGTCAACGTCACTTGCGTCGACGTGAACCAGGCTAAGATTGAAACACTCCAGAAGGGGGAAATCCCCATTTACGAACCGGGCCTCGACGAGATGGTGCTCCGCAACCAGCGCGAAGGTCGCCTGAAGTTCACGACCGACCTCGCAAGCATCCTTGACGATGTCGAGATGGTCTTCAGCGCCGTGGGCACGCCCCCGGACGAAGACGGTTCCGCCGACCTGCAGTATGTGCTTGCCGTGGCACGCACCTTCGGTCAGAACATCAAGAAGTATACCGTTCTCGTGACCAAGTCCACCGTCCCGGTCGGCACAGCTAAGAAGGTCAAGGCAGCCATCCAGGAAGAACTCGACAAGCGTGGCGTGAAGGTCCCGTTCGACGTGGCGAGTAACCCGGAATTTTTGAAGGAGGGGTCTGCCATTACGGACTTCATGAAGCCCGACCGCGTGGTGGTGGGCGTGGAAAGCGAACAGGCGAAGGAACTCATGACCCGCCTTTACCGCCCGATGATGCTCAACAACTTCCGCGTGATTTTCACGGATATTCCGAGCGCCGAAATGATCAAGTACGCCGCGAACTCCATGCTCGCGACCCGCATCAGCTTTATGAACGACATCGCGAACCTCTGCGAACTCGTGGGCGCCGATGTGAATATGGTCCGCAAGGGCATCGGCAGCGACACCCGCATCGGCTCCAAGTTCCTTTATCCCGGCTGCGGCTACGGCGGAAGTTGCTTCCCTAAGGACGTAAAGGCCCTCATCAAGACCGCCGAGAAGAATGGCTACAAGATGGGCGTGCTGAAGGCTGTCGAAGATGTGAACGAATACCAGAAGACGGTGCTTTTCCACAAGCTCGCCAAGCGCTTTGGCGGTGAGGCGAATCTCAAGGGCAAGACCATTGCCATGTGGGGCCTCGCGTTCAAACCCGAAACCGACGACATGCGCGAAGCGACCGCCCTTGTGCTGATTGACTTGCTCACCAAGGCCGGCGCCACCGTCCGCGTGTATGACCCGGTCGCCATGAACGAATGCAAACGCCGTATGGCGGCGCGCCCCGATGCGGATGTAATCGCGAAGCAGCTCGTTTACTGCAACGACATGTACGAAGCCCTGCTCGACGCCGACGCACTCCTCCTTGTGACCGAATGGAAGCAGTTCCGCATGCCGAGTTTCGGCGTGATGAAGAAGTCCATGAAGAATGCACTCATCATTGACGGCCGCAACATTTACGACGCCAAGGAACTCGCCGAAGCCGGATTCGAGTATAGCGCTATTGGGTGCTAGCTTCGGCGCCTGTCGTGGCCCCACCCCGTCGGATGTCCGGAATTCTGCTGCTTTGCGTTTTTTAGGCTTCCATCTTCAAAGCCGCGTCACCCTGCCGGGACGTTTATCTTGAACTTCTCCATTTCGCGGTAGATGCAGCCGGCGCTGTTCTTGCGCGCGTGCATGAAGTCGATGTCGCCGAAGACGAACGCCTCGGTGATGTCGCGGCATTCCGCCGTGGGCCTGTACATCTTCTTGCCAAATCTACCATAAAAAAGATACTTTTGGCGAATTATGTAGTATAATTTGCCAAATCTATGTATTTTTATATATATTTGGTAAAGTATAGGGAGGTCCTATGTCCGAAAAACTGATTGTTGGCAGAAAACGCGAAATATCCCTGTTGAACAGGTTCATCGATAGCGACGAAGCTGAATTTGTCGCTGTCTATGGTCGTAGGCGAGTCGGCAAGACTTATCTCGTGAAGAGCCTTTTCCAAAAAAACTTTTCTTTTTACATGACGGGGTTGGCCAATTCCGATCTCAAAAAGCAATTGCAGAATTTTACGGATGCCTTTTCGCAATATTTTTCAAAGAAGGCAACCGTCAAAAATTGGTTTGACGCGTTCAATCTCTTGCGCGACGAACTCTCAAAATTGCGTAAAACCAAGAAAATCATTTTCATTGATGAACTGCCGTGGTTCGATACCGCACGGTCTGACTTTGTAAGCGCCCTGGAACATTTCTGGAATTCGTGGGCCTCCGATGACCCGACCATAAAGTTGATTGTCTGTGGTTCAGCCACATCGTGGATGATGAACAAGCTCATCAACAACAAGGGTGGTCTGCATAATCGAGTAACGCACCAGATAAAACTTTCTCCGTTCACCCTTGGCGAATGCGAAGAATTTTTGAAGGCAAAAAATTTCACCATGGACCGTTTTGAAATCGCACAGTTCTACATGGTTTTTGGGGGAATTCCATATTACTTGAAACTCCTGGACAAAGGCGAAAGCCTTGCACAGAATGTGGACAGACTTTTGTTCAGCGAAGATGGCGAACTCCGCAACGAATTCCACAACTTGTATCACGCGTTGTTCCGCAATTCCGAAAAATACATTGCCATCGTAGAAGTTCTTGCTCAAAAGAAAAAGGGGATAACCAGGAACACGTTAATCAAGGAACTTTCAGTCGAAAGTAGCGGGGGCGTGTCCAAGGCCTTGGACGATCTTGAAAATTGCGGATTCATTAGGCGTTATAGTCCCTTTGGCAAGAAGACCAAAGACGAACTGATTCAACTCGTCGATTTCTACACGCTTTTCTATTTCAGGTTCCTCGCGAAACGGGCGAAGGGTCGCCGCAACCAATGGCTGCAAATCCAGGGTAAGCCTGAATACAACAGTTGGTGCGGCTACGCATTCGAAATGCTGTGCCTTCAGCATTATCCGCAAATCCTGAACGCACTCGGAATCTCTGGAATAGAAAGTGCCCCATGTAGCTGGATATATACGGGGAAAGACGGCGCACAATTCGACCTTCTGATCGACCGCATCGACAACGTCATCAACATCTGTGAAATGAAGTTTTCGACCAGCCCCTACGAAGTCACGCAGCATTACTTGACGGAACTCCTTGAAAAAGTCAAGCTGTTCAAGGAATCCTCTAAGACCCGCAAGTCACCGATGCTTACCTTCGTGACATCGCTCGGTCTAAAACCCAATTCCTGCGCCAGGCAGATTCCAAAATCAATCACTTTGGACGTCTTGTATAATTCGCCAAATCTACCATAAAATGCCTACATTTGGTAAATTATAACAGGGTCTTTTTTTGTTGCCCAGAGCCGCGTCACCCTGCCGGGACGTTTATCTTGAACTTCTCCATCTCGCGGTAGATGCAACCGGCGCTGTTCTTGCGCGCGTGCATGAAGTCGATGTAGCCGAAGACGAACGCCTCGGTGATGTCGCGGCACTCCGCCGTGGGCCTGTACAAATGTCATCTAGAATCTCAGATTTGAATTGAATAATCCCAAAGTCCTAAATCGTTTTCAGTAATGTAGAAATCCTAAATATGACTAAAAAGTGTGGAAAAATCAGAATTTTCTGACTTTTTTACGTCTTGTATTCCGCGATAGACTCCATCAACTTATCGAAGTCGCTCTTGTAATTAGCGTCTCGGATTACTCTGAATTTGTCGTATTCGCCTTCCGCGAAGGCCTTTGCAATTTCGTGTGTGACTTTGCCTTTGTCTTCGAGAATGTCGCGCTCGTTGAATTGAAGGAATGCGTTTAGTTTTTCCACCCAGTCCTTCATGTACATGACCTGGCCGCGTTTCGCCTGCAGTTCGGCGAAGTCCAGATACATGGTGACAATCCTGTTCAGAGTGTCCGCCAACCCCATGTTCACCTTTTTGCTGTCTGCACGTGAGTATATGATTTTTGCTGCGGTCTGGTGCGTTACGGCGTAGTGCATCTTGTTCTGCACCGTTGCGAAGAAATCCTGCGTAATTTGGCTGTCAGGGCTGTAGTCTGCGCTGCATCGGGCGTAGATGTCCGTGATTTTTTGGTAAAAACGGCGCTCGCTAGCCCGGATTTCGCGGATGCGTTCTAGCTGCTCCTCGAAGTAGTCCTTGCCAAAGAAGTTCTGCGGATCCTTCAGGCGCTCGTCGTTCATGGCGAAGCCCTTGATTATGTATTCCTTCAGGACTTGCGTCGCCCAGATGCGGAACATGGTCGCCTTTTTGGAGTTGATGCGGTAGCCTACTGCGATGATAGCATCGAGATTGTAGATGTTGACGAACTTTGTTTGTTCCTTGCCAACCATCGCTCCATGGGGAGTGGTTGTTTCCATTTTGGAAACTACCACTTTTTCGTTCAATTCGCCATCGGCAAAGATATTCTTCAGGTGCTTTGAAATGGCCGCCTTCTGCACGTCGAATAGTTCGGCCATCTTGGCCTGGGTGAGCCAAAGGTTCTCGTTTTGTAACAGGATTTCGACCTTGACTTCTGCATTATCGGTCTTGTATAGTAAAATTTCTTTCATACTACACAAATGTATACTATTTTCACTGTTTTGTCAATAGGTTCCTAATTTTTTTACTGGAATCTTTTTGTGCCCACCCCCTTGTACGGAGTTGCGTTTGGCATATCAAAGATTGCTGTTCTTGTAAAACACCTGGGCGTTTTCTGCATTGCGTACTCCGGATCGACTGGCCGTTCGTGCGGGGATGTTCGGGTACTGGGTCACCAGATCGCTGCTTTTTTCGTAAGCCACCCCGACAACGGTGGCTTCGCTCGTCTTTGGGGTCGAAACGATAACTATATGCAATGTCCTGTCCTTATATCGGCGTAGATAAAAGTGCTTGTCGTTCCCTTCTGCGATAATTGCAGGGTGTTTTAAGGTTTCTACAATGCATCCTGCATATTGTGCTCGCCGAGTATCAAAATGGTATTCATGTCCACCGCATAAATGCTTGGCTCGGAATTCCAAGGTTCTTTGCTCGTTTTGCTCGCGCTCTTGCTTTTCGGGGTCTCGGTCAGGAACATCTAAATGAACGGCTACGCCGTCTGGCCCGACAACGATCGGATTTCTCACAAGAAGGTTCTTCACGGCGGAAACTAGGTCGGGCTCTCTCTTTTGAGGCAATATAGGTGCGGGAACACTTTCTGCCGGAATAAAGGGTTTGACCGACTTCAACTGAAAGCCTTGCTTGACATCGGCCCACGAGGAACAAGGGGTCTTTTGCGTCTGAATGGGTTTAGGTGCGACAAGAGCCTTTCTGTTGCTCTTGCGGTGTAATCCTGCGATCAGCTCATTGAATTTTTTCTCGTCATTGCCCATCCGATTCCTCATTGGCGTAATCAAACAGGTTTGCGTAAGACTCGATATTCGGTACGCCACCAAGGCAACCGTCGAGGTACAGTTTGGGCAAGTTGCGGTCCTTGCGAATCTTGGCTTCCTTTATAATGAATTCGTCAAGAGAGGATAGTTCTGTCGATCCAAATTCCGCGCTCCGTTCGGCAATCCAGATTTCATCGCGGCGCAATACGTCTTGGTCCATCTGCTCTATGTCGTGGTTTGTTAACACCAACTGCGAACGAGTATCCTGGTTCCTGGTTTCAAGGAAAGAGGCTAGCAACTGTTTTACAAGATTGGTGTGCAGGCTTCTGTCCAGTTCGTCGATGACATAGCAACAGTCCGAACCGATTGACACGAGATCATTGAAGGCGGGGAACAAGTGCAGGCATCGACGTGTGCCGTCGGAATTTTCGGAAATTTCAAATGGGACTAAGGTTCCGTTTGTTCCGCGGTGATACGAAATCATCTTGTAACACTTTAGTTCGCCGTTCAGGAATTCAAATCGATAAAAATCGTCATTGTTTCCCATCGCCAGGACATTGATCGTTCCCGAGGAGAGGATTCTTACGATTTCGGCGATGTAGTCCTTCGCAAAGAAGTTGGAATAGTCGTTGAACGGCTTGAAGTCGATTTTCTCGATACTCGTGTCCAGCTTGTGCAGGACCATGGAGAGTTTGTCGGTCGGCATGGTCTTGTCCGTAAAGCGGATAAGACGACTGGCAGGCGTAAGCACGACAAGCTTGAAGCGGAACCAGAAATAAATTTTTTTCAGCTCTTCAAGGCCGGGAACGTCCTGAATCTGCATGTAAGACAATGCGAGCCTTTGCCTGAGCGTGCCCTGGATTGCATTGCGTGCCTCCTTGGGCATAGAAGATTCGAAACTGAAAGCGTTGCTTTCGTCGCGTTCGAATACGACCTTCAGGCGTTTGCCGCGTGCACGTTCCAGCTTCTCCCAGGCAACATAGCCTTCGTGGGTGAGAGCGAAACGGTAGTGGTACATCTGGTCGTCAATTGTAAAAGTGAACTCGAACTCGCTATTTTTGGAAGAATAATCCGGATCGATTCTAAACGTGTCCACCATTTCCTTGTGGTAGGGGTCGAAATCCGTAGAGGTAATCTGCCCCACCGCGAACTCGATTGCCTTGACCAGGTTCGACTTGCCTGCCGCGTTAGCGCCAAAAACAACAGCGATGGGGAGCACGTTCAGCTTGTATTCTGGTAAATACTGAATGTGGTTCGCGTGCTGTTTCTCCTTGCTCGCAATCATGGACAAGGATGTTCTGCCTTTGAAGGATTTCCAATTTGAAACGGTGAAATTCAGTAGCATTTTGTTTCTCCGATATAAAAAATAACAAATAATTTCCTAAAAAGCAACATTTTGTGAGAAAATTTCTCGCAAAAATGATGCTTTCTTTGATTTTTAAGCCGCGATCGGCATTTTCAGCTCTTTTGAGCGAGCTCCATGCTTTCCCCCGTTTCCCCGCCATATAAAAAGGCCCTGGAAGTGGTCGGTTCAGGGCGAAAAAAGCGATTTGTCTTTCATTCGTTAGTTTTTCTCTACCTTTTTCTCGATGCTTTTAATCGAGTCAAGGAAAGCTTTCTCCGCCGGCGGTGAGTATTTGGTCCAGATGCTTGGACCAGTCGGACATGGTCATCGGCTCGTGCCGTTCTGCCTTGCGTTCGGCGAAATCCAGATAACCCGAAACGATTTGCCCCATGGCCCGGAGCTCACGCTCGTCTAGATAGTTTTTGGCAATCAGCGCATCTTGAAGGTTTGGCTTGTCGCCGGAAAATGTTGTGAGCCCCATGAAGACCTTTTCGGCATCTGCACGGCTATAGATGATCTCCGCCCAACTTTTTTAGGCGATCGTCGTCCATCGTGAAGCCCTTGACAATATACTCCTTGAGGCGTTTCGTGGCCCACTGCCTGAACTGGGTGCCACGCAGGGACTTTACGCGGTAACCGACAGAAATAATGACGTCAAGGTTGTAGAAATTCACCTCGTGAGACTGCGTTTTGCCCTCAATCGCCCCATGCGGAGTGGTTATTCGGAATTTCCGAACAACCTCTTTTTCGTCTAGTTCTCCCTCTTTGAATACATTCTTTATATGCTCGCTTATGGTCGATTTAGACTTGCTAAACAGCACGGACATCTGGTCCTGCGTAAGCCAGGCGGTCTCGTCCTCAAAACGGACCTCAACGTTGATTGTTTCGTCGTCTGTCCTGAATATGACAATTTCGTTTTCCATTTCGTTTTTCATACTACACAAATGTATACTAATTTTAATCAAATGTCAATAGACGATTCAAATTTTTTTCCCTTTCCTCGTCATATAACATGTAACCCCCTTGTAACAATTCCGTAATTTTCTAAATTTATACGCAATTACGCAATTTGTGGTAACGGACATCACGGATTGCCGCACCTTGAACGAACGAGACCCTCGCGATGACGTTGACTAGTGACTTTTTGTTTGCCGGACCGCACCCCGCAGTTCCCCGTATACTGGGGAAGGGGCGTTCTATACCTGCAATAAGCGTGGGGTTTTAGTGGACGAAAACATCGCAAATCGCCCGATAAGGATTGCGGTCCTCGGCACGCGAGGCATCCCCGATGTTCAGGGGGGTATTGAGACCCATTGCCAGCACTTGTTCCCGCGTCTTGCCAAGATGGGTTTCGAGATTACGCTTTTTGCCCGCAAGGGGTATGTCGCTAACGATGACCCCTACGAATACCAGGGTATCCATGTAGTGCCGTTAAAGTGCAGCCACAAGGCCTGTTTTGAATCTATTACGCATACGCTGCGCTGCTGGCGTGCTGTCCGCAAGATGCGCCCCGACATTGTGCACATCCATGCGATTGGCCCGGCGATGTTCGCCCCGCTTTTCCGGATGACGGGTGCGAAGGTCATCTATACGCACCACGGGCAAGACTACATGCGCGCCAAGTGGGGCAAGTTCGCGAAGTTCACCCTGAAGACGGGCGAGCGGCTTGGTACAAAGTTCTCGCACCGAATAATCGTCATCAGCACCTACATCCAAGACCTCCTGAAAAAGATGTACAAGACGAACCGCACGGTGCTTATCCGCAACGGGGTCGAAATCCGGACCGATGCCCCGAAGGACGAGTTGATTACCCTAGCGCACTTTGGCCTGGAACCGCAAAAATACATCCTGGCCTGCGGGCGCTTTGTCGAAGAGAAGGGCTTCCACGACCTGATAGCCGCATATGCGAAACTCCCCGCCGAACTACAGCAACAGTATAAGTTGGCGATTGCCGGGCGCCCCGACCACAAGAGCGCCTACTCGCAAAAACTGGTGGAACAGGCGGAAAAGGCGAATGTCGTGCTTACAGGGTTCATCAGTGGCGATACGCTCTGTGCGGTGCAGCGAAATGCCCGACTTTTCTGCATCCCGAGTTACCACGAGGGGCTGCCCATAGCCTTGCTCGAGGCCCTGAGTTACAACCTGGACGTTGTCGCGAGTGACATCCCCGCCAATACCGAGGTCCCGCTGCCACGTGATTGCTTCGCCAAGAAGGGTGATGTCGAGGACCTTGCGAAAACTATAGCCGCACACCTGGCGAGCGAAAAGCCCAACGATTATTCGTCCATTATTCACGAGTATTACGACTGGGACAAGATTGCGGAACAGACCGCCGTTGTCTATAGAGAACTTGCAAAATAGAGGATTTATGACCTGCGAATCGTGCAAAAACTGCAATTCAAAGATTCAGATGCCGACCGACGTGTCGGTAATTACCACGTATCGTTGCCAGATGCGCTGCAAGATGTGCAACATCTGGAAGAATCCGACCAAGAAGAGCGAAGAAATCCAGGCTAAGGATTTGGAAATCCTCCCGCAGCTCAAGTTTGCAAATGTTACCGGCGGTGAACCGTTCATCCGTCAGGATTTGGAAGACATTGTCGAAGTGCTTTACACGAAGGCTCCGCGCATCGTCATCAGCACGAGTGGTTGGTGGGTGGACCGCGTCATCAAACTCGCGGAGCGTTTCCCGAATATCGGCATTCGCGTGAGTATCGAAGGTCTCGAAGGGACGAACAACTTCTTGCGCGGCCGCGACGATGGCTTTGAACGCGGCATGAAGACGCTTAAGACCCTGCACGAGATGGGCGTGAAGGATATCGGCTTTGGTCAGACGCTCAGCAACTGGAATAGTAACGACTTGATTCCGCTTTACGAACTGGCGCTCTCGATGAATTTCGAGTTCGCTACGGCTGCCTTCCACAACAGCTACTACTTCCATAAGGAAGACAACCAGATTAGCAACAAGGAAGAACTCTGCGACAACATCAGCAAACTGGTGAACCGCCTGCTGAAGGAAAATCATCCGAAGTCGTGGTTCCGTGCCTTCTTCAACCTGGGACTCATCAAGTACATCCAGGGCGGCAAACGCATGCTCCCGTGCGAAGCTGGCTCCGTGAACTTCTTTACGGACCCGTGGGGAGAAGTTTATCCCTGCAACGGCTTGGAACCGCGCTACTGGCAAGAGAGCATGGGCAATATCCACACTGCCAAGAACTTCGAGGAAATCTGGTTCAGCGAGCAGGCTCAAAAGGTACGCGAGAAGGTACGTACCTGCCCCAAGAACTGCTGGATGGTTGGCACCGCAGCCCCGGTGATGAAGAAGTACATTGCGCACGTTGCCCCGTGGGTGCTGAAGGCCAAGCTCAAGAGCATGTTTGGTAAAGAAATCGACTGCTCTTGCTTCCCGACATTCGATGTCGGCCAGGATCCGCGCCAGGGCGATTTGAGGCTTGAAAAATAATTGATGGAACGGTTTTGTCCCATAGAAATGTGCTCTGGCTGTGGGGCTTGCATGAATGCTTGCCCGCGAAAAGCCATTTCAATGCAAGAAGAACAGGATGGTTTTCTCTATCCGTTTTTTGATTCTGAAAAATGCGTTGATTGCAATGCTTGTGTTAATGTTTGTCCTGCACAAAAAGAGCTGCAAGGAAATGTTCCTAATGACGTTTTTTTGGCATGGTGCAACAATGAAAAATTAAGAGAAAAAAGTAGTAGTGGCGGCATTTTTGCTCAAATTGCCGCTAAAATTTTGGAAAAAGGTGGAATTGTTTTTGGTGCTGCGTATAACGAAAAAATGCGAGTGGCTCACAAATACATTGAAAGCGTTGAGGAATTGCCACTATTACAAAGTTCCAAATATGTTCAATCAGAAATAGGTAATGCATATAAAGAAGCACAGGAGTTCCTAAAAAAAGGAAGGCTTGTTTATTTTGTTGGAACGCCTTGTCAAATTGCTGGGTTAAATTCTTTTTTAAAGAAAAATTATGACAATCTCTTGACATCAGATTTGATTTGTCATGGAGCCCCGTCTAATGCGTTGTTGAATAAACAGATTGACGACATTCAACAAAAATATAAAAATCGTATTATTGATTTTAATTTTCGTTCGAAGGCTCGTTTTGGGCAGGGCTATGACATAGAAGTTTCTTTTGAAAATGGTGGAAAGAAATTTTTCAATGCGGAATTAGTCCCGTATTTTTATGGGTTCTGGCGGAATATTTCGTTAAGAGAAAGTTGCTATCATTGCCACTACTCGTCTGAGCGGCGCGTTTCAGACATTACATTAGGGGATTACTGGCTTGCCAAAAAAATCCATCGTGTAAAGACATCTAAGGGAACGAGCTTAATTCTTGTAAATACTTTGAAGGGAAAAAAGATTTTAGACGAGTGCAAATCTTCGGTTGCGTTAATTCCGGACAATTTGGATCGAGTAAAAAAAATACAAGCACATCTCTCTAGGCCGGTAAAAGTGAATTCCCTTCACGCATCGTTTGTAAAAGATTTCGGCGGAAAAGATTGGGATTATTTGTGCCAACGTTATTTTAGAGCTCCCTTGCGATATCGTTGCAAAATGCATCTTAGAAATATTCTAAAGACCCTAACCTTATATAAGTTATGGAAATGAAAAGTTTGATTTTTTATAAAACGACTGCGGATTATGATAATACCGGTGAAGTTCTTATTTACCGAACTCTTTTGGAATACTTGAGAACATTAGGGAATGTGGTTGTTGATGATGTTCGCTCGCAATCGCTTTTTATAGAACGAATTGGGATTCAACCGAGTGAGAAGCTCAGTTCTTTTGGAAAAAAATCATTTTTGACTTTTTTGTTGTTTTGCGCAATAAAGAACTTTTTTCTTAGAAAGAAGGTTATCTTTGCGACTGGCGTTGGCGATCATTCTGTGCGTGGAGTTAAGGGTGGAGTTAAAAATTTTATTGCGGGCTTTTTCATCCTTTTTTTGCGACTTTGCGGCGTAAAAGTGTTAAGAATTGGAATGAGCATAAAATTTGAGGGCTTTTTGTCGAAACTGTCAGAAAGATTTCTTTCCTTGTGGGTATCGAATTATTTTGTACGCGATTCTATTTCTGCGAAAAATTGCGTAAATGCTGGTGTGAAAAAAGTAAAAATTGCGCCGGATTTATCTTGGGGCTATCAAGTCAAGAACGTAAATGCCCCAAATAAATCAAATATATTTGTTTTTAGTTTTAGAACCTATGCGGCATCAAAAAAGAATCAAGCGGAATACAAACAGAAGTTGAAAACCTCAATTGTTGAATTGATTAATCATATCTGCATAAATCCCGATAATAAGGTTTTGCTGACACACCAATGCAATGCTGATTTAGCATTTATGGCTGAAATAAAGGAGCTTTTCGCGGATAATACGAATGTTGTTCTGGTTCCTGATTTAATCACGCTTGATAATGCGATGAATTTTTATGGTAAGGCAAAAGTTGTTGTTTCAAATAGACTTCACGTTTTGCTGCTTGCGTATAAGTATGGCGCATTGTCTATATGTCTAACAGATCTTCGAAATCATAAGAAAATTGTTGGAATATTTGAGGATGCCGGCCTTTCCGATTTGTTGGTTGATTTCTATAATGAACGTTTTGAAACTGTGTTTGAAGAATTGTGTGCGACTCAGCAGGAAAAATGGCTGAAGATACACTCTGTTGAGTCGTGCAATCGAGATGCTTTGAATGAAATCTTTTGTGCAATCAAAGGAATGTAAGATTTGCAGGGGACTGGAAGAAAAATAGCGTCAAATAGCATGTATATGCTTTTGAGAATGGTCTTTGTGACCGTTGTTACGCTATTCACATCAAGAATTGTCCTTGCACAACTTGGTGCTGTTGATTTTGGTATATACAATGCCGTTGGGGGCATTGTTTTGTTTTTCTCCTTTATTGTGCCTACTTTGGCATCTTCTGTCCAACGTTTTTTGAATTATTACTTGGGCAAGCAAGATTTGGAAATGGTGTCTAAAGTTTTCAGCATGAGTGTAATCATTCATATTGTTTTTTCTGCGGTTGTTGTTATTCTTGGTGAGACTTTGGGAGTATGGTTCCTGAATACTCATATGACAATACCCGCAGAAAGGCTCTCTGCTGCAAACTTTGTGTTGCAATGTTCAATTATATCGCTAGTTGTGATTTTAATGGGAATTCCCTATAATGCGCTGATTTTAGCAAATCAGAGAATGAAATTTTTTGCGAAGATATCTGTAGTTACGGTTGTAATAAAAGTCGTAACGGCGGTTTTGTTGATTTTTGTGCCGATTGATAAATTGGATGTTTATGCTGTTTTTATGTTGCTGATTATGATTGTTGCGAGATTGCTTGCTACAACATACTGTAAAATCCAGTTTAAAAATTGTAAATTTCAATTGTGTTGGGAACCGCGGTTGTTTAAGGAAATTTTTTCATTTTCCGGTTGGAATTTGTACGGAAATATTGGGAACATGATTTACACCTATGGCATTAATATCGTTTTAAATATTTTCTGTGGTCCCGTCGTGAACGCTGCGCGCGCCATTTCTGTTCAGGTGCAGCATGTCATGGATCAAACATCAAATAGTTTTTTAACTGCGGTTACGCCCCAAATAATTCAAAGTTATGCGTCTGGAAATGAAAAATACGTTGAAATTCTCTTTTTACGGGCGACCAAATACACGTTCTATTTGATGGCTTTTGTTTGTGTCCCACTGATTTTTTGTATGCAGAATGTTTTGGATTTATGGCTGGTCAAATACCCGGATCATTCTGTAAATTTCTGTCGGTTGGTTGTCGTTATATGTTGGATGACTGCTTTTTTTCAGCCGTCATATACGATAATGCAGGCTACGGGTAGTATAAAAAAATATCAAATAATCCAAGGTTCCTCGCTAATAGTGATTTTGCCTTTGGCTTATCTCTTTTTAAAATTAAACTGTCAACCAGAAGTGGTCTTTTTGATAAGTATAGCAGCGATTTTGTTGTCTAAAGTTATGGGACTTTTCATTATGCAAAAGAAAGTTCCGTTCTTGTCATTGAAAAAATATGCTTTATCAATATTGAAAAATATTCTTTGTATAATTTTGCCTGTTGGAACTTCGTTCGCTTTGTATTGTAATGTTGATTCATCGCTTGTTAGAACTGCGGAAATCACGGCTGTTAGTACTTTTTTGCTCGCTCTGTCTATTTATCTGTTTGACTTCTCCAAAGAGGAAGTTGCGTTCGTTAAATCGCTATGGAGAAGAAGATGAATGCTGCTATTTCAAAATGTCTGATTTTTTGTTTGTTGCTGGTTTGCTTAATCCGAAATTTTGGGGAAACGCAATTTTTCCCTAATTGGTTTGATGAATTTCTTGTAATATCTTTTTTCTTTTACAACATACTTGTGGGTAAAATATCGTTCAAAAAAAATAATGATTCATTTTTCAAAAATTTTTTCGTTCTTGTTGTTTTTAGCGTTCTAGGGGCATTTATCGGACTCTATCATGGAATATCGGAGCTTTCAATTCTATATGATATTTTAGACATTTTGAAAATTCCTTTATTCTTTATATTACTATCCATGATAAACATTGAAAAAAGTCTTTTTCCATGGATAAAGAAAACGTATGTTCTCCTGAATATTCCATCTGTCATTTTTGGCTTGTTTCAGTGGTTTATGGCGAATTTTAAAGGTCGATATATAGGTCTGTCTATTTATCGTGATCGTGCTTTGGGGGCGCGGATAAATGGATTTGCTGGACATAACATTGCCTTGGGATTTGCTATGATGGTGAATATTATTTTTCTGCTTGAAGTGCCGCAAAAGAAATGGTGGCATAAATTGCTTATCATTGGGTCATTTTGTTGTCTATTATTTAGTCAATCTAGAATACCTATTGCGCTAACGATATTGTATCTGTTGTATAAATATGTATACTTGAAAGTTCGCCGAATAGGACGCGCCATAATTGTTGTTTTGACCTTCTTATGTTCTGTATTTGTGTTGTGGGGGGCGATTTTTGATAGTTATTCGTATAGTCAAAGTGAAGAAGAAACAGTAAGATATAGGACAATAATACAAGGTGTTAACGTTTTCTTTGACTATCCTGTTGCTGGCTATGGTTTGGGGGCATATGGGACATCAATGTCTGTCAAAACAATGAGCCCTTTTTATGGAGATTATCCTGACCGAAGAGCGACAAATATCTTCGCGAGAGGCGCAACAAGAGAGGCTTTTGCCTTTCAGATTTTAATAGAAACAGGTTTGATGGGGCTGTTTTTATACTATTATCCTTTTATTTCATGCGCCATTAGGGCTCGTAAAAGAAAAGATTTTGATTTATTTTATCTTGTTTCGTTTGGATTTATTCTTCAGTCATTTATGAATGGCATATACCAAATGCCGATATTTTTCATTTTGTGCTTTATGGAGGGGCGTGCAAAATGTTTGCCGCCGAAAAGTAGTTTATAATCGGGTAAACTTTTTGAAAAAAGGTGATTATTATGAGAATATTGATTATAAAGTCGACTTCAGGTTTTGTTGATATAGAAAAAAACAATGCGTATAACTTGCAAGAAATTGGTTTAGCCAGAGCCTTTAATCGAATGGGGCACAAGTGTGATGTCGTCTATTATGGTGGTTATCGAAAAAAAATTGTGAAGATAAAGTATAATGAAGAAGGTGATACTTTTGATTTTTATTATCTTCGCTCAATAAGTATTCTTCGTAATGCAATTTATTTTGGACTTGGTTCACTAATAAAGAAATATGATATAGTGCATTGTGGTGGCTATGATATGTTGCTTTCATGGTTGCTTGCAAAGAGAATTCCGGAAAAATTGGTCGTGTATCACGGAACCTATTATTCTGATTTTAATGTAAAATATAACAAAAAATGCAAAGTTGTTGATCGCCTTTTTTTGCCGCGCTATAAAAAATATGAAACAGTTTTTGATACTAAAAGTTCGTTGGCGAAAAGTTTCCTTATAGAAAAAGGATTGAAAAATGTATTTGATGTTGGCGTTGGATTAGATTTGTCAATAATAGAAAGCAAGGCTGTATTGGAATCTGAATTGTCGAATAAAATTAAACAAATCAAGAAAGATGGTTTTTTTGTATTGCTTTATATTGGAAGGATTGAACCGAGACGGAATATCACATTTCTCTTTGATATTTTAAGGGAATTAAAAGATTGTGGGGAAAAAGTCAAATTAGTAATTATAGGAAAGGGGCAAAAAGACTATGTGACTAGTTGCTTTTCTTATGCAAAACAGCAGGACGTTTACGATGACATCATTTACAATCCATTTGTTGATCAACGGTTTTTAAAAGGAGTTTACGAACTTTCAGATGTATTTTTGCTTCCCACGAAATATGAAATATATGGAATGGTTTTATTGGAAGCAATGTATTTTGGAATTCCTGTGATAACCACTCTAAATGGTGGCTCGTCAATGATGGTAAAGGATGGTGAAAATGGAATCATTGTTGATCGGTTCGATGAAAAAAAATGGGCTAGCAGAATAAAGGCTATTTTTAGTGATGTGGAAACGAAAAAAATGATTGCGGAAAATGCTCATAAAACGATTGAACGGACGTTCACTTGGGACGCGCTGGCGTTGAAATTTTTAGAGATTTTCAAACAGACTAAGGGTTTATATGAATAATATTTGTTTGACAACGAAGAATGAACTTTGTACGGGTTGCGGGCTTTGCGAAGATGTTTGCCCTGCTCAAGCCATATCTATAAAAAGGGGGGTTGAGAATACTCCTACTGTAAATTTAAAAAAATGTGTCAATTGTGGAAAGTGTATAAAAATTTGTCCTGGCATTGGATGCGATATAGAATTTCTCTCGAAGAATTGTTTTTCTGATGGCAACATAAAAAAGGATTATTATATTGGACGTTATTTAGAGACCTTTGTGGGACATAGCAATGATAATGAAATTAGATATCACAGTGCATCTGGTGGTGTACTGTCTCATTTTTTAATATATCTGTTAGAAAAAGGGCTGATTAATGGTGCTGTGGTGACAAAATTTTCGTCCTCTGATGCGATGTATCCCGAAACATTTATCGCTACGTCTAAAGAGGAGATTCTAAGCGCGAAGAGTTCAAAATACTGCCCAGTTTCGTTAAATGGGATAACGAAAAAAATTTTGGCTTTTGAAGGAAAAGTTGTTGTTGTTGGCTTGCCTTGCCATATTCAATCATTGAGAAAACGTCTTACATTTGATTCTAAACTCAAAGAGAAAATTGTAGGATTGTTCTCAATTTATTGTTCCAGCAATCGGAATTTTAATGCGCAAAAATTTTTATTGGATTACTATAAAATCCGTAGGGAAGATGTAACAAAATTTGCCTATAGAGATGACGGATGTTTAGGCAATATGAAAGTATTTGTTTCTGGAAAAGAACCTCTATTAAATATTCCTTTTATAGATTATTATGGGGCTCTGCGGAGCTTTTTTAAACCTAGGCGATGTTTAAGTTGCATTGATCATTATGGCGAGTTGGCGGATATAAATTTTGGAGATATACATATCGCGCCATATTCGAATGACAGAATAGGTGTCAGTTCAATTATTGTGCGAAATTCAAAATATCGCAGTATTCTTATGCAGGCCGTTCATGAGAATGTCTTGAGCATAGAGCCGATTCCGTGTGATATTGTGAATGAATCTCAGAAAGAAATGCTGTATCCAAAACAAAGAAAAGCCCATGCGCTTATGAATATGGATAGGCTGTTACACCGAATGACGCCTGTGTATGACAAAGAACTAAAAAAACCATATTTGAAGGATTATGTTTCTGAAATCTTGTGCAATTGTCAGCGTTATGTTGGCAGGCATCCTTTTTTATGGTTCGTCATACGAATTCTCTTTAGTCATAAGATATCCAAGGAGTATAAAAGATGATTGGTGTTTGCATAAAGTACTTTCATGAAAACTATGGCGGAATGCTTCAGGCGTTGGCTACAACAGCATATTTTCAGAAAATCGGTTTGGAATATGAATTGATTCGATATGAAAAGTGCTATAATTTTATTGAAAAAATAAAACAAATTCCAAGACTTCTGAATAGTGTTTTGCTGAATGACAAAAAGGAAGCTTTTTTAAAAAAAATAGGAGCAAAAAGACATCCGCATTTTCAAAAAAATGATGCTATTAGAATGCGAGCTTTCGCCGAATTTAAGGATAAACATTTTACGAGTTTGTCCCCTATATTTAGGGGTTATGCTGCTTTGCGTAATGGAGCTAAAAGATATTCGGCGGTCGTTTCTGGCAGTGATCAGTTGTGGTCGCCGGCTGGATTGCCGACAAATTTTTACAATTTAATGTTTGTTCCGGAAGGAATCCGCAAGATTTCTATCGCATCTTCATTTGGGGTCAAGTATATTCCCTGGTATCAAAAAAAAAGAACTGCAAGTTTTTTAAAAAGAATTGATTTTATCAGTATGCGTGAAAATCGCGGAAGTGAACTTGTCGAGGGGCTTACGACTCGAAAAGTTCCCACAATATTGGACCCTGTTTTTTTTCTGAACGACAAAGAATGGAATGATTTGATTCCGTTTAAGAGGGAATTTGAAGAACCTTATATATTCGCCTATTTTCTAGGTGCAGATGAGTCCTATCGTGCCGCAGTTAGGGCTGTTGCTCGGAAATATAATTGCAAAATAATAGCGTTACGTCATCTTGATCAATATGTTCCAAATGATGAAAATTTTGGTGATTACGCCCCGTATGATGTTGATCCAGCTCGCTTTCTAAATTTACTTCGTGGGGCGAGCTACATATGCACGGATTCGTTCCATGGCACATGTTTTTCTGTTATATTCAAAAAGAGTTTTGTAATATTCAATAGATATTCCGAAAATAGCAGACATTCTAAGAACTCTCGAATAGATTCGCTATGTGACAATTTAAATCTGCAAAACAGGCGTTATAAAAATGTTTTCGAACTAGAAAAACAATTAAAGGAGAGTATTGACTATTCTGCAGTTGCAGAAAGGTTTGTCAAATGGCAAACGGTAACTAACTCGTATTTACACGAAGCGTTTGATGGAGTAATATAATGAAATTTTCCATGGCTGTAAAATTGATAAAAGATGATTTTCATGCTTTTTGTGCTAGAGAATGGAAAGTGAAACCGAGTCTATTCACGTTTATAAAAAAAACAATCAAGTCTCCTGAATTTGATATGGTTCTAAATTATAGAATGAAAAATGGCGGAATCATGTTAAAAGTGATTAGAATTCCATTTGTCATCCGTAACATAACAAAGATGACCATCACTGAAAAAGGTTGACACTTTTTAGGTGATTTTACTGACCGGGTTGACAGTTTCTCTGACTCGGTTTACACCTTTTCCCCGGTATATCGATCCCGGTTGACAGTTCAACCGACTTGGTTGTCACTGCCGACTG
>JAFXRC010000058.1 GCA_017526585.1 Fibrobacter sp. | reverse complement strand
GGACCCACACCAAGAGCGGTGAACAGGACTCCATCAACATCATCGATACCCCGGGGCACGTGGACTTCACGATCGAAGTGGAACGTTCTCTCCGCGTGCTCGACGGTGCTATCCTCGTGCTCACCGGCGTGGAAGGTGTTCAGTCCCAGTCTATTACCGTTGACCGCCAGATGAAGCGCTACCATGTGCCGCGCGTCGTGTTCGTGAACAAGTGCGACCGCTCCGGTGCAAACCCGCTCCGCGTGGCTGTCATGCTCAAAGAAAAGCTCAACCACAAGCCCTGCGTCATGCAGATTCCTATCGGTCTCGAAGACCAACTGAAGGGCGTGGTCGACCTCGTCGAAATGAAGGCCTACTACTTCGAAGGCGCTAACGGCGACGACATGATCGAAAAGGAAATCCCGGCCGAACTCGTTGACCAGGCTAACGAATACCGTGAAAAGCTGATCGACTGCTGCGCAGACTACAGCGACGAAATCATGGAAAAGGCTATGGAAGGCCAGTATGGCGTCGACGAAATCGACAAGGACCTCATCAAGGCCACCATCCGCAAGGCTACCATCAACCTCGAAGTGACCCCGGTGTTCATGGGTTCCGCTCACAAGAACGTCGGTGTCCAGAAGCTCCTCGACGGCGTTATCGACTACCTCCCGTGCCCGACCGACGTCGAAAACAAGGCTCTCGACCTCGACAACAACGAAGCCGAAGTCGTGCTGAAGTCCGAAGACAACGCACCGCTCGTCTGCTACGCATTCAAGCTCGTGAACGACCGCTACGGCCAGCTCACCTACATCCGCGTTTACCAGGGTACCCTCAAGAAGGGCGACATGATCACCAACATGGCCACCGGCAAGAAGGTGTCCGTGGGCCGTCTCGTGCGTATGCACGCCGACGAAATGGTGGACATCACCGAAGCCGGTGCAGGCGACATCGTTGCCCTGTTCGGTATTGACTGCGCCTCCGGTACGACCTTTACCGATGGCAAGAACCACTACAACATGACTTCTATGCACGTGCCGAATCCGGTGATCGAACTCGTGATCGAAGCCAAGAACCGCGACGACCTGGACAACATGTCCAAGGCTCTGAACCGCTTCACCAAGGAAGACCCGACGTTCCAGGTGGAAGTCGACAAGGAATCCGGCCAGACCATCATCAAGGGCATGGGCGAACTTCACCTCGACGTTTACATCGAACGTATGCGCCGCGAATACAAGTGCGACGTGACGACCGGTGCTCCGCAGGTGGCTTACCGCGAAACCATTACCCGTCCGGCCAAGTTCGACTACACCCACAAGAAGCAGACCGGTGGTTCTGGTCAGTACGCTAAGGTTGTCGGCGAAATGCGTCCGATGGCTGTCGAAGGCGACCAGGAAAAGGTTTACAACTTCGTGAACTCCGTCGTGGGTGGCCGTATTCCGAAGGAATACATCCCGTCTTGCGACAAGGGTTTCCAGAGCTGCATGGAAGCTGGTTCCTTGATCGGCTTCCCGGTCGTGGGTATCGAAATGGAAGTCCAGGATGGTGCATACCACCCGGTCGACTCCTCTGATATGGCGTTCCAGGTTGCTGCCCGTATGGCCTTCCGCGAAGCTTTCGAAAAGGCTGGCGCTCAGATCCTCGAACCGATCATGAAGGTCGAAATCCAGACTCCGACCGAATTCCAGGGTTCTGTCGTGGGTAACGTTTCCCAGCGTCGTGGTACCATCACCGGTACGAACGAAGAACTCGGCATGACCACCATCACCGCCGAAGTCCCGCTGTCCGAAATGTTCGGCTACGCTACTGACCTGCGTTCTATGACCCAGGGTAAGGCAGAATTCACCATGGAATTCTGCAAGTACCTCCCGGTTCCGAAGAACATCCAGGACGAACTCATCAAGAAGTACGGCGACAAGGCCAAGGCTAGAGCTTAATAAAAAAAGCTAAGCCAATCTTCTTAGAAGTTTAAAATCCTCAGAGCAACGCTCTGGGGATTTTTATTTTGTGAACTGCAACACACTCATTTCTGCACCGTATAAAATCTCATTGACAATGTTTCCGTTTTTTATACATTTAGGTCTAGAAACAAAAATAGGAGCTACAATGAACCGCCTTACCAAGAAAACCTCATTATTCGGAGCCGCTCTGGCTGCCGCATTCGCCTTTTACGCCTGCGGCGACGACAGCAGCTCGGGTCCCAGCGGAGATTCCGGAACCAACACAACAGAGACCAACACTTCTTCGTACCAGATGCTCCTCGACGAGAACTCCCAGGTTATGTCCCTTTCTGGCGAAGGGTTTATGGAGAACAAGTGCATTGTCAGCGGAGAAACAGCCCAATGGAAGCCTGTCAATACAAAAAAAGGCGACCAGATTATCAAGTATATGTTCGTCGGCGACACACTCGTCCTATTCTGGCAGGATGAAGACGGAGCCTTTGAAAACTACGGAGACATGTTCATCGGAGGAACCGCCGGAAACATTTATGGAACCTGGAATATGATTCCCTGCGAATACAAAGAATCAAAAGGTCGCAGCAGTTGCGATGAAGACGACTTGGAATACAACACTACCCTATCTATCTCAAACGGAGCTGTCAATGTCACACAGACCAAGCAAACATTCGTGGAAGCGTCCCCACTAGATTATTCCACCAGCGAATATAGGTGGAGTCTCTATGTAGCGCTTTATACGGGAGTCACCAGTAATCTCGACCTGATGGACCTTTCATACAATAGTCTCTCGGAGTCGGGACCACTCGCATCAAAACCAGAAGTCCAAACGGCCCTAGGAATCGTATCTTCTGACCTATCCACAACGGGAGAAACCATCACCATCGCCGGAAAGACATTCACCGTAAAAGTCCAAGATTTCCAGTCCTTCACTGGTAATGACAATAGCAGCGCATCTGTAGATATTTCTGCAGATGGAATCACCTGTAACAGCACCGTCGCAAGAATATACGAACTAACTAGCGACTATTGCAAGACCGAATACATGGAAGACTTCGACATAGATGACGCTTATGACGCTAAAGGCAACAAGTACTACTATGTCGACCGCTATAAGAAGAGCAACATGAATGAATTCTACGCCTGCATGCAGGGAATCATGCCCCCGCCCAGCGGAACCGAAGAGGACCTGTGGAGCAAAGTAGTAACACCTCTTTACAAGACTGCCGCCAAGCAGGACAATGTAAAGGCTCTTCTGAAAAAATCCCAAAAGCGCCTAGGCAGTCTCGCCCAGTAGACATACTTAGCAGAAAATCTCAAATCCTCGGTGCTATAAACCCACCGGGGATTTTTCTTTTGGGCTGAATATATTACATTTTAGGCAAACGTTTTTGAGGGTTTCACATGAGTATCCATTTCAAGAAAAGCATCGTTTTTGGCTGCGCCCTGGCAGCAGCAATCACCCTTTCCGCCTGCGGCGACGACAGCAGCTCCAGTCCGAACCAAGAGAACGACAATCCGTCCAGTTCCAGCACCGGCGATACGACCATCAACAGCAGCGATAACGGAACGGGCAACGGAACCGGCAGCGACAAGAACTCCGGAAATGGCGGAGCCGGTGCACCGAATGGCGGCTCCAGCACTTCGAATGACAACACGGAACCTTTACCCGCAGGATTTGAGGGGGGCGTAAGGCTTAACTACGACATGACCCTCGACGAATCGACAAAGAGCTTTACCTTGACACCGGCAGATCAAGCCAACATGGCCTGTATCGTCAAAGGAGACCAAGTCGAATGGAAGTCGGTTTCACCAAATCCCGTAACGCAAACCTTCATGTACGACTTCGTAGGCGACACACTCGTCTTGTACTCCTGGGACAGCGATGATGAAGACTTCTACCCGGACGGAGCTATGTACGTTGGCGGCACAGCAGGAAGCATCCTTGGCACCTGGAAATACACCCCGTGCAGTTACTACAAAACCTTAGACCAGGTTGAATGCTACAGCAACGATTCGTTTGACGGCATGGTTATTTTCACGGAAAACTCCGCAGAAAGCATACAAAAGAATCTCAGCAGTAATCTTAATTATTCGAAATCCGAATTCAGGGAAGAGTTGCTCACAGCCTTAGACGAAGGATACTCCTGGTTCCCCTCCGTTGAAGAACTATACTATACCGCTGCCAGAGAAGGCAACGCTACCTACGCGAACATTGATGTGTCGTATGTTACAAAAAAAGGCGAATCTTTCAAGTATAACGGAACGACCTACACCGTGACGGTCCCCGAATACACAGATGTCGGCAATAGCTATGTGATAGCAGTCGAAATTGAATCTGACGTAAAAAAGTGCACCGGTGTTTACGAAATATCAGCCCTGGTCACAAAGGACCTTTGCAAAGAAGAAAACCTCGATTACTTTGAGACCGAATCCTTCAAAGACGCAAGCGGCAATTATCTTCATTATGCGAGCTACTATGAGCATGAGAATTCCAGCGAATTCAGAGAATGTCTAACGGACCTGTTCGGCATGACAGACGACCATGAAATCATTTACGACGATTACTCTCCCCTGTACAAAAAGGCGGCCAAGAAAAATTCGAAGAAGCGCCAGAACATTTTCATGAATTTGTTCTAGTAAAAAAATCCCGCAGGGCGTAAACCCTGCGGGGAGTGGAATTAGAAGAAAACAAGCGTGCTTCCGGTCTATTCTACCCCGTGATTTGCTCCAGCATCCCTTCGCTAAACCAGAATGGACTGGAAGCACATTACTTAATATAACACGTAATTTCTCGTTGCGAGGAAAAATTCGTAAAAACCTTATTCCAAAGTGGAATGTTCCTATTTAGAAACCATGAATATCAATTTTAAAAAATACATCGTTTTTAGCAGCATCCTAGCAGCAACCATCCTTTCCGCCTGCGGGGACGACAGCAGTTCCAGCACGAATGCGGAGAATGACAATCCGTCGAGTTCCAGCATCGGCAACAACACGCAGCCTTTACCCGCATGGTTTGAAGATGCGGAAAAGGTCCATTATAACCTGTTTGTCGATGAAGATGCGCAAACCTTTACGATATCGCTCTCTGAACAATCCAACATGGCCTGCGTCATCGATGGGGACAATGTCGAATGGAAGTCGGTTCCTACGATTTTCGATGAGACCTATAAGTACGACTTCGTGGGCGACACGCTCGTCTTGTACTTTTGGAACCGCGATGACGTAGACTTCAGCACGGACGGAGGGATGTATGTCGGCGGTACGGCAGGAAATCTCTACGGTTCTTGGAAATACATCCCGTGCCTATATGACAGCGAGAAGAGCAAATCGAAATGCAGCGACAACTCCCACGAAGCCATCGCCATTTTCTCGGATAAAAATGTAACGACCGCAGAACAAAATCCCGACGACGAAACTTTTGACTACATGAGTTCTAGTTTCAGAGAGTCTCTGCTCTCTGCCTTAGATGACGGACGCGAATGGGTCCCCTACATTGAAGAATTAACCGACCCCGCTAGAGACAAAAAAGAATTCGCTAGCATAAAGGAGTCGAGCATTACAAAAACGGGCGAAACATTCAAGTATAAGGGAACGACCTACACCGTAAATGTTCCCGTATACTCATTCCCAGATTTCGCCTACAATCGTACGATTACAATCGAGATTGCTTCGGCAGAAAAGAAATGCACTGGCTCCTTAAACATTTCATTCAAGATTTCAAAAGAGCTCTGCACGAACGAAAACCGTTCGAATTTTTCGACAGCCATCTTCGAAGACACTAACGGCAACACCTTCCGTTATGCAAAACGCTATGAAAAAGATAATAACGGTGAATTCAGAAGATGCCTGGGAGAGCTATTCGGCTTCGAAGACATCGATAGTCTCTTTGACTAAAGCATTCTCAAAACTTTGAACTCGACTTCTTCGCCTGTTTCCACATTTGTTGCAGACCTTCGAGGCCAACGTCCTTCATTTCCTTGCCTTGGTCGCGGGCCATCTGCTCGACGACACGGAAACGGCGTTCGAACTTAGAGTTCGCACGTTCGAGTGCAAGCGCTGCATTGAAGCCGCAATGCCTAGCCACATTCACCAAACTGAACATGATGTCGCCGAATTCATCTTCCATGCGCTCTACGTTGCGATTTTCCGGAGACACCGCTTGCATTTCGGCGCGGAATTCACTAAATTCTTCTACGGCCTTGTCAAAGACAGGTTCAGCCTCGGTCCAGTCAAAGCTCACTTTGGCGGCACGGCGCTGAAGCTCCTGGGCACGCGCCAACGTGGGCAGGCTCTTGCTTACTTTGTCCATAGCGGACTTGCCCTGCATTTTTAGATTGTTTTTTTCTTGAGCCTTGATGCGTTCCCACTGGCGAACCACGCCGTTCGAATCATCGACCTTAGCATCTCCAAAGACATGCGGGTGGCGACGGATCATTTTTTCGCAGATTCCCTGCACCACATCGTCGATGGAAAAATCGCCGTTTTCCTTGGCGACCTGAGAATGGAACACCACCTGGAACAGGACGTCGCCCAGTTCCTCGGCCATGTGCGCCTTGTCGTCTGCCTGCGCCGCATCGATGTATTCATGGGATTCTTCGACCAAATAGGGAAGCAGCGACTGGTGCGTCTGCTGACGGTCCCAGGGGCAGCCTTCCGGAGAACGGAGGGTCGCCATGATTTTCACCAAGTCTTCAAAGGAGTATTTCATGACAGACAAAGATAGAAACATCATTATGCAAAACGAATTCCCGCTGGCACTTCGGGAATCTCGATTCGCACCGCAGCGGCTCTACTACCGCGGATCATTGCCGCCAAACGACGCGATAGGAATTGCAATGGTCGGCACGCGTCGCCCCACCCGGAACGCCCAGGAACTGTGCCGGCGGCTCGTCAAGTCGCTAAAAGGCACACACGCCGTGGTGGTCTCGGGGCTTGCCCAGGGAATCGATAGCTACTGCCACGAAGCGGCTCTCGAATTCGGTATACCGACCATTGCGGTAATCGCCCAGGGGCTAGATGTCGCCATCCCCGGAGAACGCCGCGAACTCGCAAGACGCATCGTGGAATCGGGCGGATGCATCATGAGCGAATACGAAAACGACTTCCCCGCCTTCAAGGGAAACTTTCCGGCAAGGAACAGAATCATCAGCGGGCTCTGCCGCTCGACCGTCCTAGTGCAGAGCAAGCTGAAGGGAGGCGCCCTCATTACCGCCGACCTGTGCCTGCAAGAAAAGAAGCCGTTGCTCGCAGTTCCCGGAGATTTCGACAGCGAAGCCGCCGCCGGTCCAAACTTCTACCTAGACCAGGGCAAGGCGAAGCCTGTCTTTGTACCGGAAAGCCTGTACGTTGTTGCCGGGATTCCAAAGGTTCAGAATGCAAACCGTGAGCCAACCGCAACGAGCCTTTCCCAAATTGCGGCGACAGGTTGTGAACTTTCGACCGAAGCACTCACTCTTTTTAAGCGTTTTAACGGATTTCGGAAAACTTTTCAGGAGTTACAAGACGAATGTAACTTCAAGTCCAGCAACATTTTAGCTATATTAACAGAGTTAGAACTTTCAGGGTTAGTCCAAACACGGGACAATTACCTGTTCTACTTCAACGGAACAACCTAAATGAGCAAGGGACTATTATTATTCTTTCTGGTACTCCTGATCGCCGCAGCAGTGGTGATCATGCCGATATTTTTCGGCAAGGACAGCCTGAACCAGCAACACAAGGTTGCGCTCGACATCGAGAAATACCAGGCCCAGATTGAATCCCTGCATCATGCGATTGATTCCTGTAACCTAGAAATCGAACGCCTCAAGACCGATTCGCTCTACAAGGAAAACCTGCTGCGCACCCGCTACGGCATGAGCCGCAAGGGAGAGAAAGTTTTCCAGAAGGTAAAATAAATTAGACGCGAGCGGGCTTCCGTGAGCAACAAAGCCCCAAGCGTTAAGCTGTGGCGGTCGCGAGAGCGAGCGGTCTTATTAAGCCATCTTACTCGCATCAGTGCTCTTCATGGCATCCAGGCTAACCTTCCCCGCAAAGAAGCTGTAAGCCGCCGGCACAATGAACAGCGTCATGAATGTCGCGAAGGTGAGACCACCGGCGATGGCGATACCCATCGCAATACGGCTCGGGGTGCCCGTGAGAATCAAGGGCACCGCGCCCAATACCGTTGAAAGGCTCGTCATCAAAATTGGGCGGAAGCGGCGTTCCGCCGCCATCCGAGCCGCCTCAAGCTTAGTGCAGCCGGTGCTCGCCGCAATCTG
Source organism: Fibrobacter sp. (assembly GCA_017526585.1). Lineage (GTDB taxonomy): Bacteria > Fibrobacterota > Fibrobacteria > Fibrobacterales > Fibrobacteraceae > Fibrobacter. The sequence goes on along the minus strand of JAFXRC010000058.1, from coordinate 102,443 downwards.
ATTCGCAAATTCCACAATCAAGATACCGTTCTTCGTCACGAGAGCAATAAGCAGGATGAGCGCAATCTCGCTGAAGATGTTGAGTGTCTGCCCCGTAAGGAACAAGCAAGCGAGCGCACCCGCCAAGGCTAGCGGCACCGTAAAGAAAATCACGAACGGCGCACGGAAACTTTCGAACTGCCCCGCAAGCACCAGGAACACCAACGCAAGCGCCAAGAGGAAAACGATGTAGAGGCCGCTGGAGCTTTCTTCGAATTCCTTCGACGAACCGCTCAAAGCTGTGCTCACGTTCGGATAATCCTTCAGCAAGTGTTTTGCGATGCGGCGCATTTCTTCGACGCCGTCACCAATCGTCTTGCCCGGCACAAGGCCAGCCTGAATCGTCGCAGCGCTAAAGCGGTTATAACGCGGCAGCGACGGCGATGCCGACTGTTCGCTATAAGTGATAAAGTTATCGAGGCTCACGAGTTCACCCTTCGCGTTCTTGACCGTAAGCATCGAGATGTTTTCGGGCATGCTGCGGTACTGGTAACCCACGGCACCGATAATGTCATACTGGCGGCCGTCCTTGTAGAACTCGCCGTAGCTCTGATCACTAATGGCAAGCTGCACCGCCTGGGCGATATCGTTTACAGAGACGCCTTCCTCGTTCGCCTTGTCGCGCAGAATTTCGATATGCAGTTCAGGCTTGGTAAAGCGAAGGTTCGTATTCACCACGCTAAACACGGGGCTCTTGCTCGCCTCTTCTTCGAACTTGGGAACAAGCGTACGCAGAATTTCAATATTCGGAGCCTGTAAAACAAACTGCACCGGAAGCCCGCCGCGCTGCGTACTGATGCTCTGCGGTTCAAAAACCATCACACGCAAGTCGGGGTATTCATTACCAAGCACCTGAATGGCACGCGCGATTTCACTCTGCGGACGACGCGCCTTCTTGTCATCGTTCAAGGTCAAGCGCATTCTTGAATTACCTGCATTCCATGCACCCGCCTGGAATTCGGTATATTCGTTGCTATCTAGCAGGGCAATCACTTCTTCGGCAAAGGCATCGGCCATGCGCTTGGTTCGCGTGAGCGTCACGCCTTCGGGCATGTTCAGGTTCACCATAACCGCGTTCGAATCTTCGGTCGGCGCCATTTCACTACTCATGTTATTGAAGCAGAAATAAGCCGCGACCAAGAGCGCCGCTACCACAGGGAACAAGAGAATTCGCATTCTAAGGAATCCACCGAGAAGCACCGAATAGATTCGGTTCATTCCATCGAAAAACGGTTCCGTGACTCGGAAGAACCAGCCCTGCTTTTGCTTTTTCAAGAACTTGGAGCAAAGCATCGGCGAAAGAGTCAAAGCACACAGCGTCGAAAGGAACACCGTACCGATCATCACCGCGACGAATTCGCGGAACAAGAGACCCGTCGTACCACCTAGCGCAAGCACCGGAACAAACACCGCCATCAGCACCACGGAGGTCGCGATTACAGCAAAGAAAATTTCATTCGTGCCCGCAACCGCCGCCTGCTTAGGCGTCATACCGCGTTCAATTTTGTGGTAAATATTTTCGACAATCACGATAGCGTCGTCCACGACGAGACCAATCGCCAAGACCATCGCAAGCAAGGTCAGCACATTAATCGAGAAGCCGCACAGGTATAGTACAAAGAAACTACCAATGACCGAGACGGGCACCACCACCATCGGAATCAGCGTCGTACGGCCTTCACGCAAGAACGCAAAGATAATTGCAATCACCAACAAAAACGCAATAAAGATCGTTTCCACCACTTCCTTAATCGATGCACGGATGTTGATGGATGTATCGCGTCCATAAAGCACATCGACGCCTTCGGGAATTTCGCGGCGGATGTCTTCGACACGCTTGTAGAATTCGTTGGCGATTTCCACATGGTTAGAGCCGGGCTGTGCCATGAGCGCAAGCGTAATGGAATTCTTGCCGTTGCGCCTAAAGCCTGTACGCGTATCTTTGGGTTCGTAATGGATATCGGCCACATCGGAAATGCGAATCACGGTGCCATCGGCAGCGGTCTTCACCGCAATGTTTTCAAAAGCCTTCGGGTCGAGAACACGTCCCAACGTACGGATAGAAAGCGTCGTCTCGCTACCTTCGATAGAGCCGGAAGGCAGTTCCAGGTTACCCTTCTTGAGAGCCGCCGACATTTCGGCACCGGACACGCCTAAAGCCTGCAAGCGCACCGGATCAATCCATAGGCGCACCGTGGGGCGCTTTTCACCCCAAATGGCAATTTCAGAGACGCCGTTGATGGTCTGCAAGCGTTCCTTGACAAAGTTGTTTGCCAATTCCGAAACTTCCATCGGATCGAGCTTGTCGCTCACGAGGCTCACCATGAGAATCGGATCGTTGTCGCTATCGGACTTGTACACCGTCGGTTCATCGACATCGTCCGGCAGGCGGCGACGCACGCGGCTCACGCGGTCGCGGATTTCGTTGGCGGCCGCTTCCAGGTCCATGCCCGTTTCAAATTCAATGTTAATGAAGGAGAATCCATCTCGGCTTGTAGAAGTCAGCGCTTTAATGCCAGACGCACTGTTGATGGAAGCTTCCAATATTTCGGTAACTTCGGCTTCGACCACGGCTGCATTTGCGCCCGGGTAAGAGGTACGCACCTGAATGAGCGGATAGTCTACGTTGGGGTATTCACGCACGCCCAAGTTCGAGGCCCCGAAGGCGCCAAGCAAAATAATCACGAGCGCCATCACGGTCATGAGTACCGGGCGACGGACGGAAAGGGTAGCAACACTCATCGCTTAGCTACTCCACTTCGTAATCGGTATTATGACGAATCTCGCGGATGCGCACAGAAGCGCCTTCGCGTAAGCTAATCAAGCCCGAAGTAATCACGGTATCGCCTTCGTCGAGACCTCCCGTGACATCAACGGCAATCGGGGTACGAAGTCCCGTTTCGACATGCTTGATTTTCGCTTTGCCTCCGACAGCGACAAACACATAGGCGCCGTCTTTATCGAGCGTAAACGCTTCGGCTGGAATCGGGATGCTCTTTGCCATACCCGCCTGCATCGACACATTCACCTTGGCGTATGAGCCTGCAAGAAGCTCACCGCCTGCGTTATCAACTTCGACAAGCACCTGACGCGTACGGCTACTTTCCGAAAGCGAAGCTTCCAAAGCCTTCACCTTGCCGGACTTTGCCACGTTGCGTTCTTCGTCCTTGACATCTACGGCATCGCCCACCTTAAGCGTCGATGCATAACGCTGCGGGAGAGCGAATTTCGCCTTCAGCTTTTTCACGTCGCTAAGCGTTGCAATCGACGTGCCCGTCGTAAGCCAGGCACCCACCGAAACGTTCACAAAGCCTAGCTTGCCTGCAAACGGGGCACGCACTTCTGTCTTTGAGATTTGCGCCTTGATGAGTTCTACGGATGCTTCTGCGGACTTGAGCGAGGCTTCCGCCGCTTCCAAATCGGCCTGAGTGGCGCCATCCTTTTCGTGGAGAGTCTTGGTGCGGTCAAATTTTTGCTGGGCTAGTTGCTGATTCGATTCGGCCTGTTTGAGCTGTGCACGAAGTTCGGAATCATCAATTTTTGCAAGAAGGGTCCCCTTCTGTACCGAGGCGCCATCTTTCGCATAAAGGTTCGTAAGCCTACCAGAAGTTGCCGCCGTCAGCTGCACATTGTTCAGCGGTTCGAGCGTCGCCATGGCGGTAAACGTTTTGCCCGATTCGTGTGCTTCGGCAATATAGCCTTCGACCGCAATTTCGCGAGCAGGTCGTCCGCCGGGACCGCCCTTGCCGCCCGGACCACCTTTGCCCTGCGGAGCCCCCGGTCCACCGGGACCGCCCTTACCCTGGGGAGCATCGCCACCACCACAAGCGGCAAGAACCAACGCGACAAACAACAGAGCAAATTTTTTCATGTTCTTTAGATGATTGGGCGGAAGGAATAGTTGCATCGGAAAGCAGTTAAAATTTCACGTTGAGTATCAGCCCGCTGCCGTCTTCGTAGAATTCGGGGACAAATTCCATGCGTTCCGTAAACGCCTTAGACGAGGTGGCACGGTAAACGCGGATAGTATTGAGCATCGACACGACGCGGTTCAAAAGAAGAGCTCCCACCGACACCTGGAACACGATGCGGCTCACGCGGTAATGGCGGAGTCTGCTCTTGTATTCGTCGATATGCTCAGTCGTCTCGGGATTGTCGCTAGAACCCCAGTCCCACTGGATGTCGGCATCGAGGTCTTCGTCAATTTCCTTGCCGGAACGCAACTGCGCCTGGTTGTAGTCCTCGTCCATGTCGGGTGACGAATTCTGCCCCGCGACACCGCTACGGCTCCGATAGTCCCCCACCGTGTTGAGCATCGAGACATTGCGGCTGTTGCTCGTAAGCCCCGCATGGCGCACCGCATAATTATGCGCGGACGTAATGTAGCGTTCGCCAATGGCGTAAGAGCCTATCGCCGTAAACCAAAGGGCGATGTCCGTCCACACGAACGGACGCACGAACTTCTGTTCGCCCAGGTACAGTTCCCCCATACCCGGGAGTAGCGCCGAAGCACCCATCGCAAGGTACCACTTCTTGTCGGAATTCTTGCTGACATTTTCATCTACCGAAACCACCACCTGCGAGAAGGCGGTCGCTGCGGTAAACAATAGCACCAAGAGAAACTTCATCAGAATCCCCAACTTGCCTGCACATTCACGCCAAAGCCGCCCACAAAGGATACTCCACTATCGAAGTGCAAGTGGTCGTACCAGGACAGGTCTTCTTCATAAAGCGACTTATTGTGGGAATTCGCCGTCAAGGCAGCGTCGATAGCCGAAACGATATGGTTCAGAATCAAGCCGCCGAAGAACCACGCCTGCATGTCGGCGTAGTCGGTCGCCTTGCTGCGCAATGAACGGTACTCCTTGAGGTTCTCCGATTCGCCCAGAGCGACCGTCGCAGATTCCGGATCTTCAAGACCGAGCGCCGTTGCCACCGTGCGGTCCTCGACATCGTCCCAGCCGAGCACATAAGCATCGTCAGCAATCAGCTGATAGACTTCGGACTTATTGTCGAACTTGACCTTGTGCTTTTCGCTCAGGAGCGTCTTCGGATTCTTCACGAAGTCATTCACATATTCAACATCATTATGATAAAGCTTATCGCGGTCATAGCAGCCGTGCATCGAGGCGTTACCGAAGATGGCTTCGCAGAACGACTCGCGAGTGCCCAAGTAGCGGCGGCGGAACTCGGATTCATAGTTCACCGCATCGGCATTATAAAGGTCACGCATACCGCGCTCGTAGCGACCAATCGAGAAATGCTTCTTCGCAAAAGTCTTGTACTTGCTCACCTGCTGGTCGTACTTGTAGACCGAGAAATAATACCAGCTGCCCCAAAGCGCAGCTTCCAAGGCAAGGTAGACTCCACCGCGGATATTGGTGAAATTGGAACCGCCCACATAAAGCTGACCGGAGCCCGGCACGACCAAAGACATGAACAACGCCTTGCGCGGGCTCTTGTAGCGTCCCTTCATCTCGTCGATGCCGTTCACCTTGGAGACCTTCACCGGGCCGAGCAAGTCGCGGCGGTTCATGCTGCTAGAAGAAGGAGCATCGGATGCAGAGGAGGAACTGGAAAGAGCGGCGAGCGAATCGCGTTTGCGGGCTTCTTCAATAGACGCATTGATGGCAGCCTGCTTTTCAGCGGCATAGGCCTGCTCGGGAGTCATCGCGGAATCGGCGTTCAGAGAATCAGCATCCAGAGAGTCGACGTCAAGGGAATCGGCTTCGACAACCGTCGCAGAAGAATCGGCAACAGGAGCGACGACCGCGGAATCGGCAACGCTGCTCGATGAAACCACAACGGAACTAGACGAAGCAAGCGACGAACTGGACGCGGGTGCTACGCTGCTAGAGCTTGCAAGCGAACTCGACGACGCGACCACGCTGCTGGAACTGGCGACCTTCGCGCTGCTCGAAACAGGCGCCGGAGCTGCAGGGGTGACCGCCGCACTGGAAGCCGGAACAGGGGCGACACTACTAGAAGACGCAACCGCTGCAGAGGACTGCTCGGCAGCTTCCGCCTCCGCCTCGAATTCCGCAAAAAGGTCACGGGGCTGAGCAAACGACTGAGCCACAAAAAGACCGGCAAAACATGCCGTAAAAAGAAACTTGCGCATACGATGATAAAATAGAAAAAACACTAAAAAGAAACCGCCCCCGAAGGAGCGGCTTTTAAGATTTCTAGTGATTTAGAAAAAGCTTAGGCTTTCTCTGCAACCACCCAAACCTTGACCTGAGCTTCAACGTCGCTGAAGACCTTGATCGTCACGGTGTAAACACCGAGCTGCTTGATCGGTTCTTCGAGAGCAACCTGAGCACGGGTAACCTTAACGCCCTGCTTGGTGATGGCGTCAGCGATGTCAGCTGCGGTCACAGAACCGTACAGACGTTCGCCTTCCACAACGCGGCGTTCGAGGTTGACAGAAACCTGAGAAAGCTTGGCAGCCACGTCACCTGCAGCAGCGAGTTCCTTCTGGAACTGAGCTTCGACAGCAGCGCGGTTGTTTTCGATTTCGAGCTTGGCTTCCTTGGTAGCGCGAACAGCGAGCTTGCGCGGGAAGAGGTAGTTACGGGCATAGCCGTCCTTAACCTTCACGACGTCAAGCATCTTGCCCAAGTGGGGAACGTTGGCCTTAAGAATAATTTCCATAGTCTAGTTCCTCCTTAGCGCAAGCTGTCCGAAACGAACGGGAGAATAGCCATCTGACGGGCACGCTTGATAGCTTCGTTCAGCATACGCTGATACTTGGCGGAGGTGCCAGAAATGCGGCGGGGAATGATCTTGCCACGTTCAGAGATGAAGCGACGAAGAGTCTTTTCGTCCTTGTAGTCAATGAACTTGACGTTGTTTTCCGTGAACCAGCAAGTCTTCTTGCGGCGGATACGGGTTGCCTGCTTCTTATCTTCAAAAGCCATTATTCAGCCTCCCCTTCTTCTGCGTCAACCGGGACGATGTCTTCGGTAGACTGGGTCTGAGTTTGGTCGTAAACGATTTCGCTCATCGGATAATCAGCGAGAGTCATCCAGCGGAGGACATTTTCGTTCAGCTTGAGGGCTGCTTCCATAGAGGCGACCGTAGCGGCTTCAGCCTTGTAGTAGAAGATAACGTAAAAGCCATGCTGGCGCTTCTTGATAGAATAGGCGAGCTTGCGCTTGCCCCAATCGTCGCGGCGGAGGATTTCGCCGTTGCCGTTGGTGATGTTGGCGGCGATAGTCTCGATTTCGGCCTTGATAGCGTCGTCAGAGATCATAGCGTCGATGATCACCATCGTTTCGTATTGTCTCATAATGAGTCCCTTTGGTCTTTCGCCCAGGTTACCACCATTGGCCCCGGGAGGGTTCCGATAAAAATCGGTGCCCCAAATATAGAAAAACAAGGGAAAATGTCAAACCACGGGGGCAGGTCTACCGCATAAAAAGCGGTCAGGCTCCAAATTGGACCCCCAAGAAAAAGGTATTGGACCAGCCATCCTTGTGGCGATTCATGTACCTTTGGCCCCCAACTTCAAAGGAAATCCAGGACGAACGCAGGGTTCGAGTCGCCCACGGCCATACCTCCCTGAGGTTAAAGGCGACACCCGGAACTAAACTCAACAGAAAGTCCTTCCTGAAGTTATATTCCAACTGCGACCCCAGCGTGACGCCAAACAGGCGCGAGATATTGTAACCCGCCCCCAGCGTCAGCCCCGCCGAAAAACCGGTCAAGGAGAAGGACTGCTCGCAAAGTTCGTCCGATTCCGAAGAATCCAGTTGCGCAAGGCTCGACTTTTTCCACCAGTGGTTCTTCTTAGTGCTTGACTTGTTGGAAACCTGCTTGCGAAATTCCGTGAAACTCGTGTTTTCAAACCCGACCAACGTACCCATGAATACATCCAACGAGTTAAAAGGCAGGTGGAAACGAACCCCCGTACTATACCGCTGGTACATAACCATCACATCGCTATCGAGGTTTCCCCCATAGAATCGCACGGCGCCGTAGCCACTTAACCAGTGCTGATAGAAATACTCCATCTGCACCTGCCAGGACCCCATGCAATCGCAGTCGTGCGCTGGGACGAACATCCCGAAGCCCATGCCGAAAGTGACTCCCACTCCGTTATAGGAAGCTTGCCCCGGCAATGGGACCGAAACTATTTCGGACAACTTATCCTCTGATGCAAGCGAGTCTACGGAGTCTTCCGCATACGCAGTAGACAACCCAAACACAAGCGCAATCAACAAGAATAAGTAGTGCACAGGTATAAGCTAGAAAAAAAACGCCCGGCAAGCCGAGCGTTTCCGTCAAAGGTTGTCCATGATGAATGATTAGCCTTGTGCTAATCATTCATCATATGATTATAAAACTTGGTGTAGTTGTCCTTGTCTTCGGTTTTGCGGACGGCGATGGCGTCTTGCGGGTGGCGGTTCAGCATGCCCGTAATCATCTGCGGAATGATGTAGCCCCATTCGTACTTTTCCTTGAGCGGCAAGAACAGTTCCTGGTAGGCGTCGAGCACCGGGCGAAGGTCGTACTTCGGGTTCTTCAGGAATCCGAGCAAGAGTTCGGTGGTGCAGTTACCGGCGCCACGGCCCATACCGGACACGGAACCGTCGAGGTAATCCACGTGGTCGATGATAGCCTGAATCGTGTTGGAGAAGGCCAGCTGCTGGTTGTTGTGGCCATGGAAGCCGAACTTCTTGCCCTTCACGATACCGCGGTAGCGGGTAATTTCCTTATCGATGTCTTCCTGGTAGAAGGCGCCGAAGCTGTCCACCAAGTAAAGCACGTCGGCCTTGCATTCCTCGTTCACCTGGTGCAGGGCTTCATCCAGTTCCGGACCACGGTCACGGCTCACAGCCATGATGTTGAGGGTGGTTTCGTAACCCATATCGTGGAAGGCATTCACCATTTCGATACCCTTGTCGATGTTTTTCACATAGCTTGCCACGCGGAACATCTGGTACGGGCTTTCGCTGGCGGGCTTCACGGCGTCCATGTTCACGCGGCCCACGTCAGCCATCACGGCCATCTTGATCTTGGAATCGATACCGTCCTTCACCTTCCAGAGCAGGTCGTCATCGCAGAACTTCCACGGGCCGTATTCCTTGGGGTCAAAAAGTTCCGGGGAATTCTTGTAGCCCATTTCCATGTAGTCCACACCGGCGGCAGACAGGAGGGTGTAAAGGCGACGCACAAATTCGAGGGAGAAGTCGTGCTTGTTGACCAAGCCGCCATCGCGGATGGTGCAGTCCAAAACCTTGATAGATTCATAGTACATAGTGACAATCCTTTTTTTTTGTTTCGCGAGCAAATGTAACTCTAAATTGCTAAAGATGCAATAGGCAAGACACTGTCGAAGTCAAAAAGCGTAACATTTAACGCAATACTTGCGTAAAAAGTAAGATTTATAGCCTTTTTCCTCTTAAAACAACAGAAATCGATGACAAAGCCGCCCAGTTATAGAATCATTTTTTTATCCATGCGCCCGTACATGATGCGGACCATGTATTCAAGTAGACAAAATCACCCGGAGCCCGACGCTAATTACGCAGATATTGCGTAATTAATAATTGTTAATTCTTAGAACATCGGATTCTCATCCGGTTCCCGGTTCCCTTTTCGTAAATGGATCTGCGGACGGCTAGTCTTCGTCCATGATGCAGCGGATTTTTGCGGAAGCAATATATAGATCCATCTCAGCGGATTTATCATGGTTCCAAAGCTCTAGAACATAGGCCTTACTTGTTCCATCGGATTGTTTTTCTTCGGTAGAGCTCCAGTAGCCCACAGACTGATAACAGTCTCCTGAAGAAGAGCAACCGTAAGGACTAGACGGATACGCCGAAAAACCAACATCGTCATAATTTTGATACCAAGCGCCAGAATTGAAATAGTCATACCACCCCTCTGTCGCCTTGAGACACGATCCCGCATAACTACGAACAGCTTTAGCAACATTTATAAGCGTTTCAAATTCGTCCTTTCTCGGCAGGTGCCAACCTTCGGGGCAGATGCCTCGGACTTCGCTCCTATGGCGACAGGTTGTTTGCACGCTACAGTCTTCGCCATCGGACTCAAACACACCCGCGCTGTCCATCGCTGCGGCCCAGGTGTAATCGCGTCCATATCGAGCGTTCACCGTACAGCCTATAGGAGAACTCGACCCACTACAATAGGAAGAATGACCATAATTCTTGCCATTCACCTTATACTCAAAAATAAGGTTTTCCTTCATCCAGAATTGCGAGCCGATTTTGATCGTTTTATAAAGAGTCGAATCGCGGGGGTCCCTGATTACGTTTACGGAATCGAAGGTCCACACATGATTCTTGCAGGTGTAGGACGAGTGTAAAATTCCTAGCGTTTCCCGCTGACCATCAATGGATTTCACGCAGCCCTTGCCAAAGGATTTCTCTTTTTCTGTTGCAAGCCTGAGCGTATCGGAATCCCACACCTTGACCGCGCCCGTACCAGGCCCAGTCAGCAGGGTTCCTTCTCGATTCTTGTTCATGTTCCAATAACGCAGGTCTATCTCGGCCGGGGTCGCCGGACGCCAGGCGCTCTTCCAGCTAAAGTATTCGTACGTCAGGACCGTGTCGCCATTGCACTTGTACAAGTTACCAGAGTGTGTCACCATGGAATCCACGAACGCTTCGATACAGCCAAAGCCTATGATGCTGTCAAGTTCCGTGCCGTAGCGCCAGTTGCCCTTCTCGTAAACATAGGTCAGGTTTTTATTTTCCTTACCATTGCGAACAGCTCCTTCCTTAAAGCTCTGGCCACTCCAGCCGACCGTATCTCGTTCAATCTTTTTCATCAGGCGCCATGCGGTCGTCCATTGCGATTCTTCCACAATCATATTGGAATCAGCGCATTTGTACCAGTAACCGTCCGAGCCCTGCATCTCTTTGCCCTTGCGGTCAGGAATACAGCCCACGCCTACGTTCCAGTCGAAGTCGGTGCCGTGCCGCCAGGCTCCAGCATTCTTGTTAAACACATAGGTCAGGTTCGTATCGATCTGTCCCCTGCGTACGGCCCCATCGACCGTATCCCTTGTCCAGCCGAGCGTGTCCTTTTCCAGGTCGGTTGCAATGTGCCAGCGGGCACCACCTTCGGTCTTGCAGATAAAGCGAATGTTGCTGGTTCCAATGTCTGCATAGGATTTTGCATAGTAGCCGGACTTCGACTTCGTAATGTACTGTGGCGTGTTCACGGGAACGGAGCTGTCGCCACAGATGCCGAGCCCACTTTCTTCGGACACGTACCGACGCAGGAACTTTTCAAACTCCGGCACGGTATCGCTCAAGCCCCAGCCTGCCACATGCCTACGGAAATCGGGCAGTTTGCCGGCACATTCGGCGGCGAGCGCCCAGTCGGCAATCTTTACCTTTGCCGCCGAGTCGTTCCACTCGCCTTTTTCTACCATGGCATTTGAAATTTCGCTCAGGAGAGCCATCATTTCCGCCTCGCTGCGGTCTCCCTGCAGAAGGATTGAAACGGCCAGAAGAACAGCATCGGCATCGCTACTGCCAAAGACATCCAGGTCTTCAGCGTTGTTGAAGCCCTTGAGCCCAGTCGTGTCGACATGGAAGAGTTTCAAAATTTCAGCCTGGGCCTCCCGCTTGGCAGCCTTCACCCTTTTCTTTTGCTTGGTCACCAAGTAGTAGACGCGTTCAAACTCCAAGTGCGTCAGCAGGTTCACATTGGCAGACTTGCGCGCGATCATATCCGTCAGCGCCTTCAGCTTGATGGCCGTCTTGGAGTTTTCACCGGTCACCTCGTTGCGGTAGTGGCCATCCACCACAACCATCGCATATTGGCTCACCAGGTTACGGGCGTTGAACTTGTAGCGGCCATTGTCGCTCATGATGTTGCTCGTGAAGTTGCCGTTCGTCTGCTTGAGCGTGCGGCCATCCGAAAGCTCGTAAAGGTAGACCGTGGCCCCCTTCAGGAACGGGCCCTTCTGCGAAAAACCCGTCAGGGAGTCCATCGAAACGGCAACCTTTTCTGAATCAAGGACCAGCGAATCGACAAAGGATTCCCCCGGACGATAGCCCAGGTCAAAAGTCAGCGTAGAGTCGCCACAGGCAAGCGTCACCGAGGTATCGGTCTTGTCAACCACATTGCAGCTCACGCCCGCAGTGCCGTTTTTGCCCGTATCGCCCTTCTTGCCGTCTTTTCCGTCGGTTCCGTTGAGCACGACTCCTATGGAGTCTCCGTTACAGATAATCTTGATGCCGCTCTTGTCCTTAAGTTCCTTGGTGGTACAGGAAAAGTCGGAATCGGAACGGGAGCCTTCGGAGCCAGCCATCGCAAACCACTTGCCGCTTGCGCAAATACGCAAGGATTCGTCTTCGTTCACAAAGATTCGTTCGCCATCGTTATCGTCGCCACATTTGGGAAGGTCACCAATGGAATCAACCTCCACCGTCACCTCATGCGCAGCCTGGGAATTTTTTTCGGTAGTGGATTCATCGCCACAGGCAGCGAAAAAAACTGCCACAAAAGCGCTCAAAAGCAACAAGAGCTTGGGTTTCATCTATTTTCTCCTTTAGAGGCCCTCTACAACTTTATTCTAAATATAATAATGATTTACATTTCTTTTGCATGATATGGCTCACACCGCATTTGAAAAAAAGCCCTCAAAAGTATATATTATAGCCATGAAAAATGCATTCCTGATACTTTCCCCCTTGGCCCTAGCCGCAAGTTCGTTTGCCGCGAACACATTCTACTTCAACGAAGCAGGCTACGACTCCGACAAGCCCATTTCGATCGTAGTGCAGAGCACCGACAACCTCGAAGGTTCCAAATGGACACTCTGGTTTGACCCCGATGGCGGCACCACCGGCGCCTCGGTTGCCTCAGGCGTGTTCGGTGCGGGGCAGGATCCCGACAACTGGGCAAAAAGCGGCAAGTACTACACCATCACCCTAGACAAAAAACCCACCCAGTCGGGCAACTTCCATGTCGAAGTTGCCACAGGAAGCCCTTCTGCCTCGGGCAAATTCTACATCGGAGAAAAGGCTCTTGCGCAAAAGACGCTTGGCATGGTGATGGACTACTTCTACAACGACCGTGCCAGCAACTCGACCATCATGAGCTGGGACCAGAAGGTCTCCGTATACGGAAGTTCCGGAACAACCCGCGATGTCCGCGGCGGTTGGTACGATGCTAGCGGCGATGTGAGCAAGTACCTTAGCCACCTTTCTTACGCGAACTACCTGAACCCGCAGCAGATTCCCTTGACGGTTTGGTCGCTCGCCTTTGCGGCAGAACGCATCCCGACATTACTCGCATCGACCTCTACCAAGGCAAAGACCACAGACGAAGCCGCCTACGGGGCAGACTTCCTGGTGCGTATGCTCGACGAGCAGGGATTCTTCTACATGACGGTTTTCGACAACTGGGGCATGGGTAGCCGCTACCTGTGCGCCTTTAGTGGTTCCGATGGAGAAAAGAGCGCCAATTACCAGACGGCATTCCGCGAAGGCGGCGGCATGGCAATTGCAGGTCTTGCACGCGTATCCACGCTCGGCGTCAAGGGGGACTACACCAGCGAACAGTACCTCGCCGCGGCAGAAAAGGCTTACGCCCACCTCTCCGAGAAGCAGGGCATCGGCAAATCTTGCGCCTACTGCGACGACAACAAGGAAAACATCATCGATGACTACACCGCGCTCCTTGCGGCAACGGAACTATTCCTTGCTACGGGAAAAAGCACCTACCGAAACGACATGGAAGAGCGCGCCGGACACCTCGCCGACCGTTTGAGCAACGACGGCTATTTCTGGAGCGACGACGCAAAGTCCCGCCCCTTCTGGCACGCAAGCGATGCGGGGCTCCCGCTCATTGCCCTTTTGCGGTTCCTGGAAGCGGAAGCGATGCTTGAACATGAACCCTGCCCGGAAGGATGGGACTGTTCTGTCACCCAATCCGACATAGCAATCACGGCGGCGAAAAAAGCCATCAGCAATCACTTCGACTGGCTCATCTCCATTACGAACAAGGTCGCAAACCCGTTCGGTTACGCCCGTCAGACTTACAAGACCGGCGGAAAAATCAAGGACGGTTTCTTTATCCCGCATGACAACGAAAGCGAATACTGGTGGCAGGGCGAAGATGCAAGAATCGCTAGCCTTTCTGCAGCGGTCGCCCTCGCAGCAAACGAAATGTCTATTAAAAATGCCGACGCAAACAAGTACATCGTAGACCAGCTCGACTGGATTCTGGGCAAGAACCCCTATGGCACAAGCATGATGTACGGCATCGGCAAGAAAGTTCCCAAAGCGTATGACGGTCAGTCGGATTACGACGCAACTCTCAAGGGTGGCATTGCGAACGGCATTACCGGCAAGAACACAGACGGCTCAGGAATCGCCTGGGATGACGACGGTGTTGCCTACGTGGGATTCCCCTCCGACGAGCCTTGGAACAATTGGCGCTGGATTGAGCAGTGGCTCCCCCACAGCACCTGGTACATGATGGCTCTCGTCGCCCGCTACGACGAAAAGCCGATTGATGTCGGTACGGCAAGTATTCAGAAGAAGGTTGTCGTAAGCAACAAGTTCTCTGCAGAGCTGTACGGAAAGACGCTGCAGGTGAACGCCTCAGGCAATGCAAAGGTCCGCATTATGCGACTCGACGGCACCGAAATCGCATCAGGTAATCTGAACGCAGGACACGCTTCGTTTGACCTTAGCGCCGCCAAGAGCGCCGTCTATATAGTCAAAGTCGAAGGCCAGGGCGTAAAGAAGATTGCCCTCAAGTAAAAACGACCCCAAAAATCTCAGAATACAAAAAAAACAGGGCTTTTAAAAAGTCCTGTTTTTTTTTGCAAATGTACTCGGCTTGCAGATGTGCGGCACGCAAAATCTATGCCGCAAAAATTTCGTATCGCGGAATTAGCGGACGATAAAATCGCAGCCGAAGGTAAATGTGCGTTCCTCGCCGGGCGGAATCACAATCAAGCCGCGGTGATGATTCAACGCATCCGGCTCAGAGGTCATCGGTTCGATAGCGATGCTCATACGGTCAGGCGGAGTATAGATCTGAATGGCGTTGTACTGTTCAATGCCCGCCTTCTGCCAAATATCAAGCGCATAGCGTTCGCTTTCCAACAGCACATGGGCGTTGTTGATAAAATCGCCATCGATTGACTGCAGCTGAGTCATTTCCTTTTCGAGACAGAAGCAATCATTGATGAATTCATCGTAAATCTGTCTACCGTTCACGAAGCGAACTTCATCCTTGAAGTTTCCCGTCGGAAGGTCGGCGTTATCCAGGACGGCAAGGGAGCATTTCGGAAGCTTGAGCATCAGGTTGTCGATTTTTTCGCCCAACATAAAGTAGGGGTGCCAGCCTTCGGAATACGGCAAATCAGAGGAACCGATATTTTTTACGCTCGCCGAAACCGTTACGCTTTCTCCCGTAAAGGTGATGACATTGGTCACGCGGAACGGGAACGGGAAACCCGCAAAGGCGCCCGGCCAGTCGCAGCTGAAAACAGCCGTGCAGCTTTCGCTATCGCTTTCGAAACTCACAAAGGACCATTCCTTGTCCTGCAGAAATCCGTGCAGTGCATGCGGAGCCCAGCTCACATTGTTGACAAGCTTGTAGGTCTCGCCGAGCCAATTGAATTGCGCATAAGCGGTACGACCCGGAAAAGGCGTAAGCCTGCAGCCCGCATTCGTATCAGGGGAAATTTTGCGAAGGGTCGCTTCATCCCTGTAGCCGTAAAGCAAATCGAGCATCGCCGGCGCATTCTGCGCATTTTCGACGGGAACACGCCATGCATTGAGACCGCCGCCAAATCCACTCAGGATTTCAAATTCGGCACCATCATCGCGTTGTAAAACATAACAGGGAATTGTGCCCAGGGGGCGATACAAAAGTTTGAATTGGCTCATAGGCTACCGAATATATATAAAAAAAATCGGAAATGAACCTTTGCAACAATCAAGTAAGAAAATATTAGAAAACAATGCACCATTCCATATGTCAAGGAAAAAGTCCGTAGCTTCTATTTTGCTATCTTTTGTATTATGGATTCCCAGACAATTGTTGCGCCGATGACGCCCATGGGCGTGAGTGCCGTTGCCGCGTTGCGCGTCAGCGGACCAGATGTCAGACGCGTTATCGCAGCGATGTTTGGCGAAAAGGCCGTCGATAAGCTGAAGGCACGCGAAGCATGCCTCGGAACAGCACGCCACCCGCAAACGGGAAAGGTCATCGACAGCCTCCTCTATATTTATTTTGAGAATCCGAACTCCTACACCGGCGAAGACACCCTGGAACTTTACCCGCACGGGAACCCGCTGATTGTGCGCGACCTGCTTCAGGCAATCCGTAGCATCGAAGGCGTGCGGCTCGCCGAACCGGGCGAATACACGCGCCGCGCCTTCCTGAACGGAAAAATGGACCTGACCCAAGCGGAATCGGTCGCCGACGTGATTCACAGCGCGAACCGCGCCGAACTCGAAAATGCGCACCGACTGCTTTCAGGAACGCTCTCCAAGAAAATCGCAACCCTTGCTGAACAAGTCAAGGACATCTCGGCGCGACTCGAACTTGACGTAGACTTCGCCGAAGAGGAAGCCGACCCCGATTATAGCGGTTGGCAGCAAAAGTTCGAAAACATCAGGCTTTCCATCGAAGCCCTGCTGAACAGTTTCCGTAGCAAGGCAAACCTAAGCCGAATTCCACTCGCCGTCTTGTACGGGGCGCCCAACGCAGGCAAGTCGAGTCTGGTGAATGCGCTACTCGGCGAAGACAGGCTGCTGGTCAGTAGCATTCCCGGCACCACCCGCGACTTCGTGGAAGTGCGGCTATTCTTAGACGGCGGCGAGATACGCCTGGTCGATACGGCAGGAATCGCCGAGCGTGCCACGGACGAGCTCGACGCGCTCAGCATGAAAAAGAGCAAGGAAATCCTTGAAGAAGCGGATTTGAAGATTCTGGTCGTGGACAGTTCCGGAAGGGCGCCCACATCCGCGGACTCTACCAACGCCGATATCATCGTCTACTCCAAAAGCGACTTGCAGCACAGCGAAGCGGCATTGCACCCGTGCGACCCGGAATCGTCAGAAGAGACAATCATCTGCGCATCCTCTAAAACCGGCGAAGGCCTTGCCGAACTGAAGCGCACCATGAACGCGGCTCTCTTCAAGGCTACGGAAAAAGAAGAAGACCTCTGGATTACCAGCGAACGCGAAAAGGCGTGTCTCGAAGATGCAATTGCCGGCATAGACCGTGCGCTCGATTTGCTCGAGAGAAATCCGGCCGTGGAACTGCTCGCGTTCGAAATGCAGCTAGTGCGCAGAGCTCTTCAAAGCATAACGGGCGAAATTTCGTCCGAAGACGTTTTACAATCTATTTTTGCGGGGTTCTGCATTGGAAAGTAGCTATATAGGTGCACTGCTCGCCATTTTCATGTTCGGCTCCTACATGGTGCCCCTCAAGAAATGGCCTAATTATTCCAGCTGGGCATACCTCTCGATGATGACCCTGGGCGCACTCCTGAGCGCCCTAGCCGTCGCATTCAACACAGGAACATTCAACGTTCACCCTATCGGACTTCTTTGCGGACTCCTGTGGGTTGCAGGCGGGGCCTTCTGTTTCTGGGCCGTCCAGGCCGAAGCAGACTTGGCAGGCGCCGGCGTACGATCCATGGGCGTGAGCATTTTGGCTTCGTTCCTGTCGGGCGTGCTCCTGTTCGGTGAAGAATCCAAATTCGTACTTTCCATTCCAGCCATCGCCTGCTTTCTGATCGGGCTTTCCAGGCTTTCCCCATCCCATGGCGGTTCCGTTTTCAAGAACTGGCGATCCCTTTTGGGAGGGTTCGCCTTTGGCACCTACCTGATTCCCTACAAGCTGTCTGTCCAGTCGGGACTTTCTATGACCGACGTAGAATTTCTCTGCCCCTTCACCATCGGTCTCTTTGTAGGAAGCCAAATTCTCATCGCCATTCTAGAAATCAAGCAGAAAAGGATGTTTGAATACCTTCGCGTTCCAAGCATCGTTACCATCTTGATGGGAATCCTGTGGATGGTGGGCATGCACGGCTGCTTCTGGGCCATCGATGTGAACGGAGCACTCGGCTACGCCATCGGATACCCGCTCACACAGCTGAACCTGTTGGTGAACCTTGGCTGGGGCGTTCTCGTTTTCGGCGAATACAAGACCGCCCGTGAACGAATCAGGCTGCTTCTTGCAACTTTCATCATCCTTGCAGGCGCCGTCCTATTGACATTGTCGAAAGGCTAGTCTACCTTTTACTGCATGAAGGATGAAAAAGAACCAAGGATTCTCGAAGAACAGCAAACAACGCAAGTTCATCGAGCTACAAAGGCTACCGACGAAGTTCCGCTAAACATCGTCACCGTAAAGCACTACGAATCGAAGTTTCGCTTAACAGACGCGGGAACGTGGCCAGCATTTCTCCAGCTTTTATTTTACCCCAAGCCCCTAGGGCGTTCACAGTTTTTCTTCATTCGCGTTTTGCTGCTGATCGCGATGATTTTCTTTACCATCCAACTCATGGCAAATGGCTACGACGCATGGATTGCGCAGTATTTACATAGCCTCAATCTTCCTGTTCACGAATCCGGACACATCGTTTTTTCCATTTTTGGAAACGCGGTGATTCATTCTCTGGGCGGATCCCTCTTTCAAATCATCATGCCAATTGTCTTTTGTATATCCTTGTGGATTTGGCAACGCGACTTATTGGGAGCATCCATTGCACTCTGGTGGGCATTCGAAAACTTCATCGATGTCGGCGTCTACATAGAAGACGCCCTGCACATGAAGCTTATGCTGATTAGTGGCGGAACCGGAGCAGAAGCCCCTTACGGTTTTCACGACTGGAACTTTATCTTGTCGGAAATGGGACTGTTGCTCAAGTACGACACCATTGCAAGTGCGGTCTATACCGCAGGCTATATCGGAATGTGGCTTTGCGTACTATGGGGAGCCTGGAGCCTGTTCTACTACTGGTTCTACCAGCGGGACTGATTATAGCTTGCCGCAAATGGGGCAATTTTCGGGCTTGTGTCCCAGCGCCTTGCAGTAGGTGCGACCGAAGAGGATAATCTGCAGGTGCTTTCGCTCCCAATCCTCTTTCGGGAATATCTTCTTTAAATCTTTTTCTGTCTGTTCTACCGATGAACCGTCCGATAGTCCCCAGCGCTTGGCGAGGCGGTGAATATGCGTGTCCACCGGGAAGGCGGGAACCTTGAACGCGTGAATCATCATGACACTTGCCGTCTTGTGGCCAACACCAGGGAGTGCTTCGAGTTCTTCGAAGGTGCGCGGAACTTCGCCGTCATATTTTTCGACAAGAATTTTCGACAAGTTGAAGATGTTCTTGCCCTTTGTTGCAGAAAGACCGCAGGGCTTGATGATTTCGGTGATTTTCTCGACACCGAGTTTCACCATCGCCTTAGGCGTCTTCGCCTTCTTGTAAAGTTCCTTGGTAACGAGATTGACGCGAGCGTCGGTACACTGGGCACTCAGCACCACGGCGACTAAGAGCGTGTAGGGGTCGCTGTAGTCCAAGGGAATCGGCGGATCGGGAAACAGCTCATCGAGCTTGTCGCAAATGAAACGAATCCTATCCGCGCGTTTCATAAAAGAACAGCCGCCTTACTTGCAGTCCTGCGTAAAGTCCTGCTGCATGTTGAAGCTAGGCATTTCGTCGTGCGGCTTACCCACCTGAACCGCAGGCACGCCCGCATAGGTCGTATGCGCAGGGACATCCGAAACAACCACAGCACCTGCACCGATCTTTGCACCATCGCCGATGTGGATGTTGCCGAGCAGCTGCGCATGGGCGCCGAGCATCACACCGTTTCCGATTTTTGGATGGCGGTCGCCGACTTCGTTGCCGGTACCGCCGAGAGTCACACCATGCAAGAAGCTTACGTTGTTGCCTACGACGGCCGTTTCACCGATGACAATATTTGTAGCATGGTCAATCAAGAGACCGTGGCCAATTTTTGCTGCCGGATGGATATCCATGCCGAACTTGCGGCTAATGATACTCTGGAGCATCTTGGCGGGGAAAGACCGACCTTCTTGCCACAGGGCATGAGCGGCACGATATGCCTGTAGTCCCTGGAAGCCCTTGAAAAACAGGAGAGGTTCCAAAAAACTCGTGCAAGCCGGGTCGCGAAGGACCGTCGCATACAGGTCCTTGCCGGCGCAAGTCACAAGCTCCGGATACTTAAGATAAAGAATCCCGAAGACCTTTTCGAGTTCTGCGCGGTCAATCACCTCGCCTGCAAGCTGACACGAAAGAGTGACCGAAAGCATCGCGGCAAAATTCTTGCTATTCAGAATTTGCTCCGTGATCATCAACACCGAAAGCGGTTCATCGTGAACCAGCTTCTCGGCTTCGCAGCGAATTTTCTGTTCAATTTCTTCGACGGTCATTTCTTTGCCTTGTCCTTTGACTCTTCTTCTTCGTCATCCAGAGTGGGAATCACCTTGTTTTCGCGGCACAGGTTCTCTTCGCGAATCTTGAAGGTAAAGTCTTCAAGGTTGTTTTCAAACATTTTCTGATAAGGCTTTTTCTTCTGCACACTTTCGAGCGCGCAGGTACAATAGTTGATGCGCTGAATCAGAGCCTTTTCGTTGCCGGGCGTTCCTTTGGAAAAAACGCACTCGTGCATAATGGCATATTCCATGGCGCGGTCATAGCGGTACTTGCACTTATTCGGCATATCGGGCTGAGCAGCGACACGTTCAATCAAGCCTTCGCTAGGCACGCTGTTGAGAGTGCTACAGACAACAAAACCCGCAACAAAGAACACCAGACAAACCACCAGGTTGATCAGGAAGCGCTTTCCGCGACCGATCTTGTTGTAGCTGCGTTCTACCGCTTCAAATGCTTGTGTGGCATGTAGCCGGACGTCATCTAAATCGTTGTTTTCCATCTAGTTTACCTCCTGTAGCGTCCATATTTCGGGAAGGAAACGGTAGTTATCGGCACAATCCAGCCCATAACCAACCACGAATTCATTTGCAATCTCAAATCCAACAAAGTCAGCTTTAAAATCGACAGTCCTGCGTTCCTGCTTATTCAGGAGCACACAGGTGCGAACATCACACGCTCCCCTTTCACGAAGCATACCCACAAGTCCAAGCAGAGTGTTCCCTGAATCGGCGATATCATCGATCACCAGGACTCTCTTGTTTTGGAAATCGAGCCTTTCCAAACCGAATACCTGGAGTTTGCCGCTGGATTCAGTGGAATTCCCATAGCTGGAAGCCTTGATAAAGGCAATTTTTTTCTGCTGAGCCCTGGCCCCTTGGACTTTTGCCAATTCGCGACTCAAGTCAGCGGTGAACATGTACGCCCCGGTAAGCGCCGAGAGCAGGATGTCGTAATCGAAACTCAACGCAATCTCGGAAGCAAGCTCTGCGACTCGCGCCTTGATTTCAGCAGCACCGACCAACGGTTTTTCAGACACCTTGTACAAGTTACACCTCAAAATTCAGCCAGCGGAACATCGGTTTGAGCGCCGAAATTTTGCTGGTCGGATACTTCACATATTCCTGGTAGGCCGGGAACACCTTGTTTTCAAGGCTCGTCTTGTCAATACCAAGCTTAAGCCAGTCGGCAACCGTGATAAGTCCCGTGATGTGATGAACGGCGTTCGTATCGAAGCTTTCGAATACGGAGTCGATCAGCTTGATGAGCTTTGCATGGAACATACGGCCTGTTCCGCCAAAGGAATAATGCGTATGCAGGGCGTTCGCTTCCTCAATCAAATCCTTGATTTCGTCGAAAACCTTCTGGTCGTCGTTTTCCATGTATTCGAGTGCCAGGTGGTGAATCTTGGAGTTGATTTCGAGCGAAAGAATCTTGCGCATGGTGTCCGGCAGGGTATGGTCGAGGTCGGCCAGACTGTCGATCGAAAGCCCGTGAGAAAGGGCGAAGTTCGAGAACGATTCCGTAATTTCGTTCAGGTACTTCTTAGTCGAAATCTGGTTGATGCGCTTGATGGAGTCGCTCATCAGGTTGCGCATGCGAACCACATAGGCGGTGGGGTAGAGCGCCTGCAGTTCCTGCGTGCTCATGTTCGGATTTTCAACAAACTTAAGCCCGTTCTGTTCGTTTTCGCCATCGGCGACGACCAGGTTGATGCGGCCGAGCATGTCGGTGATGGCAAGTACCGTCGAAATGCGGCGTTCGTTGATGTACTTGTCGAAATATTCCGTGCGAACGAGTGTCTGGCGCCTGCGCGAAGCAATCTTCGTGGCGACAATCTTCTTGTTCTTTTCGGAATCGTCTTCCAGGTTCAGGTGGAACATAGCGGCCTGTTCGGCCATTTCCTTCACGACCACCGGAACTTTTTCTTCGGCATAGTTCGTAAACACTTCGGCACCGTTCCACTTGTGTTCGTTACTCGTGGCACGGGCGAGGATGCTGATCACTTCGTTCTTGATGTGGTGACCGTAGGGCAGGAACGGTTCCAAAAGCTCCATGGCACGCAGGGCGTAGCGCATGTTCTGCACCGGTTCCAGACCTTCGATGTCGTTGAAGAACCAGCCGCAGCTCGTGAAGCTGAACAGGCAGAACTTCTGGATTTCAAGAAGACGGATGGCCTTTGCGCACATATCGGTGTCGTTCGGGTCCTTGACCGTCTTGGCGAGGAAGGACTTTACGCGGGATTCGTCCTCGGGCGCGACCAGCACTTCGACAAAGTTGTTGCGTGCTTCCCACGGATCCACGTCCGAAATCTTTTCAAATTCACGGACGAAAACGTCGTCGGCGAGTTTTTTCAGATGGTTGAAGGCATCGCGGAGCGGACCGCGCCATTTCTGGTTCCAACCCGGCCCACCGCCAGTCGAGCAGCCGCAATCGCGGTACCAGCGGCCAACGCCGTGGGCACAGCTCCAGGCGCAGCCTTCGCTGTAGAAGTTCTTGAGCATCACTTCGTGCTCGGGCGGGAATTCTTCTAGGAACCAGCCGTAGTTCACCGGCACCATGTTGTGTTCCGGTGCATAGTGGTTGTAGAGCCAGGCAGCGCACATGTCGCCGAACGGTTCGTGGTGACCGTAGGATTCACCGTCGGTACCGATGCTCACCAGCTGCGGATCCTTACGCTTTTCGTCCCAAGCGTCCTTGATGCGGTTGCCAAAGGTATCTGCGTTTCTCAGCAGGTGTTCAAAACCCACGGCCGAAGAAAGCCACGGATTGTAGAAGAAAACATCCAGGTAACCGTCACAAACCAGTACGCCGTCCTTGTTGCGCGGGTAGATGCGGTAGGGGCGCGTCGTGTCGATATCGGTATTGCTGCAACCGGTCCATTCCGTGCCGCCCAGCTTGCGGAACTTGTCCGCCTGGGTCGGAGAAAGAATCGTGAACTTGATACCCGCCTTGATGAGTTCCACCACCGTTTCGAAGTTGATAGCAGTCTCGGCGAGCCACATGGCTTCGGGCATGCGACCAAAGTGGAACTTAAAATCCTCGATACCCCAGCGAATCTGAGTCTTCTTGTCTTCAGCGCTTGCAAGCGGCATGATGATGTGGTTGTACACCTGGGCAATTGCGTTGCCGTGACCGTTCAGGCGTTCCATGCTGCGCTTGTCAGCTTCCTGGATGCGCTTGTAGGTGGCAGGCGCATTCGTGCGAATCCACCCCATCAGAGTCGGACCCATGTTGAAGCTCATAAAATCGTAGTTATTGACAATATCGACAATGCGGCCCTGCGGGCTCAGAATGCGGCTTGCAGAGTTCGGGCTATAACATTCACTGGCAATGCGGTCGTTCCAGTCGTGGAAAGGGCGCGCGCTGGGCTGGTTTTCGATGACGCCCGTCCAAGGGTTTTCGCGCGGAGGCTGGTAAAAGTGACCATGAATCGTAAAATAGAGAGGATGCTTCTTTTCCATAATAACAAAGATAGAAAAAAGGATAGTGCCGCGGCGTTCGTATTTTTCTACATTTGCGTGAAACAGAACCCGTTAGATTCATCATGCTCTTTGAACAAGCCATTGCACACCAGGTTCCGGGTTACACCCGCGAAGCTGACTCCGCCCACGGCGAATCGCTCGCCATGCTCGACTACAAAGACGAGCTCCGAATCAAGGACCTTGCCATCCAAGAATTCTGGGATGTAAACCGCCTTGCGGGCACTCCGCAAAAGGTGATTGCAAGCCCCCTGCCGCGCGCCTACCGCACCACAAGCAAACGCCGCATTTTCATGCAGCCAGGCAACCTGCAGTTCGACCGTCAAGATTCGATGCTCGAACCCGAAGAGCACAACAAAATTTACGACTTCCTTTTCGAGAAGCTGATTACGCCTGCGTACAAGCCTCTCGCCTACGCGCTCAACTGGATTATCATCCGCGGCACGTACCAGTACCGCGTGGTGATTTTCAACATCAAGAAGATAGACGCGAGTGTCGTGCGCAAGCTCAAGCTGATTTCGGACGCCCTGAAGGAAACGCCTTTCAAGGTGACTGCGGCACACGCCTACGTGGACACGACCGAATCGGATTACTATCTGGAATCGAAACGTCCGACCGAAGAACTCAATTTTAAGCAACTTTACGGTCCGCGCGAAATGAGCCTCTCCCTGGGCAAGTTCAGCCTGCGCTACCCCGTCACGGGATTCAGCCAGATTAACGAAAGCCAAATTCACAACTTGATCAAGGCTGCAAGCCGCTTACTCAGCCTGGGCAAAGAAGATCACTTCTTGGATTTGTACTGCGGATACGGTCTGTTCAGCTTTGCGCTCGGCGAAGCCGCCAAGTCGGTTCTCGGCGTGGAATGGGAAGGGCCGTCGATTGACTGCGCCAAGGCTTCTGCCAAGCACCTAAAAAAGTCTTACCGCTTTATCGCCGGCAAGATTGACGAGATGTTCGTGCAGACGCGACTGCCGCGGCCGATCCCCGGCGAACCGGAAAAAATCCTCTTGGACCCGCCGCGCAAGGGCTGCGAACCGGGCGTGATTCACGCACTTGCGATGCGCAAGCCGATTCGCGTATGCCACGTGTTCTGCGGCACCGATGAAATTCCCGCCTCGCTCAAGGAATGGGAACGCTACGGTTACCGCGTGCGCGAGGTGCAGCCGCTCGACCTGTTCCCCGGCACCCCGCACCTCGAAACCATCGTGATGCTCGAGAGAAGATAACTCTTAAAACATGCCGAACGAAGGCAACAGGCCTGTAGCCTGTTGTCGAAGTGAAGGTTAAACAACGACTGTCTAATCCTTTTGGAGTTCTCTATTGTCGTTGTTTACTTATGAAAACAGCTCCCCTACGGGAGCCGTTTTTTTAAAGATCCAGTTCCGTCTGCAAGCTCTTGGGATGAAAGCTCTTCCGATGTTCCGGCGTATAGCCCATTCGACGGATGGCGTCCAGGTGCTTCTTGGTACCGTAACCAGCATGCTTGTCGAATCCGTAACCGGGGAATTTCTTTTCGAGGTCGTCCATGTAGCGGTCACGGAAAACCTTCGCCAAGATGGATGCCGCAGAAATGCTTGCAATGCGACCGTCGCCCTTGACCACGGGGAGTTGCATCTCTTCGGGAATTCCGTGAATTTTCAAGTTGCCATCGACCGCAATCAGCACTTTAGATGATGCGGGCAGTTCGCCTTTCTTGAAAATCGGAATTTCGGGAGCAGATTCCTTTATACCGGACATTCCTAGGGCCTGTAATGCCCGGCGCATCGCCAAGAAGTCCGCCTCCAAGATGTTCATGGAGTCAATTTCTTCGACCGAGGCACTAGCAACGGCAAAGCACTCGCAAGCGTCCTGCACTTCCTGATACATCGCCTCGCGCTTTTTGCGGGGCAGCTTCTTGGAATCGTTCAATGCCGGCATGATATCGGGCGACTTCAGGACGGCAGCGCATGCCACCACGGGGCCCGCCAGCGGACCGCGCCCCACTTCGTCTATACCCACGACAACAGCATTCTCCCCCGCTTGTGCAGCGAACTTACGCATGGCTACTTCACCACCGATCGGGGACTCAATTCCCTCTAAAAATGCAGGCAGTTTGAATTTCATGATTTCGCCTTTTAGACACCAATTTGGGCGGCGTATTCCTTAATCGTCTTCCAGTACAAGGCGTGTTCCTGTTCCAGCACGCGGGCTGCAAGCACTTCGGGCGTATCACTTTCAAGTACCGGGACCTTTGTCTGCGCCAAGATGCGCCCCTGGTCGATTTCTTCGCTCACCAGGTGAACCGTAGGGCCCGATTCCTTTTCATGGGCGGCGATTACAGCTTCGTGCACATGGATTCCCCAGAAGCCTTTGCCACCATACTTGGGCAAAAGCGACGGATGGATATTCAGGATGCGTTCAGGGAGCCGCTTGATCATGCTTACCGGCAACGCCTTCATGTAGCCTGCCAGAACCAGCAAATCGATATCGTAACGGTTGATGACCTCTAGGAGAGCCGCTTCGTACGCAGCCACGTCGGGATGCGTTTTCCCTGAAATGTGGTAAACAGGTATTCCGTAGGATTCTGCATGCGAAACAGCGCCGCAATTCCCGTTATTGGTTATCAGGAACTTGCACTGGGCTTCCAAATCGCCTTCGCCAATGCGATCTATAATCGCTTTAAAGTTGCTTCCTCCACCGGAAGCCATCACGCCAATTTTAAACATGGCGCAAAGATAGAAAATTTGTCTAGCAAAAATGGTAGAGCACCCAACTTACCCCGCCAAAAGCTACCAGGTAGTTGAATACGAAATTCCAAAAGAAATCGTCATTTTCAACAGACTTAGCAGTGTGATTTTTAATCATGACAGGCAATTTAGAAATCCGTCAAGGGTATTTAAAGAGACGAAAATCACAATGCGATTTTCGTCACAAAATGATAAAAAACTTACAAGGGAGCGAATAAAGCGAGTTACTTTTCTTCGATTTTGACGACAGGTTCGTCCATCATCTTCTCAGCGATGACTTCCGGCGTTTCTTCAGCCACAGCGGCGTTCGATTCTTCGGGCATCCAGGGCTTGTCAAGGCTCTTTTCCCAAGAAACCGTAGGAGCCTGCTGCGCTTCGTGCGAGGTATCGACAATCGGGAGTCCCAGAAGTTCGCGGGCACGGTTGAGCGCCGCATCGATGTTACCGAGGGCGTTTTCTTCGCCCAGCTGGTTCAAGACACCTGCACGGGTGAGCGCCACCACGGGCTGTGCATGCACGCCCGAAAGCAGCAGCTGCGTACCTTCGCGTTTGCAGCGGTTCAAGAGGTCCTCAATCATCTGGATACCGGCAGCGTCGATGCTAGAAACACTGCGCATACGCAGAATAAGGATTTTCGGCTTGTCCGAGATGCGAGCCATCGTATCCTTGAACTTGTCCACGGCACCGAAGAAGAGGGAACCGGCAAGTTCGTAAACTGCGACACCCTTCGGCACCTGGCGAGAAAGTTCGTTGTGGGCAGCCTCTTCATCATCTTCTTTAAGAGCTTCGGTCACCGTTTCCACTTCGGCCACATCGCTCATGCGCTTAATGAAGAGCACCGCAGCCAAAAGCACACCGACTTCGATGGCAACCGTAAGGTCGATCAGCACCGTCAGGAAGAAAGCCACGAGCATCACGATGACATCGCTCTTGGGCGCCTTGAACATCTTGATGAAGCTGCGGTAGCCGCACATGTTGAAGGCCACCTGGAAAAGTACCGCGGCAAGCGCTGCCATCGGAATCATTTCAGCGTACTTGCCGAGCACCAACATGATGAGCAGAAGCACCACCGCATGCACAAGGCCCGATACCGGACTCACTGCACCGTTACGGATGTTCGTTGCCGTACGGGCAATCGCACCCGTTGCCGGAATACCACCAAACATCGGGGAAAGGATATTGGCGACACCCTGGCCGAAAAGCTCCGTATTGGAGCGGTGCTTGGTAGAAGTCATACCGTCGGCCACCACCGCCGAAAGCAGCGATTCAATGGCACCGAGAATGGCGATCGTCAAAGCTGGCTGGAACACCTTCTGCATCATCTCGAGGCTGATATTGGGCAGGTGCGGCACCGGGAATCCGCTCGGGATGTGGTTTTTCATGCCAATGGTCACCACGCCGTGGCCCGTAATGGGGTCGTCCCAGCCCAGCACCTTCACCATGACCGTCGCAACGATAATGGCAATCAGGGAGCCCGGGACCTTCGTGGTAATCTTCGGCCACAAAATACAAACGGCCAAGGCCACAAGCCCCACAATCACGGCATAAATGTTGATGGTATCAAGCGAAGATGCATAAAGCTTAATTTTACCCACGGCATCGGCCGGGTCCTTCGCCAAAAAACGCAGACCGAAGAAATTCGGCACCTGACCAAGCGCAATAATAATCGCAATACCGGCGGTAAAGCCCACCGTTACCGGGAAAGGGATGAACTTGATGATGGCACCAAACTTGGCGAGGCCAAAGATAATCAGCAAAATACCCGCCAACAGGGTCGCCGAGGCAAGACCATCGTAGCCGTACTGCGATACAATCCCGTAGACAATCACGATGAAGGCGCCCGTGGGGCCTCCAATCTGGAAACGGGAACCGCCCAAAAAAGAAATGGCAAAACCCGCGATGATGGCCGTGTAGAGGCCCTGTTCCGGACCCACACCCGAAGCGATGGCGAAAGCAATGGCAAGCGGAAGAGCCAGAATGCCCACGATGAGACCCGACATCAGGTCACTCATAAAATTTTTCTTGGTATAACCCCTGCGAACCGTGCGGAAGAGTTCAGGGGTAATCGTCGTCTTGACGCCAGCGAGGAAACTATGG
Source organism: Fibrobacter sp. (assembly GCA_017526585.1). Lineage (GTDB taxonomy): Bacteria > Fibrobacterota > Fibrobacteria > Fibrobacterales > Fibrobacteraceae > Fibrobacter. The sequence continues at coordinate 73,680 of JAFXRC010000058.1, read as the reverse complement.
AGGGATTCTTTGGCGTGAATATTAGGCATTGGCACTCCGTTCTTGAAGAACGGCGCCAAATTTAGAAAAATTTACACCCTTTGTGAAGGGGGAAAATGAAATAGTTGAAGCCAGGTAGAGCCTTACAGGAGTCCCTTCTTCGCAAAGCGCATCAGGTTACGGACCTGCTTGTTGCTCATCTTGGGAACCTCGGCATCCTTCTGTGCACGCGACTTGGGGGCACAATCTTCGCAAAGATGCTTGGTCACCGTGCCAAAGCTCGCCGCGCCGTTGGAAATGGAAGTTTCCTTGAAACGGTAAGAACGGAGCAGGGCTTCTTTCTTGCACTTGTCGCAAATGCCCATCTTGGGGGCGGCAGGTTCACGGGAGCGTTCTTTCTTGGGAGTGTCGCTGGTATCTTCCCAGGCCTTGCTCTGGGCTGCAATTTTTCGTGCGAAATGATCGTCTGTCAAGCTCATAATTTTCCTTCCTTTTTTTTATTTTAACTCTTTCTTTATAAAATCGTAGAGGAACAGCGCCATGAACGTGTTGCAAATCGAGGTCGGGGAACCTTCTTCGGTATAAAGGCTACGGCCAAATTTGCCTCGTTCCAGCTGTTTTTCCTTGAAATCCGCCACAAAGGCGGCAAAATCCATGATTTTGATGCGTTTTTCGTCTTTCGCGACAAGCCCGCGGATACATTCGTTGAGCGCGGTCAGCTGCGAAGGCGCCATCGGGAACATATCCTCAGGAATAGTGATGAAATGGAGTGGTGCAAGCGTCTTGGAAAGGATTTCGTTGGCTAGCGTCTCATAAAGAGAGAACACTCCGCTATAGTCGTTACCACCGCGCTTGAGCTCCTTGAGACCGAGCCCCATGATAATCCGCCCCGCCTTCTTGCCAATAATATCGGCAGACGCCCTGTCATAGAGCTGCTTCAGGCTTTGGGGGGCAGGCGCGTTGATCGAAAACTGGATAGGCCGGTTGGCTTCGCGACACAGGAGAATTTCAGCAAAGCGGTTGGCAGCCTCGCCCTGTTCACCTAGGATTTCGTCGCCTATAATCAGTATCCTGTTTTCCATTATATATATAATCTACACTCTTACAGGCCGTTTGACCACCGAAATCACCCAAAAGCCCTCTTTTTTTTGCCTTTTTTTGACAATATGGCCATCGGCGACCAGCGCTCCAGGTACATTTTCGATAGGGGAACCTTCGTCCAGATAAATGTCCAGTGACGCCCCCTCTGGCAACCCCGACATCACGAGTCGACTACGGGCGGCATTGTTCGGGCACTTGACCCCCCGCAAGTCGAGCACTGTAGGAAAATTTCCTTTCAAGGTATCCGGCAAAGGCAAAACCTTTGTTTTTTCGCAAAATTCGGCAATTTCGGGTGCGAACCTCGCTGGCGAGTCCAACCATTTTCCAAGTGGAAAGTCAGGCAAATCGCAAGCGACTACACGAGAAAGAGCCTCTTCCGGAGCAACCGGAATGGCGTTTTCGTGTCGAAACCACTCCGCACAGGCATACGAGACCAGTTTTTTCAGGGCAACGGCGAAATCGGGATTGTCCTTTTGGGCATCAATCCACTTTTCAAGGGGACTTTTTTCTATATCCTGCGACATACTCACGTTTTATTTGATAAATTTTTCGTGAAATAGCGTTTATAATGTAGCAAACTTTCTGTAGGGTTTCTATATTTGGCGCCAAGTTCCGAAACGGGACAAAAAGTTTTACATATAGGTTATACGGTTTTATGGCAATCAGTACAATCCTACTCGACATCATGTTCGTTGTCTATGTTATCGCAGGCATCGGGCTTGTCATTTACGGTTTTAGCTGTTACTATAGCATCTACTTATTCTTGAAGAATAGCCGCACCACGCGTCTTTCCGACCGTAAAAAGATCCTGCAGTTCTACCGCGAGCACTCCATGGACGAGCTCCCGCAGGTCACCACCCAGCTCCCCGTCTTTAACGAAGCTAACTGTGTTGAACGCCTGCTTGAAGCAGTCTGCGCCATCGACTACCCCAAGGACAAACACGAAATTCAGGTCTTGGACGACTCTACCGACGAATGCTACGAAGTCGCCAAGAAGAAAGTTGCAGAACTCGCCGCCAAGGGCTACGACATCAAGCTCATTCACCGTACCAACCGTTCCGAATTCAAGGCTGGCGCTCTTAAAGAAGCAATGAAAGTGGCCAAGGGCGAATTCCTCGCCATTTTCGACGCCGACTTCGTCCCCGAGAAGGACTTTCTCCTGAAGACCATCCCCTACTTGGTGATGGACGAAAAAATTGGCCTGGTCCAGGGCCGCTGGGGCCACCTGAACCGCACCGAATCCGGTCTTACTCTCGCTCAGTCTATCGGTATCGACGGCCACTTCGTGGTGGAACAGTCGGCACGCAGCTGGGGTAAGCTCTTCATGAACTTCAACGGTACCGCCGGCGTGTGGCGCAAGCAGGCCATCTACGGCGGTGGCGGCTGGGAAGGCGACACCCTGACCGAAGACATGGACCTTTCTTACCGTTCTCAGCTCGCTGGTTGGAAGATGAAGTTCGTGTTCGACGTGATCGTTCCGGCCGAACTCCCCAACGACATCAACGCCTTCAAGGCACAGCAGTTCCGCTGGGCAAAGGGTTCTATCCAGACCGCTATCAAGATTTTGCCGCGCGTGCTCAAGGCCAAGGTTCCTCTCCGCGTAAAGATTGGCGCTATCCTCCACACGACGCACTACTCCATTCACCCCTGCATGCTGTTTACCGCCCTCTGTGCTTGGCCATTGCTCGCCTTCTTTGAACCGGTCGCCCACCTGCCGACTTGGGCTTACACCGTCGGTTTCAGCTTTATCTTCCTCGCCGCTATCGCTCCTTCTGTTCTTTACTTTGTGGCTCAGCGTTGCTCCGGCTACACCGGTTGGAAGATCCGCCTGCTTTCCCTCCCCATCCTCATGGCTCTGGGTGTAGGCATTGCAGTCAGCAACTCCCGCGCCGTGTTCTCTGCCATCATCGGTGCCAAGGGCAGCTTTGTCCGCACCCCGAAGAGTGGCGGTTCCAAGAAGAAGGCGAAGAGCCACTATGCACAGAAGTTCCCGTGGCAGGCTGTTGTCGAACTCGGCGTTGGCGTCTACTGCATCTTCGGTCTTTTGGAATACATCGGTGCGCAGAAGTTCATTATCGGACCGTTCCTCGCCCTCTATTCTGTAGGCTTCCTCTCGGTGAGCGTGCTCTCCTTCATGCACTACATTGGAAACCTCTTCGAAATGCACAAGGCTCGCGCTGCAGAAAAAGCTGCCGAGAAAGCTTCCCAGACTCCTAACGTCTTGGACTAGCGCCTGATACATAAGGATTTATCCGCCGCAAATCTTCAATGATTGCGGCGGTTTCTTTTTGGTAGTCACCGTAAAGGTGCAAGTACAGCCTGTGGTAAGCGCCGTAGACCTGCAGAGCCGCAAGAGACACGACCGATGCAGCCACGAGTGCAACCAAGAGTTCTATCAGCGTAAAGCCGCCCATTAGTCGAATAGTCTCCGATTCTGTCCGAAATTTCACCTTCTTTTGCACCGGACAAGCCTCCGCAGTTGAACATCGTGAACAGCCGAAGCAGAACCCCACACCCAGGCAAGAGGCTTCACGCCGGGGACCCGACGAACCTTCACCTGCGCTCCATTCACCTCAAACGACGCATCGGCGCAGGAAGGCGGAGTTCGCACCAAAGCCTCGACAGCTGCAGACGTCCGCACAAGCGCCCTCGCCTGGTCTCGCTCCAGGGCGCAAACGCGATTGTACGCATCGATGAACCTGCCGAAGACAAGCGTCCCAGATGACAGCAGCGCCAAGGCGACGCAAACTTCGATCAAGGTAAATCCGGATTTCAGGCTACGGATCATTTTAGGCTCCACTGGAAAGTTTCAAGGCGACCCGCGATAAAAGCGGGGACTAGCAACGAATCTATCAACGGAGTATCCGACGATTCAAGCGACATCACAAACGACGGATACCGAAACACGACCTTATCGGCACCGTGCGGAAACGCCACTTCGCGCCGGGCAACAGCGACTCCGGAAAATTCAACGCCGCGCGAGATTTCGATGCGGTCTTCGCTAAACGCTTCAAGATGGGAAACATTCGTCTGCCCTCGCAGCAGAAGCGGTCCCCGCGCATAGATACGCAGGGTATCGAAATGTGCATTTCCCTGCACAACGACAGAACCGTCTACGATGAAGCGCCCCGATGATACATCGCCTTCCAAGGAAAGCGTAAGGTCACCCTCTTGCACCCAGAGCGCCTTAGAAGGAAGGCGCCCGAAAAGCCGTCGGTTTCCCGACTTCGTCTCTAGTACGAGAGGCGGCTTCACCATCGTAATTTCACGGTTCAGCTGCTGTCGAAATTCTTCGTAGATTTTGCGCCGTGTCGAAAAAGACTTAAGCAAACTACAGCCACTGTCGCAGGTAATGCCTGCAAACACATGGACGCTTCTTGAGGAGGTTTCTTCACCGGGCACCACCGAAGCAAGCGGAGCAGAAAGGTCCGCCCAGGGACCGGCGCGGTCTTCGCGAATTTTCGGAAGAGAAATGTTCCAGGGAGAATCCGCAAAGAAATCCGCCGGCAAGCCTTCGAGATGCGCTATCAGAGCAGACTCGGCGTCATAAATTTGCTGTTGGGTTCGCTCGCTCCGCAAGGCAACACGACGCAGAGCACCAGGCATCTGCAGAAGCGTCGTGAGTAAAAGTGTCACGGACAAAAGAATGCCTAAAGTCAGCTGCACGACCGCACCGGATTTCGAAGCCGTATAGCGCTTGTCAGAATCGCGCATGGAAGACTCCCCAACGCACCAGCGAATCGCCGCATACAAGATCCACTCCGTCGCGGCCAATCGAATGCAACCTGAAACTCCCGAGGGAATCCCCGAGAAGCACTACTGAAGAAACGCCCTCCACCTCGGCGACGATTAGCTTCGCCGCGACAACGCCTTTCAACTTGAAGTCCGGCAGGACGCACCGAGCCACTTTCGCAGCAGTGTTCCGCAGCGGAGTTTCCGCCACCGGCTCCACCTCGGCAGATTCCGACCACGCCGGTGGCGCATCGAGTTCAACCGGCAAGACATCGCGAAGGGGGTGCGACGATTTTAGACATAGCATCGGCAGAAATACTTTCCAGCATGCCACAACAAGAATCAACAAAGCTACGAGACGTTTCCAGTTTCCTTTTCTCTGTGGTTCCAACGATTCCCGGCGCAGGTCGATCCGTTTCCAGAACGGATCCCGCGCCGCCCGCTTCGAATCCCCCGGCAGCACCGGGGCGACTTGAATTTCCGCAAAAGACTCCCCCCTCGAAAATAGCGCATCGTTCTTCAGGAACCGTCGAAACAGCCGAAGCTTTGACTCGATACATTCAGGCGACATTTCAACTAGAGCATATTCCGTCCAGTGGCAAAGCCTACCTTCGAAGAAAATCAATACATCTAAGATCTTTTCTCCTGCGGCGTAGCACAAGAAATTGCCGCTATTACCTTCAGCGGAAGCCTGTTCTCGCAGGGAGCGATCCGCCGCCGCCAAAACAGCCACTTGCCTTGGCAACACGCGCTTTCGCACACTCGGCAAAGGATTTTCCAGAACCACAACAAGGTAACGGGAGCGTCTCCCTTCCGTTGAATTGAACGACACCAGATGCAAAAGCCGATACAAGCCGCCGCTTTTCATTAGGCGTTCACACATCTTCGGGAACTCTTTTTCAAAAGAGTCCCGCAATTCCTTCATACTAGGCGACTCATCAAACGAAGAAGTACATTCCCAAGTGAAGAGCTTCGCATCTACAGGATAAAAACGTGACGGAATCATCTTTTCGCCTTCTCGATGTGGGGCGTAATGAATATCGCCAATTCATTTTCTTCTTCCTGTTCCGAAGTGTAGCTGAACAGAAGTCCCAGAAGAGGAATGCTCCCGAGGAATGGTACCGCCGAACGCACCTCGGACTTGCTCTTGCGAATGAGCCCGCCCAGGCAAAGGGTTTCACCGTCTTCGAGCACTACGACCGTCTTCAAGTTCCGCGTACTGATGTCTCGCGGACCGTCGCCAGAACTCCGCCCCGCCGTCTTAATCTCCGGTGACACCTCCAGCGTGATGCGACCGTCCTGCGTAACAGACGGCGTAAGCTCCAGAGAAATACCATCGTTGAATGAACGGTAATCCGTAATCGGATACCCGTCGGCAGATACCTGACTCACCAAGTAATAGACCGTATTCGTCACATTCAATTCAGCCTTGTTTCCATTCAGCGTCGTAAGCCGCGGACGAGCAAGGATCTTTGCCTGATTATCCTCTTCCATCGAGGCAAGTTCCATCTCAAACCGGTCAGGCAACAGTCCAATGCGTCCAAACGCACCCGTCACCGAGAAGTCCTTATCCATCAAATCGAGATATCCCCGCAATCCCACATCGCGTTCTGCAGTCTTACGCGTCGCTCCGCTATGAAGCCCAATTTCGAACGAGTTTCCCTTCTTGAATTCCACGACAATGCAGGAGAGCGTCACCTGAAGCGCCGGGACATCAATCTGTTTCAACAAATCCCTCGCCATCTGAATTTCAGCGGGAGCCCCTGCAAGCAACAACGCATTCTGCTCCTTAACCTCCGCCGAGACAAAGCTTGAGCCCGACGAGATTTTTCCTAGATAAGCCAAGGCACGCTCGGAATGGATATGCCGCAACGGATAGAGCGTACTTGTCGAGAGCGCATTCCGCACACCGCCTTCTGAGACGAGCAACATTTCACCCTCCAGCACATAGCTGTAACGTCGCGCCCCAAACAGAGCTTCAACCAACGACTCAAGGGAAGCATCCTGCATCTTAAGGTGAACATTTTCCTGGATATCCCCGTACACGGCAAGATTCAGTCCCGAAACCTCGGCGAGTTCTTCCAGCACCTTCGACAGAGGGACGCCATCAATTTCAGCCGAATAGAAATTTCCGTCGCGTTCCAGCCGAAATTTTTCGCCATCACGACCGTTGCCGCCACGAGTTTCCGAATCCGTCCTACGGGGCGGTTCCACGCGAAAACATCCTCCCGTACGCAAGACGCGGAAACCGTGCGTCTCCATTATGGTGCGGAACGCATCTTCTGCAGACATCTGCCGAAGCGCCCCCGTAATCCGACCTTCAAGCCCCGGAACCGCCAAGATGTTCAGCCCCGAATTCAAGGAGAACTCCCGGATAAATTCGTTCACCTCCTTGTCCTTCACGGACACCGACACCAGGGAATCTTGCCAGCTGAATTCATGGGAACCGTGAAGCTTGGCGCGCCGCACATGCAAGATAGTCCCCTCCTGCACCAGCTCAAGACCATAAGCGGAACACAAAGCCGAAAGGGCATCCAGCATGCCCACGCCATCCAGATGAAAAGTCACCTTGATGTCAAGGGCGTCATCTACAAGTACAGGCGTATCATAGGCAAGCGAGACCGAACGCACGACTTCGGCGATGGGAGTATCCACAAAATCAAACGAAAGCGTTTGTGGGGCATTCTGTGCGCCAAACACTGAACGACACATCGAAAAACACAAAACAAGGCATACGAACGTACGCCAAAACAGCAATGTCAAGGAAGAACCTTCTAAATAGGCAATAACCCTGCCACGGGATATAAAAAAGTCTCTTAAACAGAGACTATCCTCAATATACAAAAAAAGCCGTCCAGAGACCAAAAATCACTCTTTTTTGCAACAAATCGATTTTTTCGGTTCAAATGAGGATTTTCTGTTGCCGTCCTTTATGCATTTTTGTACATTTACGCATAAATAAATTTAAACCCGTTTTTTCAGCGCTTGGGAATGCTCAAAAATGCGACGCTCTTTTTGGTGCTGAAAACATGAAGGAGCCTACATGGCACATTATCTCTTTACCTCTGAATCGGTGTCCAAGGGACACCCCGACAAAGTTTGCGACCAGATTTCGGACGCTATCCTCGACGCCTGCCTCGCCCAAGACCCGAACAGCCGCGTGGCTTGCGAAACTCTCGTGAACACGGGCCTCGTCGTGATTTCCGGCGAAATCACCACCAAGGCAGTCATCGACTACCAGCAGATTGCCCGCAAGACCATCAAGGGTATCGGCTACGTGAATCCGGAACTCGCCTTCGACTACAAGGGCTGCTCCGTGCTCGTCGCTATGGACAAGCAGTCTCCGGACATCGCTCAGGGCGTGGACGCCAAGGCTGCCGACGGCAAGGAAGATGACAAGCAGGGTGCCGGCGACCAGGGCATGATGTTCGGTTATGCCGTGAAGGAAACCAAGGAACTGATGCCTCTCCCGATCAGCCTCGCCCACAAGCTCATGGAAGAAATCCAGAACCTCCGCGAAAAGGGCAAGATCAAGTGGCTCCGCCCGGACGCCAAGTCCCAGGTGACTGTGGAATATGACGAAAACGATAAGCCGGTCCGCGTGGACACTGTCGTGATTTCTACCCAGCACGACGAATTCGTGAACGGCAAGGAACTCAAGCACGCCACGATCGAAAAGGAAATCATCGAAAAGCTCATCAAGAAGGTGATTCCGGCCAAGTTGCTCGACAAGAAGACCCGTTACCTCGTGAACCCGACCGGCAAGTTCGTGGTCGGTGGCCCGCACGGTGACTGCGGCCTCACCGGTCGTAAAATTATCGTCGACACCTACGGCGGCATGGGCCGTCACGGTGGTGGCGCCTTCAGCGGCAAGGACCCCTCCAAGGTGGACCGCAGCGCCGCCTACGCCGCACGCTACGTGGCAAAGAACATTGTCGCTGCAGACCTCGCCTACCGTTGCGAAGTCCAGCTCGCCTACGCCATCGGTTACTCCAAGCCGGTGTCTGTTCTCGTAAACACCTTCGGCACGGGTAAGATCAGCGACCGCGAAATCGAAGCCATTGTCGCAAAGACCTTCGACCTCTCTCCGGCCGGCATCGTCAAGATGCTCGACCTGAAGAAGCCGGGTTACCAGGCTACCGCAGCGCTTGGTCACTTTGGCCGCACCGGCGCTCGCTTCACCTGGGAGAAAACGGATAAAGCAGCCACATTGAAAAAACTCGCTAAAATCTAAGCGGTATCTTTCCATAAAAATTGAGGCTCGTCAAGTGACGAGCCTTTTTCATGTGCTTCGGTTGCGCGATTATCGCTTGCGCTCCTTAAACCTACTTCTTCTTTTTTGCCGGTGACTTTTTCTTCTTATCCTTCATTTCGACACGGCGAGAACCGGCACGCAGGCGTTCCCACGGAGCAAAGCTCGAAATAGAGAACAGGAACACAAAGAACCAGGCTACCAAAATGCCAAACCACAGGGCGGAATAAGGCAGATTCGCATCACCGGATACATCCACAGAGATCGCAGTCACCAGCAAAAGCGAGCCGACAAGAACCGGCGTGAGCATCTGCTTTGCAGCCTTCACCAGGGAACCCGCCTGCGGATCGCCGGCGCCAAGATGCTTGCCTGCGACCATCGCAAAAGCCATGGAGTTTGCAAACGCAAATGTCGAAAACACAGCCCACACCAGATACGGCGGGTCATCGGGCGACCAAGGAACAACGCTCAAGACTCCACTCAGGAACGCCCACGCGAGCACGAACGGGAAAAGCATGCAAGCCACGGACCACTTGACAAACAGAATCAGCACCAGCGAAACGAGTGCAAGGATTCCAAACATCGGAAGCGGCATGCTTTCGGCGCCTCCCAGCACATACAAGGCGGCAAGGGAAAGCGCTGTTGAAACAATGGAGGCGATTCCTGCACGAATTCCGCCAAAGACAAACAGCATCACAACGCAGGCAAGCCCAGCAACGGTTAGGTACTGAGCCGAGCTCCATACCCCCTGTATATTCTCTATTTCGGCAATCCACATGCCAAACGCTTCGGAAGCCCCCAGCGGAAGGCTCACGATTTCAGACAACCTTGTCGCTGCAAACGTGACCGTTGCAACCACAATCACCACAAGTGCAATCAGACGAAAACGCAGCATCAGTTCCAAAAAAGTCTGAACCTTGCCCGGTTTTTCTCTTAAATCCATTATTACCTCGAAATCAGTAGTTTCTGTTTTTTAGTCCAAGTTTTCTGCCCGAACTTTTCAGTAGCCGACACGGTACTGCGCACCACATAATGGTACAGGCCATTCGCAAGCAAGCGACCATGATTGTCATGACCATTCCAATGTGTTACACCCGAAACCGCATTCTTGATGACGCGCACCAATTTGCCATTCTGGTTGTAGATAAAGATATCGACTTTACTTTCTCTATCGACAGCCAAATTCTTAAAGTAGAAAGTCGTGCCCTTCTTGCCCATCGGATTGGGAACATTGAACACATCGGCAAGACCAGCCTTCATGTCGTCGGTGATTTCCAGCTGAAGCGTCTTGACAGCCCTATTGTCCAGCACATCGTTTGCCGCCACCTTGAAAAGGTACTTTCCTGGCGGGTACTGTTCCGTACTGAAGTTCATGCGGACCTTGGCGCGCTTGGAAGTCTGTTCCAGGAACGGCCACGGATGGAAGGGGTTCTGCACGCCCACCACCTCGAAAGAAACGCCTTCATCCGCCTGCTCCCTATAGTCGATTGCCGTCGAATCTTCGACAACCACTTCTAGGCATGCCGGGGACTGCAGCTTGACCGTTTCTCCATCAGAAAACGACGCTGAAAGACCACCCGCATAACACGAACGCACCTGAATCGATGGCGGAATCGAATCACTCAAGGAATCCGCATAATCCGAGATACCGCCAAGCACCAAGTCGCGAATCCAGGACTTTCCGACAGAGGGACTCTTGGTCGTATACGCCCAGGCTGAAAATTCTGCAGCCGTATCACCGATCGAAATTTTGCGTGGAGTCACGAATTCCGTAGAGAAGCGTCCGCCCTTCACAGGAATTTTTTCCGAATAAATCAGGGCGCCATCATAAAAGACATCGACAGAGTCGTCATTGACTTCGAGAGAAAGCCTTCTCTGCAGGCGGCCTTCCCTAAGCACCAGATTGATATAACCGTCATCCATCCCCTGAACAGAGCCGGAAAGCGTCATCTTGTCGAGAGCCTTGACAGAATCAATCGGGGAATCCAACGAAATTTTCAAGTCATTGCTCGGCATCTGAATAACAGGTTCACCCAGCAACACATAGCGTTCATTGTTATAACGCTGTCTTGATGTATCGAGACCCGCTTGTCTCTTGGTCGCAAGCATCGCCATGCCAATCGTTTCACCGTTGTTCGTCAAGGCGTTCAGCAAAAGGTTCTTGCCAAACTTCGCATTGTAATCAGCAAAAGTTTCACGAGTCGCACCGATTGACACTATCGACCCCACATGAGGCGTCAAGAGGAACTCTTCGGAAAGGGAACGGGCATTTCCTTCATCAAAGCGGCCTACCGTACAGGAGAACGAGCCCAGGATAGTATAACGTCCCTTGTTGGAAAGCTTCGGAATATAGCTCGGCTTCAAAAGCCCCTCGGCAGCCCAATCCGTCTTGGAACCGTGTCCAAAATAGGTAGTAAAGAGTGCTCCCTGGTTCAAGATATTGATAAAGTTTTCTGCGGCATCCTTTTTCTGACCAGCGGCGTCTTCGGGATATTCAAGCAAATAGATTTTCTTAAAATTCCAGCGTTCCCCTTTAAGCTCCGCCATGGCGTCAATAGCGCGGACCATTTCTTCCTGGAGCTTCGTATGTTCCGTGTAATCCGTCACCCCGTTGTTCTTAGCATCGTCTGCCGTATGCAGCAGCGTAGAACGCCAATCCGAGAAATCCATCACACCACGTTTTTCGTAGTCCTTAACCTTCTCGATATAACTCGCGAATTCGCTAACAGACGAAACCGGCAAGCGTCCCAGCGCAACATCCAAATCGTATTTACCGTACAGGCAAATTTCTCCCGAATCAAGAGTCGCAAAGAAGTCTTCCACCGCGGCGTCTTCCTTTTCAAACGGCGGCATATAGGACGCACTCAATTTGCTATTGAAGCCGCGGTAATCGTAGGTGCCCGCTCCGACAAGCAACACATAGCGCAGATTCGGGCACACCGAGTACACATACGAAATATAGTTGCGAATCGCGACCGGGGAAAGGCGACCGCCCGTATAACGGTTATAGATATCCTCGACAGCCACCACCGAGGTCGCATAGGTCGTCGAAGCGGAACCATCCGAACGGAATTCAGCGAGAGCCTTCGCCGGGGCGGCAAATTCCTGCGGCGTTATAATCAGATATTCAAGCTTCGAATTTGGACGCGAGAGATCCTTGAGAAGTCCAGCATCATGTACCGGAAATCCCTCTACGATCAGTCCCGAACGGTATGCACCGTTTCGAACCGCCAGGTAGCGGACATCCGTTTCTGGCGAGACCTCATCCTTAGCCGAACCATTCGAGGCTTGCAAGAATCCAATCGGCTGCATATCGACGAACTTGAGCACCTGCGTATTCGAAGGTACCGGCACATTGATTACACCCGACACGCGCCCCGGTAACAACCATTCCGCAGAATCGACCACAGGCTTCCACTGGTAGGCAACGCTATAGCCGTCAAAGCGGTCATATTGACGATCATTCGGCAGCATTTCCAGATTGTAGCTGTTTCCGCTTTCCTTGAGCCCAGGATTGTCCATGCGGAAGTTTCCACCCGGCAGAAGAGTCATTGCGGAGCGATGCAGACGACCGCCATTAACTTCCATTGCAAAATTAATCGACGACATGCGGTTACTATAGCTGTAACTCGACAAGTACACATTGGCAAGCTGGTCTTGCGGAAGTACCGCCGTCTCCTTCCATACAGAACGGTGCGGGAAATAGGAAATCGCGACGAACTGCTTGCCCCCCTCCACCAATCCCGGAAGGCGGTTCGTTGCGGCGGAGTTCAAATTGACTGAAGTCGAATCGAAACGGGAATGCCAAAGCCAGAACCATTCTTTGCCCGAAGAGGATTCCCAATCGAGAGGCTTTCCAAAATAGCTGTCACGAAGAAGAGCGTCCTGCTCGACACGAACATAGCGCATCCAGGCGATATCCTTTCCGCTTCCCGACGGAGACGAAACCTTCTGCGAAAGGCGAGCGCCCTTGCCGGAATCCTTATATCCAAACAGGAAATACTGGTAGAACGAATAAGGGGAATAGGAATGGAAATAATCCATCTTGCCACTTTCGATAGACGGGTCTTCACTATCCACGCGTTTCCAAAAAGCGTTGCCGTAGCCAACAAAAATCAGGGAGTCCCCTTCACCGAAAATACCGTCCGCCTTGCTTCCGCTGGACGAATGGTCGCGTATTTCGATGGGGATTTCAAATATCTGATTCGGATTGCGTTCCCTTGATCCAGGACCCATTTCTGCAAGCGTATCGGGAGACGCACCATAGAGGCAGATACGGTCTACCGGAATACCGTCCAGTTCCTCTTGACGCTGCCAAGCTAGAAGTGCCGTGCGAATCGTCTTATACTCCACTGCGTACAAACCATCTTCGCTGTTGTTCGCCACATTCTTGTCGCCCACCTGGAACTTCGCCAGGAAGGTCACGTCGGATACCGCATCAGAGGCGCTTTTACGCAGCGCACGGATAGCCCCCGACTTCGAAACTCCAAAACGCGAAGCAGCCTTTGGGTTCTCTACTCGCGAAAGGGCGCGGTCACCCGGATTCACCCCCTGAGCAGAAGACGCAAACGACACGGTCAATCTAAAATTTTTGCGAAGGGAAACGGAGCCTCCATTTTTCACATAAAGGGGAACGCGAACGTCGGTCATCCAAAGACCATCGCGAAGCATGGGTTCCGACACATCAACCGGCAGGAACTTCAACACATCGGTTTCTCCGCCGGGTCCACCCTTACAAAGGGTTTTATTCAAAGGAACCGTCTTCTGGTCCGTCACCGAAACAGAAGGTTTCTGCCGAGAAGGTAGCGCCACGCGGTAGTGGCGAAAAGGCATCGAGTTTCCGTCGAGGTAAGCAGCATTTTCCGGAAGGAACATCGCCCCACGGTCTTCAGGGGAATTGCAAGCATGCACACTTGATTCCATGACGACATCATCCAGGACAAAACGATTCCTGGAATCTTCGATGACGCGCGCAAACGGGGATGCCGCACCGAGAATCAAAAAGAGTATTGCAACGACGAAAAACTTCACTGCCCTAAAATAGCAAAATTAGCTATTCGAGCCCAATTACTTCCAACTCCCAGAAGCCATTTCCATTGCACCTGAATTCGACAGTTTCGCCGCGAACTGTTTTTGCCTTAAAAAGCGTAAACATCGAAGGCGCAACACCCCGAACCAGGATAGCATCCAATTCGCGACGGCTCATCAAGAACTTCGCGTTCCATTCGGGCATATACCAGTGCCATGCCTGCCAGTTGAAAATGCTGCGGGTCGACTGCACGAAAGCGCGCAACATCAGCGAGTATTCGTACTTGAAATAGTCTTCGTAGTCGCGAAGAATCGACTGTTTTTCAGCAAAGGTCTTCGTGACATAATCGCTTTCCATGCGGAGAGGCTCTTCGCCTTTTTTCTCGTAAGTAAAGCGCATTCCCCTGGGCGTCAGTTTCACCTTCAGATTTTCCTTGTCACGATGCACATATTCCGTCTCGGAAATTTGTCTGTAATCGCGAAGGACTACATCGGGGCTCAGCACCGGATTGATCGAAAGCGGCTCCGGTTTTGCATTCAGCGAGCTCAGCTCGTAGAAGAGTATCACCTCGCCGGAACCCTTAGGCAAAAGAACCGCCACTAGGGGTTTAGAACGTTCCGTAACGACCCACACCATTTCGGGCTTATTTGCCCCCTTGAGCATCGGGTCCAGGACATCCATCAGAGAAGGGTCCTTGATTCCGTTGACATCCCATTCCATCCATGTGCCGGCACCGCCCACCGAATCGAGTACTGCAAAAAGGCGATCACCGCTAAACGCAGCCTTGGATTCGACTGCACCCACGACCTTTGCCGAACCAGCAGTGTACGGAGCAGTCTTTTTTACTGGAGCCGCGCAAACCGCAACGGCAAGAAACAACAGAATTGCGCTAAAAAATTTCATCATGGATTGCTAAAATCCGATAGGTTCGCAAAGGGAATCGTCGAGCCTCGTGTATTGCATGTGGTATTCGCGGTCAAGCCAGTAGAGGGCAAGTTTCTTGTGGCTCCAGCTCTTCTTGAGTGCAATTGCCTCGACACCCTTCGTAATCAAGGGAATCGTTTCTACAAGATCCAGTTTCCAAGCCTTGTCGTCCCACTCGAAAATCATGATGGGGACTTCGGGGCTCTGCGCAAGACCAATGCTTCCGCGGTCGTTCTTCACCTTCATCGGTCCAAGCTTCAGCTTGGTGAAGTTATGGATGACCCCCGCCTTCGACAAATAAAGCCATAGCATGCGATCTTCGGGAACCTGCCACAGGTGTTCGCGTTCGTAGAGACGGTAAAGCAAAATGGAATAGGCTTCATAGAACTGGCAGGTATCCAGCTCTTCAGGGCCATAGATGCGCGCATGGTGTTCCAGCGTATCCAGCCAGTATTCCGAAGAATCCGTGAGCATCGCGTACAGCTCGTCGGCAGGCGTATCTTCGCGAATCGCCATCAGGAAGTTATGGAACATGTCTTCAAGCATCTTCTGCTTGTCCTGTTCACGGTCCTGAACCTTGGCGTCCTTGACTTCGGCAGATTCCTTCACCTGCGACTGGTCGGACGACCCCGCACAACCGCCTAGGCAGGCCAACGCAGCCAAGGCAACCGACGAAAGCACCACAACTATTTTATTTTTCAGTACATGCATCGCGATACCTACTTGAGAATGACTTTGGACGAGCTGCTCCGCGCCTGCTCCCTGAAAGGGTACCAGGGATCCGGTCCCGGCGGACAACACCGCAACAAGACCAATACGGGAGTATTGCTCACCCTTCGGGAATTCAATTTAGAAATCAAAGCCTGCGAAGCGAGATCCGCCCACGAAAACAAGGTGCATGCACTGCACCGAATGCAAATGGCGCTCGCCCTGCAAGTCCGCGAAGCCCCTGCAAACCCCGAAATTTCCTTTCCCGGAAGCAACGGGCATCTGCAACCGAGCAACGCGCTCTTTCCGCTGTTCGTGGCGCACGTGTTCGACATTATGGCTACCAAGGCGGGCGATACCAAGGCAGCCGCGGCGGCGTTCAACTTGACTCCGAGCGCGCTCGTGAAAATTTTACGACAAGACAAGGCATGCGCCACCAAGCTGCAGGGCAACCGCAAGGAAAACGGCAAAAAGCCTTTGAAATAGAACCATCTCTAAATAAAATTTTACGCGATTCCCTTTGAAAAAAGAGGGGTAAAATTCCACATTATCTTTCGCACCGGCGTATTAGTACATAGGACCACTCAACCAAATGGAGGTATCATGAGTCCTATGATGAAAAAACACGCCAAGATAGCCGCATCGTTCCTGTGCGCCCTTTCGCTCTGGAACTGCGGCAGCGATTCCCACGAAACAAGTGCAACCATCGGCAAGTCGGGCACGGCATCGGTCGCGCTCAGCCTCGCCTACAAGACCCCGCCGCTGCTCGACAGCCTGGTGCTATACTGCTACGGAACCGACACGCTCCACTATGTCCGTCCCGCCGACAATCCAACATTCAGCATGGACCTGTTCCCAAGCGACAACTGGAAATTTAAGGCGAAGCTCTACGCGAACGGCGCCCTGATGCAGCTCGGCGAACTGGAGACGAGGCTCGAAGCGGGCACAAACGTCGATTTGAATATCCAGATGCACCCCGTCGTGGGCTTCGTGTATGTCGAAGTGCCGCTTGGGCTGAAAAACGACGCGGGAATCGCAGACGGGCGCATGACGCTTTCTTCGGGAAGCGACCGCTACGAAATCCCGATGGAAAAGACCGCCGAAGGGTTCCTCTTCAAGAGCGGAATGCTCAAGCTCAACCGCGAATACGATGTAGAAATCACGCTATTCAACAGCGACGGTGACGAAATCTACAAGGTAACCGACAAATTCACGCTCACCGAGGACAGCCCCGTGCCGACTCTTACGCTGAACTCGCTCCGAAGCGCCGTCTCGGTATCGATACGCGCCGCCGAAGAACGCGTACTCGAAATGACCGTGCCACTCAAGGCGAGCTACCGTAGCCCCAGGACCGAAGACATCCTAATAACGGAATTCTTCGCAAGCCCCGACAGCAAGGACAGCTCGCAGTACGAATTCGTCGAAATCTACAACGGAAGTCTCGACACGCTGATTCTTGACGACTGCGCCCTAGGGATCTCTGCATCGGGCACATCGACGACCCTAAAGTACATGCCGCTGACAGTCAGCGAGATTGCGCCGCGGCAGGCACTTGTTCTAGGCGATGTCTCCAAGGAAAATACTCCCCCGCTGTACATCAACACCGACGGCTGGACGCCGCTGGTGGGCACCAAGAGCAGCATTGCCCTCAAGTGCAACGGAGAGACCATCGACTCGCTCTACTACTCGGCAAGCCCCGACTCCGTGCACACGAATGTCGTTCCCACAAGCGCAAAGAACGGCATCAGCACGCAGCTGCTCCTTGAATCATGGAAAACACGCAGCGATTCCGCTGCGTGGTGCATCGGGAAACCGACTCCAGGGACGGTTTCCATCTGTGAATAAGAAAAACTAAGCGTGAATCTGCGTATTGGCTTTTTCGATATCGAAGAGCCTACGCAGAAGTTCCGTACGAACGGGATCGCGCTCTTCGGAAAGAGTCAGCGGTCCCATGTTGATTGCAACAAGAATCGAACCCGGATAGTTGTTCGCGTTCTTGATGAATTCGCTGGATGAAACGCCTTCGGTATAGAAATCGACAACGAACGTGTCCCAATCGTCATTTTCGAGCTGTTCCTGGGCCTCGGCTTCGGTCTTTACAGCCTTGATGGTGGCACCCACCAAAAGGTCGGTGAGCACTTCGAGACAAGCCTCGCGATGGGAATCGTCCTCTTCCCAAATCAGGATACGGCGGTCGCTGTAGTCGCGGATTTGGGGAGTCTGGTTTAAGCTTTCCTCGGATTCGAACTTCTCGAGGGCGGCTTCGTCCATTTCGTCATCATCAAAATTGTCGAATTCTTTTGCCATAATAGCCCAAATATAGTAAACCTGGGGCAAAAACATTGCCATAATCGCTTAGAATTTCTAAATTTGCGCCCAAAAATAAACGTCAATCAAAAGAGCCATTATGGATCAATCGAAAATCAGAAACGTCGCCATTATCGCCCACGTTGACCACGGTAAAACAACCCTGGTGGACCAGCTTCTCAAGCAGTGCGGAACCTTCCACGAAGGCGAAGAAGTTAACGAACGCGTAATGGACAGCGACAACCTGGAACGGGAACGCGGCATTACCATTCTCTCTAAGAACACCAGCGTCATGTACAAGGGCTACCGCGTGAACATCGTGGATACCCCGGGGCACGCCGACTTCGGTGGCCAGGTGGAACGTGTTCTGGGTACGGTGGACGGCGTGATTCTGGTGGTGGACGCCTTCGAAGGCCCCATGGCTCAGACCCGCTTCGTGACCCAGAAAGCCCTTGAAATGGGACTTATTCCAATCGTCGTGGTGAACAAGATCGACCGTGACGGTTGCAACCCCCACGGCGCCCTCGACAAGGTGTTCGACCTCTTCTGCGAACTGGACGCCAACGAAGAACAGCTGGACTTCGACAAGGTGTTCGGCTCCGGCCGCAAGGGCATCTGCAAGGCCGAGATGGAAGACCCCGACGGCGACTTCAGTATCCTCATGGACAAGATTATCGAGCGCATTCCGGCCCCGAAGGGCGACCCCGCCGCCGAACCGCTCCTGCAGATTGCATCCCTTGAATACTCCACCTTCCTTGGCCGCTTGGCCGTGGGCCGTGTGCAGCAGGGCGTGCTCAAGCCGAACCAGACCTACGCACAGGCCTTTACCGACGGCACCGTGAAGACCATCCGCCCCCAGAAGATCCTGCGCTACGAAGGCCTTACCCCGAAGCCGGTGGACGAAGCCGGTCCAGGCGAAATCGTGCTCATTGCAGGGCTTGACACCTTCGACATCGGCGATACCATCAGCGCCGCGAACAATCCGAAGCACCTACCCCGCATCCATATCGACCCGCCCACCATCTCCATGATTTTCACCGTGAACACCTCGCCTCTCGCAGGCAAGTACGGCGGCAAGTTCATGACGGGTAACCAGCTTCAGGAACGCCTGGAACGTGCCCACATGGCAGACCCCGCCCTCCTCGTCGAGAAGGTGGACGGCGCCTCTACCTTCAAGGTTTCGGGCCGTGGCATTTTGCACCTTACCATCCTCGTGGAAAACATGCGTCGTGAACTGTACGAATTCACCATCGGAAGCCCCCAGGTGATTTTCCACAACGACGAGAACGGCAAGCTCCTGGAACCGGTGGAAGACTTCAAGGTAGAAGTCCCCAGCGAATTCAGCGGCGCCTGCATCCAGGAAATCCAACAGCGCAAGGGCGAAATGGTGAACATGGTCACCGACGACAACAACCGCGTGTCCCTGGAATTCATCGTTCCTTCCCGCGGCCTTATCGGTATCCGCCCGAAGCTCCTCTCGCTCTCGAAGGGTTACGCCGTGACCCAGTCCTTCTTCAAGGAATACCAGCCCTACAAGGGAGAAATTCCCACCCGCATCAACGGCGTGCTTATCGCCAAAGAACCGGGCGAAGCCGCCA
This sequence comes from Fibrobacter sp., assembly GCA_017526585.1. Lineage (GTDB taxonomy): Bacteria > Fibrobacterota > Fibrobacteria > Fibrobacterales > Fibrobacteraceae > Fibrobacter. Next base: position 54,050 of record JAFXRC010000058.1, on the reverse strand, counting down.
GCTACGCCCTTTCCAACCTGGAAGACCGCGGCTACCTCATCATCGGACCGGGCGCCGAAGTTTATCCGGGCATGATCGTGGGTGAACACAACCGCGACGTGGACATTACCGTGAACGTCACCAAGGGCAAGCATCTCACCAACATGCGCTCCAAGTCCGCTGACGACATGATCCAGCTGACCCCGTACCGCCGCATGACCCTGGAAGAATGCGTCACCTTCATCAACGAAGACGAATGCATCGAAGTCACGCCCGAAGTGCTGCGCCTCCGCAAGACCGAGCTCGACCCGATCAAGCGCAAGCAGCTCTCCAAGCGCCCTGCTGAAGAAGACTAAACGACCGGACTGGCTAAAACCAGCAAAATCCTTACTCTGGAGCCAGTCCTCTCGCAACCGCCCCTAGTTAATACCAGGGGCTTTGTTGCTCACAGAGACCGCAATTGTCATCCTGAGCGAAGCCGATATACGAAACTAGACACTTTAGTGTCTTAGTTGAGTTAGGTTCGAAGGAGCAGGATCTAAAAGCATTAAAAGCCCCGCACTGCGGGGCTTTTCTTGTGCAAGAGTGGCTACAATCTAGTCCTGAATACAGCGGACAGAGATTGCATAATGTTTAAAACACTTGTCCACTCTCGCTTTACCAAAGGCATCCAAAACAACACACGTAGCCAATTTCAAATACAAATCGGAAGAACTCAAAAAATGCGTGATACTACCATTTTGACCGAAGTGGCCTTCATCATCTCTGCCGGATACCGCAAAAGCAGAAAATCCTAAATCATTCGTTGCAGCCGGATACGCATCGTAGTCATTCCATTCTCTAGTGGCCCTAAGGGCTACGCATGCATCTGATTCATCACCCGCCAAAGCCAACAAAGCGGCCCATTCCTCTTTCGACGGCAAATGCCAGCCATCAGGACAAACACCTTTAATGTTGCCAAAAATTTCGCAAACCTTATCATAGCCACAATCCAAAGGATTATCTTCATCATTTGCCAACGCCACCGAATCAATCGCCGCAGCCCAGGTATAAAGCCGACCGTATTTTTTACACATTTTTAAATCATCGGCATAGCAATAGCTATTCTCCACCTCGTAATTCAAATTTTGCACCATCCAGGTTTGTTCACCGATAACTATCGTCTTGTAAACTTGACCATCTCGCTCATCGGTAAAGGAGCCGTAAACAAGTTCCTTTACATATACATTATGGGAATTTTCGGTACTTTCACAACCCATAAGGCAGAGAACAATCACTGCCAATGCAATTAAAAAACTTCTCATAAATACTAACCCCACAGAAAGCTAGAACCTATGGTTAATCCTGGAGACAACGGACTGAATAACCATAGCCCTTATTGTTGTTGTACCAGTTCACATTATCAACATCGTTGAACAAGTACATGTTAAACGCGTGGTCGTTACTGGACTCTGTTAAACTCCAGAAGTACACTTCTTTGCCAACATCGAAGAAACTCCCATCGTCTTGCCTGATGCCAGCAGGGAGCGCCGAGAATCCTAAGGCATCTGTACCATTTCCGTTACTATTCCACCCCGACTGCGACTTGAGAATTTTTCCAGCCGTAGATAGCTCTCCTACAACAGCAAACAGGGTTTCCCATTCTGTTTCCGTCGGTAGGTGCCAGCCCGGCGGGCAAATGCCCTGAACCTTCGCCGGGAGCGTGCAAGTTTTGCCCAAACCACAGTCCTGCGGATTGTCGGCATCGGTCGCCAATTTCACCGAGTCAATCGCTGCAGCCCAGGTATAAAGTCGACCCGCCACCGCACAGTTTTCCGCATTGTCGTTGTAGCACCAGCTGCGTTTCAACAAACTCGGAGTCTTGTTGCTGTCGGCATAGTTCAGGTTCTCCGCCATCCACACCTGGTCGCCAATCTGTATGGTCTTGTAGACTTTATGGTCGCGACTGTCGGTCATGGCGCCGTAGGCCTTTTCTGGGTTCAGGCGAGCTTCCTTCGGGATATCCCAACTCCAACCACCCATCAGGCTCACCCAGCCATTTGCGGTGCAGTAGTACTTATTCGTCACTGTCACTACGCCGCTTACGATTTTGCCCACACTGTCGGCGGAGCACATCTCACCGTAGGTGTCGTAGTCGATTTCCAAAGCCTCCTGCCAATCCATATTCTTGCACACATAGTAGATGTCATTAGTGGGACTCTGGTCAATTTCACCGGTGCGTTTGGAGGTACAGCCCCTCAACTCAAGCGTCGTATCGTTTTGAGTCGCCGTCACCCATGCGCCCAACGCTACATCATACTTGTAGAATGTATTTGTGTGGTCTCCTTTCTTCAGATCGCCATCTTTTGACTGGCCCCAGTTCAGCGTATCCGCCGTAATACCATCGATCCACGTCCACCAACGGTTCTTGCATATATACCAAGATCCTTCATAATTACCAATATTGTGAGTCAAGTCCGCCTCGAGGGCTTCGGTGCAGCCGCCAAACACTGCTTCTTGCGGGGTTGCGTCGCGCCATGCCTTGAGGACACCATCGTAGTCGTACTTTTGGGTCTTGGTCACATCGCCGGTCTTGATTTGACCGTCTTCACCGGCTTCCCACTGGTAAGTATCCTTCTCAACATCTGTCGCGGCACGCCACCTGGAAAGGCTTGCATCGTCACAGATGAAGCGAACCTTGTTCTTCGCATCAAAGTAGCTCGATGCGTAGTACTTGGAGGCCTTCGGGTTCGACACATTTTTCACCGTTCCAATGGGATTATCCTTGTCGTCGCACACGCCGAGACCAAGTTCTTTACTCCAGAACTTGCGGATATACTTTTCAAAGTCAGGAACATTACCGTCGCCGAGCCCCCAGCCTTCCACATGACTACGGAATTCATCTAGCTTACTTTCCGATACAGAAAAAGAAGAATCCATAGTAGCCGCCCATTCAGCGATTTCAGCACGCTTCGCAGAGTCGTTCCACAGGCCGTCCTTTTCCATGTCACTAGCCATTCCAGTCAGCAACACAGAAAGCTCCGTTTCGCTGGAATCCCGCTGCAACAGGATGGAGATGGCAAGCAAGGCGGCATCCGCGTCGGAACCGCCGAACACATTCAAATCCTCCGACGACTTGTTGATTCCCGTCGTATCGATATAGAATGCATCGAGGATTTCCATCTGAGCCATGTGTTTCGCCACTTTGAAACGCTTCTTTGCTTGCGTTACTAGGTAATACACACGGTTCTTCTCTAGGTGCGTCAACAAGTTCACATTTGCCTTTTTGCGACTGAGCACATCCGTATACGCCTGCAGGCGAATCGTCGTAGTCGTCGGATCACCAGTCACTTCGTTACGGTACTTACCATCCACCATGATCAAGGCGTACTGACTCATCAAATTACGAGCCGTAAATCCAAAACGACCGTCATCGCTCATAATTTCACTTACAAAGTTTCCGTTCGTCTGCTTGAGGGTGCGACCATCAGAAAGCTCGTACAGGAATACCGTAGAGCCCTTCAAGAACGGTCCCTTCTGCGAAACGCCGGACAAGGTGTCAAGCGACACGGCGACCTTTTCGGAGTCAAGTCCACTAGTATCGACACTCACCGCGCCATCGCCCTCACCCAAGTTCAGAGTTAAGTTTTTGTCACCGCACTTGATATTGACATAGGAATCAGTCTGTTCCGTAACGACACAACCAGCACCATCATCACCGTTCTTTCCATTCGTTCCGTTTGTGCCATCGGAACCCTTCTCCCCCTGAATTCCCTGTTTGCCATCAGCACCCTTTGAGCCATTCAACACCACGCCGATGCTGTCTCCGTTGCAGATGATTTTTAATCCACTTTTATCCTTCAGTTCCTTGGTGGAGCAAGAAAAGTCAGGCATATCGCCACCGTTTGAAGCCGTCGCAAACCACTTGCCATCTACGCAGACACGAACCGAAGATTCTCCTTTCACCAAAGCCTGCTCACCCTCGTTGCTCTTTTCGCACTTAGGAAGGTCATCTATGGAAGCAACCACATCCATGCCCATCTGGTTGATTTGCGTGATGTTTTCCGTTGTTCCATCTTCGCCACAGGCAGCGAGCAAAAATGTTAAAGCAAATACAGTGAGAGGAGATTGCTTCACGACGGCATTCAGCCAGACGTTTTTGGAGAACTTCGATACATTAGCTGTTTTCATGGTTACGCTCCAATGGGAGTATTTCATTTATAACAGCTTAAAATTTACAAAAATGAACAAAATTGAAATTTTTTATACTAAGAATCCCAATCGTCCTTCACCGCTTTTGAGATACTCGTTCATGTACTGTTTGGCTATTTCACAGGCGGAGGGAACATCCTTACCGAGAGCCACGTTTGCAAGGATTGCTGAACTCAACACACAGCCGGTGCCATGTTTCCCTTTACCGGGAAGTCTCGGACTAGAATATTTGTACTGCTGATCCTTGTACCACAAGGTATCGACCGATTCCTTGCCGCGGGCGTGACCGCCCTTCAAAAGCACCGCAAAATCATGTCCCATCTTGATTTGTCCGCGGGACTCCGCAAGTCCTAAACCCAGGTAAGCAAACTCGTCCTGGTTCGGAGTCACTAAGTCAATTGAACTCATAATCGGCAGGAACTTTTCCGCATCGCGCATAAAGTGAAAACCCGCCGAAGCACTTGCAATGGGATCCCACACGATGAACGCGTCAGGAGACTTTTCTCGGACAAATTCAACAATGCGCTTCAAGGTACGTGCCTTTTCGACAAGTCCGATTTTCACGAACTTGAAGGTATGCTTTCTAAAAAGCGTTTCGAGCTGCGCCTCGATGCGGTCCCAGATGACCCAGCCGGGAGCCACGAACTCTTCTTCGTTCTGCTGCGTGAGCGCGGTGCAGACCGCCTGGCCGTACACGCCAAAATGCGCCATCGTCTTGATGTCCGAAATAAAGCCCGCTCCGGCAGAACCGTCAAAGCCAGCCACCGTCAAAGCGTGAATCAACTTTTCGCCCATATCCCCAATCCTCCTGTTCACATCATATAATACGCAATGAGTCCACCAGTCACAATACAAATCAACGCCACCGCCGGAATTATCGGACGGCGCATCGCCTTGGCTCCGAGAACGCACACCAGGATTCCTTTCGTGAGCGTATTGGCGAGGCTTGCAAACAAAAGCGCGAGCACCAGTTCACGCACCGCAAGGCCAGACTTCAAATTCATATCGATCACGGAGAACGCCACCGCATCCATTTCGGCGGCACCGCCCAAGAAACTACAGGCTAGCAGCGCCCCCGAACCCAGGTAGACGCGCGCCGCATTCGCGACAAACATCACGCAGGTGAACACGATGCCGAACTTGATGGCGGGCAAAAGCTTGAAGGGGTTCGTAAAGTCGGCGGATTTCTGCCGATGGTCGCGGAATTCCTTTACCTTGAGATACAACGCATAGGAAAGTGCAGGAACCACCGGCAACAGCAGCGGCGCCATTAGCGGCCTTGCAAGGGCCCCACTCAAGAAGATGCATATCAAGTAAAGGCGCACATACATCACCGCCCAGCTAAGCACAATACCCAGCGTAAAGTCCGAAGCATAGTCCTCGTTTTCGCGGCTGCGCCCAGCCAAATTAAGCGTGAGCGCCGTGCTGCTAGCAAGGCCGCCCAAGAGTCCCGTGAGCCAAATGCCCTTGCCCGGTCCCACCAGCTTAATAAGCACATAGCCCACAAAGCCAATGCCACTAATAAATACCACGAAAAGCCAGATGGTATGCGGGTTCAAGACTTCAAGGCCTGGCGGGCCATAAGCCTGGCTAGGCAAGAACGGCAAAATCAACGCGGATATCACCGCGAACTTGACCGTCGCTAAAATGTCTTCCTTGGAAAGTTTCTGCGCAAAAGCGTGCAACTGTTCCTTCGCCGAAAGCACCCAGAGCAGCACCACCATAATCACGCACGATTCCACTAGGCGCCCATACCAGCAGACACCACCCAGCAGATAAACGATGACCACCGAGACACTCGTCGTAATGCCGTCGCCCCCCACGGGAGCGCCTTCCACAGAAGTATCCGAACGCTTGCGGCCAATCGCAAAAGAAATGTGCATCGCCATGAGTAGCATTCCCACGACGACAAAGCCCGTGACAAACGGAGCAACGCCCCCCATCTGGTCAGACAGGAGTGCGGCCATCGCACCGGCAAGACCCACGAGCGTAAACGTGCGCACCCCAGCCGGATGCCTATCCGACTGGTCGTAGTAGGTGTGCTCTCGCTGCATGCCTATAATCAGGCCAATACCGATTGCCGCAGCCAAGCGGTAAAAGACATTAAAGTCTAACATACCCTTAATGTATATAAAAAAAACGCACCAAGCACAAAAAAATGCGCTATTTTCGCACCAATTCAGACTTCATCGATGCCTTCATGGCATACATGCGCTCGTCGGCAAGGTGATACACATTTTCGGCTTCGACGCGGATATTTTCGGCAGACTCGATAAATTCATCCTTGAAGAGTTCATGCCTGTAGGCGATGCCGTAAGCGGCTTCCAGGGGAACAGGCAAGTCGACGCTTTTCGTCTTTTGGAGTTCAGCCATTTTTGCAAGAGCCGAATCCACATCAGACACATGTTCGCTGCGGACAATGGCAAGGAATTCGTCGCCACCCACGCGGATCGTCGTACCAATTCCCGCAAACGCCTCCCTGAACACATTCGCAAAGGTCTTTATCAGGGTGTCGCCCGCATTATGCCCATAATTGTCATTGGCAAGCTTGAGACCGTTCATGTCGATACTCACGATGGCATAGTCGCTGAAGCCCTTGTCAAGCACCTCGAAAATCTGCTGGCACTTCGCGCGGTTGTAAAGCCCAGTGAGGGCATCCAGATAAGCCATGGTGGCAAGCGCCCCCTTTTCGGCACGGTCTTCCAGAATGTAGAACAAGTGAATGATGTAGCTCTGCACCAGAAGCACCACCAAGACAAGCGTTCCCAACGGAAGCCAAGTCATTTCCAATAGCGGGGAATTCACCGTAAGGATTCGATCCAAATGGAATCGAATCAAGTCGATAAGCATGGTCAAGCCGAAGAGAACAACGCCCTGCGTAAGGATCTTTCCGGACAAATCCATCTTCTTGCGGAAGAAAACTCCAGCATAAATAAAGAACGCAAAGCCCACCACGACACTCGTATGGAACAGCACCAGGGTTCTCGGGTAGTACACGATGCTATTCAAATGGAGGAACGTCGTAATGCTTGTAAAAAGGACTTCGTAGGTCGCCAAGATGGCAAAGCCAACGTTCTTTACGCGGGTCAAATGCTCCCTGTGCATGTTCCAAAGGAGCAGCGTAAACGGAAGTGCCGACAAGTAAAGGCAGAAATACTCAAGCGTCGTATTCAGTCCGAGATTAAACGAAACGGTCTGAATGACCTTCGTATAGCAAAGTGTCCATGTACCAAGCAGAAAAGACAGCAGACCAATCATCAGCGAACGGAAATAGCTGATGCCAAAAAGGCGAGTGACCATACTGACCGCAATCGCAAGGATTCCGAACAGAACCAGGAACACGCCCACGATCAAGGCAAATATGTGGCGTGCCGGATAGTCGCTCATGACATACTCGGCTGGCATCAAATCGAAGCTTGCAAGCGACACGGTACGCCCATCCACCTGCTCGACAAAAACAACTTTTAACTTCTGTCCCTCTTTGAACGAATCCAAGTACACATAATGGTAACCACTTCCGACAAAGTTCATCCCCGTATTGTCATTATCGTACTTGTACAGGAGTTTTCCGTTCCCGTAAACGGCAACCGCTGTGTGGAATGTACGGATTCGAAGCACCGCACGAGATGGCGTATTAGGAGGCAGTTCGCCTTCGACAACAAGGGAATCCCCCGCATGGATTTTTTGGGGGAATGTATAATTCGATAGGCTTTCGACATTCGCACTCTGTCCCTGGTAGGTCACGGTCCAGCCCTTGTCGAGCCGAATCACTTCATGGAACACTCCATTGGAACGAAGCATCAGAAGAAACACCACAAACAAGGACAACAGCCCTAGCACCAGCAAGGAAACCAGGAGCTTGTACCGCTTATGGATTTTCTTCTGTTCCGTCAAGCTATCGCTCCCACACCTCGAAAACAGTCGGATAGTCGTTCTTTTCGTCGGCTTCGAATTTTTCTTCGCTTACCTTGTGCCAGCCCTCACCCCATTCGGGGAACAGCACATCGCCTTCCACATCAGCGAGGACGCGCGTCACGTAAAGTTTCTGCACCAGGGGCATGGCTTCTCGGTAGACGGCCGCGCCGCCAATGATAAAGCATTCCGTTTCGTGGGCGGCGCGGGCAGATTCTATAGCCTGCGACAAGTTGCCACACACGATGCATCCGGGAGCTTCGAACGCCGCGTTTCGCGTCAGCACGTAGTTGGTTCGGTTCGGAAGAGGGCGTCCGATATCGTCGTAGTTCTTGCGACCAAGCACAATCGAGTGCCCCGTGGTAATCGCCTTGAAACGCTTCAAGTCCGCGGACAAGTGCCACGGCAGGTGTCCGTCGCGACCGATAACGTTGTTCTGTGATATGGCAACAATTGCAGAAATTAACATAGTAGACTGTAGGAAGTTAGAAGTAGGATAATGGATAATGGATAATGGATAATGGATAATTGATAATGGATAATGTATGATTGATAATGAATAATTGATAATCATCAATTATCAATCGTCAATCATCAATTAAACTGCTATCGGAGCCTTAATCGTCGGCCACGGATCGTAATCGACGAGCTCAAAGTCCTCGAACTTGAATTCAAAAAGATCCTTGACGGCAGGGTTCAGCTTCATCGTCGGCAACTTGCGCGGCGTACGGGTCAGCTGTTCGCGAGCCTGCTCAAAATGGTTCGAATACAGGTGCGTATCACCCAGGGTATGGATGAACTCACCCGGTTCGTAGTCGCAAACCTGAGCGAGCATCAAAGTCAGCAGCGCATACGAGGCAATGTTGAACGGAACTCCGAGGAAAGTATCGGCACTGCGCTGGTAAAGCTGGCAACTGAGCTTACGCTTTCCCGAAGCGCCAACACCGCCCACATAGAACTGGAACAGGCAGTGGCAAGGCGGCAGCGCCATCTTGTCGACTTCGGCCACATTCCAGGCGCACACCAGGTGGCGGCGCGAATCGGGATTGTTCTTGAGGCTGTAGACCAAATTCTGAATCTGGTCGATATGGCCACCATCAGGGGTAGGCCAGCTGCGCCACTGGTGACCATATACGGGACCCAAGTCGCCGTTCTCGTCGGCCCATTCGTCCCAAATCGTCACCTTGTTGTCGTGCAGGTACTTGATGTTCGTATCGCCTTTCAGGAACCATAAAAGTTCGTGGATAATGGAACGCAGATGGAGCTTTTTCGTCGTGAGGCAAGGGAATCCCTTGGACAAGTCGTAACGGCACTGGCGTCCAAAAACGGAGCGAGTTCCCGTTCCCGTACGGTCAGAACGGTCCACGCCATTATCTAAAATATCTTTAAGCAGGTCTAAATACTGTTGCATATTGGTAATTTAATAAAATGTGAAATGTGAAGCGTGTAATGAGAAATGTGAAGCGTGAAAACACCACTCATACCACATTACTCATTGTTCATCCCCGAATATCTCCACGCGCTTGTACTGCTTGACTTTCTTGTCTTCGGTGACGGCATTCTGCATAAGATACTTGTTTAACGCCTGCAAAATCAAATCCTGCGTATGCTTTGGGACAGGCTTCTTTCCAAGGCGCGCCTTCTGGACCATCTTGTGGTTCAGATTCACGGGGAGCATCTCCACGAGATCGTGGTTCGATGCGTTCAAGGACTGGAGGATTTCATCAAGTTTGGTCATAGAGGAGTAGGAAGTTGGAAGTAGACTGTAGGAAGTGGTCTGTATTTAAAATAGAAAAAGTCCCCGGCGGTCTGCCGAGGACTTTATTCAAATGTTAGTGCGTATTACTGCACCAGGTTGCTTTCGCACTTGGTTCCGTCGTTATCCGGCGTCACGAAGTGCATTTCGATACGGCGGTTCATTTCGCGGCCTTCTTCGGTGCTGTTGTCTTCAACCGGGCAGCTGGAACCCATACCGATAGCCTTGATGCGATCCTTCTTGACGCCCGCCTTGGTGAGCACCTTCATCACTTCCTTAGCACGGTTTTCGGAAAGCTTCTGGTTGGTCTTTTCCTTACCCTTGTTGTCGGTGTGACCCTGGATCACAATCTTCAGATCCTTGTAGCTGTCGTCGCTGACGAGCTTCTTAGCCACGTTCTGGAGGATCTTCTTGGCGTTCGATTCAAGCGTTGCCTTGCCGCTCTTGAAGGTCACGCCATCGAGCTTTTCGACAGCCTTCTTCGGGCAGCCGTGGCCGTCGTCACCCGGTTCATCCGGGCAGCGGTCGATACCAGTACAAACGCTTTCGAATTCCTTCTGGAGCTTCTTGGTAGCAACCCATTCAGAGCAGGCGCCGTCCTTATCCGGGTCCGGATCGTCGTCGATCGGGCAGCCCTTATTCCATTCAGGACCATTTTCGAGTTCGCAACGGTCGTAGCCGTGGCACATATCCTTGAACTGGTCGAGCATCTTCTGCTTGGTCACCCACGGAGAGCAGAGGGAGTCGCCATCCGGGTCGGGGCTTTCCATCGGGCAGCCCTGGGCAAATGCTTCACCGGCTTCGGTCGGGCACTTGTCGACGCCAGAGCAGATGCCGTCGTACTGTTCAAGCATATTCTTTTCGGTCACCCACGGATCGCAGAGACCATCCTTATCGGTATCCGGATCGCCAAGCGGGCAGCCTTCGTTACCGGCAGGACCGAATTCGGTCGGGCACTTGTCGATACCCTTACAAGACTTGTCAATGAACCATTCCTTAGCCATTGCTTCGTCTTCAGCAGACTTTTCGAAGTAGAAGCCCATCTTCTTTTCGGTTACCCACGGATCGCAGAGGCCGTCGTTATCGGCATCCGGATCATCCCAGGCACAACCCTTGTTCGCCTTGGAACCAGGTTCACCCGGGCACATATCGTAACCCTTACAGACGTCGGCGAATTCGTTCATCACGCCTTCGTCGGTCACCCACGGAGAGCAGAGACCGTCGTTATCCGGGTCCGGCTGCTTGGTCGGGCATCCGTTGAATGCCGGAGAACCAGCCTGGCTCGGGCATTCGTCAATGCCTTCGCAAACATCCTTGAACTTCTTGGTAAGCTTCTTCTGAGACACCCACGGATCGCAGACGCCATCCTTGTCGGCATCCGGTTCATCGAGCGGGCAGCCGTCTTCACCTTCACCCGCTTCGTTCGGGCACTGGTCGACGCCTTCGCAAACTTCAGTAAATTCAGATTCGAATCCCTTTTCAGCAACCCATGCATCGCAAACGCCATCTTCGTCAGCGTCAGGATTGCCAAGCGGGCAGCCCTGGTTCAGACGGTGACCGACATCGTCGGGGCACTTGTCTTCGTCGTCGTTGATGCCGTCGCCATCGCGGTCCTGGGCAAGCAGGAAGCCACTCCAGGTGAGACCGCCATACACGGTGTACTGCGGGTTCACGCGGATTCTGTCAGCAGTAACGACCTGCTTGGCAGATTCGTCTGTCGTGCGGTCGGCATTTTCAAGCACGGCCACGTTCGTCAGGTACTTTTCGCCACCCAGGTAGTAGGAAGCACCGATATGGAGATCGACTCCCACCGGCAGGTGGAACACCAAGGCACCGGTCAGCTGCTTCATGTCGAGCTTGCCGGCGCACTTATCCGTACCAAAAGTGGTATTGTATGCTTCGCAGAATTCAAAGTCATCCAACTGGATATCCCAGTAGTATTCCACGAAGACCGACATGAAGTCCATGAAGTAGACTTCAGCAGCGGCGCTCATGAACGGGAGCGACATGTAGTCGCTGTTCGTCGTGTAGCGGTAACCGCCGTTCAAGTGCAGCAAGAACGGGAAGCCTTCGCCACCGTCGAGCTTGCTCACGTCCATCGTGACGGCAAGACCGCCCTTGATGGTCGTGTTCTTGGTGCCGAACGGCATGGCGGCACCGGTATTCTTGTTGATGTATTCCACTTCGCGGACCCACAGGCCCTGCTTGGTGGCGTTCGCCGTACCGGCAGAAATACCGCCAAAGACAGCAATGTCAAACATCTGATCTTCAGGGAGCGGGAAGCGGGCCTTCAAGTCAACCTTGAGGTTTCCAATGTAACCCGGCTTTGTGGCAGGGATAGCACCATTGCCATTGATATCATCGGCTGTCAGCTGGTCATAGTAGACCGGAATGGTGACACCCAAGTCAAAGAAGTGCCAAATGCCGATAGAAAAGCCCATATAGGCACTTCCACCCAGGAAGTCCGCCACGCCCGCATTTTTGTCCGAACCCTGGCCGGTAAGATCGTATTCGGTCAATGCGTAACCGGCATCGTTGTTCGGGAACATATCGTTGCCGAAGGTTGCGTCACCCAAAAGGGTAAATACCAACTTTGAATGTCCCAAGGACTGGGCCGACTGGGTTTTATTCACACCCACGAAGCCTTCCTTATTAATCGTCTGGGGATGTCCTGCAAAGGCGGCAGCCGCCAGCGCAAGGGCCATGCCCATAGCTACTTTTTTCATAGCATCTCCTTAATAGTGGGAAGCCAACCAAACAAGGCGACCCGATTTAACTGATTTAAATATAACTTTTAAAAAACAAAAACAATCATTAAGCGCGGATTTTTTGACAAAAATCAATGAAATCGCCACAACACGAGCCATGTAAGAAAAAAAACATATTCCTTTTTACCCCTACGCTGGTTCAAAAGTCTTCTCGAACATTTCTGGATACATCCTGCAAAAACTGGTAAATCCTCCCTTTCCTACGATGATATGATCTAGCACCGGAATCCGTAAAATCCTCCCCGATGCACAGAGCAGTCGAGTCACCCCCATGTCCTCGGCGCTGGGCTCAATCGAGCCAGAAGGGTGATTATGGGCAAATACAACCGAGACGGCATGGTCCTCGATAGCCTTCACAAAAGCCTCGCGGGGGTGCACCGGAGTCTGGTTTACTAGCCCCGTCGTGATTTCATGGATTCCAATGACGCCATTTGCTGCAGTGAGAGTCACGACCACCAGATGTTCCTGGACTTCATATTTCAAGAACGAAAGACGCGGCAAAATGTCTTCGGGAGACATCACCGGGCAAGACGAATTGCCTAATATGTAGCGTCCCGAAAGTTCAAGACACGCAAGGACTTGCGATGCCTTGACGCGACCCAGCCCGCGAATGCGGCGCAACTTTTCAAGAGGCGGCACCTGAGTCTGAATAGAGAGAAAGTCCGAAAGCCTTCGGGACAGTTCGAACACACTACACTCATGGTTTCCGCTACCCAGGATCAACGCGAGCAGTTCTTCGTTCGTCATGGAAGCCGCCCCCCACTTTTCGAGCTTTTCGCGGGGTAACAAGGGGGCGCCTGCGCTGCGGTACAGCAGGTTGGCGGATTTTGGGGAGCATTCGACAGGTAAATCTGATGACATTTGACATCCTTTTTTTAAAGATCCATATTATCTATACGCCAAATTCCAAGAAAATGCTCCCAAACCTACAAGAACACCCCCATTTTTTTTATTTTTGGGAAATACTTGAACGGAAGGTCCCCATGGAATTAGGCAAATACAACCGCGCCCGCGTCGAAGAAATCATGCCGCAGGGCTACTATCTGGAACTTGAAACGGGCGGGCGCGTGCTGCTCCCCGGAAAAAAGGACGAATTCTCCCTCGAAGTGGGCGAAGTCCTGGATGTATTCGTCTACATGGATTCCGAGGACCGCCCCATCGCCACGCTCGACAAGCCGCTTGCCACTGTCGGCGAATTCGCCGTCCTGGAAGTCAAGGACGTGAACCGTTTCGGCGCTTTTTTGGACTGGGGGCTCAACAAGGATCTTTTCCTGCCCTTCAAGCAGCAGCTCGGTGAACTTAGGCGCGGCGACCGCTGCGTGGTCTATGTCCTTGAAGACGACAAGAGCAACCGAATCGTCGCGACCGAAAAAATCAAGAGTTTTCTAGACCTGGACACCTCGGAACTCCACCTAGGGCAAAAAGTGCAACTCGCCGCTTACGAAGTCACCCGCGACCACATCGACTTCCTCGTGGACTTTCGCTACACCGGTCGCCTGATGGTTACCGCCAACACGCCGCGGATCTACATCGGCGACACCATGGCGGGCTACATCCAGCGATTCACCGAAGACGGGAAAATTACGCTGAACCTCACACCCGTAGGCTACAAGGGTATCATGAAAAGCGAAAGTCCCGCCGCAATCATGCAAAAGCTTGAAGACGCGGGCGGCTACCTCCCCTACGGCGACAAGAGCGACCCCGAAGACATCCGCCGCGAATTCGGCATGTCCAAGAAGACTTTCAAGAAAATTTTAGGAACCCTTTTCCGCGAAGGAAAAATCGTCCTTTCCGACGACGGATTCCGGAAAAATTAATTCACTTCACCATCTTCGTCGCGAAGCACGACGAGTTCGATGCGGCGGTTCTTTTTGCGACCCGCTTCGGTAGCGTTGGTTGCCTTAGGTTGCGAAGAACCATAGCCGCTAGCGGCAAGGCGTCCACGATCGATACCGTTAGCAGTCATGTACTGCAGCACGACAAAGGCGCGCTCTTCCGAAAGCTTCTGGTTCATATCCTCATCGCCTTCGGAGCTGGTATGCCCCTGGATTTCCACAATTGCCTTCGGGTTCTTCTTGAGCCCTACAATAGCGGCATCGAGCGTCTGTAGCGAGCTGGAATCCAGTTCGGCGCTCCCCGCCTTGAAATTCACGCCTGTAAGCTCGACGCGGGTATCGTCAAAAGCGACATTGATGCCCCCGGTACTTGCCGTCGTAGACACATAGGGCGTCGTTCCACATTCGAAAAGTCCCGTAAGGCTCTCGCAGAAAATCGTGTAGGTATCCTCGCGAGGAATATGGAAGGTCGACTCGCCTTCGGCATCGGTTACGACCGTTACTTTTTTCTTTGGATCGTTCTGCCCCACAAAGACAAGTTTTTTCCTTGCCTGCGGAACATCGTCAAAGTTGGTATAGGACACTGTAAGCACAGCATGTGTCTTGTTGGGAACAATATCACGAGCCTCTGCAGATGCTGCGTATACAAGCAAAAAAACTACCGGAATAATTGCACGATAAAAAGTATTCATGGGGTCACTCCCTAAAAAACGCGCCAAAAATAGCAATATTCCAGCGGAATGTCCTTGAAAAAAACACTCCAAATTCTAAATTTTAACGCGAAAACAAATCCTTCAAGGAGTATCTATGAACTTCAGGAAAATCGCTACGGTAGCACTCGCCATGAGCATTTCCGCTATCGCCGCAGATGTCACCGACAACATGACCCTCAAGGGCAATGTTCAGACTCAAGTCACCAAGTCCATCGCCGACGAAGACAACAACTTCAGCAGCGGCTGGATTCGTGCCAACATCGGTGGCCAATACAAGAGCGACAACCTGGACGGAACCATCATGCTCCGCATCTTCGCCCCCGAATTTGGCAACAAGATCAAGGACGGTGACGGCAAGAGCTCGAACTACGACAAAATTCTCGCCGACCTCTACTGGGTGAACTACAAGTGGAAACTCAACGACGAAAATCAGATGAACCTGAAGATCGGTCGCTGGAAGACCGACTGGTCGCAGTCCACCAACTTCGGTACCTATGTGGACAAGGACCTGACCAAGCGCGGACTCTGGATGCGCGATTACAGCCACAACGCCGTTGAACTCGGTTGGAAGAGTGGTCTCAACCAGTTGAACGCCATGGTCGCCGCCAAGAACGGAACCGCAAACCAGGGCTATGTCCGTATCGAAGACGACATGAAGTTCACCTTCCCGCTGGAAGTCAAGGCTGCCTACCGTGCAAACCTGGTGGACGTGGTGCAGAACAGCGCCTATATCACCCACCGTGTTGCCGCCTACGCTAGCTACGGATTCCTCCCCTTCCTCCGCGCCTACGGTGAATACGCCTGCATCTACACGCAGGACGACGATGTCGACCAGAACGCAGAGAACTATATCGCCCCCGAATCCAAGTACTTCCAGCCGGGCATCTACTACCAGCCCTTCTACCTGGGTCTGGACTTCGCCCCGAAAACCGGCATTCTCAACACGCTCATGAGCAACCTGATGGTGGAATGGGAATACATCAACAAGCGTGACAACCTCTATGGCGCCACAAAGGGCACCTACGACGACTGGGCATGGACCGTCGCCTATGTGAAGAGCATCGGCAAGTCCAAGATTCAGTTCAGCGTCTACAGCGAAAACGAAATGAGCGACGTGGGTCTCGCCTTCCGCCTGACCAGTACCCTCAAGTAAGCTTTTTTGCGGACAATGCCCAACTGGTTTAAGGATTTTTCCTGGGAAAAGCTGTTCGACGCCATCGCCGAACGCTCCGGAACCCCGGTAAAAGTTGCCATCATCGCAGGCAAGTCCTTTCTGTACTTCCATGGACTGACCCGCGCGGCGGCACTCACCTACACGACATTCCTTGCCGTGGTTCCCCTGCTAATCCTTTTGACCTCGATTACCATCGCCGTCGGATTCGGCAACTTCGCCTCGGACTACCTGCCGCACCTGCTCAAGTTCCTTGACCTGGATTGGCCTATCGACCCCATCATCGCTATCGTGAAAAACGCCGAACACGTCCCCATCGGAAAGCTCGGCTTCATCGGTGCCATGGGTCTCTTTATCACGTTCATCCTCGCCTTCGGGAGCCTCGAATCGAACTTCAACGTGGTGTGGGAGAACAAGGTTTCGCGTCCTCTTCATAAGCAGCTCCGCATCTACACCCCGCTTCTCCTTATTTTCGCAGGCATCATCGGTCTCTACGCCGGCTTTGTGAACCATGTGCAGAATGTGCTCTCGGTCATCGTCATCGATGGGCTCCACTTCGACCCCTCGGTCCTAAAGACCCTGATCAACGCTTTCTGGTACCTGACTTTCCACGGGGCGTTCCTCGCGGTTATCTTTATGACCCTTTATGCGCTCCCTGCTAGACCGGATCCGAAAACGTACACCAAGAAGAAACTTCTCCTTTCATCCATCGGCATCACATTCCTGGCTTGGGTATGCATTATCATCTACGTGAAAATCCTGATGCTCATCCAGACGATGCTCGTGACCCGTATGTCTATCTTCTACGGTTCGCTCGCCTTTATTCCCCTTATACTCTTCCTCGTCTTCGGCATCTGGACCATCGTCCTCTGCGGTAATTCCATCGTATGGACAATATGCACCTGGCCCGAAAGCAAGGACCGCATTTGGAACTGGGAAGGCGCCCCCACCGAGGGACTGAACATGACGAAGGACAGACTTTAACAAAGGACTTTGCTTATGAAGAAAATTCTCATTCTCTTGGTCGCCTTGGTGGCTTTTGCAAACGCTGAACTTCGCAGCGTGCAGTTCACCCCCGAAGAAAAGTCCGACGACGGACTGAAGGCCTTTATCGGCGTCAGCGGCGGAAACGTGCTTGTGGCTGACGACGGCGCCATCTTTGCAAACCTGCGCATCGGTCTCGACATCAACCCGCTGTTTTCTACGGGTGTCTGGGTCTCTAGGCTCTTGAGCGATGTCCGCAACTACAATGTCAAAGAAAAGCAGATGATCAAGTACATGTCGTTCGGCGGATTCGTGGAACTGTTCCCGCTGCGGTTCGACAAGTTCTCGGTTTCTGTGCCTATCGAAATCGGCGGCGGCGCACTCTACGTGATGGAACCCGAAGATGAATCCTTCGAATCCGAAGACTACTTCTTCACGGCGGACATGGCTGCACACTTCAACTACCGCGTCACCAAGATGCTTGAAATTTCGATTGGCGGCGGCTACCGCATGTTCACGGGAATCAAGACGAACAATCTCGAAAACCTGGACTTCTGCACTCCGTTTGGCGAACTCCGCTTCACAATCAGGGAATAAGAGGTAACGCTACTTACCGTTGTAGCGTTCCATGCACTTCTCGATACCCAGCTTAAAGTAGCATTCCACAAGAGCAGGAACCTTTGCAATCGCCTCGTTGAACACGGGGCGGTCTTCGGGCGAGAACTTGGCGAGCACCCAGTTGGAAAGGTCGAACTTGGGCGGGCACTTGCCGACACCGAAACGGATGCGCGGGAACTTGTCGCCCACATGCTCAATGATGTTGCGCAGTCCGTTCTGACCGCCATGGCTGCCGTCCTTACGGCAACGGATGCGGCCAACATCTAGATTGACATCATCGCTAAAGACTAGAAGGTGGTCCGTTTTCACCTTGTACCAAGTCATCAGGGCCTGCACGGCTTCACCCGAGAGGTTCATGTAGGTCTGCGGCTTTGCCAGGAGAACTTCCTCCCCCGCAATGTTCACCTTCATCGTCAGAGCCTTATGCTCCGATTTCCAGTCCTTGTCGGGACTGGCGAGCGTATCTAAAGCCATAAAGCCGGCATTGTGATGCGTATTCTGGTACTGCGTACCCGGATTTCCAAGACCTACAATAATATACATGGCACAAATATAACAAACGGCATCCCCCCCAAAGGGATGCCGTCGTTGGTGTTTGGGATGTTTGGTTTCGTATCCATAAGATAGATTAGTACGGGGTGAAAAGGTATAGTGGTCGGCGACAAAGTGTTGTTGTGTTTTACAACACTTTTCTGCTATATGCGCTCCTTTGCCCCTAAAAAGCCTTGCTTTGTGGGTTAGAACCTGCGTACCACAAGGATTTCGAAGGCAGATACGTATTTTTGCTCCAGATGTTCGCCAAACGCAATGGCGGAGTATCCGCATTTAAGAACGATGTTCCAAGCCCATTTTTCCCCGATGTAGCCCAAGGCGGTCTTTATGTCCGATTCGGGCAATAGCAGGTTGCCGTCGTCAATGCGTTCGCGGCCGTACGCGATGCCTACAACGCCCCAGAGGTTCCAGAAATACCCGTTGCCGAAAACGAAGGTGTAGGTGTACCCGACGTCACCCCAGATGGAGGTGATGTCGCGCTTGTCGTTTACGTAACCGAGCACTCCGTCGTTGTCTTCGGCAATGTTTCGCTGCAGGCGCCCGCCAATAATCAAACTCCCGGCTGATTTCTTTTGACGGCGATCCAAAAAGTAGGCGCTCCTGGGGGCGAAAACTCCTTTCGCGGTCGCCATCCAGAGCATCGAGAAATACATGTCCGCAAACCAGAGGTCAATGAATTGTTGCTCCTTTTCGCCGTCGCGTTCGACTTCCGCGGTAAAGCCGCTGTAAAAGCGGAGCTTTGCCGCAAGCCACCAGTTTCCCGGGAAAAAGTCGAGCCCAGTCTCAAAAGCCTGGGTATCTGATTTTTCTTTTGAAGTGGTAAAAGGGAGGCTGTACTTGAAATCGGCGGACACGTCCCACGAAATTCCGAATGTGGTAAACAGACTGTCGTAACCGACGCCGATGCCCACATCGACCGGGCGGTTCGAATTGAGCATCGAGTTGTTGTAGGCGGAATTCCAGATGGCCACGAAATTGTAATCACACAAGAAACGCAGCGAAAGCCGTTCGCGAAATTTGGATACAGTAGGCTCGTCGCTGTCTTGTGCTTCGGCAAAGGCAAACCCCGCGAACACCAGGGCGAACAGGAATATTTTCAGGACGCTCTTCATCAGGGTTCTTGATTTTCCGACTTCAAGTTCGCTATTAAAATTCTGCGCGGTCTTCCCAAATATCAGCAACGACTTCGCACATATCGTCATTGTCGTCAATGGATGTCGAACCCGTAATCATGTAGATGTAGTCATTTTTTTGGACACTGGCCAGAGTGCAAGTTTTGCTATAAGGAAGAGCTCGGCTGATGGTCCCATACTTCTTTTCGGAATTGTAGGTTGCCTTGCCTGCGGTGTAGTTTAGTTCGTGCCCCGTTATTGCATCGGCATTTTTGTCCACTTGTTCTTTCCAGTAATCCATGTCCCAGTCCAGGTAGTACATGACAAATTCCTCGTCACTTACATCAAAGGGCTTGGTAAAGGTGGAGTCCTTGGCGAAATAGTCCTTCCGTGCGCCACGGATTGCAATTGTTTTGTTGCCTTTCTGGACGAAGAAGGACGAAAACTCCTGTTCTAGGGAAAATGCGCTGAAACGGATATCCCAGGCCCCACCAAATTCATATTTAAAGGGTAGCGGAACGGGAATGAAAACGGTCCTGCTACTCACATAGGTGCGCCCCATGTTATTGAAGGTGTACACTTTGACAGAGGGTTCCACCCGACTGGGAGTGAAGCAACTGCAAAGGAGAGCCGCTACAGCAAGTAGGAGAAAAAATTTTTGCATGGTGGTAAGATAGTTTATTTTAAGCACCACTATCATCTACATAAATGTTTACGGGAAGTCCCTATAAGATCTACTTTCTGAATATACCATATTTTATGCGGAATTAAACACCCGTGCGTCTTATTTTGAAAAATTGATGCTAAAAAATGCGACATTTTTCGCTTTTTTAGCCGTTTTTGGGCGTTTTTTGCCGAACTCATCCCTTGGCACGGGTTTTGCATTTAGAAAGCGGTAAAAAAAGAGAGGAAAAAATGTCCGATTTTAATAACGATGCAGAAAAGGTTTTGGCGAAGGCGCAGAGCTTGCGCGACCGTTGCTCGCATTCCTACCTGGGTGCGGCGCATTTGGCGGTGGGGCTTGTCGAAGGCCCCGATGCCACCTTGAAGAAACTTTATAAGTCGAAGGGCGCGAAGACGAACGAGCTCCGCGGCAAGCTGGAGCCGTTTGTGCAGAAGATTCCGCGCATGGAGGGCGTGAACCCCGACGTGGAACCCGATAACGACTTGAACCGCATTTTGCGTGCCTCGGTGCAGGCGGCGCGTCAGGTGAACCGTATGGTGACCCCGGGCGATATGCTCGTGGCATTGATGAAGTTCTCAGGCGACCGTGGCCTTGCGAAGGTGTTCGAAGATGCGCTCGGTTCCGTGGAAGTCGTGGAAACCTGGCTTTCGGACCCGTTTGCGGGGGCCGCTAATGCCGAGGAACAGTCTCCGCTGAAACTCTACGGCCGTGAACTTGTGGAAATGGCTGCCGACGGAAAGCTTTCGCCGGTGATTGGCCGTGAAGAAGAAATCCGCCGCGTCATCTTGATCTTGAGCCGAAAGACGAAAAACAACCCGTGCCTGGTTGGTGAACCCGGCGTGGGTAAGACCGCCATTGTGGAAGGCCTCGCCGAGCGTATTTACCGCGGCGACGTGCCTGACGCCTTGAAGGGTAAGAAGTTGTTCGCACTGGATTTGTCGGCCTTGATGGCGGGTGCAAAGTACCGCGGCGATTTTGAAGAACGTCTGAAAGCCGTGCTGGACGCCCTTGAAGAAGACGGCAATACTTTGCTGTTCATCGATGAAATCCACACCATCGTGGGTGCGGGCAAGACGGAAGGCTCCATGGACCTGGGCAACATGCTGAAGCCGAAGCTCGCCCGTGGTGAACTGCACTGCATCGGTGCCACTACTACGCAGGAATACCGCAAGTACATTGAGAAGGATTCCGCCTTGGAACGCCGTTTCCAGCCCGTGCAGGTTGACGAGCCTAGCGAAGAGGAATCCATTTCTATTCTCCGTGGCATCAAGGACGGCTTTGATGCGCACCACGGCGTGCGTCTGCACGACAACGCGCTCGTGGCGGCCGTGAAACTTTCGAACCGCTACATCAGTGACCGTTTCTTGCCGGACAAGGCCATTGACCTGATTGATGAAGCCGCAAGCCTGGTGAAGACGCAGATGGATACGGTGCCGGAAGCCTTGGATACCTTGCAGCGTAAGGAACTCCAGATGAAAATCGAGGAGCAGGCCTTGGCGAAGGAAACCGACGACACCAGCGTAAAACGCCTGAAAGAGCTGCGTGAAGAACTCGCGACGACAGATGCTGCAGTCAAGTTGATGCAGGACCGTTGGCAGGAGAGACGCGCGAAAAACGCCGAGTTGCAGGGCCTTAAAAAGTCTTTGCAGCAGGCGAAGGACGAGATGGAGCAGGCCGAAGCCCGCTACGACTTGAACCGTGCCGCCGAACTCAAGTACAACAAGATCGTGAACCTCGAAAAGGAAATCGCCGCGAAGACGGAAGAAATCAAGAAGTCCGCAGGCGACGGCGACTTGAGCGAAGAGGTGACCGAAGAGACGATTGCCCTCGTGGTAAGCCGCTGGACGGGAATCCCTGTCACGAAGCTTTGCGAAGGCGAAAAGGCCAAGTTGTTGCACCTGGACGAACGCCTGCATGCCCGCGTGATAGGCCAGGACGAAGCCGTGGAAGCAGTTTCGGAAGCGATTCTGCGTAATCGTAGCGGACTTAGCCGCGAGAATGCGCCGATCGGTAGCTTCTTGTTCCTGGGCCCGACGGGTGTGGGTAAGACGGAACTTGCGAAGGCGCTTGCCGTGGAACTGTTCGACGACGAGAACGCGCTGGTGCGTATCGACATGAGTGAATACATGGAAAAG
This sequence comes from Fibrobacter sp., assembly GCA_017526585.1. Lineage (GTDB taxonomy): Bacteria > Fibrobacterota > Fibrobacteria > Fibrobacterales > Fibrobacteraceae > Fibrobacter. The sequence continues at coordinate 31,639 of JAFXRC010000058.1, read as the reverse complement.
CATAGCGTGAGCCGCTTGATCGGTGCGCCTCCGGGATACGTGGGCTACGAAGAAGGCGGCCAGTTGACTGAAGCCGTGCGTACCCATCCGTACTGCGTGATTCTGCTGGACGAAATCGAGAAGGCTCACCCCGACGTGTTCAACACGCTGTTGCAGGTGCTTGACGACGGTCGACTGACCGATGGCAAGGGCCGTACGGTGAACTTCAAGAACACCTTGATTCTGATGACGTCGAATCTGGGTGCCGCTCACTTCCAGAATCGCGCGGGTGATGCAAAGCCCGTGACCCTGAAGGAAATCGAGCCGGAGCTCCGCAGCTTCTTCAGGCCGGAATTCCTAAACCGTCTGGATGAAGTGCTGGTGTTCCAGAGCCTCACCAAGCCGCAGATTCGTGACATCGTAAGGCTCAAATTCAAGGGACTCGCCGAACGCGCCGCCCGTCAGGATTTGCAGCTCACCCTGACCGACGCCGCCCTGGACGCCATCGCCGATGGCGCTTACCAGCCGGAATTCGGTGCGCGTCCGATCCAGCGTTACCTGGAAAGGAACGTGGAACGCCCGCTGAGCCACGCAATTCTCGCTGGCGACGTGAGTGCCGCAAAGCCCGTAGTCATCGACTATGACGGCACCGCGTTTACGGTAAAATAAATTACGGTGAAGTAATTTTCTCCAATCATCCCTCCCAAACAAAAATGACCTGCATCTTGAACGATGCGGGTCATTTTTTTTATACTGAAGCTCAGTCGGGCGTAAGAATCGCAATTGCTTTTAACGATTTACTTTCCGGACATAATTTTCGCGACTTCGTCGTGAATCAGTCCGTTCGACGCCATGCTCGTGTAGCCTTCGTAAATCGGAGCGACCGGCTTGCCGTTTTCATCGAAGAGTTCCGTCTTGCCGTCGATGGTGCTAAACTTGCCGCCCGCTTCCTTGAACAGCAGCGGATACGGAGCAATATCCCAGAGCGAAACGACGGGATCCACCATCAGCTCAGCGCGACCCGATGCGACCAGGTAATAGCCATAGCAATCGCCCCAGCCGCGGTGCAGCTTTGCCGAGCGACGCACTGCAGCGTACTTTTCGCCGTAGCCCGCAGTTTCCATCGTATTCACGGTGCCCGAAAGCACGAGCGATTCAGACAGCGTTGCGACCTTGGAGCAGCGGACTTCACTTCCATCGAAAAAGGCGCCACCATCCTTGACCGCCCAGACCGCCGAATCCATCGCCGGAATACGAACAAGGCTTGCAATCGGCGTACCCTTCTTATACAGAGCAATCAGCGTACCGAACAGTGGAACACCATAGATAAAAGCCTTGGTGCCATCAATCGGGTCAATCACCCACTGGTATTCCGCATCAGGATTTTCGATGCCAAATTCCTCGCCAATAACGCCAAAGTCCGGAGTTTCCTTTTCCCAGAACTTGCGGACGATTTCCTCGGTACTCTTGTCGGCGATGGTCACAGGAGTATTGTCCTTTTTCCATTCGACACCGACGCTACCGCGAAAATGCTTCACGATATTCTGTTGGGCAAGGATTCCCGCCTTGAGAGCAATTTTCAAGAGCTCCTGATTTTCAGCTGTTGCTGCCATAACACCTCCGGCGATTAAGCCTGAGCCTTCCATTTCTTGACGAGGCTGACTAGGAGTTCGTTTTCTTCACGTTTGCCGAGGGTCACGCGAATGTGTTCAGGCAACCCAAAGCTGGTAAGACCGCGAACAATCATGCCATTCTGTTCGAGGAACAAAACGAGATCCTTCGCCTTAGGGCCAATTTGAATACAAATAAAGTTGCCCTGCGTCGGCAGTACCTTGAATCCGAGCGATTCAAATTCCGGCGTGAGGTAAGCGATGCCAGCAGCGTTGAGTTCGAGAGTCTTCTGGACGTGTTCCTTATCGGAAAGGGCAGCGATTGCCGCTACTTGTGCAGCCTGGTTAACATCGAACGGCGGCTTGATTTTCCACAAAGCCTTAATCACTTCGGTGTTACCCATAGCGTAACCGATGCGGAGCCCTGCGAGACCGTAAATTTTGCTGAAGGTACGGTTAATGAACAGGTTCTTGTACTTATCCAACATATCGATAAGCACAGGATAATCGCTTGCCGTTGCAAATTCAGAATAGGCCTGATCGAGGAACACAAGCACATTGCTCGGGACCTTATCCAAGAATTCAATCATTTCCTGCTTGTTGTAGTAAACCCCAGTCGGGTTATTCGGGCTGCAGATAAAGACCACGCGGGTCTTGTCGTTGATTGCCTTCAAAAGCTCCGAAAGCGGAGTCTTCTGGTCACCCACACCGACACCGATAAAGTCTGCGCCGTTCGAAAGCGTCGTAAACTTGTAGACCGAGAATGTCGGCGTAATGCCCACGCAGTTGTCACCCTGACGAATGAACGCCTTACCCACCATGTCGATGATTTCATCGGAACCGTTACCGATGACGATCTGGTTGGTGTTCACGCCGTAGAAATCGGCGATGGCATTGATCAGCTTCGGAGCATCACCGCGCGGGTACAAGTGTAGCGCATCCGCAATTCCGTGGTAAGCTTCGACAGCCTTCGGGGATGCCCCAAGCGGGTTTTCGTTCGAGGCGAGTTTGACAACATCGGTAAGCCCGTACTTCGCACGGATTTCTTCCATGGATTTGCCGGGAACGTAATCAGAAAGTTTAGAAAGCTCTGGACGCGGATCTATCATGATATCCTCTTTTATACGACTAAAAAAATAGCTATTTTTAAGGGGTATGAAATTCTCCCGCATCATTATTCTAGCCCTAGCAAGCCTTTGTATCCAAAACGCCTTCGCTTTGGACCGCATCTGGAACATGCGCTACACCTTCGGTCCGGACTCAAGACCGTCACCGAAGTTTGCTGCAGGCTTGGGCATGCGTTCTGATTTCGGTAGCAACATGCTCTTCCCCATCAACATCATGGGGTCCCTGAGCAAGGACTGGGACCTGGGCGTGAAGGTGGACATGTACACCTACAACAAGCTCGACAATGTAGAAGCCTCGGTGGATTTTGGCGGAAGATATCGTTTAGGTGCCTCTAGATTTATTGAACTGGACGGCTACTTTGGACTGAACCGCAATAACGGAAGCGCCCTCGTTCTTACTTACGGTAAAGAACACTACATCGCCAAGAACTTTTCCAACTCCTACGAGGCACGTGCAGGCTTTCTGGAAGGCGTTGCCGGCGAAGACGGTTATGTAAAATTCGCACTGGGAACCATTCCGACCCTTCATTTCGGAAGAAGTGTCCTGTGCATGATTGAAATTACCTCTAGCGGAAGCGTCGGCTACATCAAAGACGATTTCATGGTAGATATCATTCCCAAGATGGAAGTTGCTTTTGGCGCGACTCGCGTACGTCTGGAATTTGATATCGGTGTCATGCAAGACGACAACAATGACCAAAAAAGCATCGCCCTGTACGTGATGACGGCGTTGTAATTTTCACCGCAACATCGTATTCACAATCATCGTATCCTTACGGAACAAGATATCAATTGTTCCTTTCTCTGCGGTATTCAGATACGGAATTGCAAGCGAGTCCAATCGGCGGACAACTTCCTTGTTCGGGTGCTTAAACCGATTCCTGCGACCGCTAGAAATAATCGCAAGCGCAGGCTCAACCAGTGTCAGAAACTTGCGACTGCTTGAAGTTTTGGAACCGTGGTGTCCCAGCTTCAGCACATCGCTTTTTAAGTAGACATCCGTCGCAAGGATATCCTTTTCGCCTTGTATGGTCAAATCCCCTGTCAAAATAGCAGAATGGCCCAACCCTCTAGCGCGAAACGAGATGCTCTGCGTATTGGGATCGACGCAGCGCCTGGTATCGGGATGAATCACCTTTATTTCGAACAGAGATTCCCGGTACATAAAACCACGCTGGACATCGCGGAGAACAACGCCACGGCGATACGCCTCCATAATAACCTGTTGCCAATTCTCCTTTGGTTCTATCCTTGCGCAATCCGTAATCCAAAGTTCTCGCACGGGAAAGGTCTTGATGATAGAAAGCGCTCCGCCAAAATGATCCTGGTCAGGGTGCGTGATAATAAGGGCATCCAAGTGAGAAACGCCGATATGATGCAAATAAGGAACGATAATATCCTTGCCGGAATCTTCTCGTTTGTTGTCACCGGCATCAACAAGCAGATGCCTCCCCGAAGGAGTCGTTATCAGATGAGAATCTCCCTGGCCAACATCAATCGTAGATATGGACCAGGACGGTTCAAGAGCCAGTCTATATTCTCCATAGACAAAAATTGCCGAGAAAAATAGCAGGCAGCCTAACGAGAACCACCTCGCCAATCGGCTCCGAAAAAACAGAGGGAAAAAGAGGAACGAAAATCCACAAAGAAGTAGAATCGATGGTCCAAAAGGACCTACCGTGACTGACGCCTGCGCAGAATCGGAGAGTAGACGAGTCAATAGCGAAGCAAGTCGCAGAAAGAACCGCGCCGCATAGCAAAAATGCTCTCGCAAAATGTCTAGTGGCGAAAGAAGCGCAAACAAGCCGGACTGCATTCCCATCGAAATAGCAGGTACCACCACAATGTTACCCAGCCAGGCGAACGGAGAAAGCGTCTTGAAATGATGAACCAGAAACGGCGCCGTCGAAAGTGTGGCACACAGCGTCACATAGGTCGGGTCTAGAACCAGTCCTTGCAAACGCCCCCACCATTTGTTCTTCTGCATACTATCGGGCAGCCTTTTCAGTGGATTTAGCGGACCGCCGATTAAGATGCCCAAGGTGGCCGCTACGGAAAGCTGAAATCCGGGATTCCAGATGACGGCGGGTTCCGGCAGCATAATAAGCAGCAGAGCGACCCCAAGACTATTCAAGGTATTCGCCGGTCTTTGAAACAAGGCACCCATCTGCGGCACGGCAAACATCAGCACCGCCCGCCTTACGGCGGGCGAGCCGCCGGTCACAGGTACATACAAAAGCAACAGAACTACCGCTGCGATGCGCACCACCCGATGCGGAAGCCCCGTTGCCTTCAAGAGAATCATCAACATTCCCGCCAAGAGCACCACATGGAACCCGCTAATCGCTAGCACATGCACCAGCCCCGACCGCTGAAAGTCGCTGCGGAGTACATCGGGGATTCCCGAACGCTCCCCCGCCAAGAGCCCAAGCAACAATCCCGTTTCCGCAGGATCCAGATAATCTGCAAAGCGCGAGCGAATCCACTGCCGAAACTGGTAGAAACTCCGTTCCGCAACCCAGCGGTGCCTATACACGGTCCAATGTTTCAGTTTCCCATACGCAGCCCACCCCTGCGACTTCAGCCAAGATTCCGTATCAAAGGCTCCGGGAACACTCGGCGGGTTCACCGGATACCATGAAGCCTCGTAACAAATGGAATCTCCTGGCATCGGGTACTGCGGCAGGTCCCGTTTCTCTGTCAGACGAGCCTCCCCCACCACCACGACCACGCCGTTCTTCTTCTGTTGAACACTTTCAACCCAGCCACAAGCCTCCTCGGGCAAAGCGCCTCTCTCAATGCACTCATCACCCCATCCATGGCAAAGAATCGCTACGGCAAGACTGACGAGCACCAACCACTGAAAGTGCCGCTTTCCGTAATGGACAAGAACACCCAATACCGGCAAGAAAAACAGCGCATACGCAGGAATGTCTAGACTTACAAAAACAGCCACGACCACGATAGAACTCAACAAGGCCGGTTTTCCCATCAGCGGAGCCAGAACAATATCCAATTCCGACTCAAAAAAGCGTTTTTTACTAGATTTCATGATAACGAATCCTTTTGAAGGTCCCTCTTATTCTATACACGCTTTTTTGGGGACAACTGAGACTATTTTTATGACTTTTTTTAGTAAAAAAATTTGTGCATTGTTTTTGCTCTGCTTGAGCACCCTCTTTTTAGGATGCGCCGACGAAGAATCTGCAGCAGACATCCTATCCCCGGACCAGTATCCCACTTTCACGCTGTTCCCCAATGACCAAGCCCAAAACGATTCCGCAGCAACGAACCTCGCCCATGGAATCACCATGATCGTCCACCCCAAGGCAACCTACCAGCTTTCGTTTGACATAGACCCGAACTATGAAGCGCCCGAACTGCAACTTTTCCGGATACTGGTCAACACGACAAATTCGACGATGCATTTTAAACAAGTCCGTTCGCTGGAACCGAAGGTCGTCGCGGGTCGCTATGTTTACGAATTCATTTGCGAAGAGAGTGCCGCCACCCAATGGGGCACCACCCTGGCTCTAGATGGCGACTATTACCCCGGCAAGGTATCCAATGTGAAACTGACCGGTGAGGGAGCCTACTCCGACCACTTTTCTATAAACTTAATCGTTGTCGGCAATGTCGAAGAGGAAATCGAGGACTTCACCCTAGAAGAACTTGCCTCAAACATGCTGAAAAGTTTCCGCAAGTACTACAAATCCGTCACTATCGACACCTTATACCTAAGGCACGCCCAAGAGCACCCGACCCTAGGGAAAAATTACCCCGCGGACGAGCCCTGGATATCGCAGTATGACGAGAACATGATGCTTTCGGAACTCGGAGGGTGGCCTGGCAGCGAAAACGCACTAGACATCGTTTTAGTGCATTACATCAATGCCAGCGGAATTCTCGGATATTCGGACCTCTTTAGTGGAAACATGGGCAACGGATACGGCAGTACTGTTCTGTTGGGCGCCCACTACATTACCCCCTACGGCAAAGAAGAATCCGTTCCCATGAGCGACATCGTGGAAACAGCACTGCACGAAACAGGGCACTTCTTTGGGCTTCGACACACGACCGCAACCACCGCGGACATCTACAAAACGAACGACGACATAGACATTTCCGATTATTCAAATCTGGAAGACGGAATCGAAGATACCCCCTATTGCCCGGAAGCGCAAATGGCAGGATTCTTCAAGAAGGCCGCTTCCGACACGCAACATCCTGGACTTCAATACAGAATCAAGCTCTTTGAAAAAGCAGGGACATTCAACATCAGGGACTGCCCCGATGCAAGCAACATGATGTTCCCTACGGCACTGGAAAACATGGAACTCTCGTTCAGCAAGCAGCAGCTGGAGATTATCCGCAAGAACCTGATGATTTATCCACACTAGAGTTCCTATGAAAGCATCGCAATTTTCTGAAAACGCACAACTTTTGGCTTTTGTGCTTCAACCCAGCGCCGAATGGCTCCCCGAAGTAATTGACACACTGGAGAGCACCTGGGGAAAAATTCGTCACCTGGGAAAGCTTTTCGCATTCGACAAGACTCCCTACTACACGCCCGAAATGGGAGAAGGGTTATACCGTGGCGTCGTTTCGTTCGAAAAGACGATTCCGCCCGAAACCATCCATCTTGAAAAAGAACGCAGCAACGCGCTGGAGCTTTCTATGGCTCAAGCAAGCAACCCCGATGCACGCCGTGTGAACATCGACATCGGCTACATGGATTTAGACAAGGTGGTACTTCCGAGTTACAAGAGGGGACCCTTCAAGCTCTATGCCGGAAACGGCGTGTGGCTCGACATGCTACTCACCTATGCGAAAGGGCAATTCCACCCCACCGCATGGGCATTCGAAGACTTCAAAAGAAATCCCTACCAGCACGACTTGCAACTCATCAGGGAAAAATTCAAGAAAAGCGGCAAAAACAATTCGCTAGACGGAACGGCGGTGCGACTTTGAAAAACATCGTCTTGATATTCATAGGCATCATCGCCGCGCTCTTTTGCTTACGCTGGTACACGCAGCTGTCGGCGGAAAAGGAGGCTTTCGACAAGCACGAGGCTCTCATCAAGGAAACGAATGAATGCCTCGAAATGGCGGAATGGAACTGTGCCGAAAAGAATGTCAGGCAATTGTTAAAAGAGACTCCCGGCGACCAAAACCTGGAACTTCACCTTGCATGGATTCTTTTTGAACAGGAACGATACGAAGAATGCATCGAATTTGCCAAGTCAAGAGACTTCAGCCACGAAGACCTGACCTACCTGAAACAAAAAAGCGAACTGCTCATTCGCGAAATGGATGAGCTCAAGCTGGAACGGTCCATGCACTTCAGGGTGGAATTCGAAGGAAGACCCGCCCGCAGCGACATCATGGAAGCGCTTTCTGTTCTGGAAGTCGCCTACGATTCGCTATGCCACCTGTTCGATTTCCACCCCGAAAACAAGATGCACCTGGTTCTTTACCAATCCGAACAGTACCAGGGTGTGGGACCGCGTCCCGAATGGGTCGGCGCCATATTTGACGGCAAGCTCCGCATTCCGGTCAATGTGATGAGCCGACGCGAAATTTACCGTCCGATGTTTTTCCACGAACTCACCCACGCCTTCGTGCGTGCCATGACGCGCTACAATGTTCCCCTATGGGTCAACGAAGGAATCGCACAGGTTATCGACGCCTCCCGTACAGGTTCGCCAAGACCCGAAGGCAGTGCTCCGAGCTTAGCGGCTCTTTCCACACCGTTCTTGAACGAGAACAGCACTTCAGCAGCTATCAAGCTCTACTGGTATTCGCAAGCGATGGTGGAACGGTTACTCGCAAGAAACGCCGATATGGTACATTTTAGGGAATTCATCCAAAGCATGCGCACCTTGGGCGACGACGAAGCCCTTCAAAAGTATTACGGCGTCTCTGCGCGGCAGCTACTCGATGAAGTGAGATAACGGAGCATTTATGGCAAAGAAAAAACACATCGTCATTCTCGCGACGGGCGGCACCATCGCAGGTGTCGGCGAAAAAGGCAAGGATACGGGTTATGTTTCCGGACAGATTTCTGCCGAAGATTTGGTGGCGTCCGTACCGGAGCTTGCCGAATATGCCGATGTTTCCGCCGAGCAGATTTGCAATGTGAATTCCGACGACATGAATGACAAGCTGTGGATCGCTCTTTCAAAGCGCATCGCCGAATTGCAGGTCGACGAAACAGTCAACGGAATTGTGGTGACGCACGGCACCGACACGATGGACGAAACCGCCTACTTTGTAAGCCTCACCGTCAAATGCGAGAAGGCGGTCATCTTCACAGGTTCGATGAAGCCTGCAACGGCAAAGAACCCTGACGGTCCCGAGAACTTGCTCGGTGCGGTGCGTGCCGCAGCGGGTTTTGCCGTCGACGACGATCCTCCCGCAAACTTGGTATGGGTCTATTTCGCTGGGGAACTTTTCGATGCACGCAATGTGCAAAAATGCTCAGCCTCAGCGATTAACGCCATGGGCGTGAACGCACCCGGCGATGGTTCCAATTGGAATGCGCTCAAGGAACAGAACTTCTTTGACGTCTCAAAACTCGAAAGCCTGCCGCGCGTGAATGTGGTCTACTTTACGGTCGATGCGAACCCGAAAATTCTAGAATACGCCGCCTGCGTTTCCGACGGTCTCGTGATTGCAGGTGCAGGCTCCGGCGAATTCAGTCTTGCGTGGGCGAAAGTCCTTGAAAGCATCGATATTCCCGTGGTCATTGCCAGCCGCACACACCACGGACTTGTGACTCTAAACGAGTCACTTGCGCCCGGCCGCATTTGCGCCGGTCGCCTCGCCCCGCAAAAGGCAGCGGTTCTCCTCAGGCTCGTGCTCACGCAAACTAGCCGCACCGACGACATCAAGCGCGTCTTTGCGCTATAAAAAAGACGCGGTTTGACCCGCGCCTTTTTAGCTTCACAACATAAAACGCTAATCAAATCGTCATCATGCTCTTCACATCGGCGGAGTAATCCACTCCTTCAATGTCAAAGCCATTGGTCGCCAAGAAGTCGTGTCGATAGCCTTCAAGGTCACCCACCTGAGCCAAGTTTTCTTGCGTAATCGTCGCCATGCGCCTATTCACTTCTTCTTGCACCTTCGGGTCAAGTTCCCAATCGTCAATGCGAATCAGATGGTTTTCGTCAGTTGGAACCGCAGCGCCCGTATAAAGGCGTTCGTTCATCAAGCGTTCCATCTGCTCAATGCAGCCTTCGTGCGTATCCTGTTCCTTCATCACCTTGAAGAGCACCGAGAGGTACAGCGGGATAATCGGAATCACAGCGCTGGAACGCGTCACCAGGCCCTTGTTCACGGACACATAGGCTTCGCCCTTCAACTCGCGTTCAAGTTCCGCATTCAATTCGCGTGCCGTCGCTTCCAGGTGCTTCTTGGCGCCACCGATGGTGCCATCTCGGTAAATCGCATGAGAAAGTTTCGGTCCGATGTAGGAATACGCTACGGTCTTAACGCCTTCGGCAAGGACGCCAGCAGTCTTCAGCTGACGCACCCAAAGCGCCCAGTCTTCACCGCCCATCACCTTGACGGAATTAGCCGCTTCTTCGTCCGTTGCGGGTTCTGCGCTAATGGTGCTGATCGCACCGGTCATGCAGTCGATCGTCGCTCCGGTAAACGTTTCGCCAATCGGTTTCAAGACGCTGCGGTAAAGCGTACCGTTGTCCGGGTCTACGCGCACGCCCGATGCGACGCTGTAAACCAGCAGATCCACTTTACGACCCATCTTGTTCAAAGTCTCGATGACGTTCTTGCGCATTTCATGCGAAAAGGCATCGCCGTTGAACGTGACCGCTTCGAGTCCCGCTTCCTTCGCGAACTTGTCGAAAGCCATGTTGTTGTACCAGCCCGGAGTCCCACTCTTCTGACGCGGCTCATCGGCACCTTCCTTTTCGAAAGACACGCCAATCGTTGCGGCTCCGAATTCAAAGGCAGCCGAAATGCGGCTAGCAAGTCCATAGCCCGTCGAACAACCCAGCACAAGAACCGTCTTCGGGGCATCCTTCGGAGCGCCACGCTCTGCACGCTTCTTTTGTACGTATTCAATTTGGCGCTTTACATCCATGGCGCAGCCTTGCGGGTGGGCATTCACGCACATATTGCTGCGAATCATCGGTTCAACGACCATAATATTTCCTTTTGTTTACAATTTCCGCGCCAAATTTAAAAACATTGCTCGTTTTTTTGTACCCTTTTAGAGCCCCACCCGTCTTTTTTGTAAGGAAAAAGTAATTATATAAGCTTTCTGACAGATTGCACCGTCCCACAGCCGTTTCCCCGAAAATTTTTTATTTTACGTAGCTATGAAATTTCTGATACAACGAGTCCTCAACGCCCAAGTAGACATCGCCGGCGAAACCGTCGGCAAAATTGGCAAAGGGTACCTGATTCTTATCGGAGTCGGTGAAGATGACACCAAGGAAATCGCCGACCGATTCATTCGCAAAATGCTTGCGCTCCGAATCTTCGCCGATGAAAACGGCAAGACAAACCTTTCCATCAAGGATGTCGGCGGAGAGCTCCTACTGGTTTCGCAATTTACCTTGTACGCAAACTGCAACAAGGGGAACCGTCCCACATTCAACGGCGCGGGCAACCCCACACTTGCAAGCGAGTTATATGATTATATTATAACTGAATGCAAAAAAGAAATCGCAGTCGTAGAAAAAGGGCGTTTTGGCGCAGACATGCAGGTGAGCCTAACCAACGACGGACCGTTTACGATTATGCTGGACTAAAACATTTCTATATTTATGCATATGAGTGAATTTTTGCATAAATATAGTGTCGGCCCTGTGGTGCCCCAAACCTTTACGAAGGATTACGGGGACGAGGGTTTCAAGCTCGAAAGTGGCAAGACCCTTCCGGCGCTCGAAATCCGTTACGAAACGTACGGAACGCTGAATGCCGACAAGAGCAATGTGGTCTGGGTATGTTCCCCTCTCACCGCAGACGCCCATGTGGCAGGCTACTACACTGAAGAAGACCGAAAGCCCGGTTGGTGGGACGCCCTGATTGGTCCCGGCAAACCCGTCGATACAGACAAGTTCTTTGTCGTCTGCAGCAACATCCTAGGCGGTTGCAAGGGAACAACTGGTCCGGCAAGCATCAACCCCCGCACAGGCAAGCCCTACGGAAGCACCTTCCCGATGATCACTATCGGAGACATGGTGCACGCCCAATACGAACTGGCGAAGGGTCTTGGAATAAAAGATCTCTGCTGCGTGATTGGCGGATCCATGGGTGGTTTCCAAGCGATGAAGTGGGCTATTTACTACCCAGAACAGGTTCGCCGTTGTATCGTGATTGCAAGCTCTCCGCGCTTTAGCAGCCAGGCACTCGGTTTTGAAATCGTCGCCCGCGACGTGATTACGCAAGACCCGAACTTTAACGGTGGCGACTACTACGAATCCACCCACCCCGATGTCGGTCTTTCGAACGCCCGCAAACTCGCTCACATTACCTATCTCAGTGCCGTGGGCATGGAACAGAAGTTCAAGCGCGCCCAGGACCAGGAAAACAAGAACCACGCGGTAACCTACAGCACGCCCTTCGATCTAGATTTGCCTCTCGAAAGCTACTTGCGCTACCAGGGTTCCAAATTTGTCGACCGCTTCGACGCGAACAGCTACCTGCATATCGCTCACGCGACAGACTGTTTCGACTTGGAAACCGAATACGGTTCTCTCGAAAACGCCTTCAAGAACGTAAAGGCGGAATTCCTGAACGTGAACCTGAGTACCGACTGGCTTTTCCCGCCGCATGAATCGCGCCGTATTACAAGCGCCCTTCTGAATGCCGGCAAGGTGGTAACAAGCCTCGAACTCGACACGCAGTTCGGCCACGACGGATTCCTCATCGAAGTCGGCGACCTCGGAAAGGCCGTCGGCCGTTTCCTCGACTCGAAAATTATTCCGACAAAGCCCGAAACCCAGGTGACGCCCGTATTCCATGATACCGAAGATTTCGATTTCATCGGAAGCCTTGTCAAAGAAAACAGCAACGTGCTCGATCTCGGTTGCGGCAGCGGCGAGTTGCTCGACTACCTGAATAAGAAAAAGCATGTGACGGTACTCGGCATCGAACGCAACTTCAAGAGCATCATGGATTGCCTTGAAAACGACGTGCCCGTGATCCAGCGTGACCTTGACGAAAGCGGAATCAGCGATTTCAAGGACGGCAGTTTCGACTACGCCATCATCAACCGCACCATTCAAGAAATTCGCGACCCGGTCGCCCTCTTGAACGAACTTCTGCGCGTCGCAAAACGCGCCATCGTGACCTTCCCAAATTTCGGTCACTGGACAACCCGCGGAAGCCTGATGCTGCACGGCCGCATGCCTAAATCCAAGGAATTGCCGTACGAATGGTACGACACGCCGAATATCCGCCTCTTGACGGTGAAGGATTTCCATACCCTTTGCGACAAGGAAGGCTTGAAAATCGAAACCATCAGCTACCAGAACGAACACAAGCTCAGCAAGTTCCTGACGGCGATCGGTTTTGCAAACTTCGGCGCAGAACACGTGATTGCTATGATAAGTAAGAAATAGTTGCAACGCCATTGCGAGGAACGCAGTGACGAAGCAATCTATTAATGAAAGCAAAAGGATTGAATATGGCTATTTTATCGATGACGGGTTTTGGGAAGAGCGAGTCCATGTACCAGGGCGCTAGTTGCGTGATTGAAGTCCGCAGCGTGAACAACCGCTTTTTGGACATCTCCTGCAAGTTGCCCAAGAACTTGGCCTACCTCGAAAACAGCTTCAAGAACCAGATTAAGGAAAAGCTGGTACGCGGCTCCGTCATTTTCAGCGTGACGCTCGGCGCAGGCACCGGCGGAAACATCCCGGTATCCTACAACGAAGCCGCCATTGCCAAATTTGTCGACATCACCTGCTCCATGCAGAAAAAATTCGGCATCGAAGGCAACATCACATTGGAAAACATTCTTGCACTCCCCGAGGTGCTGCAGTTCACCGATGCCGACGCCGATTCCGAAGCGCTTGAAAAGCACCTCGCTGCGGAACTCGACAAGGCGCTCGATGCCGTCAATGAGATGCGCGCCAAGGAAGGTGCGAACCTCGCCCGCGATCTCGAAGGCCGCGTGAATCACCTGAACGCAGTCCTCGACAAGATCGAAGTCCTGGACCCGCAGCGCATCGAAGTGTGGAAAGACAAATTCAAAGAACGCATCAACGTGCTCCTGAAGGATAGCGAAATCGACGACGTCCGCCTGCTGCAGGAAGCCTGCATCATGGCCGACAAGCTCGACATCCACGAAGAAATCACGCGCTTCCGCAGCCACAACAAGCTTTTCCTGAACGCTCTCAAAGAAGGCGGCGCCCAGGGTAAGAACCTCGGCTTCATTCTGCAAGAAATGGGCCGCGAAGCGAATACGCTTGGCACCAAGTGCCAGAGCGCCGACATCGCCGCGCTTGCCATCGAGCTCAAGAACGAAGTCGAGTGCATCCGCGAGCAATCCCTCAATATCGCTTAAAGGCGCGCGTCGCGGGCAAGCTTGCTTGCCCATGACCGAGCCGAGCGAGGTGCGCTCCGAAGGAGCGCCACATCGCTTAATTTTTTACTCAATTAGAAAAGGCGCTCTTCGGAGCGCCTTTCTTTTTCATCCTTAAATCGAATTAGTCCTTCAGACAGCGCAAGCTCGCACCGTATTCGGGATCAAATTTCTCGAACTTGGCAATATCCTTGTCGTGGAAGAACACGAGCACTTCGCCTTCGGCAGTCCAAAAGTAAGCCTTCTGACCGGCGCCTTCCAGCTTGCGTTCCTTCAGCGGAACATCGCTCTTGGCGAAATGACCGCCACCGGCCTTGGCGCCAAAGCCGAGTTCATCCTTGCCGTTACCGTAATTGTTGGTACCCTTAATCGGATCCCAGCCGTAGCCAGCCTTAAGCACGACACCCACAGGCTTGCTGGTGCCCGCATAAGTCAACAGAACATTCCACTCTTCCTTGGTCGGCATGTGGAAGCCGTCGAGACAAGCCTTCTTCGCATTTTCAAAGTTGTAGAGACGGCCCCAATGGTTGCACTGGGCGCAGAGCGAACCCGACGCAGTCGCGTAGTTCATGTTTTCTGCCGTCCAGAGCTGGGTGCCGATGCGGATCCACTCGTAGGCGTAGCCGTCGCGCGGGTCCTTGTAAGAACCACTCGTTGCCGGTTCACCGTTTTCGTCAAAGTTTTCGCCAAAGGCAATCTGCTTATTTTGCTTGTACTCGGCCTTCGAAGCGACCTTGCCGTTCTTGTGGTAGCGCGTCACCAGACCTTCGATGTAACCGTCGGCGTAGTTGTATTCCGCTTCGAGGGTTCCATCTTCGTAGTATTCCTTGACGACTCCTTCGCGGCGGTCGTTGACATAAGTGGCTTCGCGCTTGACATTGCCGTTTTCGTAGAATTCCTTTTCGGGACCCTCTTTCTTGTCCTTGACATAAGTGGTCTGGATGCGAATCTTGCCACTCGGATATTCTTCGGTGCGGACATCTTCGCATGCACTAAACAGGAAAGCTGCAGCGATTACACCCGAAAGCATTGCAACACGTGTGAAGGATTTTGTCTTGTTCATGTTTCTATTCCTTTTTTTCCCAACCATTTGAATTAAAACCTAATTTTTCCCGCCGTGGCGAGAAGCCCGATCAAGTAAAGCATTCCGTCGTAGTAGCGCCAGAAACGATACGGCACCGAAAGCGCCGCAAGGTCCTTTACGAAGGGCTTGATCAGCGGGTCGCCTTCCGGCAGCACCTGAGTGGCAGCGGCGTTCATCGCAATGACACCGGGAGTCGCGTTGCGACCGAGGCGCGGGAAGTCGCTACCATCCACGGAATAGTCCGCCAAATACGGGCGACGGCTTTCAAAGAAGAACAGCAGCCGTTCGCAAATGCTCTTTTCACATTCGTGTCCGCGGAACAAGGTGTAGTCGAGACTCAGGTTCATCACCACACGCCAGGCATCTCCACTAAAGCATCCGCTTTCGGGATACCAAGGAGTGGGGCGCGGAGTGCCGTCGTATTCGGAGTATTCGCTGCAAAGTCCTGTTACGGGATGTGCTGCTTTTTGCAGGTACTCGAGACTCTTTTCCGCTGTTGTTAGCCACCTTTCGTCGCCCGTCGCTTCGGCAAAGGCGCGGTAGAACGCCACCGTGTTGTAGCTCGGATCGGTAAAGTCATTGCCGAGCACCGGAGAAAACTTGACCAGGTTCCTTTCTGGGTCGATGATTGGTCCAACGATTCCGTTGTTCGGCTTGTTGCGCAACCAGTTGATCAGTCCGATAGCTTCGTCCTTGAGATCCGGTCGATTGAATTTTTCAGCCGCAATCAAGAGCGCCATAGCAAAGTATTCTTCGCCATCGGGAGCAGCGCCCGGATCCATCTTGCTGAAGTCAGTCGTAGACACCTGCCACGCGAAGTAACCCACATGCGGACCGTCATCGTTTCGAAGGTAGCGCTTGGAGAAATTCCACAACTTGTCGAACTGGCGTTCATGACCCGTAAGAGCCGTGATGTACATTCCATAGCTCATGCCTTCGGAACGGATATCGTCGTGGCCGATGTCGATGATGTAGCTCATGTCATCCGAAGCATCGAAGCAAACCCGTTCATTGATCGGGTCGCCCTCGAACAGTTTGCTATAGGCATTCTGTATAAGTTGCGCTGCAAAACTGGGTCCGTAGCCGGCTTCGACAAACATATCGCGCGGAGTATATCTTTGCATATCAGTCCTTCATTCGAATTACCCAAGACAACCAATTCTAAAATAAATAATTTGTATCTTATAAATTGTATAAATTGCAATACATAGAGGTTTTTATGTTCGACATGTTAATTCTTGGTTACGGACCCGCCGGAATTTCGGCAGCACTATACGGTTTGCGTGCAGGATTCTCCGTCCAACTCGTCGGAAAAGACGGCGGAGCTCTCGCCAAGGCACACCTGATTCAGAATTACTATGGTCTTGAGCAGCCACTGACAGGCGAACAGCTCCTGGAAGTAGGTCACAAGCAGGCCATGGCTCTCGGAGCAAACATCGCCGACGATGAAATCACCGACCTTATGTTCGACGGCCAGGGTTTTTCGGCGAAGGGACTTGTCGGCGAATACCACGGAAAGGTCTGCATCATGGCAACAGGGGCCGCACGCAACAAGCACCCCGTCGCAGGCATGGCAGAACTCGAAGGACACGGCGTCAGCTACTGCGCCGTGTGCGACGCATTCTTCTACCGCAAGAAAAAAGTGGCAGTCCTTGGCTCCGGAGAATACGCCCTCCACGAAGCGCAGGAACTGCTGCCTATTGTCGACAGCCTCACACTCCTAACCAACGGAGCTGCGCTTACCACGTCGTTCCCGAGCAGCATCCGCATCGAGAATCGCCACCTGCAGTCACTCGTCGGCGAAGGTCAGTTCAAGGGAGTCCGCTACGAAGACGGCACCGAAGAAAACTTCGACGGTCTCTTCGTCGCATTGGGCAGCGCAAGCGCCACCGACCTGGCAAAGAAGGCTGGTGCGGGCTTTGACGGGCCGACACTTGTTCTCGACAACGATTTCCAGACGACGCTTCCCGGACTCTTTGCTGCAGGAGACTGCACCGGTGGTACGTTGCAGGTCGCCATCGCTGTTGGCGAAGGCGCCAAGGCAGGACTTGCCGCCATCAAGTACATCAGAGAGCACCGCGAATAAAAGCCTCATGCGCCGCATTACGCTGCTCACCAATCCCGACGTGTGCAATCTGCACTGTCTTCTATGCTTTCGAAGACAGCAGGCTCACTCGTTTAGGTTCGGCAGCATGCCCATCGAAACCGCCAAAGCGGCTATTGAAAAATACGCATCGGAAAGCGACGCTTCTGGAAAGCGAATCCTTCGAGAAGTCATCCCCTCCACGATGGGAGAGCCGCTACTTTATTCAAAATTCGAAGAATTGCTTGATTTCTGCGAGACCACAGGCGTCAAGTTGAATTTAACGACAAACGGAACATTCCCCGGCAAATGGGGCACGCCCCCAGGCATGGAAAAACTCCTTGTCGCTTGTAGCGATATCAAAATCAGCACGCTCTCTTACGAAATGGGCGGATTCAGCCTTTCCAAGTGGCGAGAAAATGTAGAGCAACTTTTGGATTGCCTCCAACGACAGAAAAATTCGGGAGCAAAAGAACTTTCAACAGTCTCCCTGCAAGTGACCCTGCATCGTGAAAACCTGGACCAGCTTGAACCGATACTGCATTGGGCAGAAAGCATTGGCATTCATCGCATCAAGTGGAATTCCGTCGTCATTCTCGATTCAATGCCACAAGAAATCAGAACCCTTTTCGAGCTGGACAACGACACCTTAAGTAGACTTCGACAAGAATTCCAATCTGGAGTTCTCCATTCCAAGCAAATTAAAAACGAAGGAAGCCTCTTTCTTGAAAATGCGACAGGCGACTGCCCTATGGCAAGCGACTGCAGCAAATGTCCCTTCAAGGACGAAGTCTGGATATGGCCAGATGGTCACGAAGACCACTGCCCCAATCCAAGACGCCGATGGAATATCAAATAAATTAACGACCGCCGACCAGAATCTGGTCGACCTTAATCGTGGGCTGCCCCACGGTCACGGGAACATGTCCCGAAGAAGCCCCGCAGACACCTGCAGCGACTTCCCAGTCGGAGCCAACCATACTGATGCGCGGCATAATCTCGTGACCCTTGCCGATAAGAACGGCACCGCGTACCGGTTCGCAGATTTTACCGTTTCGAATCACGTAGCCCTCGTCCACGGCGAAGTTGAATTCGCCCGTTGCCGGATTCACCGACCCGCCCGCCATGCGGGCGGCGTAGAGGCCTTCATCGACGCTAGCGATCATCGACTCGAAGCTATCCTTGCCAGGAGCGATGAAGGTATTGCGCATGCGGCTCACGGGAGCATACTTGTAGCTTTCGCGACGGGCGGAACCCGTCAGGCCGATGCCGACTTCCTTTGCGCCCACGCGGTCGCTCATGTAGGTTTTCAAGATGCCGTTTTCGATCAAGGTCGTACGCTGCGTAGGCGTTCCCTCGTCGTCAAACTTGAGACTTCCCCACACTCCGTCCAAGGTTCCATCGTCGATTGCCGTAAGGCACGGCTGACCAATCGCTTCGCCAATTTTTCCGCAGAACGGGCTCGCCCCGCGGCGCACCGATTCCGTTTCCAGCGGATGTCCGCAGGCTTCGTGGAAAATCACGCCGCCAAAACCGTTGCCCATCACGACGGGCATTTGCCCACCCTTGATGTAGCCTGCCGACAACATACGCAACACGCGGTCCGCCGAGTCCGTCGCCAATTCCTCCGGAGAATAATTCGCGAGAAGCTCGTAGCCGCCTAGAGCACCGGGAGCTTCATGGGTCGTGAGTCTCTCCGTACCATCGGCAGCCGTCACCGTCACGTTCACGCGAAGCCTCGCTCGATTCATCGAGAGGTTCAAGCCTTCGCTATTCAAGAGTCGAATCGTCGAACAGGAATCCGTAACCGAAGCGCCCACCTGCACGACCTTCTCCGAAAGGGCGCGAGCCGCCTTATCTGCGCGGAACAGGAAGTCCTGCTTGACCGCCTGCCCCAAGATACGGGGATCCTTAAACGCATCGACATTGTAATCGGCGATGCGCTTCTCCGGCGCAAATTCAAGAGGCGAAGAATAGGTTCCGGCAACGCGTCCAAACGAAAGCGTGCGAACCAGCTTAATAAGAGCATCTTCGGAATCGTCACTGGTAAAGCCGTACAGGACTTCGGTCCCGTATATCAAGCGAATACCGATACCGTATTCCGTCCCTGCAGTTGCAGACTCGATGTGGCTCGACTTCAAGCCAAGCGAAGAGCTGCGGGTTTCTTCCTCGTAGATTTCGACGAAGTCCGCACCGGACGAACGGCCCGCTTCAAAAATTTTAGCTGCAACAGAAGAATTCACTCTACACCTCGCCGTTCATCTTCTTACGCACCGGAATACCGGCGGCAAGCATTTCCCTTTTGATTCCGGGAATGGTATAGTCACCAAAATGCACCATCGATGCAACCAACGCAGCATCGGCGGAGGTCTTCGCAAAAAGGTCCACGATATGCGCAGGAGTTCCCGCACCGCCACTGGCAATAACCGGCACCTGAACCGCCTTCGCGATTTTATCCGTAATGGTGAGTTCGTAACCGTTCTTGACACCATCGGTATCAATCGAATTCAGGCAAATTTCTCCGACGCCCAGGTCTTCAGCCTTTTTCGCCCATTCAACCGCATCGATACCCATCGGCGTGCGACCGCCACGAATGAACACTTCGTAGCCACTCGGAATTTTGTCAGACACACCGACAAACTTTGCATCCATTCCAAGAACCACGCACTGCCGTCCAAAAGCCTTCGCGCCCTCGGCAATGATCTCGGGGTGGAGTACGGCAAGACTGTTCACGCTCACCTTTTCTGCTCCAGCCAAAAGAGCCTCATGCATATCGTCCAGGTTGCGGATTCCTCCACCCACCGCAAACGGAATGAACACGCGCTTTGCAATCTGGCGAATCATTTCCATGTCGCAGGGACGGTTCTCCGCACTCGCCGTAATATCGTAAAAGACGAGTTCGTCGACACCGTCGGCACTATACTGCGCACCCATGTCTACTGGGTCACCAATATCAATGTTACCCTTAAACTTGACACCCTTCGTGACCTTGCGGTCGCGAACATCCAAACACACGATTAAACGTTTTGTCAGCATGGGTATTACAGGTTGCGGTCAATAACGCCCTTGACGGTCGCCTTCGGCACGGCTCCCACCACGTTTCCCACTTCGACTCCGTTCTTGAAGAGTTTCATGTTCGGGATGTTCGTAATGCCAAAACGAGCGCAAATGTCGCCAACGCCAGCGTCGTCGACATTGATCTTGGCGATAATGGCGCGGCCGTCGTATTCATCGGCGAGTTCGTCGATGATAGGTCCCATCATCATGCAGGGACGGCACCAGGTTGCCCAGAAGTCTACAAAGACCAACTGGCCAGACGAAATAACTTGATCAAAATTTTCAGCAGTCAAATGAATTGCTGGCATAGGAGCTCCGTTTTATAAAAAATTCCGTTAGAAAGTTACGCCGAAGGTATAGTTGATATCAAAGCTGGAACCGACTGCAGTCGCATCTTCCAGGTCTTCCTTTTCCTTTTTCGATGCCGAGTACTTAACAAACTTGTAGCCTACATCAAACGACGTCGTGAAAAAGCCCGACCTGAACTTGTGTCCCAAATACAGGGCGAAGCCAAAACCATTCAGGTGAGCGTCAATATCCTTATCAGGATTCCTGTCGTAGGAATAATCCATGCTCACGTAGTTGTAGACGAAATGTGCGTCGGCATAAAGTCCGCGGTGACCTTCGTTCATATAAGCACGCAGACCTTCGGAAATACCGAACACAAAAACGTCAAGGCCTTCGTCGTCGTTCGTAAAATCAGCCCAAACCATGTTCGGGCGGGTAATTAAAGACATGCGGCTTCCGAGATTACCTTCTATGGTCAAGAACACCGACGGGACATCGATCAGCGACAAAATAAACATCGATATCGGATGAATCGAGACCGCAAACATCGGTTCGTCATTTTCGACATGGTTGATGTTGACCACCGGAGTAGCAGGCTCCCCCGCACCAGACGTATACTCGTTCGGATCCGCCAAATCGGCGAACGCAATTCCCAATCCCACTAAGCAAGACAGTATCGCTCTTTTAATCATATAATCTCCTTAACCTAAAAATAGTAAATTCAGGGTCAGCTTATTTCTTCTTGAACCGTAAATACAGCCCCTCGATATCCGAACGGAACGCCCTAAACAGGGTCAATCCAGACAGAGCGTCGTTAAAGAACTCCACCTCTATCGCGTCGGGAGCATCGACATCCGCCTTTTCCATATCCGTCGTAATCTGGATATAATTGGTCGGGTCGGCAACCGCGACCACAAGCATCGTATAATCCGCCTGCACCGGAACCGAAAACTTCGTATCAAAATCAAGAATCAACCGATTGTTCTTGAAGGTCGCCCTAAAATTCTTCAGTTCCTGCACCTTCAGGAAACTGGTTTCCACCAGCACAAAATTGTAGTAGTTCGACTTCCGAAGGGGTTCCATGATTGCATCGCAGAACCACCGGTTCTCTTCGTCAGAAATGACTCCGTCGCCGTCCTTATCGCCCGACGACATCATCGCCATGCTATAGAGTTCATCGTAAACCCAATGGTTCTTTATCGCTGAAAAACCGTCTTGGGTAAAGAGAACTTTCACCGTCGCGTCGACAAAGACATGGGGGTGCGCCAAAGAAAGCGTCACTCCACACAGGCATAGGACCAATAGCGACTTCACCGTAGCCATGGCTAGCCTAAACTAGAAAGCAAGGATAATGCCTGCCGTAAGGAGTCCAAGTCCAAGAGCGCCAAGACCT
Source organism: Fibrobacter sp. (assembly GCA_017526585.1). Lineage (GTDB taxonomy): Bacteria > Fibrobacterota > Fibrobacteria > Fibrobacterales > Fibrobacteraceae > Fibrobacter. Next base: position 9,458 of record JAFXRC010000058.1, on the reverse strand, counting down.
ATCGCCACGCCGCATTTGGTATCGCCACTGTCATTTAGGCGATGGTTATCCTCCACCATCTGCCGCGTATCGTCGCTATCGAACGCAGAGAGCTTTTCATAGGCATGCTTCTTGTCCGCAGCAGAACTCCAGTCGCGTTCCGCCAAGTACCACATGACACCACCAGCAATAAGCGGAACGATAGAACCCCACAGAAGGCCGCGCCCAATGCGTCTCTGGCTGCGTTCCTTGTTGAAGGCGTTCTGCTCTTCGATGAATTCAAGATCGTCAAGAACCGGGGTCATATCGACATACACCAGGTTCGGCATATACGGCTTGATTTCAACCGTCACCGAGGTGTCGCGATAACCGACCTTGCGGAAGAACACCTGCGCAGACACCTGCGGGTCCACGCCATCGACAATGATGTCGGTCATGTAGTCCGGCATCTTGTTCAACGAAGGAGCCTTGTCCAGGTAGACTTCGACCGCTTCGGGGTTCGTATTCAAGGTGAGTCGCGTCGTGGGCCTAAGCACAGGAATCGTCACCTTGTTCAAGCTGTCCGCATTGATGCGAACAACGGTGGAGCCCCACCATTCCACATCCTTCAGGACCTTCATCACCGAAATCGTGTACTTGCCCGGCTTGATATTCCGAATAGTATCGGGAGCGACCTGTTTGAGAGGAATTCCATTCACGAACAGGGAGCAAGCTTCCGGTTCCGAAACGACGAGCAAGTTCGCATTTCCCGGCGGATACAATTCAATCGTCTCTTCGACCACCTTGATTTCCGGCACTACGTAATTCGAAAGGGACAAGGGAATCATGGCAGCGTCTTCCATATTGTAGAGACGCTTGAGCTCAAAACGGAAATACTTAATGTAGGGATTTTTCTCGGCAGCGGCAATGCTATCCGCGATTTCCTGGTTTCGGATTTCCTCTTCCACCTTCGCGATTTCTTCCATCTTCATTCGCTTTTCTTCTTTCTGAAGAGCCGTTTCCAAGTCATCATCGGCACCGTCGTCCACCACTTCTGCCACCGGAGCAGCGTCTTCGGCATTAGCCGCCATGGAATCCTTGACCGCATCGGTCATGATGATTTCTGCAGGCTTCTGCGAGATATCCGCTTCTTCGTCCTCTTCGACATTCTCCACATTCTGTCCATTACTTTCCTGGAGCGCAATAGCCTGTTTGTCCGCAAGGTGTTCAATGCGGAGCTGTTCCTCATCGGTCGGCTTTTTCAGATAGACCGTATCGTTCTCGATTTTTACAAAAATGGCTTCGAGCTCTACGGAATCACCCTTCACCCAATAGCGCACCGGAACTTCGCGGCCTTTCAGACCTGCCGACGAAGAACTTTGTACAGAGGAGGACGACATGGCAACCTCAGAAGACGAAGACTGCTCCACAGTCTGCGGGGCATTTCCAAGGTTTTCGGCTTCATCAGCAAACGCCGTAGCCGCCAACACGAAAAACAACGAAAAAATAATCCGCTTAAGCATACCCTAAAGATAAATAAAAAAATAAAGAAAATTAGGCTTTTGAGCATAAAGAATGTATATTAGGAGCAAGAACAAAAATGGAGATAAACCATGGACACCCTTCTTATTGTGGGAATTATCATCGCGGCGATTGCCGTCATCATCCTCCTCGCCTTCATCGGCAAGTTCTTCAGCCTCTGGCTCCAGGCCTTGTTCTCCAAGGCGAACGTGAGCATTTTCCAGCTCATCGGCATGAGGCTCCGTAAGGTACCGCCGCAGGTGATTGTGGAAGCCCGCATTCTTAGCTGCAAGGCAGGTCTCCCGGTCGACACGAACCTGCTGGAAGCCCACTACCTCAGCCGCGGTAACGTGCTGCGTGTGATCCAGGCGCTCATCGCCGCGAACAAGGCAAATATCAAGCTCGACTTCAAGGAAGCCGCTGCGATTGACCTCGCCGGTCGTAACGTACTCGAAGCCGTGCAGATGTCCGTGAACCCGAAGGTGATTGAGACCCCGAAGGTTTCCGCCGTGGCACTCGACGGAATTCAGCTGCATGCCATTACCCGTATCACCGTCCGCGCAAGCATCCAGAAGCTCGTCGGTGGTGCCGGCGAAGAAACGGTCGTCGCACGCGTAGGCGAAGGCATCGTGTCTTCCATCGGTTCCGCCCAGAGCCACAAGGAAGTGCTCGAGAACCCGAATATGATTTCCAAGAAGGTGCTCGCCTCGGGCCTCGACGCAGGTACCGCTTTCGAAATTCTCTCTATCGATATCGCCGACGTGGACGTGGGTCAGAACATCGGTGCTATCCTCGAAACCGACCGTGCCGAAGCCGACAAGAAAATCGCCCAGGCAAAGGCGGAAGAACGCCGCGCCATGGCATACGCCGCCGAACAGGAAATGAAGGCGAAGGTCATGGAAATGAAGGCAAAGCTTGTGGAAGCCGAAGCCCAGATTCCGATGGCCATGGCTTCGGCCCTGCGCGATGGCAAGCTCGGCGTAATGGACTACTACAACTTGAAGAACATCGAAGCCGACACCCAAATGCGCAAGGAAATCGGAGCCGCTCCCGAAGCGAAGTAGGTTCGAGTAGAGCACTATGGAAACTCTCATTTTCATAGCGATTGCGGTCGTCATCACGATCATCCAGAAGAAGCTGGAAAAGGCGAAGGAGCAGCAACATAGGCTCCCGCCCCGGCAATACACGGATGAACCGAATGAAGAGGATACGCAGGAGTCGCAGGAGCACCGTCCCCCGCGCTCGTTGCAGGACTTGATTCGTCAATTCGAAGAAGCCCAACAGCAGGCTGCGCAAGGGAACATCGAGCCCCCGACTCCCCCAGTGCAACACAGGCAAGTAGAGCAGCTTTCGCTCCGCGACATTGCCGAAGTCGTCATCGAAGTGGATTTCATCAACCTGGAATTCCTGATGGAAGAGTTCGACGTGGACGAAAACACCGCCGCGGAAATGTTGATGGACTTGCAAGCCCACCGCATCGTAGGCCACGACATGGGCGAAGGCGACTGCGACGTATTGGTTCACGACTTGGAAGAACTGGACAACCTGCTGAACCGCGAAAAGCATGCCGAAGAAAAGCGCAAACAACAAGAGAAAGAGGCCAAGCTCCATGCAGAACGCGAACGAAGCGAAGCTCGCAGGCGCGAACTGGAACGGCAACAGGAATTAAACGAACTTGAAGACCGCGCAAGGGCAGCCCGCGAATCCGCCGCCGCAATCTCCAGCATGGATTCGACCGAAGGGTCTGCAGCCGAAATCCTTGCAACACGAAAGCCCGCCGTATCCGTAAAGGATATCGCCGATGTGCGCAAAGGGTTCATCTGGGCAAAGGTCCTTGACGAACCTCGCTTCAAAAAGCGCTGGAGCGCCATGTACCGCTAACAGCTCGCATCTCTAAAATTCAAAAAGCCTTCGGGAACTCCGAAGGCTTTCTTTTGTACATTACCCTACTTATTTACCGAACCACTTGACGGAGAGTTCTACGAACATGCCGTCACGCTTGAGTTCGTTGAGAATGCTGTTGACCGTATCGCGGAGCGACTTATCCTTCTTGCGGAAGCCCACCGCATAGAACTCATTGTAAAGGCCTTCTTCCAGAATAGTATAGGCCATCCCGTGAGAATGATTCCAGTACTTCGCAAAAACTTCATCAACATATATGGCATCCACGGTACCAGAATCCAGCGCTTCGATTTCTGGGACTAAGTCCCTAATCAAGACGATTTCCTTCGCACTTTCACCCACTTCGGATTTATCCAAAAGCAGTTGCGCCGTCGAGGCCTTCTGCACCCCGATCCTTTTTCCCTTGATAGAATCTAGGTGGTTTAAAGAACTATCCTTAACAACAAAAACAACCCGGTTCGTAAGGTAAGGGTCACTCAGGTTCATCGCACGAGCTCGGGCACTATCGACACTCATGCCGTTCCAGATGCAGTCAATGCTTCCAGAGTTCAGTTCTTCTTCCTTGTTCGCCCACTCAATTTCGCGAGACTCAAGTCGCAAACCCAAGCGAGAGCACACTTCGGTTACAAGGTCGACATCAAAACCGACCCTTTCATTATTCTCGTTCACAAAGACCATCGGCGGGAAAACAGGCGTATGCCCAACGACAAGGACTCCCGCAGACTTCACTTTTTCAAAGGATGGATCAACACTAGAAGATTCCACCTTTTCCTTGCAGCCAGAAAGGGTTGCCGCAAGGACTATCATCGAAACCGCAACCAAGACCTTTTTCATACACACGCCCCTTATTTACCAAACCACTTCATTGAAATATTCACAAAGCGACCGTCCTTCTTTGTCGCATTCACAATGTCATTCACCGCATCGCGCAGAGCCTTATCCTCTTTACGGAACCCAATAGCGAGTTTTTCTCCTGCAGAGCGGTCCTCCAGCAAGATGTAATTCTTCTTAAGTTTAAGCACCATGTACCTTGCGATAACCTCATCCAAGTACACAATGTCAACATCTCCCTGTTCCAATGCAGCCAGGGCGCTCAAATTGTCGTTGAACCCTACGATTTCCTTTGCCGATTTTCCCGCTTCAGATGCGGCCAGGAATGTTTCCGTGGTAGAACCCTTCTGCAGGGCGATTTTCCTTCCCATGAGCGAATCGTAATTGGCAAGAGAGGAATCCTTCAACACAAAGAACATTCCATTTTTTAGATAAGGATCGCTAAGGTTCATTGATTCGGCACGGGAGCTGTCGACACTCATGCCGTTCCAGATACAGTCGATGTTTCCCGAATTAAGTTCCTGTTCCTTGGCATCCCAGGAAATCGGCTTGGCCTTGAGCTTTACCCCTAGACGAGCACAAACTTCGTTTGCAAGATCAATGTCAAAACCAACAATGTTGCCTTTTTCGTCACGGAACCCCATCGGCGGATAGGAATCGTCGAGGCCGATTACCAGTTCTCCCTTGGAAAGCACCTTTACGAGAGACTTGTCGGAATCACAACCAACAAGAAAAGCCGACATCAAAAAAACGGATAAAATCGCAAACAAATTTTTCATACATTCTCCTTTCCATTCATAAAATATATACAAAAAAGAAAAAAAGTTCCCATAAAAATAAATTTATGGGATTTTACTAGAAATTTGTGCAAAATTGTGTAAAAAATCAGGCTACGTATCCTAAAGGCGTTATTTGTCAATATATCTTTGGGATTTCCATTGTTCCAATATGTTTTGACATATCTAGGGAACTCATACTCCGCTTCTAAGACTCCTTCTAATTCAAAGTTGCTTTGCCCAGCGGGCGAATCGTAGGCGATAGAAACGACAGGCTTGTTCAGTCCGTCATCCCTTTTGAACAAAGTGTCTATCCTGCCATCCGTGACGTAGTAGTAATAGTCACCTGGAACGGAATCGATGACGCCCTTTAAAACGGAACGGAAGAATTTCAACGATTTTAACGAAAAAAGGCTGCAGCAAAGGAATACAGGAATTCCTGGATTCCATCCACATCAGGCCTTTGAGAACCTGCTCAGGAACTGAGCCAGACGTTCGTTGCCCGATTCGCGGAACACGTGGTCGGGAGTTCCTTGCTCCACAATGACCCCACCGTCCATGAAGATGACCTTGTCAGCCACATCGCGGGCAAAGGCCATTTCGTGAGTCACGATGACCATGGTCATCTTGTCTTCGGCCAGTTTCTTGATAATCTTGAGCACTTCGCCGGTGAGTTCCGGGTCCAGCGCAGAGGTCGGCTCGTCGAAGAAAAGAATCTTCGGGTTCATCGCGAGCGCGCGGGCAATGGACACGCGCTGCTGCTGACCACCGCTAAGCTCGCAGGGATAAGCCTTCTCCTTGCCTTCGAGGCCCATGCGCTTGAGCAAAGCACGGCCAACGTCCCTCGCTTTCTCGCGGGCATCTCCAAGCACGCGCACCGGAGCGAGGCAAAGGTTCTGAAGCACCGTCAGGTGCGGGAACAGGTTGAAGTTCTGAAATACGAGCCCCGTAGAAAGGCGGATTTCGCGGAGCGTTTTTGCCGGCGCATACTTGACTGCCGGGCCCTTCGCCGAATCATTCGGCACCACCATATCCTTGCCGTCGACCTGCACCAGGCCGCCGTCAACCGTTTCGAGCTGGGTAAGGCAGCGCAACAGCGTACTCTTGCCGGAACCGCTGGGCCCGATAATCGAGAGCACCTCCCCCGCCTTCAGGTCAAAAGAGATATCCTTGAGCACATGCAAGTCGCCAAAGGACTTCTTGACATGTTCAACCTTGAGGATCGGCGCAGATTCATTCACGTTTTCCATTCCACGCCTCACTTATAGTAATTGAGCTTGCGTTCCACGTAGGCAAAAAACACGCTCAGCAAAAGGTTCGCCACATAGTAGAATACGCCCGCCACGAACAGCGGGTAAATGCTCGCGTAGGCGGCCTGCTGTTTCTTGGCCAACGCAAAAAGTTCCGTCACCGCAATCACCTGCGCAAGGGAGGTGTCCTTCACCAGGGTGATGACTTCATTGGCGCTGGCGGGTACCACGCGCTTGACCACCTGCGGGAGGATAATACGGAAGAACGTCTGCGTGCGGGTCATGCCCAGCATGTAGGCCGCCTCGTACTGCCCCTTGGGTATGGACTGTATGCCCCCGCGGAAAATTTCGGCAAAGTACGCCGCATAGTTTATCGAAAACGCCACAATCACCGCCGGGAAGCGGTCAAACGAAAAATCCACGCCCGCATATTCGCTCAGGTAGTAGGAGCCAAAGTAAATCGCCACAATCTGGAGCAGCAAGGGGGTGCCGCGCATCACCGAAATGTAGAACGACACCGGGTAGCGCACCACGCGCCACTTGCTCATCTTGAGGACCGCAATGAGCAGGCCCAACGGTATCGAGAACAGGAGCGTGAGCCCGAAAATGGCGAGCGTCGTGCAGAAGCCGCCCCAGAGAATCGGGAGTAAATTGCTCAGGTCAGACATGGAACCGCGCGCCGGCCGTTACTTGCCGAACCACTTGGCAGAGATTTCGTCGAACTTGCCGTCGGCCTTCATGGCAGCCAAGGTGGAATTCACAGCATCACGCAAGGCCTGGTCCTTCTTGCGGAAACCCACGGCATAGACTTCGTCGGAGAGGCCTTCCTCGAGCACCGTGTAGTCCTTCGCGTTCGTCACAATCCAGTACTTGGCCACGATTTCGTCCAGGAACACTGCGTCGACACCGCCCTTGTCCAAATCCATGAGCGCCGTCTGGTTGTCGTCAAACGGGACGATTTCCTTGGCGGCCTTGCCCGCTTCGGAAGCATCCAAAAGCTTCTGGGCGGTAGAGCCGTTCTGCACGGCAATCTTCTTGCCGGCGAGGGCCGCGAGATTTGCAAGAGCCTTGTCCTTCACCGTGAAAATCATGCGGTTCTTGAGATACGGATCGCTCAGGTTCATCGCCTTCGCGCGGGCGCTGTCCACGCTCATGCCATTCCAGATGCAGTCAATCTTGCCGGTGTTCAGTTCCTGTTCCTTCGCATCCCAGGAAATCGGCTGCGTCTTGAGCTTCACGCCCAGGCGCGCACAAACTTCGGTGGCGAGGTCAATATCGAAACCCACGATATTGTTGTCCTTGTCGCGGAAACCCATCGGCGGGAAGGAATCGTCGAGACCGAGCACAAACTCGCCCGCCGCCTTCACCTTGTTCAGGGATTCATCGGCCTGAGTCTTGGATTCCGCCTTCTGGTCGTTGCAGGCAGAAAGAACCGCGGCACACGCAACCGCCGCAAACATCGCTAAAAGCTTTTTCATCTTGAAGTCCTCTTTTTGATTTACAAGAGAAATATAGAAAAAGGGCCGCATTTCAATGAATACGGATAATTGAGCAGACCTCATATTTAACGCCTGAATGATTCGCTTTTTATTTTTTTCACCAAAACAGGAGTTTCAAGGCGAATTGGGTTGGCATATCAATTTTGAATAATGTATATTATGGGGGAGGTTTATATGGAAGTTCTGAACCCGACACAGCTACATCTTCTAAAGATGTTCTCTTTCGCCAAGGATTCTGAGTCTTTGGAAGAAATTCGTGTTGCCCTGATGGATGTCTTTGCCAAGAGGGTTGAAAAAGACATGGACGATCTTTGGGATTCCGGCAAATGGGACAATAAAAAGAACGAAGCTGTCTTATGCGAACACTTGCGAACTCCCTATAAAGCAGTATGAGAATTGTTCTCGACACCAATTGCCTTCTAGCCTCTCTTTCCAAAAGAGGGGCTTACTATAATGTTTGGAAAGGTTTGCTAGAAGGGAAATACACTCTTTGCGTATCCAACGAAATTCTTGAAGAATACGAAGAGATTATCGCACAAAAAACCACACCCGTCATTGCACTAAATGTCGTTCAAGCCCTTTTAAATGCACCTTCCGTTGAATTAATCGACGCTTTTTTCAGATTTGAGTTGATTCAAAAAGACCCTGATGATAACAAGTTCGTTGATTGCGCCATCGCAGGAAACGCTACATACGTCGTTTCGAATGACGCTCATTTCGACATCCTTAAAGAAATTGACTTTCCGAAATTAATCTTGAAAAATCTGCAAGAATTTTCTGCAATGCTACAATAAGCAGAATCGTTATACTACGCAAAAAAGGGCCGCATCGCTGCGGTCCTTTTTTGAAAGGTGATCCCGGAACGGAGTCCGGGATGACATGTCAGGGATTAGTCCTTGCCATAAACCTTTTCGGCGTAGGTCACGGTGGCGCCGAGGTATTCGCGGTTCATCTTGGCGATGTAATCCACGGTGATACCCTTCGGGCAGGCGGCCTGGCATTCGTAAAGGTTCGTGCAGTTGCCGAAGCCTTCCTTGTCCATCTGGGCGACCATGGCGAGCACACGCTTCTTCGCCTCGACCTTGCCCTGGGGCAAGAAGCTGAGGTGAGAAACCTTGGCAGATACGAACAACATGGCGGATGCGTTCTTACAGGCGGCCACGCAGGCACCGCAACCGATACAGGCGGCAGCGTCGAAGGCGCGGTCGGCATCGGCCTTGGGAACCGGAATCGTGGAAGCTTCAGGAGCGGCACCGGTGTTCACAGAAATGAAACCGCCAGCCTGGATGATGCGGTCGAATGCGGTACGGTCCACGGCGCAGTCACGGATAACCGGGAATGCGGCGGCGCGCCACGGTTCGATCACGATGGTGTCGCCATCCTTGAACTTGCGCATGTGAAGCTGGCAAGTGGTAGTCGCATGGTCAGGACCGTGCGGCATCCCGTTGATGACGAGAGAGCACATGCCACAGATACCTTCGCGGCAGTCGTGGTCGAAGGCGAAGCCTTCCTTGCCCTGCTTCATCTGTTCTTCGTTGACGATGTCCAACATTTCGAGGAAAGACATGTCGGGAGAAACGTCGTTGATCTTGACAGTTTCGAACTGTCCCTTGGTCTTGGCATCCTTCTGACGCCAAATCTTCAAAGTCAAATTCAGTCCGCTCATTATTTGTAGCTCCTAGTAGCGAGGTGGACGTTATCAAAGGTAAGAGGTTCCTTGG
>JAFXRC010000057.1 GCA_017526585.1 Fibrobacter sp. | reverse complement strand
GATGATTGCTGGCATGGACCGCTACTTCCAGATCGCCAAGTGCTTCCGCGACGAAGACCTCCGCGCTGACCGTCAGCCGGAATTCACGCAGATCGACGTCGAAATGTCTTTCGTCAACCAGGACGAAGTCATGGAAATGTTCGACAAGTTCGTGACCGAAGTTCTCGGCAAGGTCTGGGACTTCGAACCGCCGCGCCACATCCGCCGTATGAAGTGGGCAGAAGCCATGCTCAAGTACGGTTCCGATAAGCCGGACCTCCGCTTCGACCTCGAAATCCACGACGTGTCCGAAATCGGAGCAAAGTCCAACTTTGGCGTGTTCAAGAACTGCGTTGCCGCTGGTGGCAAGATTCGCGGTATCGCTGCCAAGGGCTGTGTCGATTTCACCCGTAAGCAAATCGATGAACTCACTGCTTTCGTTGGCAAGTACGGTTCCAAGGGCCTCGTGTGGATGCGCGTCAAGGAAAATGACGAAGTGGAAACTCAGGTCGGCAAGTTCTTTACTACCGAACAACTTAACGAACTCCGCGACGCCGTCGGCGCTAAGTGCGGCGACATGATGTTCTTCATTGCAGGCCCCGAAAAGGTTGCTGCAACAGCCATGGGTCAGCTCCGCTTGGAAGTCGCCCGTATCAAGGGCCTCCGCGATCCGAAGAAGCGTGAATTTGTTTGGATTACCGAATTCCCGATGTTCGAATACAGCGACACCGAAGGCCGCTACATGGCCATGCACCACCCGTTCACCAACCCGCTTCCGGAACACCTTGACATGATGCTCGGTGGCAACCTCAAGGATTGCAACGCCGAAGCTTATGACCTTGTTCTTAACGGTGTTGAAATCGGCGGTGGTTCTATCCGTATTCACAACCCTGAAGTTCAGGAAAAGGTGTTCCGCCTGCTCGGCCTTACCGAAGAACAGGTTCGCACCAAGTTCGGCTTCTTCGTTGACGCCTTCAAGTACGGCGCTCCTCCGCACGGTGGTCTCGCCTTCGGTCTCGACCGCGTTGTCGCTACCATGGAAGGTGAAGAATCTATCCGTGACTACATCGCGTTCCCGAAGAACACGAGCGCTTCTAGCCCGATGGACCAGTGCCCGAGCGAAGTGGACCTCCAGCAGTTGCAGGACATCCACATTAGCGTACAGATGCCCAAGACCGCGGAAAAGAAGTAACATCTCCATTTCTACTTAAGAAAATGAAAGAAACCTGCAAATCATGCAGGTTTCTTTTTTGTATTTTAATGCAGACTCTTAACCCCCAATATGGAGAAATTCAAATGAAACTTACTACTCGCGCTATTGCCGAAGCGATCGGCACCTTCTGGCTTGTGTTTGGCGGCTGCGGTGCAGCTGTGCTCGCATGCGGCGTCCCGACCACCGGTATCGGTTACGTGGGCGTGTCGCTCGCGTTTGGCCTTACGGTGCTTACCATGGCATACGCCATCGGCCACATTTCGGGCTGCCACCTGAACCCGGCGGTCACGCTCGGTCAGGTCGCCGGCGGTCGCTTCCCCGCTAAGGAAGCCCCAGCCTACATCGTCGCCCAGGTTATCGGCGGCATCATCGCAGCAGCACTCCTCTATGTGATCGCCTGCCCCGACCTCACCAACGCAGGCATCGGCGCCTTCGCCACCAACGGCTGGTCCGATTCCCTCACCAACGGCCTGAACGCCTTTGGCGGCAAGACCTCCGGCATGCTCTCTGCATTCCTCATTGAAACCGTGCTCACGGCTATCTTCCTGTTCGTGATCATGGGTGCCACCGACGGCCGCGCTCCGGCAGGATTTGCCCCGATCGCCATCGGTCTCTGCCTCACGCTCATCCACCTCATCTCTATCCCGGTGACCAACACTTCCGTGAACCCGGCCCGCTCTACCGCTATGGCTGTGTTCGTTGGCGGTGCCGCCATCAAGCAGCTCTGGCTCTTCTGGGTCGCCCCGATTTTGGGCGGCGTGATCGGCGGGGTCGCTTACAAGTGCATCGCCGAATGCAAGTGCTGCAAGAAGTGATCGTAAGCCGAGAGTCGCAGCCATGCTTGCATGGATATGACCGAGGCGTAGATCACTGCACTCGAAGAGTGCAACTAATTCCGGCTCAAATTTGCCATCTCTCCCCGCCCAAAGGCGGGGATTATCTTTACACAAAGTTTACGATTTTTATCATTTTTCAGCAAAATGAGACTTTTTACCACATAAAATTTTTAAACAGGTGTGATATAAATCATATCTGGGGCAAAACAACTCAAATCCCTGTAAACAATGCCTTAACAATCCCCCTTTTTCAGAAAAAACTTTTTAATTTAAGGAATGGTGTATGGGAACAACGGCTATCAAAAGCCAAGGGTTGTTATGCAAAAAAAAGCTCTACTCTTACCGTTTGCTCTCGCAGGAGCAATGATCATCGGCTGCTCCGACGACTCTAACGATTCAAACCCCCTCGCAGACCTTGCTACGACCGAACTGGATCCTTCGCTCATTCCGGATCCGAACTCTCAGGACCCCAACGCACAGCCCGGCGACGGCTACACCGCCCCCGCACAACAGCAGGGGCAAAACGGCTCGACCGACCCGAATAATCCGAACAGCCCGGCTGTCACCGACTCAAGCGGCAATCCCCAGACAAACCCGACCGACCCTAATGCAGCGCCCACGCTTTCCAGCTCCTCGGCTGCACCAACCGACGGGTCCTCTTCTAGCGGGCTCAAGGACTACGACGACAACCACAAGGCCAAGGAGACCTTCCTGCCCAAGGCGGGCTTCTACTCCAACCTGACCATTGACCCGCCCACACCGCAAAAGGGCGGTGAAATCCGCTGCACCTTCGACGGATCCTTCCCCACGCAGAGCTCCGAACAGATTGCACAGGCAAAGCAGATTACCCAAAACACAGTGGTCCGCTGCTCCGAATTCGTGAACGGACAAGCAGCCGACACCACCACGCAGACCTACTTTATTAACGAGACTGTCACAATGCCGGTCGTCGCGCTCACCGTGAATCACCACGACATGTTCGACTCGACCGACGGCCTGTACGCCACCGGCCCCCTGACCAACAACCAGGGCGGAATGATGACGTGGAACGACCCGAACGCCGCCGACAAGAACAACCCCAAGTGTTCCGAGCCCTGCAAGCAAGCCAACTTCTGGCGCGAAGACGAACTCCCCGTACACGTGGAGTTCTTCGAAAACGGAAGCTCCACCACCGAAAAGAACTGGGAAATCGACGCAGGCATTTCGATCATGGGAAACTACAGCCGCTACAAGCCCAAGAAGAGCGTCGCCATCAAGATGGACAACGACGACTACGGCGACAAGGTGCTGAAATATTCCCTGTTCAAGACACGCCCCGAGGCTAAGAAAATCAAGGCGTTCAACCTGCGCAACAATGGGAACCGCTACTGGACCGACTACATTGCCGACGCCATGATGACAAGCCTGCTCGAAGGCACCGATGTGGACTACCAGCGTAGCCGCCAGGTGGTGGTGTTCTACAATGGCGAATACTTCGGCATCCACGACATGCGCGAACGCCTGAACAGAAGCTTTGTCGAGACCAACTACGGAATCGACTCCAAGTCGATCAACATGGTCAAGAACTGCAACGGCGACAACAACTGCATAGACGGCTGGGCGGCAAGCGGCACGAACGGCTCTTCGCCGCAGGAATTCGCAAGCGTCGTGAACTCGATCACCAACGGCAACTTTGCCGGCGAAAACAACCAGCAATACGAACAGCTTAAAGAAAAAATCAACCTGAGCAGCTTCGCCCAGTACATGCTCGCCGAGATGTACTTCCACAACGGCGACTGGCCCAACAACAACATCCGCGCCTGGGGCGGCAACGGCAATCCCTTCAAGTTCGTGGCGTTCGACACCGACCACGGTTTCGGACTCACTCCGGGCATTTCGGGCTTCGACACCAAGGGCGAGAACATGTTCAACTGGGTGCTCGGCGCAGACCAAGGCGCAAACCAGGGCGGCCAGCAGCCAGGCTTTGGAATGGGCATGGGCTGGAGCATGGGCGGCAACACCACCATCGGCAACATGCTGAAAAAGCTTCTCGAAAACCCGAACTTCAAGCGACTCTTTATCAACCAGGCATGCATTCTCTTGAACGACTACCTGACCTACGAAAAGGTGCAGAGCACCATCCAGTCGATGATGGCGACCATTCCGAGCTCCGAACAGACCCGCGACGAACAACGCTGGCCGAGAGGCGACGGACAGAGCAGCTTTACCTGGGACCCCAACGGAACCGCGCTGCTTGAATTCGCCAGCAACCGCAGCCAGACCGTAAGGAACGAAATGGCAGAACGCTTCGGACTCCAGAACGAGACCAACGTCACCATCTCCGTCAGCGGAAGCGGCATCGTGAAGGTTGACGGAATGAAACTTCCGAGTAGTAATTACCAGGGCAAGTTCTTTGCAGGGACCAGCATGGAACTCACCGCGGTTCCGGCCGCAGGCCGCGTGTTCTCGCGCTGGCTCGACGGATCCACCGAGAACCCGAGAGTCGTGCAGCTCAACGGTGGCGACAGCTTTACCGCCGTCTTCGAATAATTCGAGTATCTCTTGGCACCCCCTTGCGGGTGCGACGCAGGGCGCCGATTCTTTCAGGCATCAGCCTAAGGAACGACGCCCAGTATTTTAGCAGGTGCCAGGACACTTCTGCAAAGTCGAAACGCAGCAAGGTAAAAACCCTAAGGCGGTTGCGCAGCCACCACAAGTAAACAGAGCCGCGTTTGCGTCCCGAGAATTTTCCGAAGTTGCCATCTGCAAACACCTCGCGAAGCAACACGCGACCGCGATAGGCATCCGGTGCACAAAGCAAGCAATCCGATTCAAGCCCAAGCTTTTCGGACAAAATCCACATCACCGCAGCGGCAAAATGCGCAAGCCCAAGCGGTTTCAGCAACGCCGCGACCTCGGAGCGTTCCGCCGACGATGCCGAACGTAGCAGAACGAGATAGTCTATCAGCTGCCGCATACCGACGCCAAGTCCAATGAAATGCTTGCGGATATGCGAGAGCTGCATCAGCAACGCAAACTTGTTCGTAGGCACATAAAAACCTTCGGGAACCAGCTGATTCTTCTGAAGTTCCTCGGCAAGAATGCGCTTCAGACGCTTGTTCGCAAAAGGGTTGCTGCAATCGTAAATGCAGTCGAAATGCACCTCGACCTCAACGCCGAAAACCGATGCCGGAAGCGTCACCTCGTGCCTAGAAAACAGTGCATTGTCAAGCAAACCCATACGAGAAAGCAAGTCCACAACATACTCTCGCCCGCCATCGACCCACAAGTCGACATCGCCCGTCTGACGGATAAATTTGTTCGGATAAAGCCTAGAATTCGCCTGCCCCTTGAGAATCGCCGTGCGGGCGCCCTGTTCGCTGAACTTTTCGGTAAGTTCACGAGAAAGTTCGTAATTTTTCTGGTTCAGCGCGCGAACAGCTTCCGCCTGGTAGAACCATTTCAGACAAAGTTCCTTGGGCAGGCCCGGCACCGCCGGTTCGGCAACGACCGGGTACGCAAGGCCCAGAACGGACTGCCGCCCCATTTCGCGGTAGAGCGCCGCCCATTCCTCAGCGGAGACATCATCAAAAGAAATCCGCGACCGCCCCAAGGCAGCGCGGAGAATCTCGAACAGGCGGTCTACTAGCCGTTCTGAACTTACACTAGACGTGACGGTCAGTCCCCTGATTCAGCTTGAAGCCGAATTCGTCGTCGTATTCACCCTGATCCACATCGCAGTCGCCACCCGAGCAACTCAGCAAATAGAGATCACCTCTCATATCGAGAAGCGAAAGCGTAGGGGCAATGTACTTTTTCTTTTCTTCTTTCAAATTCATACTGCACCCCTACTTGATAATGACCTTTTTACGATTGTAATAATAGGTTCCCTTTGTGGTAGGCTTACGGTCAAGCATACGGCCCTTCATATCGAACCAACGATTATCCTCGTTCACAAATTCACCCGTAGTCGTATTGATTCGACCAAGGTAGGTTGTTCCGCCCTCTTCGTCATCAAGCACATGGACTTCAATAGATTCCGGCAAGTCATCCAAGCTTGCGATTTCGCCCTCGGCGGCAGGCCTAGACATGACCGGCCTAGACTGCGGTTCAGCCGACGACGCCATGGAGCACTTAAGGTATGCCCTGAACGGCCTAATAAAGGCACAGCTCGTATCATTACAAGCGGCCTTCTTGAAGTCCCCCATCTTTACATCATTCTTGTCCTTAGCGGCAAAGCCATAAACACCCTTAGGATCCTTAAATTCAGTACGCTCGTAAGTTCCCTGGAAAGTCCAGTCGATATCATCAATGGAGTAATTATACTTTCTGTCGTTCACGGTTGTGTTGAGCACGTATCCGTTGGTCTGGTAACGCTTGTTGAAGGCTATTGTGCTATTCTTACCCTCAGATATGGCTACATACGGAGTATTAGCCTTTATCTTTTGGGGGTAAATCGTCCGAACATTTACACGATACTTGCATTGCGGGTCACAGTCTTTTTTGACTTCAACAAATTCAAATGCGCTGATCCCCAACTGCCAGGTATCCACCTCAAAAGGAAGCATCAGCGTGGAAGGGACTCCGGCCTTAAAAACGCGGTTATATGTCACCGAGTCAACAGTAACATCTTCGGTTATTACCGGAGTTTCATCGGAACTATCATCGATGACAGCAACAAGGTTTTCTTCCTTGTTGCCATGCACGTCCACTTCTACCTTCTTGATAGTAATGGCACCATATTGCGCAATAACATCATCTTGTGCGAACGAGAAACCGGCCAACAAGGCCAGCGAAATCACTCCAACCGCCAATTTCGATGAAATAGTCATACGATTCCCCATATTTTAGGTAAATATAGTTTTTCATAAGCATTTCGTAAAGTGTCAAAAGTCACATTTAGTGGCAAAAACGCCCCAAAAACGCAAAAAACGCCGGCACACAACCTTGTGGACCAGCGAAAAATGCATTCTTTTTTCAGTTACTTGCTACCGTAGTAGCCTTTTCCGTAATACCCGTAGCCGTAACGACCCGGTTCATGTTCGCAATGGTTCATCACAATGGCGCCAGGCTTATCCGAATAGCGGCGAACGCGTTCCACAGTCTCCTTGATGTCATCCATACTATGACGACCATAATGCAGCACAAACAGAGAATAGTCCACCAAGGGGCAAATGAGTTCTGCATCCGTCACCAAATTCAACGGCGGTGTATCCACGATAATCATGTCGAACTTTTCGCGGGCTTCCTTGAGCAGCTTATCCATTGCATCGCTACGGAGTAGTTCACAGGCTGCCAACTTCGTCTTGCCAGCATTCATCACAAACAAATTATCGTCATACTTGGGGGCAGCAGCGGTATCCAAAGTAGCCTTCCCCACCAAGACATCGACAAGGCCAAAATTCGCACGACTGTGAATCACCCCTCGACGCATGTCAGCATCAATGAGCAACACCTTCTTTCCGCTTGCAGCAACCACAGCAGCAAGATTTAGTGACACAAAGCTCTTGCCCACCCCAGGAATCAATCCCATTACAAGAAGAACGCTATGCTCGGGATTTGGCATCAGGAACGTCAGCGCAGTCTGCAGAGACCGGAACGCCTCGCTCACCTTGTCCTCTGCATTCTGCAACACAAACGGTGTATGATGGTGAACAGACTTACGCTTGCGCAAGAACTTGTTCGACGACTGCGGAATTTTCGCAAACACGCTCAGCCCCGTTTCGCGTTCAATTTCAGAAGCACTCTTGACGCCATTCCTAAGAATGTACATCAAGAACACAAACAAAACGCCGAAAATGAAGCCAAACACAACAGAAGCCATCAAGATACGGGATTTATTCGGCTTAGTCTGGCTCTGTTCTATCTGAGCAAAATCAACAATACGGACGTTCCCCACTTCACCAGCACGAACGACACGCAGCTGTTGAATGTTGTTGAGCATATTCGTGTAGACTTCGTTATTCACAGCCACTTCTTCTTGGAGTCGCTTAACCTCTTGCTGCGTCAACGGCATTTTCTCCGCATTTTTCTTAAGTTGAGCCAATTCTGCTCGAACGCGGTTTTGCTGTTTTACAATCGTCTGGACATTCGGATGTTCCGCCTTGAAAAGACGCATTGCCGCTTGCCGTTCCTGTTCCAACTGCATAATCTGGCGCTGCAACTGTCCTTCCTTATCCAGATGCGCCTTTGTTTCACCTGATACATCCACCGAGCCAATGCTGTAACGATAATCGGCAAGGACCTTCTCAGCACTGTCCAATTTTGCCTTGACTCCCGGCAACTGGGCTTCAAGAAACTCCAAGGTTTTTTCAGCTTCAGCGCTGCGCATTTCCACATTTTGACGCAAATAAGTCTTCGCAATCGTATTCAAGATAGATGCTGCACGATCAGGATAGCGGTGGCTATAACGAACCAAAATAATACCAGTCTGTTTCCCCTTTTCCATCACATTCAAACCAGCCGCCAAAGCGCGCTCAGCTTTTAAAGGAGTTCCATGAATTAATGCAAACTTTTGCCCCTTGCGAGCTTCCATGAAATTCACGCGAATTGCAAGGGTATCTCCAGCATACTCAGCAAAGGCAATCTCCCCCTCCTTACCATCAAGGACAACTTTGCCTTCTGAAGAAAGAATGGAATAAGTTTTTTCACCAGTCGCTATGGCAAACCACCTTTTCGCACGGACTTTTTCTGGAACCCGAAGAGAATCAACATCCATACGACCTTCCCTGTGCATGAGTCGATCCCAAAAACCAACAGGAACCGTCCATATATAAAGATGTTCGGCTTCGACCACATAGCTCAGCACCATGCGGCTCTTAATAAGTTCAATTTCGGCATCGGCTGGACTGGCAAGGTCAAGAACCGCACCCATCTCTCCAAAAGCCTTGGTCGCCTTACTACTGGTTCCCTTGACATTCACCTGCAACAAGGCATCACTCGTAAACTGCGGACGCACCCACATAGCATAACAAGCACCAAACAACGAAGTCAAAAAAACAAAAAGAAAAACCACCATTTTCTTCTTCCACAAAAGAAGAAGGGCTTCCTGAACGGAAATCGAATTTCCAAATTTCATTGGGGACGACAAAGAATTATTTGAAATTTTCTTTTCTAAATCTGGCATAAAACACCTTTACACAAAAAGATATAAAAAGTTTACTTCAAAATCATTCAAATCAAGACAAAACCATTAAATTTCATAGAAATCACAACAAAAATGGCAACTAAAAGCAATTCCCAGACAAAAGACGCATATACACAGCGTTGGATAAGTCGCATCACCACAATTTCAGAGACTACAGAACGCAATATGACAACCACAACAAGAGCTGTTAATACCAATAATAATGAGTTCAACAAATATGCCGATATAAGAAACACAATAAAAGCAACTGCAACAGAAACAACATTTATGCAAAGCATTAATTTCTCCTTTCGATAAGCCTTCAGATAATTATTGGTAAGCAAAGTCACACGAGAAGCATAAAGCACCATAGGCATCAAGATTCCAAGATATCCAAGACTTTCTGCGTAATTAGGGAGCCATAAATGAAGTAAATAGCATCCCGGAAAATAGAGAGCCATAGTTAACAAAAGGAAGGGAGAAACCGATCGACGGATTCGAATGTAGAAATCCGGCAAATCATCATTATTTATTCGCTTTATAGACGGAAAAATCGCAACACTTGCAGCCGTTACAAAAGTGAGAAATAAATTAACGATATTGAAAGAAAATGCTACTTTACCAAAAGTTAGGACATCGTAATGCCACTGAACAACCATCTTGGCTCCACCCACCAAAAACATAGAAGACAAATTTGCGACCAGCAACATTACCCCAGAAAAAACATTTTCCTTAAATTCAAGAATTCCATCTCGCACCAATCCACCAAAATAAAGGCCTCGGTTTTGCAAAGCTCCCCAACAGATTGCACAAAAAGTAGCGAGCAAATAAGTTCCACATATCCAGTAGAAACGCGACACACCAAGAAGCAGCAAAGCAACAATCCCTATTCCAAGTAGAGCTCGCTCCACAATGATAAGCACCGCATATTTTCCAATACGATTCGTTAATTGAAACAAATATGATGTATAGGTAAACACATTTGTCGTAATAATTGCAATAGAAATAAAACGCCAAATACAGCGACCAATTTCATCTTCGATAAACACAGAAACAACCATACCTATGCCGGCAAATAGCATTTCGACAAATAAGAAAAGTTTAAATTGAGAACCAATTAGAGATTTATCAAGACTGTCATAATCGTATTGTGAATACCGAAGCATTAAGCCATCAAGAAAACCAAAATGCAATAAAGGCACATAACTGGCATAAAGCAAAAATGTCTGCCAATAGGAATAGTCCTTCTCTGGTACAAATTTGGGTAACAATAGATTTAATAGCAAGCTAACCGAAAACGAAACCAACTGCGCCACAATGGATAGCGACACATTCTTTTTAAGCTGTTTTGTCGAATTACATTTACTTAACATAAAGCATCAGTTTCTTATACAAAAAATGAACACATAAGGGGAAAAAGATTCCAGCAAAGAAATAAGCAAGCCACCAAATCGAATGGGTATGCAAAGTCGGAAATGATTTCATAAAATTGATTGATTCATCATAAACTTTAATTTGAAGTAATGTAACCAGTTTAAACATTAAAAAATGCAACCCCAAAATAGGAATAGTACATTGTCCAACATATTCAAAAAAACTACTTACAACTTTATTTATCTGCACGTAACAAGCAATAGCATAAAGAAACAACCACCCACATAAAGATGCTGCCACAAAAAAAACGGGCGAAGTTAATTCTGCTCGACCAACATCAATCGAGCCAATTCTATCACAAATCAACAAACCGACAAAAGAAAAAGTAAAAACTAAAAAAAGATGTCTTTCTATAAAAGCTAGAAATCTCGGCAAAAACAGTATTCCTACAACATAAATAACATAAGGCCCCAAAATTTGATTTAGTGTTGTAGAATTAATTCCACGATAATGAAATAAGCAAACCAATTCTAGAGCAACACATCCCAATAATAAATGTACAAGGCTTTTGTTTTTCACCTTTTTCATATTTAATACAAAATCAATAAAAGCATATAATATTGTAACCACAAACAAGCTCATCAAAAACCACAAGCCACCACCAAATTGAGTACACTTCCCTAAAAAAAATACATTAAAAAAAATATTTTTAGCCAATTCATATATCGAGATATAATCAGCTTTATGCATGTTTATTGATGTAAAAAAATTCCACAAAAGTAAATACATTGTGCTATAAAAAAAGTAAGGAATCCACAATCTTTTAATTTTTTTGCGTATAAAAAGTGTTATATTCTTTGTGGATAACGAATATTCTTCATTGTAAAGAACCCCTGATGCAAAATAAAACGCAGCCATATGAAACAAATACACAAAATGTGTAAAAGGGCAAGAACAATGCCCTAGCACCATCAAGCAAATAGCGATTCCTCGAACAATGTCTATTTTATCATTTCTTTGCATGAACACATTCCAACGAAGATTGTCTATTTCTTTTCATTTCATCAGCAATGTATTCTTTATACGGTAGGTTTAGATTCAGATAATAGTAATTATGCTTACACACACGATCCTTTTCTGAAGGCAATTGCATATAGTTGCCATATAATTTTTTCAAATAGGCATCAGCATTCTGTGGGCCATAAAAAAACGAATCTTCAAACTGATAAAGAACCGGTTTCCCAAATATAGAACTATTCATTATTTCACGATCATTCCATGCCCCAAAAAAATTACATAATAATTTGGGGGCATCAGATTTCTCAAGCAAGATTACCTTTTCAACCATATTATGTAAAAAAGAGAGACTCGTTTTCTTTGACAAAAAATTAAAAAGAATTTTATGCAATTGTGTTTTTTTATCAGTTGTACAATGATTTATCAATGCAGCCTTTCCTAGCCAAGCAAGTTTTGCTCTAATTTTGCCTCTAAAATTATAACTCTCCATAGCATCCAAAGGGAAAACATCTATATAAAGGCCTTCAACATAATTGGTGTACGATCGTTCAATCAGTGTTGTATTTCTATTAATCAGTTTTGCAAAATGAAATGGAGATTTTGGTTCTGTTTTATAATAGCGTAATTCCATAAAATCCGGTAAATAATCTCGCCACTTTTTACAGAAAATATCATAATCTGTCCTAGTCATACCAACATCAACATCATCATCCCAAGGAATAAATCCATTATGCCGAACAGCCCCCAAGCATGTTCCTCCAAGCATATAATAATTAAGATTATTCGCTTCACACACCTTGTGAAATACTTTCAACATTTTCAACAATTCATTCTGCAAATATTCAGTTTTTATTATCATTGCATTATCTCACTCATTTATGTTTACAGATTTTTCTATACATAGCAACAAAAAATAATTCTATAAAAATAAGCCTCGTAAGTATATAAGCAAACACATATTCATATTTCTTCATGCCAAAATAACGATTCAAAACAAATAATTTACTTTTATTCAACAGATGTTGCTTAGAAAAAAGAGAACGATATGTTTTACTTATTGAAACAGAATGATTATGGATATAGGTAAAATCCAACAATAGAGCCTGTTTTTTTCCATTTTCAGCTAACTTTTTTGCAAGAACAACTTCTTCACAATACAAAAAAATCGATTCATCGAACATTCCATATTTCAACATATCACTTGTACGCATCAGAAACATTGAACCAGAAACAGCTCCAACAGTTTTAATTTTTTTTTCACTATCATATTCGTTTCGGTTATAATTAAACGAATGTATGAATTTTCTAAAAAACAAGTCAATTGATAAAATATATTCCCATTTTGTCGGAATTCTAAACGCCGTATTACTTTGACGAATTCCATTCGCATCACACATAAAAGGAGAAACAATAGAATACACATCATTTTCCTGCAAAAAATTTTCCAAACGCACAAGAACTTCTTCCAAAACAACTACATCAGGATTAGATAAAAGTATGAAGTCCGAATGAAAATTTTCATACAAATACCTAATACCAAAATTATTTCCGGCACCATAGCCACAATTTCGACCAGAATCAACAACAATTATTTTAGACGAATTTAGTTCGCTTAATTTTTCAAAAGAATCATCAGTAGAGTGATTATCTACAATTAAAATATGAGAGACACATGAATAATCTTTTAGTCTATTCACAAACTGTGACGTTGTCACATAATCATTATAATTCAAAACAAGAACATCAATCATCCAATATTTTTCCTTTTAAATGATTGGCTCGACTCAGCATCGTTCCAATAAAAAACCACATTATAAAATCATGAACAACACTAAATAATATAATTTCAGACAACCCTTGCCATAGCATACATAAAACAGCAACAAAGCACCCACGAATTACATCATCTCGCATATATTTTTTCACCTCAAACACAATACTAGAAACAATTATTATTGCTATACCTAGTCCAAACAAACCGCTTCTCATAACAACATCAAGAACCCAATTATGAGGATTCTTCGCCAAATCATTATAATAAAGGCCGTTTCCAAATAACGGATGATTCCAAAATAAATCTATACCAGATTGAATCAACTTCGCCCGTTGAAAAACTGTGCTATCAGAATCAGAAAATATAAAATTACCAATTTGTGTATAATACAAAAAATAAACAGACACACAACCAATTAGAGCCATTACAACTAAAAACTTGAAAAAACCGCTTATCGAAAAAGAGCCCTTCCAGGACAACATCAAAAGCATAATCAATATAATATCTAAAATTCCACTTCTCGACTTTGTTAACGAAACAACAAAAAAGGCAACAGCAAAGAACAAAAGTCTTTTCACCATAGATTTTTCCAATATAAATATAAACGAAAAGAACGGAATTACTTTAGACGCAAGAGCGTTACTAGCCCCTATTGGCAGCACCAAATCATTTTTATAATAATAAACATCATCAAAAAAAGATATTTCCCCAAAATACGACTCAAAAAAAATTTGAGCACATAAGACAAAAAAGAAATAACAAAATATTTTTATTAAAAAATTTTTTTCAGCATTTAAGTGAAAACTAATCATGAAAACAATTATGCATAGGACACTTATAAGAAAATTTATCGCAAAATGAGAACCAACACCATTATAATATATCGGAATACAATGTAGCAGCAATCTGGAAAACAATAGTACAACGAAAAAATCTATGATAGGCGCTTTTAGAAGAACAAGAGCCACCATAAACAAGAATGAAATTGCAAGAATTAAATATATAGGCAAGAAATTCAATTCAATATGAGGAAAATCAATAAATTCATTTTCGATGTTCCCCTTGTAGGAACAAAAAAGAAAAACAAACATACAGAGAGCAAAATAAAGAGCTGCTCCATATTTTTGTACAAAGGCACTCATTCTTTAACCCACCATTGCAAGGAAGGCTTTCAGCCAATTACATTCATATAATTTTCTATGTCTCACGGCATCCTGCAGGCATAACAATTTCCACCATCTGGGTGAAATCATTCTATACAAAGCACCCTGATCGTGGAAATATTTTTCATCATATCCATTTTTCCAAGTTGACGGGCGTTCTTCAGTAAGCTTCGCTATATATTCAGGAACAGCATACATTTTCAGTCCCTTACGCAAACAATCCGTCAAAAAGATGTTGTCTTCGCCATGACTATGTTCAGTTCCCCCGCCAAAGCATTGATTAAAATATATACCTTTTTCTCGAATCGATTTCAATCGAACAGCAACACGCGCCGTTCCGAAGCGTAAATAGCTTAAAAAACCAACTTTATACGCTTTTTTTATAACATACCGCGTAATTTTCGGTTCAATCAGATTAAAAGCAATCACATCTGCATCAGGATATCTTTCAAAGGCCTTTTGAACTATTTCAGTATAATCGTCAACATAGACCATGTCATCATCAGCAAAAAGACACACATCTCCAGAAGCTCGCATTAAAGCATTATTGCGATTTAAGCCAACCCCCCTTTCAGCAAAATTCAAATAGCGAATTTTACAACCATTCCATTCAAAATCTTCAATAGAATTACGATTACATTGATTCGCGACAATAGCATCTGTCTTTAAGTGCATTTTTTCTAGAAGCGAATGGTCTGTTTGGTGCATCGCGGCTACTAAAACTTGAATATTCATCATCCCCTCCCCACGTACTTCATCCTCTCGCCAAAGAACACCCCAACCGTCAATGCGGGAGTAGTCCTTCTATAGCAATTTTTGAAGAAGCCAACCATCGATAAACACATGACTAAAAAACACCTTCTTATGCTATGATCCTAGGCTCATAAGCCCAGTGGAGATAGCAATATAAATATACATTCTCATTTCGAAAAGACAACCCAAAATGCGTCAAAATCACTATTTCAAAGGGATTTTGCGCACATAAAGCATGTGTATTCTTTGTGAATTGGCGCAAACAACAGTTTGCATTCGAAATCAGAAATAAAAAATCCGTTGACAACCTGTTTGTAGCAGCAAACAACTGTTTGCAAAATGAGCGGGTAATCCGTTTTTGAAGTTTTTATTTGATAGATTTTCTCCCCTAAATTTAATGGAGATTTCTATGGTTCGAAAATTTTCACACGATTCCTATGTTCGCTCGGTGCTGAAAGATCCTGCTCGCACAGCGGAACTACTG
Source organism: Fibrobacter sp. (assembly GCA_017526585.1). Lineage (GTDB taxonomy): Bacteria > Fibrobacterota > Fibrobacteria > Fibrobacterales > Fibrobacteraceae > Fibrobacter. The sequence continues at coordinate 82,356 of JAFXRC010000057.1, read as the reverse complement.
CGCCTCGCATCCAGAAAGAACAATAATCTCGCCCAGTTCCTTGCAACGGTGAATCTCGACACATTGCAAGAAATTTCCGAGGCTTTCAGCGACACCGTTTCCCATGGTAATGGTGATTTAGCCTTCACCGTAAAGATTGCAAGCGACGAGCCAAAGCAGGCTGAACTTCTCGTAGGCATCATCGAGGAACACAAGAGCTATCCCGAAGCGGGAATCATCCCGCAGTTAGTCAAATACTGGTTCCAGATTATGGTCCGTAACCAGAAGAACATCCCGACTGTCGCAGTCGTCCTCTACAACGGAAAGGATCCTTGGCACATCGAAAAAGAGACGATGTTCCCAAACTACCCCGAATACTATCACAAGATTGGGCTGCCGTTTCTATTGGAAGTCATTGATGTGAGCAACATCTTCGAAGACAAGGAAATTCCGCAGATTTCACCCAAGATTGCACTCGCACTAGTCGCGCTGAAGTATATTTTCAATGGGGAAAAACTTAAAAAGCACCTAAAATCGGCAATAGAAGGACTCAAGTCGCTCCCTCGTGAAGAAGCAGAAGACTTTCTTTCACAAACTTTTATATATTTGAGACAGTGGATCAAAGGCGATGCAAAGGAGCAATTCAAAATGGATTTCAAAAAATGCAGCGAAGTTTACGGCTACAAGTCCATCGCCGAAGTTGAAGAAGAAGAACTAGCCGAAAAAATTGAAAGCAGAGACAATGAATGGATTGATGCTTTGCTCGACAATGGCAAGCTAACAGACGAAGAGATATCAATCATCTCTGGAGTTTCCCTCGAAAACATCCGCAATAGAAGGACTCAACGTCTGCATTAAAATACATTTTTCACCGTTTCACATACTTCATCTTCTTCCACACGCCAAAGAAGAGGTTTCGGCCGGTATTAAACAGGGATACAACCGGGTTCATTCCTTCGGCTTCGCGATAAAGTTTGTAATGCCATTTGATCAAAGAAAGATGGCGAGATAGATCCTTCGACTTCGCTTCGCTCCGCTCAGGATGACAGGCGTGTGTTATCGAGCCGGTGCGTTTGCGGTAGCGGGCAAGATTTTCGTCTAATAGGTAGCAGTCTGCCTTGCGACAAATCTTGAGCCACATGGCATAATCGTTGTTCTTCTGGATTTCGGCAATTTGGATATCGCCCACCACTTCACGGTCGTACATCACAGTAAGACATCCGGGCCAGCAGTAGTTATACATTCCCGTCTTGGTAATGCGTTTGGGGCCGCTCACGATGGTCCCGGTCGGGGTTCCATTTTCGTCCATTTCTTCGTAGCGCGTATAGCTGAATGCATAACCGTTCTTAGTCATGAAGGCAATCTGCTTTTCAAGCTTGTCAGTCGCCCACAAGTCATCGCTATCGAGAAAGGCTATGTATTTGCCGCGAGCCTCGCAGAGGGCTCGGTTGCGGCTGTAGGCGGCGCCACGGTTGCGGTCATTTTTAAGGTAGTGGATTTTCGAAGAGAGGAGATTCCCGCCTTCGCGGGAATGACAGGATGCAACAACTTCGTCGGTGTTGTCGGTGCTGGCGTCGTCAACGACAATCAGTTCCCAGTCAGTGTATGTCTGCGCCATCACGGAGCGTATGGACTCCGCGATATACGGGGCCGTGTTGTAGCTGGGCATGATTATGGAGACAAGGCCAGACATCATGCCGCCTCCCTATAGTTCATACAGGGCGTTCCCGCTAAAAACTTTTTACGATTTTTTGCAAACAACTGTTTGCAAAGTTCCGGATTTTCGTTTGTAGATTTGTTCGTCAAACTGATTATAGGAACAAATTTATGAAGAATTCTTCCCAAAGAAAAAATGTTGTACGCAAGGAACCTATTCCTGCTAAACTTGTCGGACAAGCATTTATTGATCCCACTTACGACACCGGTTTCCAGGAACTGTTCGACAGTCCCAAGGCTCTCAAAGATTTCCTTGATGGACTTCTTAATTTGCACGGTAACGACCAGATCAAGGAACTCAAGTACACTTTCAATTATACAAACCGATTCCGGATGCCCCAGAGCCGCAAAATCATCATGGATGCGTTTGCGACGACCGGCTCCGGCAGATTTTTGGACATCGAGATGCAGCGTGCCGAACACAGTTTCTTTATCGACCGAGCGGTGCTGTACAAGGCGTTCCTCGTTATCAAGGGCAAGCAGCAGATGGATGCCGCTGTTGAATTCAAGGCTCTTTCTAAGGAAGAGAAGGAGTACAGGCGTTACCAGCTCCCAGAATGTATCTCCATCTGGATTTGTAACTTTGATTTGCCCGAACTTTGCGGAAAATACATTGACGAATGGGCAATTTACAGCAGAAACTCGATGGAAAACGGAATAAAAGAACCTGTTTTCACTAAAAATAAGTATATTATTGTCAGTCTTGCGAATTTCAACAAGTCCGCGAGCGAGGTCAAGACGGCAACGGATGCCTGGCTGTACTTGCTCAAGTACGCCGGCACCGAAAACGAGATTCCCTCCTTTGGGAATAGCGCTATCGAGGATGCCTTGGAACGAATCCGTATTGACAATTTGGACGATGAAACCTTGAAAGCTATGGAGCACGAAATGGTTACTAAAGAAGAAATCGAATGCCGCCTGGCTGGAGCCAAAATTGAAACAAGGAAAGCGACTCAGATTGAAAATGCCAAAATTCTTGTAGAGGCCGGCAAACTGTCCATAGACGATGCTATAGCTCTTCTTCATGTTCCTGAAAACATCGCTCGCCACTGGAAAAAAAATAAAGTTTAAGGAATGGTGAGCAAGCTCAAGGCACTGTAAGCCGACCATTCCCATATTCAAGGGACATCTTTTCGCCATACGCTTACGCATACTACCCAGCCTCCGCTATAAGCCTTTTCGCTTCTTCTTGTCCGCGATCGTATTCTTCGCGGGTGATGCGGTCGCTTGCCAGCAGGTAGTCGCCCAAATCGGTGGCGGTGTCGCAGTTCTCTTCGGTAATGTCGGAACGCTTGATAAAGGCCTTGTTCAGCGTGGTAAGTATTATCTTCACGTCGCCCCAGAAGGTTATTTTCTTGATGTATTCAAGGTCGTAGGCAATTTTCGTTTCCCAGGTGACGGCGTTGCGGCCGTTAATCTGAGCAAGTCCACTCAGCCCCTGCCGCACGGTGTGGCGTTTGCGCTGTTCGGGGGTCATGAACACCATGTCGCGCACCAGCTGCGGGCGCGGACCGATGACCGCCATGTCGCCCTTTAAAATGTTGAAAAGTTCGGGGAGTTCGTCGAGGCTAGTGGAACGCAGGAACTTGCCATATGCGGTAAGGCGCACGTCGTCGGGGAGCAGCTTGCCGTTTGCGTCCTTCTCGTTGGTCATGGTGCGGAACTTGACGAGCCTAAAGATTTTTTCGTCTTTACCGGGACGGGGCTGCGTAAAGAACGGATTTCCCTTCATCTTATAGGCGCCAACAACCGTGAGCAAAATAAGCAACGGGCTCAGACAGCATATTGCCGCCAAAGCACAAAAAAAGTCTAAAATTCTTTTCAAACCGTGGGAATACATCAGAAATTAATATAATAAAGTTCTCTAGAGATTGCTTCGCTTCGCTCGCAATGACGTATTTTACTTACCGAAGCAAGCCCTGATTGCAGCGATGATGAAGTCCTGCTGTTCAAGAGTCATCTTGTTGTCGCTGGGGAGGCAAAGCCCGCGAGTGAATATGTCGGCGCCAACATCCGTTCCGGCGGCGGTTACGAAGGCGTGGTTCCTGTACATGGGCTGCATGTGCATGGGCTTCCAGATGGGGCGGCCCTCGGCGTTCATGTCGGCAAGGCGTTCCAGAATCTTTGCAGGCGTAGTTTTCCCGCCGCCCTCGCCCACTGCGTTTTCATCGATAATCATACAGCTCAGCCAGAAATTCGGCACGGAATTTGTGGCATCGTAGGGATTCATCTGCACGGGGAGTCCCTTAAAGCCTTCCTTATAGCGTTCATAAATGGCATGTTTCTGCACGACATGTTCTTCAAGGTACGGCAGCTGTCCGCGCACCACGCCCGCAATCACATTACTCATGCGGTAATTATAGCCAATTTCTTCGTGTTCATACCACGGGAAGGGTTCACGGCTCTGCGTACTCCACTTGCGCACTCTATCGGCATCTTCCATCTTGTCAGTCAGGAACATTCCGCCACTGGAGCCGGTAATGATTTTGTTACCATTAAAGCTGATAGCGTTAAAGTCGCCGAAGCTCCCGGTCTGCACGCCCTTGTAGCTTGCGCCAAAACTTTCGGCGGCATCTTCGACCAGGAGGGCGCCGTGTTTTTTGCAAATTGCGCGGATTTCATCCACCTTGGCGGGCGTTCCATACAAATGAACAAGCACCACCAAGCGTACATTGGGGAACTTTTCAAAAGCCTTCTCAAGTGCCACCGGGTCCATGTTCCAGGTATCGCGCTCGCTGTCGATAAAAACGGCATCGCCGTTCTCGTAAGCGACCGAGTTGAGCGTCGCGGCAAAGGTCATGTCGCTGCAAAAGACCTTGCGCCCTTGCAGTACACCCTTACCCGCCTGGGGCATTCCATACAATGTCACGCCTGCAAGCCGCGTACACAGGTGCAGCGCAGCCGTTCCTGCCGAAAGCGCCACGGCGTACTTTACGCCAATTTTCTCGGCAATCTGGCGTTCCACTTCGTCGATGTTCTTACCGACGGTGCTCATCCAGTTAGTCTCGTATGCCTCCTGCATGTAGCGGAGTTCATCACCGTGCATGGTGGGGCTTGCAAGCCAGACTCTCTTATCGAAACGCATACGACACCTCTGCTTCTATTCGTCCTGATAGAACGGAACCAGTTCCACGCGGCGGTTCTTGGCACGACCCTTCTTGGTCTTGTTGTCGGCAATCGGCTTGTGCGGACCGTGTCCCACGGCGCGGAGCCTGTCAACCGTAATACCCTTCTTGATCATGTAGTCCACCACGGACTGGGCTCGTCCCTGCGAAAGGTTCTCGTTGTACTCGTCCTTGCCCACGTTGTCGGTATGGCCCTGAATTTCAAGGCTTACATCGGCAAACTTCTGCATCAGGTAGACAATGTCGTCTAGCGTCTTGTAGCTCGCCTTGGTCAGAATCGTAGAACCGCTCTTGAAGTTGATCCCCTTCTTGAGCTTGTCCAGGTCTTCCTTCTTGTTGACCGGGCAGCCGACCTTGTCCACCTTAACACCACGGAGCGAATTGGGGCACTTGTCCTGGTAATCCGGCACAGAGTCCTTGTCGCTGTCCATGGGGCAGCCCGTGGTATCGACCGGGGCTCCAGCCGGTGTCAGCGGGCACTGGTCGCGGTTGTCGGACACGCCGTCCTTGTCTTCGTCCATGTCGCAGCCGAGCGTGTCCACACCGGTTCCCGGGCGAGTGTTGGGGCACATGTCCTGATAATCCGGAACGCCATCGCCGTCAAAGTCGAGCGGGCAACCGTCGCGGCCAACCGCAACATCGGCAGGCGTATTCGGGCACTTGTCCATCAAATCGACCACGCCGTCCTTGTCGAAGTCCCTAGCGCAACCCACGGAATCCACTTCTACACCGGCCTGGGTACCCGGGCACATGTCGAGCGAATCGATGACGCCATCAGCATCGGCGTCCTTGACCGTATCGGACACCACAACCGTATCGACCCTGAACAGGGTGTCCACCTTCACAAGCGTATCGGGGGCAGGGAGTCCCGCCGGGCAAACCCGTTCCGGAGCCTTCTGCGCAATGCCGAAAGACCAGGTCAAAAGACCTGTCAAGGCGTACGTCACCGTGGGCGTATAGCCGTAAGTCTTACGATACCCCTTCTGGTCGGTATAGCCGACCGTATAAAGGTTCGTGTTCTTCATTTCCTTGTCGAGGTTATAACGGTTTCTGAGCATACGCACCGAGAAGTCGATACCGCCCGCCAGTTCCAAATGCCACGGCAAGTGGAGTCTCAGACCCGGAGTCAGGAGCATCGGGTCTTCCATGATGTCGATGGGAATTCCGTTGTCTTCGACACGAAATTCTCCGCTAAATTCCACAAAGGGGGTCGCCCAGGTGAACACATCCCAGTCAATACCTGTGCCATACACGAGCGTGTTCGCACCATCCCTCGCGTAAATGAACCCAAGGTTCGCATTCCACCTTAAGGGAACATTCACGCGCGCAAGATCAACGGTCGTAATAGCGGTCGCACCAAGGACCACTTCGTTCGCCGTATACGGATGAGTCTCTCCCCTGCCACGGATATACCACGCATGGCGCGGGCGCATGCCTATGGAACGCACACCTACGGGCAGGTACAGTTCAAACTGACCCGCCAAATTGAAAATGCTGGAATCTTTTATAAAGGGAGCGCGGACCTTGGTCCACAAGTCCAAGTCACCCTGGCGGATGTTACCGGTAGCCTCCCAGTAACCGTCGGCATAGGACCTGTCGTAGTTAATGTTCAGCGCGGCACCGATGTCTACATATTCCGAAACGCCTATTGCGCCAAAGAAGTTACCCGTCGCCGAAATTTTCAGATGTTGCAGGTGCTTCCTCTCGCCATCGTCATAAAAAACGCCGCCACGTGAAAGCGCCCACGGGTCAAGCGTAATGTTTCCGCCCGTACCGACGATAACTTGCGCCTTCCCCAGAGTCCTGGTATTAATCTGGTGAATACCATCCGAGCCACCCATCAACCCGGTCTGGGCAAAAGACGCTATTGCCACCCCCAGTACTAGAACAGAAAAAAAACGCATTTTCATAATATTTCACCTAAAAAAAAACCTAGCCAAATTTAGAAATATTGGCTCCGTTGTATTGTTCAGGCGTAGTGAAAGTGGGTACAATTTCGTGCAGGGCCTGCACCGCCAAGGCTTCGTCATTCTTCTGGGCGCTCGTTTTCAGCTTCCAGAGCTGCTTGATAAAGCGGTCGGTGTCGATTTCGAGCTGCTTTCCAATGAAAATCAGCTTATTGCGGGTCTTTTCGAGCCCTTCTTCGTTCATCAGGAGCTCTTCTCGGATTTTTTCGCCGGGGCGGAGTCCCGTGAACTTGATTTCGACATCCTTGTAGGGGACTTTTCCGTACATACGGATCAGGTTTTCGGCAAGGGTCACAATTTTTACCGGCTGCCCCATGTCGAGCACAAAAATTTCGCCGCCGTGGGCGATGCTTGCCGCCTCCATCACCAGGCTCACCGCCTCGGGAATGGTCATAAAGTAGCGGATAATGTCGGGGTGCGTCACCGTCACAGGCTTGCCCTGCTCAATCTGCTTTTTGAACAAAGGAATAACGCTCCCATTGCTGCCGAGCACGTTCCCGAAGCGGGTACAGACAAATTCGGTGGTGCTCGCCTTCTGTTGCGCCAGGTACTGCACAATCATTTCGCAGCAGCGCTTGGAGGCGCCCATCACGTTCGTCGGGTTCACCGCCTTGTCGGTAGAGATCATCACGAACTTTTTCACCTTGTTGAACAGCGAAAGGAACGCGACATTGAAGGTGCCCGCCACATTGTTCTTGATAGCCTCCATGGGACTGCCTTCCATCAGGGGCACATGCTTATGGGCCGCCGCATGGAACACCACGTCGGGCTTGTATTTTTTGAAGATAGCGTTCATGCGCTGGTAGTCGCGCACGCTTGCAATGAGCGTCACCAGGTTCAGCGAATTGCCGTATTCCATCACCATTTCTTGCTGGATTTCATAGGCATTGTTTTCGTAGATGTCGACAATAATCAGCTGCTTGGGGTCGTACTTTGCAATCTGGCGCACCAGTTCCGAGCCAATAGAGCCGCCGCCACCTGTCACCAGGCAAACCTTCCCTTCGATGAACCCGCGGATGTCCTTGTTGTCGAAGGTAACGGGTTCACGCCCCAGAAGGTCTTCGACCTTGATGTCGCGAATGATGCTCGCAAAGCTCACGCCCTGCTCAGCGTACAATGAATCGCCGAGGGCAGAGCCGATGAACGGAAGCACCTTCACGGGGAGTCCCGTCTTATTGCAGATGTTCAGAATGACGCTACGGTCCTTGGGCGGGCAGCTCGGAATGGCAAATATGATCTGCTCCACGGCCTCGGCCTTTGCAATCTTTTCGATTTCGCTGGTGCCACCCGCCACCAAAACGCCGCAGAACATGCGGCCAATCTTGCTGTGGTCATCGTCAATCACGCAAACGGGCAATATCTTGTTACGCGACGAAGAGCCGTTACCCTCTTTGGAAGAGCCCAGCCCACGATTGGCGATTTCGGTCAGGAGCAGCTTGCTTGCTCGGCCCGCCCCGATAATCATGGTACGCTTGAACGCGGCATCTTTGCGGCCCGTATCGACAAGAACCACGAAGGCGTCCTTGATCAGGTATCTAAAGGCACATATACCGCCAACGGTCAGGGCGCAGGTCAACGCCGAAAAGCGGCAATACACGGTATGGGTAAAGATATAGTACAGGACATCTGCCAAGACATAGCCCACGACCACGCCCTTGATGCAGCCCCAATAATCTTTGCGGTCAAAGTAGCGCCAGAGCTTGTTGTAGGCCCCAAAGAACAGAAGGCTCGCAAAGCAGCAGACTACACATGTAGACAAAAAGGCGAACAAGTCGGGGCGACCTATGCGATCCGCATAAGCAGGAATAGGGAAATTAGCTAACAGACCGGCAACGACAACGATAAACGCATCAGAAAGCGCAAGCAAGCGCTTGCGTAACCTGAAATTCGTAAACAAGTTCCTAATAGAATTCATTTTCGACCTATTTCATTCTCGTTCTACCTCGTTCCCACCAATTTTATATTTTTTATTTACAATATGACGAAAAACACATTTTCGCGGTATTCCAATTTAGAATATTCTGTAAAATAAATAGAATTGCTATATTTGCGATGATTTTTTTAACCCGGCCCGTATACAAGGGCAAACATAAAAGGAAGAAACAATGGCTGACAATCTGTCCGTCCTCGGCAAGGCCCGCAAGGCCTACCAGCCGAAACTCCCCGCCGCTCTCCGCGACGGCGCTCTCAAGGTCTCTCTCAACAAGGGTAAGGCTACCGAATCCGTCCGCGACCAGGCCAAGATCAAGGCTCTGTTCCCGAACACCTACGGTGCACCGTACATTTCCATGAAGAAGGCTACCAAGGCTGCTGCCGGTAAGGCCCTCAACGTGGGCGTGGTGCTCTCCGGTGGCCAAGCTCCTGGTGGACACAACGTGATCGCGGGTATCTTCGACGGTATCAAGAGCATCAGCAAGAATTCCAAGCTCCTCGGCTTCCTCGGCGGTCCGTCTGGCCTCGAAAACGGCAAGTTCATCGTAATCAACGAAAAGATCATGGACTCCTACCGCAACACTGGTGGATTCGACATCATCCAATCCGGCCGTACCAAGCTCGAAACCGAAGAACAGTTCAAGAAGTGCATGGCTGTTGCCAAGGCTCAGAAGCTCGACGCCATCGTGATTATCGGTGGTGACGACTCCAACACGAACGCTGCTGTTCTCGGTGAATACTTCCAGGCCAACGGCGCTAGCTGCGTGGTTTGCGGCTGCCCGAAGACCATCGACGGCGACCTCAAGAACGAATACATCGAAACCTCCTTCGGTTTCGACACCGCCGTGAAGACCTATTCCGAACTCATCGGCAACATCATGCGCGATGCCAACTCCGCTCAGAAGTACTGGCACTTCATCAAGCTCATGGGCCGTAGCGCTTCTCACATCGCTCTCGAAGCTGCTCTCCAGACCCATCCGAACATCTGCTTGATCTCTGAAGAAGTCAAGGCCAAGAAGATGAAGCTCAAGCAGGTCATCAAGTACGTTGCAGACATCGTCGCTGCCCGTGCTGCCGACGGCAAGAACTTCGGCGTCTGCCTGATTCCGGAAGGCCTCCTCGAATTCATCCCGGATGTTGGCGTGCTCATTTCCGAACTCTCTGAAGCCCTCGCCCACCACGAAAAGGAAGTCGATGGCCTCGACACCGCCGCCAAGGTTGAAAAGCTCTGCAACTGGATTTCCAAGGCTTCTGCCGAAGTCCTCAAGAGCCTCCCCTCCACCACTCAGGGCCAGCTGATGCTCGACCGCGACAGCCACGGCAACGTGCAGGTTTCCCTCATCGAAACCGAAAAGCTCGTCATCGAAATGGTGAAGAAGGAACTCAAGAGCCGCAAGTCCTTCAAGGGCAAGTTCTCCGCCCTCAACCACTTCTTCGGTTACGAAGGCCGTTGCGCCGCTCCGTCGAACTTCGACGCCGACTACTGCTACAGCCTGGGCTTCACCGCTTCTGTGCTCGCCTTCAACAAGATGAACGGCTACATGAGCTCTGTGCGTGATCTGACCAAGGGTATCGAAAAGTGGACTGCCGGTGGCATTCCTATCACCATGATGATGAACATCGAACGTCGTCACGGTGCCGACAAGCCGGTGATCCAGAAGGCTCTCGTTGAACTCGACGGTGCTCCGTTCAAGTTCTTCGCCAAGAACCGCGAAGTCTGGGCCAAGACTGAATCCTACACCTACCCGGGTCCGATCCAGTACTGGGGTCCGAGCGAAGTTTGCGACGTTACGAACTTCACGATTAAGCTGGAACGCGGCGCTATTAAAGTGAAGTAATTTAGACTTCGTCTAAGTTTTAATCCCTCGCGCTTTTGCGAGGGATTTTTTATGTTTATAAAAAAGGAGCTACGCTATGGCCTGTGCAAATTGCAAATTCCGCGCCCAGTATGACAAGAATCCCAAATCGCTTATCGGGCGCTTCTGGCGGTTCCACATCAACTTCTGCCCCGGCTGGCGTTCGTACCTGAAGAGCCTCTCCGAAGAAGAGCGTATCAGCATCAAAGAAAAGTACAACTTAAAGTAAAAAAAGTGGCGGACTTTTGCCCGCCACTTCTAACTTTCTACAGCCAACGGCAAACTACTTCTGTCCTTCGCTGGTGCTCAGCAGATACGCATTGATGAACGGCTTGATCTTGCCGTCGAGCACGCCCGCGGTATCCGACGTTTCCACTCCGGTGCGCAGGTCCTTGACCAGCTGGTAAGGCTGCAGCACGTAGCTACGAATCTGGCTACCCCATTCGACCTTTTTCTTTTCGGCCATGCGAGCATCGCGTTTGGCTTCTTCTTCCAAACGGTAGTGTTCAGCGACCATGGTCTTGAGCATCTTGTAGCAGGTTTCGCGGTTCTGGATCTGGCTGCGTTCGGTCTGGCAGCTCGCCATAATGCCCGTCGGCAAGTGCGTCATACGCACGGCGGAGTCCGTCTTGTTGATGTACTGGCCACCGGCACCGCTACTGCGGTAAGTGTCCACGCGAACGTCGGCCATGTCCAGGTCAAATTCCACGTCTTCGTGTTCGGGGTACAGGTACACGGCGGTAAAGCTCGTGTGGCGGCGGGCGTTTGCGTCGAAGGGGCTGATGCGCACCAGACGGTGCACGCCGATTTCCGAACGGAGCAGGCCGTAAGCGTTTTCGCAAGTGACTTCGATGGTCGCACTCTTAAGGCCAGCGTCCTCCGCTTCCTGGAAGTCGACCACCTTAAAGTCCATGTTTTCGCGTTCAAAGAAATGCGTGTACATGCGGAAGAGCATGAGCGCCCAGTCCTGCGACTCGGTGCCACCTGCGCCCGGATGAATCGACATCAGGCAGCTGCAGGCATCATCGGGGCCGTTCAGCATCTTCTTGAATTCCATCTCTTCGATGCGCGCCTTAAGGGCGGCCACATCCGATTCAATCGAAGAGGTCAGGTCGGCGGATTCTTCCGCCTTGCTCATTTCGTAAAGCTCGGCGAGGTCATCGCATGTCTGCGAGACTTCTTTCCACGAGTCCAGCAGGGCTCGCAAGTTGCCGATTTTCTTCATCATGGACTGCGCCTTGTCCTGGTCATTCCACAGGTTCGGGTCGGCGGAGTCCTTTTCCAAGACATAGAGTTCTTCGGTCTTAGCCTCTAAGTCAAAGATACCCCCAGAGCTTGTCGATGCGCGCACGCAAATCGATCAGCCCAGTGTGAGTCGTCTGAAAAGCCATTACTTGCCGCCGATTGCCTGAGGAGGAGTGTACTTCGGATCGAGGTACTGCACCTTGTAGACCTTTCCGAGACCATCGAGGTAAGCCTTGAGCTGAGCCTGACGATCCTGTTCAGCTTGCACACGCAGGATGTAGTCAATCTGGTGTTTGTAGCTTTCATACTTACCGTCGTTACGTTCGGTCAGCATGAAGATGGCGATACCGTCCTTATCGGTGTAAGGTTCGGTCATTTCGCCCACCTTGATCTTGTTCACAGCCTTCACAAAAGCATCGCCCTTGGTCTTTGCCACGAACTTGGTCATCACGCCACCAGTCTTCTTGGCGGTCTGGTCGTCGCTATACATGGCGGCGAGCTGAGCGAAAGTAGCCTTCTTGGAACGCACCTGTGCGGCGAGGCCCTTCAGCATATCCTTGGCATCTTCGATTTCCTGCTTGGACTTGCCCTTGGTGCTAATCACGATGCGGGCGCCGCTAATGGAATCGTTAATCTGAGCCTTATTCTTGTTGAGTTCCCAGAAAGCTTCCTTCTGCTTTTCGGTCGGATCCTTCGGATACGGAACCTTCTGTTCGAGAATGGCTTCGCTCTTCAGCTGGTCTTCGATCTTTTCGCGGAACTGAGCCATAGTGGTATTGGACTTCTTGAGTTCCTTCTGGAAGGCGTCTTCACTTGGGAACTGAGACTTGAAGAGGTTGGTCAAACTGTCGACCTTGCCCTTAGAGACCTTGATACCCATCTTCTTGGCTTCGAGCTTGATGAGTTCCTGACCCACCAGGTTGTCAATCACCGCATAACGAAGCTGGGTCATGGTCTGGTCGTCAATTTTCTTACCACGGAGCTGCTGTTCGCCGAGCATCTTGGCGAGGCTATCAATCTTGCCGGCAGAAATGCCCGTCTTTTCGACGCGGATTACGTCCAGGCTCTTGGAGTTCAACAACTGAGCAGAAGCGATACCAGCGGCCAGAGCGACCGTCAAGATACCACGAGAAACAAATTTAAAAGAACGCATTTTTATTCCTTTTTAAAATTTTCCGTACCAAATATAGCAAAAGGCGAGAGCCGCGACAAAAACATTATGTTTTTGGCATGGCCGAGCCATACTATATGCACTCCGAAGGAGTGCCATATAGTAAAAATGACAGTTTTAAGTCTTATGGGGAAAGAATTCACGCACGCCAAAGGTTTAAAAACTAAAAAAAGAGATGCATTGGAAATAAAATGAGGCGACCTTCCGGCCGCCCGTTCTTATTTAAAGACTATCCACACACTTTTCTACATAAAACGTATCATCAACCGATATGCAGTTGTAGTAGACATTGAAATATTCACAATGAGTGTAAAAAGGGTTATCCCCTTCTTCAATTTTTCTAATCAACCATTCATCTGCAATATACGGAATCGAAGCATTTATATTCTCAGCAGAAAAAGGCATATTATTGTAGGTACGTACAGACGAGGCATCTTCTATCTTATCATCTGCATTATTAGTTGTATAAACCTGATAATTTATATAACGTTCCTTAAAACATTGCATGCCCTCTGTAGAAGAACCATCCTTGCTACAACTAACAAGAATAAGCAGATTTAAAGCAACCTGCAATGCAACAAGCTTATTCCAAACATTCATACTTTGAACTCGTCGAAATTTTTTTTGCGAAATATAGCAAAGCAAATATCTTTTTACGCCGGGAAATGCCCACAAAAGCCCTAAACTAGCGTGTATATATATGAATAGGGACGGTCTCTATTCGCCCGCGACAGGCTTTTTCGCAAAAAATTTATGCATATATTGCAATTGAGGTTATTGACTTTAGAATGATATATATGTATATTATAGATACAAATGTACGGTTTGACGAGGAAAAGGCTCTAAGAGTTTTGCAAAAACATGGTGTCAACATGGAAGATGTTCGCCAAGAGATTATTGCGAAACGATTCGATGTTCAAGAAGTCGCAAACCAAGAAGGACATCCAGGACAGAAAATGTTCGTGGTGTTGGTGAACGGATACGCTCATTGCGTTCCATTTGTTGTTGAAGAGGACGGAACAATCTTTCTTAAGACGGCTTTTCCGAGCAGAGTATATCAGCGGAGGTATGAAAATGGAAATCTCAGATTCAATGTATGAACCAATGGATGACGAAGAACGTTCGCTGATGGATGCGATTGAACGCGGCGACACAAAACCAGTCCCGAAAGAAGAACTGGAGACAATCAAAGCATCAATCAAAGGAAACGCACACAATATTACGATCCGCATGAACGATGCAGATATCGAAGGCATGAAAGCGAAAGCCGCCCGTCTCGGAACAAATTACCAGACGTTGATAAAAACGCTTGTACACCGCTATTTGAACGGCGGCGTAACAATCAACGAAGCATTCTAAACAAATTCTAATTCATACAAAAGGCGGTCATTGACCGCCTTCCTTTTAAATTTCTTCGGCGAATTCGCTCATGGGCTTGCGCACGGGGTGCCTGGGAGAGGGGCCTCCTTCTTCGGGGTCGGCATAGCCTACATCCAAGAAACACGCCAGCTTGAGGTTTGCCGGGAAGTCGAAGGCACGCTCGATTTCAGAGGCGTTGAAGCCGCGGGCCCACAAAGTAGCAAGGCCAAGGTCAGTCGCCTGCATCATCATCGAAGTCGTCACGATGCTCGAATCCATGTCGCCACTCACAAAATCATCGTGGTAAGTCACAGGAGAATAGCACTTATCTTTGTCGTAGCAAACCATGAGCACCACGGGGGCGTTGTAAGCCATGCGGGTAATGCCGCGGAGTTTGGCAAGCGCAGCCTCCGACTTAAGCACCTTCACCGTCACCGGTTGACCATTCACGGCCGTCGGAGAAAGGCGTCCGGCTTCGAGCACGAGGGAGAGTTTTTCAGATTCCACAGCCTTGTCGCTAAATTTGCGGCAGCTGTAACGATTTTGAGCGAGTTTAATGAATTCCATAGCATAATTTTAGCATTTTATTTTTTCCTATTCCGGTATTTTCAGTATAGATTTAGATAGAAATCCGCCCCAAAAACGGTATCAAAGGAGTCTTTTATGGAAACATTCAGCATTCCTGGTTTTTGGTACACTGTTCCGGCAGCGTCAATTCTTGCCCTTGTAGCGGCATTATTGTTTTTCAAATCCATGATGAAAATGGACGAAGGAACGCCGCGCATGATAGAGATTGCGAGTTATGTCCGCGAAGGGGCACTCGCTTACCTCAAACGCCAATACAGAACCGTCTCAGTCGTATTCGCCATTCTGTTCCTCATTTTCGTGATTCTAGCGTTTCTCGGAATCCAGAACCCCTTCGTTCCGGTCGCATTCCTCACCGGCGGTTTCTTTAGCGGGCTCTGCGGATTCTTAGGCATGAAAACGGCAACGCAGGCAAGCTCCAGAACGGCCGCCGGCGCAAGCAAGAGCCTGAACCAGGGGCTTGTCACGGCATTCCGTTCCGGCGCGGTCATGGGCCTCATTGTCGTCGGTTTCGGCCTGCTAGATATTTCCATCTGGTTCTACCTTCTGAACTTCATTTACGACCATAATATTTTCGGCATGGGAGCCACCCTGGCAAGCAAGATTTCGATGGAATTTTCGGACGGTTTGATTACGAATCCGGCTTTCGGACACGCCAAGATGGCCGAAGTGACAACCACCATGCTGACCTTTGGCATGGGCGCCTCGCTGCAGGCGCTCTTTGCCCGCGTTGGCGGGGGTATCTACACGAAGGCGGCCGATGTCGGCGCAGACTTGGTGGGTAAAGTCGAAGCGGGAATCCCCGAAGACGATCCGCGTAACCCCGCCACCATCGCCGACAACGTCGGCGATAACGTCGGAGACGTTGCGGGCATGGGCGCAGACCTCTACGAATCTTACTGCGGTTCCATCTTGGCAACAGCGGCCCTCGGCGCGGCCCTCCCTGGCATGAGCATGCACCATGTCATCGCCCCGATGCTTGTGGCGGCAATAGGCATTGTCCTTTCAATTATCGGCATTTTCATGGTGCGCACCAGAGACGACGCCGATACCAAATCACTCTTGCATTCCCTCCTCGTCGGAACGCTCGGATCTTCGATTCTCATTCTCTTGGCGCTCCTTGTCTTTGTCAAATTGGGTCTTATTTCGTGGGGCATTTTCGGGTCTGTCGTCGCGGGCCTTGCCGCAGGCGTCATCATAGGGCAGTTTACCGAATTCTACACCTCCGACGCCTACAAGCCCACCCGCGCTATCGCTTCGCGCACGCAGATGGGCCCCGCCACGACCATCATCGAAGGCATCTCGGTCGGCATGTACTCCACCGCCCTCCCGGTGATCACTATCGTTCTCGGCATTCTCGCCTCCTTCGGCTTTGCGGGCGGTTTCAGTAACATTTCGCAGGGCCTTTACGGTGTCGGCTTCGCTGCCGTCGGCATGCTTTCGACTCTCGGCATCACGCTTTCGACAGACGCCTTCGGGCCCATTGCCGACAACGCGGGCGGTAACGCCGAAATGGCAGAACTCCCCAAGAAAGTCCGCGAACGCACCGATGAACTCGACATGCTCGGCAATACGACCGCCGCGACAGGCAAGGGTTTCGCCATCGGGTCTGCTGCCCTTACCGCCATGGCACTACTTGCCTCCTATGTCGAAGAAATCAAGCTCTGGCTCGGCAAATTCGCCCACGACGGCGCATTCGAATTCGGTGGCATCACCTTTTTCAGCAGCTCTACGGCTCTCGCCTCTGGAGCAGCTACAAACAATTCGCATTGGCAAATTCTAGAAGGCGGCATCAAGGCTATCGCAAACGATGGTTCTCTCGCAGCACTTTCTATCGCAGACGCTTCGTTCGGCGATTTCATGAACGCATTCAACCTGAACCTGATGAACCCCATGCTTCTTGGCGGCCTCTTTATCGGCTGCATGATGGCATTTGTCTTCTGCGCCATGACCATCAAGGCGGTCGGCCGCGCAGCCTCTTCCATGGTCAAGGAAGTCCGCCGCCAGTTCAAGGAAATTCCCGGCATCATGGAAGGAACGGGCAAGCCGGACTACGCCAAATGCGTCGAAATTTCGACTCACGGAGCGCAGCGCGAAATGCTCCTACCGTCGCTCCTCGCTGTCATTGTTCCGGTTATCGTAGGCTTGTTCATGGGAATCGCAGGCGTATTCGGCCTACTCGCCGGTGGGCTCGCTTGCGGATTCTCGCTCGCCTGCATGCTCAACAACGCAGGCGGCGCCTGGGATAACGCCAAGAAATATATCGAAAAAGGCAACTTCGGCGGAAAGGGTTCCGACTGCCACAAGGCGGGCGTTGTCGGCGATACCGTAGGCGACCCGTTCAAGGACACCGCAGGCCCCTCGCTGAACATCTTGATTAAATTGATGACGATGGTGAGTCTCGTATTCGCAGGCGTTATCGTCGCAGTTGGCGGGCTCTAGCCAAACGAACTCAAGCTTTACAGTACATAAAGCGCGAGCACGACAATAATTCCCGCGAAGAGCAGGAATATGGGCAACAGCAGCAACAGGCAAAGCAGCCCGATTTTCAGGTCATAAAAAAACATGCGCCAGCGACCGCGCTTGGTTTTGCATGTTTCTGCACGGCAATCCGGGCAAATATTTCCGACCTTGTTGCGGACGCGGATGGCAAGGTTGCTTTCCAACGGAGCCATCCCGACCTTGTCGTTAAATTCCTTGTTGCAAACAGAGCATTTGCACTGCATACGCGACGGCTATTCCTTGATATGACCGCACTTGTCGCAGGTCAGCTTGTAGCTGTTATCGGGATCAACGACCATCACACCGTCGCATTCCGGCACTTCGCACGGGAGCTCCCCCGGCATGACTTCGCGGTAAGTCTGCTTTTCTTCCATCGCTAGGCTCCAATTTCCTTGAGGTAACGAGCCAAGGCATCCTGCCAAGTCGGAAGGGGCTTGAATCCGTTTTCCACAAGCTTGCTCTTGTCGAGCCTGCTGTTGAACGGGCGCGCCGCCTTGCTAAGACCATATTCAGCGGTAGTCACCGGAACCACCTTCGTCGCCATGCCAGCCTGCTTGTAGATTTCACAAGTGAAGTCGTACCAGCTGATGTATCCGCCTTCATTCGTGGCATGGTAGTAACCGTACTTTTCGGTTTCGTTCATGTCGATGAGCAGGCGCGAAAGGTCCAGCGTATACGTGGGCGTACCGATCTGGTCGTTCACCACGCGCACGGTATCGTGGGTCTTGCCCACGTTCAGCATGGTCTTGATGAAATTCTTGCCATTCAAGCCGAACACCCAGGCAATGCGCACAATGAAATACTTTTCAAGCGTATTAGCGACAGCGAGTTCGCCTTCGAGCTTGGTCTGGCCGTAAACATTGAGCGGCTTGTAATCCTTGCAGTCGGGCTGCCAAGGTTCCGTTCCCTGACCGTTGAACACGTAGTCGGTGCTGATGTAGGTCATCTTGCAACCGAGACGCTTGCAGGCATCGGCAATGTTCTGCGTACCGCCGGCATTTACTGCGCGGACCTTCGCCACGTTCGCATCATCTTCGGCCATGTCAACGGCGGTCCATGCAGCGCAGTGAATCACGGCGTCGGGCTTGATTTCAGAAAGAGCCTTATCGACTGCGACAGAGTCCGTAATGTCGAGCTGCACGTAAGGCATCGTGGTCACAGCAGAACCGTCAGCCACACCGCTGTAGGCAGGAGCCATGTCGGAGCCGACGCCCGTATGGCCACGCTTTGCAAGTTCATTCATTACGTCGTGGCCCAGCTGGCCACCCACACCTGTCACAAAGAATTTCATAGTAAAACCTCACGGGGAAAGATACAAAAAAAACGCCCCGTGTGGCAGGGCGTTCTCTTGTCATCCTTTATATAGGAGTGCTTTAGGATTAGACAAATTCTTAGCGGGTTACGCGCACCGTCTGGAACTTACTACCCTGCTTGACCATGTAGATTCCAACCTTCTGGAACTTGGCAAAGAGAGCTTCAGCAATGGACGCACCGTTTGCGATATCGACCTTGCCGAGGTTACGGCCCTGCATGTCGAACACCTGGAGAGTCTTGCCAGCGGCGTTCAAGCGCAGCGTCGATGCGATTGCCTGGGGTTCACCACCTTCGCTACCAGTGGTGAAGACCAGCTTGACGTCACTAATCTTGACCGTACCTGTAGCTTGTCCCAAATTGAAGGCAAACTGAGCGGCTTCATCAGTATCTTCTTCCATAGCAAAGACAAATGTGTATTCCTTTTCCGTAGTGGTGATGTCAAATTCCTTAGTGGCGTATGCACCCCAGGGGTCTACGGATTGTTGGAAATTAACTTCAATCTTGCGGTCAACATCAGCGCTAGCCTTAAAGGTCAACTTGTACTTCATGCCCTTATCAAGAGCCAGATTGTACTGAACAAGCTGCGGCTGGTAAGTTTCTGCACCAATAGTGGTAACGTCAACCGTAGCCGTGCCACCAGAAACAGAAGTCTTTGCAGCAGAGTTACCCCAGTTTGTACCCTGACCCAGGAACCAAGATGCATCTTGGCTTGTAGAAATCACGTTGCTGCTCGGGAAATCACCATCCTTAAGAAGGTTCACTGTGGTTTCGCCAACCAATTCAAACTTAGCGACCACAGACTTTTCCTTGTCCATGGTTACAGAAATGGTTTCGGTAGAGCCGGTAGCATCACCTTCCCAACCCACAAACTTCCAGCCTTCGTTGGCTTTGGCGGTGAGCTGTACAGCAGTCTTGGGAGCATAATAGTTAGCGCTGGGGCTCTTTGTCACCGTACCTGCAGCAGCCGGAGATGCAGTTACATTGAGGCCAAGTTCATCGGCACTGCCACCGATTTTCAGAATGTTCTTCTTAACGGTAGCATGACCTTGTGCATTGCCACCTTGTCCGGTGTAGGATTCAATTTTCATGGAAGCAACTTCATACAGTCTACCCATCTTCATACCCGCTTTAGCCCATTCGCTGAAGTGCTTGGAAATAGAAATGGTACCCTTGGTACGATGCTGGCTCGTATTCTTCGGGATGGACCAATACTGCTTAAAGGTGCTGGTACCCGAAAGAGAAGGTTGCTGAACACGGTTGGTAGTATAGAACTCGTATTCAATACCATCGATAGTTGCAGAACCATGCTTTTCTCCGCCCGAAGTAGGATTGTAGCTTCCGCGATCCTGGACAATGTAGTATTCAATTTCATCGCTGAAACCACTGGGAATGTCAGCCTTGTCGTAATAGCCCCAGCCATAGACACTGACATACTTCACGTTGTCGTTGGAACTCCATTCCACGTCAAATTCGGCGGTAATATTACCCACATTCTGTACGGTAACAGTGGAGTTAGACCCCCAGCGCTTTCCGGAACGGGCCAACATGTTGATAGTACCACTCCATTCAACGGAGAAAGCACCACCATTTTCGGTGCTTGGGTTAAGCTTCATAGTTGCGTTACCGGCTCCATTCTGGCTCCAAAGTTCGTAATCATAGCCACCCTCGCTACCCATTTTCTGGGATGTACCATTAGAGCAGTTATAGGTGGTCTGCCCCCAAGAAATGGATGACGAAATTGCGGCCACGGCAAAGGCTGTTGTTAAAACTTTTTTGATACTCATACTTTTCCTCTCAGGGGGTTATTTGTACTCCCTTCTAATTTATACTATTCTACATAGGCAATCAAGTTCTACTGGATAAATTCCGTTGTAACCTTTTACAACAGAAAAAAAAAGGGAAAACGGCGATTTTTGAGTAAAAAAGCCTGTTTTTGATACAGAAAAGCCCCTCTCAAACATGAGAGGAGCGTTATTTATATAACGGATTGCATCGGCCCCATTCGAGGCCCCCGCACAGTGTTATTCTTCGTCGTTTGCCGGCACACCGATCTGCTGTTCCGGCTTGTCTTCGATCTTTTCGACAGAATCGTCGTCGACTTCCACGCCTTCGACCTTGTCAAAGGTTTCCTTCGCTTCGGCACTATCCTGTTCGATATCTTCGACGCTCGGGAGTGCGGTGGCATCCTGAACGGTGTCACCATCATTCAGGCGGATGCACTTCACGCCGATTGCGCTACGGTTGGTCAAGCGGATGGAATCAGCTTCGATACGGATAACCTGGCCTTCCTTACTGGTGATGATCAAGTCGTAGTCGTCAGCAACGCTTTCCACGAATACTGCCGGACCGGTCTTTTCCATACCATCGGCGCTGAGGTTACGGACACCCTTGCTGCCACGCTTAGTCACACGGTAGGAACCCGGCAGAGAACGCTTACCAAAGCCGTTTTCGGTAATGGTCACGATCTTGTTGCCTTCCTTGAGCCAGATGAGGGAGATGACTTCGTCACCTTCGGCCAAGGTAATGCCCTTCACGCCGTGAGTGCCACGACCCATGCTACGCATGCAGCTAATGGGGAATGTGACAGCCTGACCGTTCTTGGTGGCGATCATCAAGAGGTCCTTGGCAATGGGCTGGTCAGCATTTTCGTCGGCGTCATCGGAGTCTGCGGAGGCGTCTGCAGCTTCTGCGTTCTGTGCAGCAGCCTGTGCTTCTGCGGATTCTTCGTTTTCGTCGCCATCCTGAGAAGCGTTGAATTCTTCTGCGGACATACCCACCAACTGGACCTTGACCAATTCATCGTCTTCGTCCAGGCTAATGGCGTTGACGCCTGCCTTACGGGGACGGCTGAAGAGAGTGAGATCCATCTTGTTGACGATACCCTTCTTGGTGGCGAACACCAGGCAGAAGCATCCACCGAACTTGCGCACCGGCACAATGGCCTGCACCTTTTCGCCTTCGGTGAGACCGATAAAGTTGATAATGGGGCGCCCCTTGCTGCTGCGGTTTCCTTCGGGCAGGCGGTAGACCTTGGTCCAGTAGGCACGACCCTTGTTGGTGAACACCAGCAGGTAGCTATGGGTGCTTGCTGTAAAGATCTGGTCTACATCATCGTCGTCCTTGAGGCCGGTACCGACCACGCCCTTACCACCGCGGGTCTGGGCCTTGAAGGTATCGATGGGCAGGCGCTTGATGTAGCCTTCGCGGCTGAGCGTAATCACCTGTTCTTCTTCGGCAATCAGGTCTTCGTAATCGTAGTCGTCGACAGCGTCTTCGATAGAAGTACGGCGGTCATCGCCACACTTGTCCACGATGGCATCGAGGCGGTCGAGCATAATCTTCACGCGGCGTTCGCGCTTGGCGAGAATGTCCTTCAAGTCGGCAACAGTTGCAACGAGTTCGTTGTATTCGTTTTCCAACTTTTCCAAATTGAGTCCCGTGAGCTGGGAAAGACGCATGTCCACGATAGCCTGCGACTGAATGTCGTCGAGGTTAAAGCGGTTCTGCAAAGACATCTTCGCGGCTTCGGTCGTGGGGCTCGACTTGATAATCTGCACTACTTCGTCGATGTTCTGCGTTGCAATACGCAGGCCTTCGATAATGTGGAGACGAGCTTCAGCCTTTTTCAAGTCAAACTGCGTAGAACGCGTAATCACTTCAAGGCGGTGATCCACGTAAACCTGGATGAGTTCCTTGAGCGTGAGGAGCTTCGGCAGGTTGTTTACGAGAGCGAGGTTATAGATGCTGAAGGTCGTCTGCAGCTGCGTATTTTTGAACAAATTATTCAAAACGACTTCAGCAACGACATCTTTGCGCATTTCAATCACGATGCGCATGCCTTCGCGGCTAGATTCGTCGCGGATGTCGGTAATGCCGTCGACGCGCTTGTCCTTCACGAGTTCTGCAATTTTCTTACAGAGTTCCGCCTTGTTGACCATGTACGGAATTTCGCTCACGACAATGCGCGGTTTGCCTCGGCTATCGACATCAATTTCGGTACGGGCGCGAACGCGCACGCGGCCATGACCCGTAAGGTATGCATCGCGAATGCCCGCGCGGCCACAAATCACGCCACCGGTCGGGAAGTCCGGACCAGACACATACTGCAAAAGATCTTCGCCAGAAATATCCGGATTTTCAGCCACCGCATGAATGGCGTTTGCAATTTCGCGGAGGTTATGCGGAGCCATGGAGGTCGCCATACCCACGGCGATACCGGTGGTACCGTTCACCAGCATGTTCGGGAGAGCGGAAGGCAGCACCTTCGGTTCTTCCAACGACTCGTCGAAGTTCGGCCCCATGTCGACGGTATCCTTTTCCAGGTCCTCGAGCATGAGTGCGCCCATGTTGTTCATTTTGGCTTCGGTGTAACGCATAGCAGCAGCGCCGTCACCGTCAATAGAACCGAAGTTACCCTGACCGAACACCAGCGGGTAGCGCAGCGAGAAGTCCTGCGCCATACGCACCAAGGTTTCGTACACGGCGAAGTCGCCATGCGGGTGGTACTTACCGATCACGTCACCTACGATACGGGCGGACTTCACCGTCGGCTTGTTCGGCACCACGCCGAGCTTATGCATACTGTACATCACGCGGCGGTGCACCGGCTTAAAACCGTCACGCGCATCAGGCAAGGCACGAGCAACAATCACGCTCATGGAATAGCGCAAGTAGCAATCCTGCATGTCCTTTTCGATCAAGGACCTGATTTGCGAACCTGGTACCAATTCTTCTGACATTCTTTTTCCTCTAATTATCCACCGGTGTTTCCACCAGCATGTCGTTTATTTCATTTAAACTTTCTTCGTCGGTCTGGTCGATGCGGTGGGGCGTAATCGTTGCATAGCCCTGATTCAACAGATAGTCGTCGCTATCCTTGGGCTGTTCATCCCACAGTTTATCGCCATCCAGTTGCCACAATTCATTTTCATGGGAATAGTGGTCTGTAAACATTCCAAGGGCCATCCTGGTCGCCTTGTAACCCTTGAAGGTCTCGGCGGTAGCCTTTGGAAAATTCACATTCCAGAACACACCCACGGGAATCCGTTCGAACAGGCGGTCCTTGACCACCTTCACGGCGAACTCCTTCGCGGTTTCAAGCATATTTGCGGTTGTGCCGCGGAGCGAAAGAGCTATACCAGGCACACCCCAAAGGGCCGCTTCACGGGCACCTGCGACCGTCCCCGAATAGAGCGACGACACGCCGGAATTTTCACCCACATTCACACCCGAAAAACACACGTCAAACGGACCCGGACCTACCCCCTCGGTAGTAACCCCGTGAAGTGCAAAATGGCCGAGCGCAAACTTGGCGCAATCAGCCGGGGTTCCCGACAGCGAATAGGCTTCCACATCTTGGGAGAGATCCACCTTCTTTAGCGAAAGTCCGCGGCGGACCGTAAAGGCCTGCGAAACGCCACTCTGCTCCACTTCGGGGGCAAAGACGAACACGTCCGCGACACGCGCAAGGGCGACTGCCAGAACGCGCATATAGCCGCTCTGAATCCCGTCATCATTCACGATGAGGACGCGTGTCTTTAAGTTGTTCTGCATGTTATATAAAAGATAGAAAAATCTCACAGAAACATACACAAAAAGGGGGGTAAAAACCGCTTCGATTAGCTATCTTTTGAGCATGTTTTCCGAAAAGAAATTTCTAGCGACCAAGGACACTTCTAAGGCAAAGCGCATGGCCGAACTTTTGCGCGTCATCATCTTGCAGCTGGGCGACGATGTGCCCCGCGCAAAACGCGAGTTCGAAACATACGCCGAATGGATGAAGCTCCCCGAAAACGAGCGCCTTACCGGAAAAAACCAGGCGCAGATGATTGACCTGTACAAGACGTTCCGTACCCGCGCGGGACTCGGATTCGAACGCGACGTTTACCTGGAGCAGGAACCGGGGGACCGCGAAGTCGCGAACGAAAAGTCGATACAGTTCGCCGTGCTGGTGCACAATTTGCGCAGCGCTTTCAACGTCGGCTCCATTATCCGCAGCACGGACTGCTTCGGACTCGAAGGAGTCCATCTAAGCGGCTACAGCTGCGGACCCGACCATGTAACAGTCAAGAGCGCCGCCCGTGGCTGTCAGGAATGGATTCCCATCAAGCGCTGGGAATCCCCTTTCGATTGCGTCAAATGGCACAAGGAAAACGGCTACGAAATCATCGCTCTCGAAACCGGCGAAGACATTCCTAGCATCAACGATGTCAAATGGCCCGAAAAAGGTCTCATCATTCTCGGAAACGAAGAACTGGGAATTGCCCCGGAACTCATGGCCGAAGCGACGATGAAAGTGACCATCCCTATGGCGGGTCGCAAGGCGAGCATGAACGTCGCCGGGGCTTTTGCCATCATGGCATTCTGCCTGAGAAGCGCCCAGCGCTAAATTTCTAGCGGAAAAGATACATGCCAGGGGCAGCATTTTCAGCCAGGAACAAACCCGCGACAACACCGAAAAAAAAAATTCATAAGCCCCATAAAAAACACCTCACTGTATGGGAATAAATGTTTTTTTGACGGGGGCAGATTTCTACTCGGACACGCCAGAATCTTTAATACACCGCACAGAAAGGCCAACCCTTTTTGCCATGCTTGACTTGCCCGCTTTTTCGGAGTAATCGAAAGATGCACCAAGTGTAAAACCAACATCACCCGAATAACTCTCATCATCGGCACTCCAGAAATATGCCGTAGAACCAACAGAGGAAGATGTCTGATTCCAGTACCCCATGGGAATTATCGAAAAGCCAAAGTCATCCGTACCATTACGAGATTCACCATTATACTTACCCCAACCTGACTTGGACTTCAACATCCTACCAGCCGTATTCATGTCACCCGTGGCCGAGAATAAGGTATCCCATTCTGCCATAGACGGAAGATGCCAATTTTCGGGACATACCCCGCGCACTTTTTGGGGCAATTCACAGGAACTAGCCTTGTAGCCGCACTTTTTTCCTGTTTCATTGAAAATTCGTATGGAGTCGATAGCCGCAGCCCACGAGTAGTACCGTCCCCCGATTTCGCAGTACGCACCATTGTTTTGATGGCACCAGGACATTTTTTTCAAGCTAGGCTCACTTAATGTATCAGCGTAGTTTAGATTCTGCGCCATCCAAACTTGATTGCCAATTTTTATGGTTTTGTAAGTTTTCTGGTCTCTCCCGTCCGTCATGGAGCCATAAACCAAGTCATGGTTCATTCTTAGGTCAAGAGCGTATTTCCAGTCCCATTCGGTAATATCGGTCCATACGTTATTAAGACATCCATATGTTATAGCATCCACTCTCACAATAGAATTCTGCAGACGTTCTCGACATCCGCCAATCTGCTGTTCCAAAGCGGACGCACGCTCCCAACCGGAGGAACTATCTTTATCGGAATCCACGAAATCACATACATAAATGTTGGTTTCATCTATACGCCCATTCATCAAAGCACCATCCGTTTGTGCGTTGCAATTTTTTCGAGCTTCATACGTATCGTTATAGATGGCAGGAGCCTTGGTCCAACGATAAGCTGTATCGGACAACGTGGCCGTTTTCTTTGAACATACATAATAAACATCATTAACCTTCACCGAACTCGTATCGTGCAATACAGCGATTTTTCCCGACTGCGTATTCTTTTTCTGTGCACAGGCAAGCCCACCATTCTTATGCAACAGACTATCTAGCGTCGTTCCACGGCGCCAGTTATGACCATCATACACATATACAAAATCCGTATTCAAATTGCCATTTTTGACATCACCTTCAGTATATTCATGTCCCCATGTAGCAGTATCCTTCGCCATATTGCTCGCAATCTTCCAAGTGCCACCATTATCATCAGCAACGCAAATATAGCGGGTCTTAGTTTTGGTTGTATCGGTGAGACTTTTCGCATAATGAGAACTCATTTCATTTGTCACATAACGCACCTCGCCATTCTTTGCCACGGGGATATCGCCCATCGAAGATAAGCCTTCCGCAAGACTTCCACATACGCCAAGGCCCAATTCCTGATACCAATAATTTCTCAGGAACGGTTCAAATTTCGCAGCCCTTGCGGAAAGCTTCCAGGACTCAATGTTTTCACGGATTCTACTGAGCCCTCCCGATGAATCTAAAGCAGCGGCCCAGTCGGCAATAGCAATTTTCGTAGCTGCGGCATCCCATTTTCCGGTTTCCTTTACAGCAGACGAAATTTCAGCAAGCAGTTCCGTTACATTTGCAGCGTTACGAGTTCCTTGTAGTAATATGGAAATTGCAAGAAGAGCGCCATCATCATTGTGAGGGCCGGCAATGTCCAAATCTTCCGACAAGCTAAAATCCCTTGCATCAATATGGAAAATATCCAGAATTTCTGATTGCGCCTGTTTCTTGGCGGCTTTGAATTTCATTTTTTTCTGGGTCACCAAATAGATTACTCGTTCATATTCCAAATGAGTGAGAAGGTTAATGTTCACCATGTTGCGCAAATTCATGTCGGCTATTCCAGATAGCGTAATGGGGGCATCTGAAGTGTACCCCGTGATCTCTTTACGATAATAGCCCGTAGCCAACAACTTTACATACTGGCTCACCAATTTTTGTGTAGACATTTCAAATTCGCCGTTATCGTTTAGAACTTTCCCATTAAAAACTTTATCCGTCTGGGCAAGCGTGCGACCACTTTCCAATTCATAAAAGAACACCTTGGAATCCAAAAGGAACGGTCCTTTCTGAACTACACCCGTAACGCCATCCAATGAAATGGCAATCTTCTCGGAGTCAAGCGTAACCGTTTCGGCACCACTGACAGATCCCGTCGAATCAAGGTTGAGTAAAACCGCAGAAGCACCGCAGGCAATCTTTATCTGCGAGGGCAGCGTTTCCAGGGAACACCCCTCACCAGCTTCACCTTTTTGACCATGAAAAACAACGCCCACAGAATCTCCCCCGCAAAGCACCTTGAGACCAAGTCCGTCAGGAAGAGGTTTAGTCTCGCAACCGGAACTCGCCAAATAAACAGTATCACCCTTGTCGTGTACGTAAATGGTGTCGCCCACAACGTAGACGGTATCAGACATCACATAGATGGTATCCCCTGCAATGTAGACGGTGTCCGATCTGTTTACAATCGAGTCCTTTCCCACCGAGCCGAACCACTTGCCATCTGCACATACCCGTATTTCGTGCTCTTTTTTTACCCACACCATTTCACCGTCATTTTCCGAAGTGCACTCTGGAAGCTCCGAAACTTTGTCGACCGATTCAAGGCCCTCGCTAACATATTCTTTTTCGACTATCGTCTCCGTCGATTCTCCGCATGCCGTAAGCACAAACGACAGAGTAACAAATGCCGATAAAAAAACGTAAGCTAAGGGGGAATGGGCTTTATTTTTCATAAAAGCGCTCCTTCTTGGGGATTCTTTTTACAATAGGACTTCTCTAAAAATACATCTTTTTCGTGAAAAAGGTTGTTCCTGCGCATTCGCGACCTGAAAAAACTCCGCTTTTTTTGGGGACTTTTTTACTTTTTGACATACTCGCATTTAATCGTCATACATTTTCGTCTATATTTATTGACATTTTCCTAAAAAGTATATATATTTACAAACATCATGGGAAAGAAAGCAGTCGTTTTAATGCCGAAGACGAGCAAGATACTCGAACAGATGGGTGAACAAATCCGTCTCGCCCGTATGCGCCGTAAAATATCGGTCGCATTGGTCGCCGAACGTGCGGCAGTCAGCCGAGCCTCGGTTTGGGCTGTGGAAAAAGGTTCTGCGGCAGTCGCCATCGGGATATACGCCGCAGTCCTTCACGCCATCAACGGCATGGACTCAGACTTGCTCAAAGTAGCCGCCGATGACGAACTCGGTCAAAAGCTCCGCGACATCGAACTCCTTAGGAAATACCACAAGGATAAAACATAATCAAGAAGCGAACAAGCCTTCATGGCTCCCGCATTCACGGAAGCTGAGAAATAGGCCAGCACGATTGTCAGCCGGTGCTTTTGCGATTATGGCTTTCTGCTTGAGAAGCGCCCAGCGCTAAATTTTCAATTACTTGGCGGGGGCCAGAGCCTTCACCGCTTCGGTCAGGCGGTCGATGGCCTGGATGAGTTCATTCATCTTAGCTTCGCTCACACCACCCTGCACAACAGCGGCGGCATTAGTAGCAGTCGCTGCAGCAGCCTGTGCGGCTTCTGTCGCAGAAGCAGATTCCTTCACCGGAACCTTGCCCAGCCAGATATCCGGCCAGCGGTCGTTGCCACTGTGGTAGGTAATGCGCGTTGCCGATTCCACCGGTTCACCGATTTTCCAGATATAGAGTTCGTAGTCGAACAGGTCGTGGTCGTGACCCTTATCGGTTGCACCCCACACGAGCCACTTGCCATCGGGAGAGAGGCGCGGGAAGTATTCGTGACTGCGACGACCAGGCAGGTCCATCAGCTTCACATTTTTAGGAATGCCGAAGAATCCCACCTTCTCAATTTGTTTGCCGTCCTTGGCGCTGAACCAGAGGATTTCGCTCGGGGCAGCCGTGCCACCGTTACCCGTCGGATTCACGCGGTAAAGCTTGCTGCCATCAAAGTTCCAGTCAATCTGGCATCCGTCACCTGACTTGGTCCACTGTGACTTGGCTAAATCCCACACGCCCGTTTCGCGCATGGAACCGCGCAGCGTAATCGCCAAGTGCTTGCCGTCGGGGCTCATGTTCGGTTCCTGCAAAATCACGCCGGACTTGTTGAAAGCTTTTTCACCGTCGAGCACGAGGGTTTCTGCCTTGCTCGCCAAGTCCATAGTAAACACCTTGCCGGCGCGGCTAAACACGATAGACTTGCCGTCGGGTCTCCAGGTGCCCCAAGTGGCATTGTCCACCACTTTGCGAGCATTTTCACCCGAAATGTCAACCATCCACAAGTCCCACTTTTCAGGATAGTTGGCGTCGTTTTCGGGCACCCAACCGCCCTTGCTGCGGTTAAAGAGCACCGTAGAACCATCAGGAGAAATGCGCGGGAACCAGTCCACATTGTCGCCACTCGTGAGCGCATGGGCATTCGTGCCGTCGGCGTTCATAATCCAGATATCATGATGCGAGTTTGCTCGGCTTGTCGCCCAAACAATCGCGCCTTCCAGCTTACCCTTAATCGCCTCTAAAGCCTTCTGTTCATCGGCAGTCGGATCGACAGCGGCACCCGTCGGGGCACCCTGCTGGGCAAAAACGGTCGAGAAAGCCAACAAAGCGGGAATTGCAAACTTCATCATGTTCATATAAACCTCAAAGTTCCCCTAATCTAGTAAAATCCCCTAAAAAACGGCACTCAAGACCCCAAAAACATGATAAAACTCACATATTACACGCATGTAAACAAAAAAGAAGTTCTTTTTTTTCCGTTTTTTGCGAAGAAAACCTATTTTCAAGTAAAAAAGGGATGTTTATAATGAAAAAATTCTCAAAAATCGCACTTTTTTCGGCTCTGGCATTAGGCGCAACTTTCGCCTCCGCCCAAGACATCACTCCCACCCGCGTGGGTCCTGTCAGTCAGTACGGTCAGCTGATGACCGGCAAGAACTCGCAGGGCAAGGGCCGCATTTACGGCAGCTGCGAAGGAGTAAAGGACGGCGCCGAAGTGCAGGTGCGAGGCATGAGCCTTTACTGGAGCCTTTTACCCAAGGCAACAGAATTCTGGACATCCGAGGGAATTGCCACTATGGTCCGCGACATGAACATTCAGGTCGTACGCGCCGCCATGGCAACAACAACCGATGACTGGTGGGGCTGCAAGGACGGCTCGGAAAGCTGCGGAGACGACAAGTCCGCCCATATTACCGGTTACGCATCAGATGCGGAATTCCAGACGAACCTCATGAACACGGTCGTACAAGCCGCTATCGAAAACGACATTTACGTCATTATTGACTGGCATTCTCACCAGGCACACACTGAAGTTGACAACGCCACCAAGTTCTTTACCGAAATGGCCCAAAAATGGGGTAAGTACGACAACGTCATCTTTGAACTTTATAACGAGCCCATATCTACATCTTGGAGCGAGATCAAGACTTATGCCGAAAAAATTGTTCCCGTCATCCGTCAGCATTCCGACAACCTGATTCTTGTCGGCAACAGGCAGTACGACCAGAATCCGCAAGAAGCGATCGGCAATACAGTTTCTGGCGAAAACATCGCCTACACATTCCATTATTACGCCAATTCTCACTGTTGGAGCGGACAGACCTCTTGGGGATCTGCTTGCGAAGGCGCAAATGCACAGCAGGCAATAGATGCGGGTCTTTCCGTGTTCGTTTCCGAATGGGGTACGGGTAACGCCGATGGCGGTGGCGAACCGGACCAGAGCAAGAACACGGGCTGGCAAAACTGGATAGACGGCAACAAGCTCTCCTGGGCGAACTGGTCCGCATCCAAAATTAGCGAAGGAACCGCCGCATTCCAGGGTTCTTCGAGCAAGACCTCACTCCAATACACCACTTCCGGCAATATGGTCAAGGGCTACCTCGCCACGAACCCGACAAGTTATACAAAGTGCGGAAACGGTGGCAATGAAACCCCTATTTTCACCCAGTCTGACCTCAACTTCAATGTAAGCGTTGTCGGGAACACACTGCACATTGCCGGAGGCGCTGCAACGGTCGAAATTTTCACCATCAAGGGCGACAAGCTTATGAGAATCGACCAGGTCAGTGGAACGCTTTCGCTCGCAAGCCTCCCTGCAGGCAAGTATCTCGCACGAATCCAAAAGGGTTCGTCCAAGATGGTTCGAGCAATACAGATCAAGTAGACTTGAAATTGGTTTTACCAACGAGAGAGAAAGGGGTCCGGCATTCGTGCCGGGCCTTTTTTATGTTCGGCGAGGCTAGAATTTATCGAAGACGGCGAAGTAGTTGTCGCGGTAGGCAAGGTGCCAGCGTGGCGCGTTTTCGAGGGCTTGCAGCAGGGCATCCCAGCGGGCGTAATAGCGCAGCGGGAAGATAGCGCGATCGATATTCAAGGAGTCGGCATCAGCGATGAACAGCGACGGATTATTTGCATATTCCAAATACCGCCCAAAGAATTCTGCCGTCTTCAAGATGAACCTTCCATCCATGTAAATCGAATCGGCGGGATTCACAAACGCCAAGTAGCCGCCTGCGCGGTCATCGTTAAAGAGCCTGCCGGCATGAGGATTTTGCCGCATCCATTCCGCTGCATCGACAGGGACACGCTGACAAGCAACCATCGAGTAGTCGTAAGCGGCAAGGGAACGCGCCCAGAGACCCAAGCAAAAGGCGATGACGATGAAGCAGGCATACTTTACAACGCCGCTGCACCGAGCTGTTCCGAAAGCACATCCCCCAAAACGAAGCTCGCAAGCGGTCCCTAAAAGCAACGGCAAAAACAGCACAAAGTTGCGTTCGGCGACAAGGGCGAGGATTGCGGTCACAAGAAGTGCGATATTTTGAATCAATCTTCTAGAGATTGCTTCGCTCCCTTCGGTCGCTCGTGGCGGTATACAAGGCGAAGGACGCAGCAAGCGACGCAGACCTACAAAAAATCCCAAGAAGCACAGCGCAATCATCAGCACGCTTTCAAGCGTATTCTCCCCCGCCACCAGAAGCGTTACCGGGGAACGGTTCTCGGCGATTTCACTGGCGAAAACGGCTGCAGAAGGCGAAAGTCCCAACAGACGGTCCAAAAGCCCGAACGGATACAGAAACAGGTTCAGTCCATCACGATGCAGGAACGGCATCGAAAACAGGCCAAGCACGAATGCAGCGCGCCACGCAACAGAACCTGTCGAAAGTTTCTCCCCAACCCGTCGGGAATTCCAGACGCAAACCAGCAACACTAGCAGCGCAAAAAGCGGGCCCAGAATATAAAGTCCCTGGCACTTGCACCAGAGCCACTGAATTGCAAGAATTAAAGCCACTGTGCAGCCTCTAGAGATTGCCGCGCCCCTACGGGGCTCGCAATGACGTTTCACACACCCAGAAAAAGCAAGATCAGTGTTCCCGTGGGACTCGCAATGACGAACAGCAAAAATCCCTGGCAAAACTTTCCAATAAATTCCTAGAAACAGGAGCGTAAAAAGCACCGGACGAATCTCAAAATGATAGCGAAAAACGAAAAGGAGAAAAACTGCAATTAGAGATTGCCACCACCACGCTACGCTCGTGGCAGGCTCTCCTGTGGGGCTCGCAATGACATTCTTTTCCAGAACCGCGCCGCGGCTGCCATTAGATAAAAACAGCGCAAAAACGACACCCCACAAAACTGCCTTGAACGCCACCAGCAGAGGGGCGCCGCCAACGCCGTATACAAAAGCGACAACGGCCTGAAAATACTCGTGTACATTCACCACGGGGGTGCGCACAGGCGTCCAGGCATTCACCCACTCGCGGGCACAGGCAAGATGCCACCAGATATCGGTATCGGTCAGCGGGAAAACAGAAAAGAGCGCCACCAAGAAAGCCGGCAAAAAGAGAACCATCCTGTCGATGTCAAGCCGGCGCATACTCTTACCACTCCAGAGTCTTTAACAGGGAATCAATGCGTCTGGTCAATCGTTCCGCACCCAAGTAACTTAGATGATCCCTATTGAGCGCCATTTCGTCAGTATAGTCATGGTCACCCATTTTATTTTCATCCATCAACACAAAATGACTTTTCACACGATCAATTGAATCAAGTCGGTCAATAAGCTTTCGTGCGGCACTCCGCTGGAATCCGTACAAGCCAATGGAACCCGTCTTTTTATACATGGGCGCTTGCGGGAAAATGATGCCGATGACATAGATATTTTTCTTGGAGACCTCATCGACGATATTGACCAGGCGTGCGATACTGTTATCGACAAGAGCCCAGCGTTGA
Source organism: Fibrobacter sp. (assembly GCA_017526585.1). GTDB lineage: Bacteria > Fibrobacterota > Fibrobacteria > Fibrobacterales > Fibrobacteraceae > Fibrobacter. Next base: position 48,762 of record JAFXRC010000057.1, on the reverse strand, counting down.
TCAGTCACCATGGAATCGTTCAGCACCTCTATTTCGTGGAAATCCCAACTGTGAACTTCGCTAATCATATTGCCGCGTTCCGAAAAAGTCTTACGCTCCGCTTCAAGGGGTGGATACGAATTTTCAACCGCTTCCACAAAGCCCTTCGGAACACCGTCTTTCCAGAAGCCATGATTCGCATCGTACATAAACCCTGGAGCTGCAGACAAAAGATACCCCAGATGATCCTCAATTCCATGCCAGTTATCAAAATCCAAGCTCAGCACAATCGCCTTGATTTCATCCAGATGATTCATCACATAGTTTTCAATGAAGTACAAGTCCCTATTGGGATCGATTCCCAGCACCCCGAAATTCAGCATTTTCCATTCCGGGAAAAGGTCGGGATTGACGCCTCTCTGCATTCTCGAACTTCCCACAAGAATGACATTTGTCTGTTCCAAATACTTCCAATACGCTTCCATCTTTATGCGGAGCGTGCTCAAGGAGCTCAAACAACTTTCTTGCAAGTACACGCCGGCGCTATCCAAGTCCAGCTGCACATCATTCGAGGCAAAGGCTTTTTCACTCGTCCAGAAACTCGGATGCCAGATTTCATCACCCTGAACGAGCTCGACGAGGCTAGAGTCAGAGATGTCTAGCAGGACGATTTTCTGGTGAGCGCCGTTTACATTCGTGAGCGTCGCTACGACCTTATCGGCGGTGCCACTCGCCCATTCGCTATGGTCGAAGGTAAAGCCGGAAGGTGCCGCCACGGACTTTTGCAAAGTTCCGGTGCTGTCGGCAATCAGCAGGCGTTCATGCGTGGCGTAGCTTTTACCGACAAAGGCTTGCCCCGTCTTGCCGCCGAAATCGAGGAACAGGGTGCGCTTGGTGCCATCTTTCGAAAGCGATGCGTTACAGGCCTGTTCGGCGTCGTCACCGTCCTTGTACCAGATAGTATCACGGGCTTTTTCCGTAAGCGTCGAGCCCGGCTTTGCGATACGGGCACGGAAGAGGCGTGCACCCGTCACGGCTAAGGTGTTATCTTCGCTGATGCCGCCATGGTAAGCGCCATCGAAAAGTTTCTGTGGTGTACCAAACTTCCCGTTCGAAAATTTCACTTGCCAAGTAGACGCAGACTTAAACGCAGCGTCATCCTTGTTGTTACCCGCATCGGTCACATAAACGATTACCGTATCTCCATTTTCAAGCACGCGCCAGCGAGGAATCGCGGCACTTTCCACCTTGAGCTTCACGAGGTTCGTCCCTTCAGCATTCAAGTCACGCACATAAAGCTCAGATTTTCCCGACAGACCTTCGAGACCCGTGCAGAAAGCTACATGCTTCCCGTCCGGGGATATTTCAGGATGATAAACTTCGATTGAATCCGCAATTTCTACGACCGAGAGAATTCCGCCGGAATAGTCGATGAAGGCGAGGTTTCCCGAAAGGTCGTTCCTGAACGCGAGTTTCGCCTTGTAGGTACCGACAAGGGAACGGACTGTCGCAGAACTTGCAAGCGGGATTACCCTGCTGGAATTCGCCCTGCCGTCGGAACCCATCCATACCGCGCCAGGAATATTACCATGCGCCAGGCGGAAGCCGACATAATCGGCGCGGGTTGACGACGAAACCGTATAGATATCACCGCGGCTATACAAGTTGATAGACTCCACCGCATTACGGTAGCTGCCGCCCTTCACAATTCGTTGTCCGAGCGCGCCGCCGTCGGGTGCACCCACAAAATTTTCAAGAATCGTATCGCGGAAGTTGCCCAGCCAGTCGTTCACCCACTCCATGGCGTTGCCGACCATGTCGTAAAAGCCACCCGATTTCGCTTTGCTACCAACCTTATGCAATTTGTAGTCTGAATTTTCAGCAGTCCAGCCGTTCAGAACATTCCAATCCTGCGATGCGGCAAACACCCACTCCGCCTCGGTTGGCAAACGGTACGCATTCTTTTCTGGGTGATACGCCAGGGCGTCTATGTTTATGCAATGCTTTTCGGCATCGAACGACGCAGAGGTATAGGTATAAGCCGTGTCGAAACCTTCCGCCTTGCTGCGTTCATTGGCGAACAGAACCGCATCGTAATAAGTCACATTCGTCGCGGGAATGCTATCCGTGACACAATCCAGGGACAGTCCCGTCGCGGTTTTCATCAGGGCGTTAAATTCTCCACAAGTCACCTCATGCACGCCCAGCGAAAAATCGTAACTAAACTTCACACGCATTTCGGGGCGTTCACTTGCCGGAGCGTTGTCCGAATTCGTTCCCAAGACAACCGTCGCACCAGAGGCTTCAACGCGTAGCATTCCCAAAAGAGATTTTTCCTTGACATCAGCAGACCCGTTCGGCACTGTCTCGGAGACACTCTCCGAATTGGAGCATGCGCAAATCAAAAAAACAATCAGAGCGAATATCAACTTCATCATTTCAAAGTTCTCAGAAGGGAATCTAGGCGATAAGTTATTTTAGGAGTCGCTTGACTACACAGATGGTCGGCATCCACCGCCTCGCTGTCGGAATAATCGTGATTTCCCATCTTATTTTCATCAAGCAGTGTGAAATTCGGATAGATTGTTTCAAATTCGTGGAACCGGTCAATTAAGGACTTCGCCAGACTACGCCGCATCCCATAACGTCCAAAAGCCCCCGTTTCCTTATACCTGGGATTCTGGGGAAAAATCATCCCTACCACATGGATGTTTCTATTTAACGAGACTTCAACAATGCTTTTCAAAGCTTCCAGACTATTTTCGACCAGATACATTCTATCATCAAAATAAGTGGAATCCATTTCTACTTCGGGCGTCCCACCCCATGAAATGCAATATGTTCCCATATACCGACCACGGTCATCCAGATACAGATTGCCATCGGTCACCGATACGGAATTTTCGGTACACTCCAGCAAACCGGTCGGATAGCCTTCATCCCAGTATCCGTGATTTTCATCGTACACATAGCCGGGATATTTTTTGTAGGTAACGGCAAAAAAATTATCACCCTCCGGACCATCGACTTTATTCCAGAAATCGATATCCAGCGAAACCACGACATATTTCAAGTTCTTCAAGTGACGAATCAGGTACTTTTCAAGATAATCGCGAGAAGCATAAATTGAATTAGGGGTGTGAGCCAAATTCACCGCAAAAAATTCAGGCGACAAGGCCCCTGGCGACAAAGAATAGAAGGGACGGGAAGAACCGATAATGGCGACATTGACTGAGTCGCGGTAGCGCCACAAAAGCTCCATGTTATAACGCATCAGGACCGGCCCCCACTCATCACCGGGATTCATATAGGCACCGGCGCTATCCAAGTCCAGCTGCACATCGTTCGAGGCAAAGGCTTTTCCACTCGTCCAGAAGCTCGGATGCCAAATTTCATCGCCCTGGACGAGTTCGACGAGGCTAGAGTCGGAGATGTCAATCAGGACGATTTTCTGGTGAGCCCCGTTTACATTCGTAAGCGTCGCAACGACCTTATCGGCGGTGCCACTCGCCCATTCGCTATGGTCGAAGGTGAAGCCGGAAGGAGCCGCCACGGACTTTTGCAAGGTTCCGGTGCTGTCGGCAATCAGCAGGCGTTCGTGCGTAGCGTAGCTTTTACCGACAAAGGCACGCCCCGTCTTGCCGCCGAAATCGAGGAACAAGGTGCGCTTGCTGCCGTCCTTCGAAAGGGAGGCATTGCAAGCCTGTTCCGCATCGTCGCCGTCCTTGTACCAGATTGTATCGCGGGCTTTTTCCGTAAGCGTCGAGCCCAGCTTTGCGATGCGAGCGCGGAGGAGGCGCGCTCCCGTCACGGCAAGTGTGTTGTCTTCGCTGATGCCACCGTGATACGCGCCATCGAAAAGTTTCTTGGGCGAGCCAAATTTGCCATTCGAAAATTTCACCTGCCAGGTCGACGCAGCTTTGAAGGCGGTTTCATCCTTGTTGTTACCCGCATCGGTCACATAGACGATTACCGTATCGCCATTTTCAAGAATGCGCCAGCGCGGAATCGCGGCACTTTCCACCTTGAGCTTTACGAGGTTTGAACCTTCCGCATTCAAGTCGCGCACATAAAGCTCGGACTTGCCCGAAACACCTTCGAGGCCCGTGCAAAAAGCGACATGTTTACCGTCCGGGGAAATTTCCGGATGATAGACTTCGATAGAATCCGCAATTTCCACGACCGAGAGGATTCCGCTGGAATAATCGATATAGGCGAGGTTTCCCGAGAGGTCGTTTCTGAACGCAAGTTTTGCCTTGTAGGTACCGACAAGGGAACGGATTGTCGCAGAACTTGCAATCGGGACTACCCTGCTGGAATTCGCCCTACCGTCGGAACCCATCCATACCGCATCGGGAATAGCACCGAACGCCAGGCGAAAGCCCACATAATCGGCGCGGGTCGAAGAGGTCACCGTATACACATCGCCGCGGCTATACAAGCTGATAGATTCCGATGCATTGCGGTAGCTGCCGCCCTTTACGACACGCTGTCCCAGCGCGCCGCCATCGGGGGCACCCACATAATTTTCAAGCGTCGTATCTCGGAAATTGCCTAGCCAGTCGTTCACCCACTCCATGGCATTACCCGCCATGTCGCAGAGTTCACCCGACTTCGCCGAAGTATCCGCCTTGCCACAGACCTTGTGCAGTTTGTAATCTGAATTTTCAGCGGTCCAACCGTTCTGTACATTCCATTTCTGCGATGCGGCAAGCACCCACTCCGCCTCGGTCGGCAAGCGGTATGCATTAACCTCGGAACGGTAAGCGAAGCCTTCTAAATTGGTACAATGTTTCGCAGCGTCAAAACTCGCCACCGTATAGGTATAAGCCGTATCGAAGCCTTCCGCCTTGTTGCGCTCATTAGCGAACAGGACTGCATCGTAATAAGTCACGTTCGTCGCAGGGATTTCATCACCTTCGCAATCCAAGGACAGCCCCTGCCCCACTGCGGATTTCATCAGCGCGTTAAACTCGCCGCAAGTCACCTCATGGCGACCCAGCGAAAAATCGTAGTCGAACTTTATCTGCATCTCGGGGCGTTCGCTTACCGGAGCGTTGTCCGCGTTCGTTCCCAAGACAACTGTCGCACCGGAAGCAACGATTCGAAGCATTCCCGAAAGCGAGTCCTCCAAAACATCAACAGAATCGCCCTGATGCGCCACAGAAACACTCTCCGAATTGGAGCAGGCGCAAACCAGCAAAACAAGAATGGCGAATATCAGCTTCATCATTTCAGAGTTCGCAGAAGGGAATCCAAGCGAGAAGTGAACTGCGTTGCACCGAGGGCACACAGGTGATCCTTATTCGCGGCCATTTCATCCGTATAGTCATGGTCTCCCATTTTATTTTCATCCCAGAAAACAAAATGAGGATATTCTTTTTCCAGTTTTTTGAGACCGTCCAGCAAAGCAGGAGCTTCACTTCTTCGAATGCCGTATTTTCCAAACGAACCGGTCTTCTTAAAATTCGGACTCTGCGGGAAAACAACTCCTATTACATAGACTCCCGCCTGTTCCGATTCGCGCAATATGTTTTTCAAGTGTCCAAGGCTCGCCTCGTAATTGGCGGAGAGGTTATCCATCCAAGTACTATCGTTATCGACGGAGGGATTCTTTTCCCATGTATTCGATTCTTCGTAATTAAAGCCGCGAGACGCCACAAGGTTATTCTGATAATAACCCAATCCAAGCGATTCCTCTGTCAAGCGGCTTATCTTTTCGGGGAAACCGTCTTTCCAGTAGTTATGATTTCTGTCATACACATATCCCGGATAATTCAGGTATTCCTGATAGAAGAAATTGTAGCTTTCGTATTCTGAATGATACCACAAGTCAATATCGAGAGACACAACTATGTATTTCAGATTTTTCACATGCGGAATGACATAGTTTAGCAAGAGGTATTCAGAAACAACCATCATGTTCGGAACATTGGACAGGTTCAATACAAAGAAAGGTACACCCATTTCCAGCGGATTGATGGCGCCAAGCGGTCGCGACGAGCCCACGACAACGACATTAGCGGAATCCTTATAATTCCAAAGAAGCTCCATCTTGTAACGAAGGACAATAGCCCCTTCGCCGCCTAGATTATTAAAGTACACCCCGGCGCTATCCAAATCTAGCAGCACGTCATCGTTTTCAAAGGAATTGTCGCTCACCCAAAAGCAGGGATGCCAAAGGTCTTCGCCTTCGATGAGATTTACAACGGAATTGTCGGAGAGATTCACCAGCACAACCTTCTGGTGCGCCCCGTTTATATTCGTGAGCGTCGCTACGACCTTATCGGCGGTACCACTCGCCCATTCGCTATGGTCGAAGGTAAAGCCGGAAGGTGCCGCTACGGACTTTTGCAAAGTTCCGGTGCTGTCGGCAATCAGTAGGCGTTCATGCGTGGCGTAGCTTTTACCGACAAAGGCTCGCCCCGTCTTGCCACCGAAATCGAGGAAGAGGGTACGCTTGCTGCCGTCTTTCGAAAGCGATGCGTTGCAGGCTTGTTCCGCATCGTCACCGTCCTTGTACCAGATGGTATCGCGGGCTTTTTCCGTGAGCGTCGAGCCCGACTTTGCGATACGGGCGCGGAGAAGGCGCGCTCCCGTCACGGCAAGGGTGTTGTCTTCGCTGATGCCGCCGTGATACGCGCCGTCGAAAAGTTTCTTAGGCGAGCCAAATTTGCCATTCGAGAATTTCACCTGCCAAGTAGCCGCCGACTTAAACGCAGCGTCATCCTTATTATTGCCCGCATCGGTCACATAGACGATTACCGTATCGCCATTTTCAAGAATGCGCCAGCGCGGAATCGCGGCACTTTCCACCTTGAGCTTCACGAGGTTCGAGCCATCTGCATTCAAGTCGCGCACATAAAGTTCGGACTTACCCGAAACACCTTCGAGACCCGTGCAGAAAGCGACACGCTTCCCGTCCGGGGAAATTTCCGGATGATAGACTTCGATAGAATCCAAAATTTCCACGACCGAGAGGATTCCGCCAGAATAGTCGATGAAAGCGAGATTTCCCGAAAGTTCGTTCCTGAACGCAAGTTTCGCCTTGTAGGTGCCGACGAGGGAACGGATTGTCGCGGAGCTTGCAAGAGGAACGATGCGTGAATCATTTGCACGACCATCGTTTCCCATCCATACCGCATCGGGGATAGCGCCGAACGCCAAGCGAAAGCCCACATAATCAGCCCTCGTAGACGATGTCACCGTATAAATATCGCCGCGGCTATACAGGTTGATAGCCTCTACCGCATTGCGGTAGCTGCCACCCTTCACGACTCGTTGCCCCAGCGCTCCACCGTCGGGGGCGCCCACATAGTTTTCAAGCGTCGTATCACGGAAATTGCCTAGCCAGTCGTTCACCCACTCCATCGCGTTGCCCGCCATGTCGCAGAGTTCTCCCGACTTCGCCGAAGTATCCGCCTTGCCGCAAACCTTGTGCAGCTTGTAATCCGAATTTTCGGCGGTCCAGCTATTTTGCGGATTCCAGTTCTGGACCGCTGCAAGCACCCATTCCGCCTCGGTCGGCAAGCGGTATGCATTAACCTCGGAACGGTAAGCGAAGCCTTCTAAATTGGTACAATGTTTCGCAGCGTCAAAACTCGCCACCGTATAGGTATAAGCCGTATCGAAGCCTTCCGCCTTGCTGCGCTCATTAGCGAACAGGACTGCATCGTAATAAGTCACGTTCGTCGCAGGGATTTCATCACCTTCGCAATCCAAGGACAGCCCCGTCGCAGATTTCATCAGGGCGTTAAATTCGCCGCAAGTCACCTCATGGCGACCCATCGAAAAATCGTAATTAAATTTTACCTGCAATTCAGGGCGTTCATTCGCGCGCGCCTCCACAAGAGTCGTTCCCAAAACAATTGTCGATTCCGTCGCCTTGACACGAATCATTCCTGACAAGGAATCTTCGGAGAAATCAACAGACGCTTCTTGAGGTGGCACCGAAACGCTCTCCGAATTCGAGCAGCCGAGAACTACTAATGAGACTAGGATGAAAAACAATAGTCTCATTTCAATGTTCTCAACAGGGAATCAAGTTTCGCAGAAAACACCTTCGCGCCTTCAACGCATAGGTGGTCTTCATCAGCAAACAGCTCTGCACGATATTCATGATTTCCCATCTTATTCTCATCTAGAAAAATAAAGTTGGAATACTGCGATGCTAATTCTTCAAAATAAGAGATATACTTTTCTGCAAGACTCCGGCGAGTGCCATAGCGTCCAAACGAGCCCGTATTCTTATAATACGGATTCTGCGGGAAGACGACACCTATTACGGTAACGCCCCTATTTTGAGCACTTTCAATTATTCCAATCAGGGAATTCAGGCTATTTTCATACAAATAAAGTTGGCTGTCAAATGCAGTCGTATCGACTTCTACAAGCGGATCATCCACTCGCCATCCGCCACAGAAATATTCTAGCAGAGCTCCCCGATCCGTTTCAAACTGCAAATACGGTTCTACATTCAAATCATTTTTCGTATATTCAAGCAATCCCTCGGGGTATCCGTCCTGCCAATAATTATGATTTTTGTCATATACATAGCCTGGATAGCTACGGTAAGTATTTTGGAAGAAGTTATCACTCTCTTCGTCACCCATTTTAAACCAAAAGTCAAAATCCAGAGAAACGATCACATACTTCAATTTTTTCAAGTGATGGAATAAATACAAATCGAGAAAATCCTTGGACATGTGAATACTATTCGGGGTCTGCGAGAAGTTCACCATAAAGAAATCATCGCTCATCAACGAAGGCATCGTCGAGAACATCGACCTGGAAGAACCGACTACAGCTACATCAACAGAATCCTTATATTGCCACAGCAATTCCATATTTTGGCGCATCAGAGCAACGCCCCAAGCATCACCTTCTCGCATATAGAATCCAGCGCTGTCCTTATCGAGCACAACATTAACGACACTCATCGCGCCATTCACCCACAAACTCGGGTGCCAGAGTTCGTCTCCTTCCAGAAGATCCACGACGGAACTGTCGGCTAAATCGACAAGCACAACCTTCTGGTGCGCCCCATTTACATTCGTGAGCGTCGCTACGACCTTATTTTCCGCGCCGGTTGCCCATTCGCTGTGGTCAAAAGTAAATCCAGAAGGAGCCGCCACGGACATTTGCAAAGTTCCGGTGCTGTCGGCAATCAGCAGGCGTTCGTGCGTGGCATAGCTTTTACCGACAAAGGCACGCCCCGTCTTGCCACCGAAATCGAGAAACGCAGTACGCTTGCTGCCGTCCTTCGAAAGTGATACATTGCAGGCCTGTTCCGCATTGACACCGTCCTTGTACCAGATGGTATCGCGGGCATTAGTCAGCGTCGAGCCTTTCTTTGCGATGCGGGCACGCAGAAGGCGCGCCCCCGTGACGGCCAAGGTATTGTCTTCGCTGATGCCACCATGGTAAGCGCCATCGAAAAGTTTCTGTGGCGTACCGAACTTGCCGTTCGAGAATTTCACCTGCCAAGTAGATGTGGACTTGAAGGAGGTTTCATCCTTGTTGTTACCCGCATCGGTCACATAGACGATTACCGTATCTCCATTTTCAAGCACACGCCAGCGCGGAATCGCGGCACTTTCCACCTTGAGTTTCACGAGGTTCGAGCCATCCGCATTCAAGTCGCGCACATAAAGTTCGGACTTACCCGAAACACCTTCGAGACCCGTGCAGAAAGCGACGCGCTTCCCGTCCGGGGAAATTTCCGGATGATAGACTTCGATAGAATCCAAAATTTCCACGACCGAGAGGATTCCGCCGGAATAGTCCACATAGGCAAGGTTCCCCGAAAGGTCGTTTCTAAAGACGAGCTTCACCTTGTACGTTCCCATCACGGAACGCATCGTCGCCGACGAAGCCAGTAGGGCAACTCTACTTTCAGCCGCCTTGCCATCGGTCCCCATCCAGACTGCACTAGGAATGGAACCCTTTGCAATTCGAAAGCCGACATAGTCCGCACGAGTCGAAGAAGTAACCGTATAGACATCGCCCCTTCCATAAAGCGTTATGGAACTGGCCGCATTTCGGAAACTACCCCCCTTTACAATACGCTGACCAAGCGATCCCCCATCGGGGGCACCCACATAGTTCGAAAGCGTCGTATCGCGGAAGCCGCCAAGCCAGTCGTTTACCCACTCCATTGCATTTCCAACCATGTCGCAGAATTTCGCCGTCGAATCAGCCTTGCCGCATACCTTGTGCAATTTATAATCCGAATTTTCGGCAGTCCAAGCATTTTGCGGATTCCAGTTCTGGACCGCTGCAAGCACCCATTCCGCCTCGGTCGGCAAGCGGTATGCGTCCACTTCTGGATGAAACACGAAGCCTTCTAGGTTCGTACAATGTCTTTCGTTATCGAAAATCGCTCCGCTATAGGAATAAACCGTATCAAGGCGCTCAGCCTTGCTCCGTTCATTAGCAAAAAGGACCGCATCATAAAAAGTCAAATTCGTCGCAGGAAGGCTATCATGATCGCATTCGAGCTCAAGCCCCGAAAAAGTCTTCATCAGTTCATTGAATTCTCCGCAGGTCACTTCATGTTGTCCCATCGAAAATTCGTAATTCAGGGAAACCTGCATTTGCGGGCGTTCATTTACTTTAGCAAGATCGCTATTGGTTCCTAAAACCGCCAACGCATTACCTGCATTCACAGGAACCATTTCCGTAGAGGAGTCTTTCTCAAAAAAAGGCTTTTCGTCATGACTAGCCGACGCTCCCACAGAATTAGAACAGGCTGCCAAAAAAGAAATAGATAGGAAAAGTAACGCGATCAACATTACCCTAAAAATAGCATTTTCGCCCCCCAGAAGCACCTAAAGATGGTCCGGTAAACGGCTTTTCGCTATTTCCTGGTTCGCCTTGATTCCCGGATACTCCGGGAAGAATGTTTCAGCCATGCGGTACCAGGTCAAAGCGCGGCGCAAGTCGCTGTCGAGATAAACATTTCCCATGTTGAATGCGGCAAGGCCCACAAACTGAGCAGAAGTCAGCGGAACAAATTCAAGACCGGTCCAAGGACCAGCCTTGTACTTTTCGCGGTATTCGGCATCTGTATAGCCATAGCCTTCGCGGTTGGGTTCCAAATTCACCGCCGAAACACCTTCACCGTAGCGCAGGAACACATGTCCCGGAAGCATCATTACCGCAAGCGGAATCTGCCGCGATTCAGCAACCATCATCGCAAGCCACGAAAGCCCCATGCACCCCGACTTTCGCGTTTCGATAACACGAAGCGGAAGGATTGCATCCCTAGTCACCGCGGCATCGCCCGCCCCTGCAAATTCCAGGTTCCAGTAACCCCAGAGCAAATCCCTTAGGCTCTGCAAGGTGTCGCCCGAAGCATTCAAAGCGCTGTCATAAAAAGCTAACCCGCCGTTCCATGCCGGCACTGCATCCAAGCAGCCTGGCAACTTGTCTTCAAAAGTACAGGCCGCATCGCGGAAACTCATCTTCTCACTGCGACCACTCCAAAGTACCAGCGCAAGCGAAGTCGCAAGCACAATCAGCAGCAATGGCCAAAACAGGCGCTTTGCGAGTGCGGAGAGTCGAGCCCACATAGAGACTAAAGAGCGTCCCATTCCATCGGGGACTGCCAGAAATCACGAGCGGTCATCATGTAGATGACAAGGCGTTTGCTCTGCATATCCTTCTTCATTTTCATCATGCGGTGATACACGCCAGGGCCACCACCCCAACTCGTAAGCACCTGAACATCGAGACCCGTCGCAAAGGCAAGTAGTGAACCCGGACCACCCGACTTCTGGTCGACCGACTCAAAGACGCCCGTAAAGGAATCGCCCATCAAGAGGATCGGAGAATTCTTGCCGCCCTTGTAAGGTTCCGAGCCCTTGAAAACCTTCATTGCCGCCAAGGTGTCAGCAGGATACTTCGACTTTTCGGCATCGGGTAAGTGCGCCACCAAATCACCTTCGCGAAGTGTCACCATCTCCTGCATGGTTAGCGAACCCGGCTGTGCGCCCGATTCAGCATACCAGGAATACTGCGTGATGCGCGCCGCCAGCTGTTCCAACGCAGCAAGCATTCCAGGCAGAGCCCAGTGCGTATCGTAACGCTGGTAGCTATAGTGCGGCGGCTCGTCACCCGACTTCGCCGCCATCAGCGCCGGATAAAGGTCAAGTACGTCGAGCCCTGCGGCAAGCATTTCGCGGGTAAATTCGCGACCGGCCGGATTTACGCAAAGGTCTGCAGCAGTGCCTTCGACAAGGCGTTCTCCGTAGATTTCCTCTTTCACGGGTACCGGCACCACCAGGAGCTGCACATTCAAGGAATCCAGGTACTTCTTGAGTTCCAGAAGGCGCGGAAGCGGATTGTGCAGGGAATCCTGCGCCGTTATCTTATCGGCAAGCAGGTAATTCGCGTTGCGGCGGAACCAGAGCATCTCATTTGCAGCCCAGGCGTTCTGTTCCTTCGGCAATTTCGCAAGTTTTTTCTTGAGGGCATCGCGGAACTTCGCGGTAGCATCATTTGCGGGGCAAGTTCCTTCCAATGCAGCTAGGGTCTGCAAGCGGAATGCGGAACTCGTATCAAGAGTCCGGTTCACAGGAACCACCTCGCCTGCCGCCGCCAAAGAATCCGCCACGGCACGAGCACGCAGGGCCTCGTCACTCAAGCGGAAGTCCGGCACTTCAAAGGCGATCCACATCGGAGTCCCCATCGGGTTTCCACGCATCACCGCAAAAGGTCTGCTGCTTTCGAGAGATTCCCACGGAGCACCTGGCGTATGCACTTCCAGGTCGGTATTCAAGGTGGGATACCAATAGGAAGATAGTGTGCGAGCCCAGTTCATCGCATCTTCGGCATTCATTTCTGCCGTCAGGTAATAATTCAAAATTTCAGCCGTTTCGCCGTGCGAAACCAGGTTGAGTTTTCCGTAGAAAGCCTTGCGCCCCGTCCAAGCAGCCGGAGTCACCTCGACCCACCATTCCACGGAACCATCACTCATGGGCACGCCCCACAATCGAGAGACAGTCTGGAAGGCTCGGAAGACTTCGGGTTCATCCCACTTGACCGACTCGACGGCATTGAGCAGGACCCCCAGGGAATCATTGCCCACCTGGGCGTAGAGAATTTTTGAAAGCGGCTCCCACGCAAGGGGGGCTCTACCTGCGACCACCGCAGGCTCGGTTTCCGACACGGAACTAAGCATCGGGAACGGATATTCCGCCACGGTTACCGCAGCCATCTTTCCGGTATAGTTCTCGGGCTTTTCATCCTTACCCGCCAAGCGAATCGGATTGCTGTAATACGCAGCAAAATCAAGGGCGGCAAGCGTTGGCTTTTCCACGACACGCACCTGCCTATCGTCACCCACCTTCTTCGTTTCAAACAGAGTCGTAGGAACCGACTGCGGCAAAGGCTGAACAGACGGTTGCGTTTCAGAAACAGTGGGCTGTTCCACCACCGCATCGTTCTTGCTCGAAGCACAAGACGAAAGCGACCAGATAAAAGCGGACATCACCGAAATGGCAAGAGCCATTTTTTTAGGGCAGGATTCTTGAAATTTCATATTTCAAATATACTAAAACAACCATTCACACTAAATTTCTAAATTTAGCTCGCAAACAAGGTTTATCTATGAATTTCAAAGATTTTGGAAAATACAACCAGTTCAAGGAACAATTCGCCGGCATGTCTCCCGAAATGAAGGAGCAGATGATGCGCATGGCGAAGGAACAGATGAAAGCGAGAATGACGGCCTTTGTACAAAAATGGCTTTCGCTCCCCATTCTCACCATTGTGGCAGTATTCCTTGGAGCCCTTGTCGGAGCACTCACCGCATTCTTCGGGCAAGTCCTGCTCGCAGCAAGTGCTCTCCGCGATGCCCACCCAATCTACTGGATTCCGGGTCTTGCCCTCGCTGGAATCGCAATTATTCTAGCCTACCGTAAATTTGGAAAGGAATCTGACCGCGGCATGGACATGGTCTTTGGCGTGGCACACGGCAAAGAAGGCGAAATTCCGCTGCGGATGATTCCGATGGTCGCCGTAAGCACCTGGATGACGCACCTGTTCGGCGGCAGTGCCGGACGCGAAGGGGTTGCGATGCAGATTGGAGCCACCCTAGGACACAACATCAGCAAAAAAATCCATCTTGAAAATGCGGGGCGAATTTTACTTGTCGCAGGCATGGCAGCAGGTTTTGCCGGACTTTTCCAGACTCCACTCGCAGCGATTGCGCTCGCTATCGAAATTTTGCTAGTAGGGCACCTTGAACTTGCCGCACTCTTACCCGCAACGGTCGCCGCCTTTACCGCCTACAAGGTTTCGGAACTACTCGGTCTCGAAAAATTCTCCGTCGACCTGAGCGCCCTATTCCCCGACTGGAATGTCGCCGGTCTTCTCTGGAACGAAAATGGTCTCGACATCCAATTCGTTTTAAAACTCGCCATCCTAGGCATCCTCTTTGGAATCGTCGGTGGCGGTTTCGCAAAGGTGCTTTCGCTTGCGAAGAACCTATTTGCAAAGAAAATTTCAAATCCCTACAAACGTATCGCATTCGTAGGTGTCGCCTTGAGTTTTGTGATTCTCCTACTCTGGCAAGGACGCTACGCGGGACTTGGTACAAACCTCATCGACCTTTGCTTCGCGGGAACCTCGGCAAGCATCAACTCCGCCGAATCCGTCTACGCCTGCGACTGGATTTTCAAATTCATCCTCACCATCGTTACGGTCGCCGTCGGTTTCAAGGGCGGCGAAGTCACACCTCTATTTGCCATCGGGGCAACCTTCGGAGCCGCTACCGCCGCCATGGTCGGCGTTCCCCTGCCACTCGCCGCAGCCCTTGGCTACGCCGCAGTTTTTGGCGGCGCCACCAACACGCTGTTCGCGCCCATCTTCATCGGTGCAGAAATTTTCGGATTCGACAATCTACCCGCCTTCTTCATCGTCTGCATTTTTGCCTATGTCTGCAACGGCGGGCAAAGCATTTACGCACAGAAGAAGCTGAGAATCAAATAAAGCATGAATGCAGTCTACATCGAAATCACGAACGCCTGCAACTTGAGCTGCAGCTTTTGCCCCTGCGGCAAAGCCGCTTCAGAAGCATCGCCGATTTCGCTAGAAAAGCACCGCATGTTCATGAGTGCAGAACTTTTCGAAAGGTGCATCGCAGAATCCGCTACCGTCGCTGACAATGTCTACTTTCATGTCTTAGGTGAACCAACGCTGCACCCCGACTTCGGACAATTCCTAAAGAAGTTGGAAAAGACCCCTCTCAAGCTGAACCTGACCACCAACGGCACCACCATCGCTCGGGTTTCGCAGAGCATCTTGGAATGCCCTGCCGTAAGACAGGTGAACTTTTCAACGCACGCCTATGCAGAACTGCCGCGGGACGCAGCAATGCGTCATCTCCAAAATGTTCTCGAATTCTGCAAGACGGCGAACGCCACTCGCCCCGACATGTATGTCAATTTAAGGCTCTGGAATGTCGGCGACGCCACCAGCAATTCCTGGAACGAGACATTCCTTGCCAAAGTGCGCGAAATCCTAGGCAACAATTCCGAAGAAGCCGCATCCGGCACGCAAATTTCACTCTCACATTTCTGCAGTCGCCACAAAAGCTTCAATATCACTGGTCGAATCTACCTGCATCAGGATTCCCGCTTCGAATGGCCCGAACTAGACGAAACTCGTGTAAAATCCACCGCAGGTTCTTGTCGCGCGCTAGACACTCATGTGGCAATACTACACGATGGTCGCGTCGTCGCCTGCTGCCTAGACTACAGCGGTCAAATGACCCTTGGAAACATTGCCGACCAAAGCCTTGTCGAAATTCTCAGCTCGCCCACCGCTAAAAGCCTCCGTGAAGGCTTCGAAAAGCACGAATTGCGCCACCCGCTTTGCCAAAGTTGCACCTTTTGCAAGCGTTTCGGCAAATAAGTTTATATTTTATGAAAGCCATGCAAATTCACAAGCACGTCATTGCGAGCCACAACGTGGCGCGGCAATCTCTAGCGAAATGAGCACAGTTACGATACAGAATTTTACAGGTGTTTACACCGAGCAGCCCTTTATGCAAGGGTTGCGTTCTGCCGCAATCCAAGATGCGAACACCCTTTACATAGACTGCGCCGACATTCCGGGCACAGACTGCTACTGCGACGACGAAGCCGCCGAAGTGATCCGCAAGCGCATCGCCGACGCGGGCGTTACGGACGCACGTGGCATCCATTTCTTCGACAACGGCAACTACCACTACATGAGCAAAATCTGGACGGACATGGTGCAGGAAAACTTTTCGCTCGTCGTTTTCGATCACCACCCCGACATGCAGGAACCGCGATTCGGCAACATCTTGAGCTGCGGTGGCTGGGTCAAGAAAGTCATCGAGGAAAACAAGTTCATCGACAATGTCGTCATCATCGGAGTTGCAAAAATCCTCACCGCGGAAAATCCATCCCATAAAAAGGTTTCTTACATTCACGAAGACGAATACAACGCGATGATAAGCAAGCCCGGCGAATTCGAAAAATTCATCTTAGGCTTGAAAAACCTAGAGCATCCGCTTTCGCAAAACATCTACCTATCCATTGACAAGGATGCTCTCGCACCCACCTACGCCACCACCAACTGGGATCAAGGAACGCTACGCTTGGAGCACATGACGGCAATTATCAACGCATTAGCGCAACAGCACAAAATTATCGGAGTGGACATCTGCGGGGAACGCTCCCGCGACATGGATTTAGCAGACACCGCCGCAGCAGACACCCTGAACAACACGCTGAACGAAAAACTTTTCCACTTGCTCACGGGGATCCATGGCGTTCAATAACCGCAATAATTTCGGCAAAGCAAGTAAACAAGTCGCCCACGGCGTCGCCCGCGTGATATCCAAGCGCGGCTACTGCAGCCGCAGCCAAGCCGAAAAGTTGGTACGCGAAGGCCACGTGATTCTCCGAGGCAAGCCCGTACGCGACCCCGAATCGCCCGCCTATGAAAACGACGAAATTCTTGTCGACGGCACCCCCGTTACCGCAAGCGAATTCGTCTACTTCGCCATGAACAAGCCCCGCGGAATCGTCACGACAGCAAGCGACGAAAAAGGCCGCAAGACCGTGATGGATTTATTCCGCGAAGAGTACGCCAAAATGTTTCCCGGCAAGCCAATGCCGCACATTGCGCCCGTAGGCCGCCTCGACGCCGCGAGCGAAGGATTGCTGCTGTTTACCAACGACACTGCCTGGGCGGACCGCGTCCTTACCGACGCAAGCCGCAAAAAAATCTACCGCGTGCAAGTCGCCGGCAAGCCCACCGCCGCAGAACTTGCGCAGATGGAAAAAGGCTTCTACGTCGCGGCCCGCGTGTTCGGAGAAAAAGAAGAATTCATGCACGCCGAGCGCGTCGTGTTCCATAGCGAAGGCGAAAAGAACTGCTGGCTCGAAATTACGTTGTCCGAAGGCAAGAACCGCGAAATCCGTCGCATGCTCGCCCATTTAGGCTACGAAGTCATGCGACTCATGCGCATTCAATTCGACAAATACGTCCTCGACGATTTAAAACCCGGCGAAATCCGCGCCATTCAAGTCTAACTAATACCAGAAACCCATGTAGATTCTCAGATAAAATCTGGAACCTTTTTTCAGGTCATAGGTTTCCTTGACCACATACGCATACGATGCAGAAATCCTAACTATAAAGACGTTTAAATTCACATCTGCGTGCGGTCTAAAATAAAATTCATGCCCAGGGCTAAAAGCAAACCAATCCGTCTTATACCCCACACCAACCGACAGGGTCGTAAAACCTTCCCAAAAATAATACTCCAAAGTCGGATTCATCAAGGCCAAGACACCGAACATGGTATTTTCAGACTCATTGCCCGACATAACAAATGGCAAAAAAAACAGCGACACAAGGCCACTCATGCCCGTTATTCTTGCAGTCGAATCCGAATCTTCCCTGTCTTTATCAGACATAATATGGAGATTCAAAAAATCAGCCGTCAAATAAAGGCGATTTAAAATGGGTTTTCCGCCCTCCGCAACCATATTGTAATCAACATGATCCGACCATGTAGAGACATCGGCACCGAAATAAAACACATCATGGCTTTGATTTTCTCGCCAATACTCATTTTTCGATTCTTCTTCGGAGGCGAGCACAGACAAGCTAACAAGTAGCAAACAAAAGATGCACTTAACCCAAGTACCCATTTTCACCCCTCTGAATTTAAGATAAATTAAATCAAGTCTCTCGTCAGGAGCTCGCCGTGATCAAGCACCAAGCGGCGGAAGGGGCTATTCAGGTAGAAGTCCGGGTTATGCGTCGCCATCACGACGGTCGTTCCGCGGGCATTAATTTCCTTGAAAATTTTAAAGACTTCTTCGGCGTTTTTCGGGTCCAAGTTACCCGTCGGTTCGTCCGCCAAAAGCAGGTACGGGTTGTGCACCATGGCACGCGCAATCGCTACACGCTGCTGCTCACCGCCCGAAAGCGTATAGGGCATGGCAAAACGTTTCTGGCTGATACCCACCAGAGCTAAAGCATCGAATACAGCGGCATTAATCTGCTTGCTCGGAGTCCCCACAATGCGCAAAGCCAAAGCCACATTCTCAAAGACATTGCGATCCGGCAATAGCTTAAAGTCCTGGAAGATGATTCCCATCTTGCGACGGAGCGCCTGAATCTTGTTGTCGGGCGTATTCTTGCTGTCGTAAAGGCAGTCGCCCGTAAACTTCACCATCACCTGACCGCCGCGTTCCTCATCGGGGCGTTCGTCCATGTAAATCAGCTTCAAGAGCGTCGACTTACCAGCACCGGAATGCCCCGTCAAGAACACGAATTCACCCTTATGAATACGCAGCGTCACATTGGAAAGAGCCTTCCAATTGTCCTCATAGGATTTAGTGACGTGGTTAAAATGAATCATAAGGGAACGACATTACTCCGTCATGCGGATTTCGATATGAACCTCGTCGCGCCACTTTTTCACCAACGCATTGAGCTTCTGGTTTTCAAGGTGCGTCGCCGCCATCTGCTCGATCTTGCTGTAGTCTTCTTCCAAGTTCAAGTCGCGGGTTTGGCGAGAATCATCTAGACGGAACAGGTGATAAGCTCCGTCAATCAGCACAGGTTCAGAAACCTCGCCCACATTCAGGTTTGCCACCGGGTCCACATAGGCAGGTTCCATTTCGTTGCGCTGGAACCAGCCGAGACGACCTCCGGCAAAGTTACTGGACTTGTCCTCGCTAAACTTCTTTGCAGCCGCAGCGAAAGCTTCCGCCGTCTTGATGTTCTTCTGCAGGGAATCTGCAAGGGCAATCACCGCAGCCGTATCCTTCGCCGTCGGAATCGTGCGGAGCAAAATCTGCGCCGAACGAACGCCGTCTTCTTTGCGACCGAGCACGCGAGGAATGTGCCAACCGATTTTCGTCTTCACCGGACTCGATGAATACTGCCCGTTTTTCAGCTGGTCGAGAGCGCGTTCAAAAGCCGGGTCCAGCTGACCACGCTTAAAGTAGCCGAGGTCGCCCCCCTTCGCGGCAGAGGTGTCTTGCGAATGCGCCTTCGCCAAAAGTTCAAAGCTCATGCCCAAGTTAAGCGTATCGATCAAAGCTTCTGCAATCTGCTTCACCGAATCCACAATGGCAGAATCCGGCAGAATCGGAAGCTGGATGTGGCTCAGAAGCACACAGTTAAACTGCTGAGGAATCGAGTCCTTGTATTCAGCAAAAAAGGCATCGACCTCCTTCTTGGTCGGATTAATGGCACCCACATGACGCTGACGCACGCGGGACAACTCGATGTGTCCACGAATCTGCTTCGCCAGCTGATCACGGTACTGCGCCATGCTGATTCCGAGCTGGGCACGAATCGCCTTTTCAAGAGTCGCCAAATTCGTATTCTGGCTAGCGGCAAGCTGCGACAAATGGGCATTCACGCGCTGGTCGACTTCGGCATCGCTTACCACAATAGAGTCGCGGTCAATGCGGCTGAGCAGCACCTTTTCTTCGATCATCTGGTCAAGCACATACTTGCGCTGGTCCGCCTCGGACATCGCCGAGCCTTCCGGAGTTTCCTGGAATCGGTACAGATTGTTCAGGAATTCCGAACGCATAATCGGCTTGCCATCGACCACCGCCGCGACCCCTTCCATCAACACGGGTTCAGCAACGGCAAAGGCGGCAAAACCTAGCAGCACAAAAACAAATCGCTTCATCGTAGCAAGGGACTTCATTATTTATCCTTTTCGCTAAACACGTTCATCTGCGAGAATATCGGACGAGCCTTCTTCCATTCCTTCTTCAAATTCTGAAGTACGGTTTTCTGGTGCTCTGCCCAGGCTCGTTCAGCAACATCTTCGGCAACCTCTGCATACGGCAGGACATCCGCAGAATCCAGCCTGGACACCACGACCGCCATCTTGAGAGCGCCACCGCAAACCTTCATCACCGAAAGCTTCCCTAGTTCAGCATCCTTTATAGACGGAATCATGCAGCTATCCGGCGTAACCGTCGCCGAATCAAAAACTTCCATCCGCTTTACCAGGTAATGCTCTGCCGGCAGGGAATCATAGACCAGCTTCTTGTGTCCCTTATAGTAGAGGTCCGCAGACTGCCAGTCCTTAAAATACAACAAGGCGCCCTTCACCATGGTCTGTCCACGCAGGAACAGCTCCTGATGAGCCTGGTAGTAATCCAACTTTTCCGCATCGCCCACCATCATGGTATCGGCAAAGCTCTGCAAGAAATAGTCCACCGTCATCTTGCGCTCAGTTCGCAGAATTTGCGCCTGAAGCGTTTCATCTTTCAACACTCCATTCGCAACAGCTTCCTGATAAATCGTCTCTTCGTCAATCCAGTGTTCCAGGAAGGTCAGCTTTTCGCGATCGCCCCAGGAGTCCCATTCCGGGGCAACGCGGCGAATATCCGATTCACGGAGCTTGGCGTCCCCCACCGAAACGACAACGGGATCTTCTTTAACAAACGGAACATCGCAAGCCGCCATCAAGGCAAGCGATACAAAGCCAAATGCACAAATAATACGCCTAAACAATTTCATCAGCCTAAAAAATAGAAAAATACGCCTTCACCGGACTAGAATTGGAAATACAGGAACGGGTTATAACTCTGCGTAAATAGCGCCAGGACCGCCAGGACAAAAATGGCTAGCACAATAGCCACCCGGTGCGGAGATACCCTGTCGCACCAATCGTAGCTGCGGAAACGCCAGAACGAAAGCATAAAGGCGAGCGCCATAAACACGACACAACTTGGCGTAAATATCTCAGCCGAAAGGATTGCATCGGCGGAACTCACCGCATTCAAGCCAAGCATACACTTCCACATGCGCCACGCCTCGCCAATATTATCGGCGCGGAACAAAACCCAGCCAAACAGCACAATCACCTGCGTCAGCGCAAGCTGCACCACCTTGGGAGCCTTAAAGTAAAGCGCCTGCTTATTGTTTGCACGCTCCACAATCATAAAGAAGGCATGATAAAGGCCCCAACAGACAAACGTCCAGTTCGCGCCGTGCCAAACGCCACTCACGAACATGACCAAGAACAGGTTGAAATAGAGTCGCGCAGTCCCGACTCGGTTACCACCCATCGGAATATAGAGGTAGTCGCGGAACCAGCTCGTCAGAGAAATATGCCAACGCTTCCAGAATTCCGTTATACTCTTGGAACGGTATGGACCGTTGAAGTTTCGCGGGAAATGAAATCCGAGCATCAGACCAAGACCAATCGCCATGTTCGAATACGCCGAGAAATCGAAGTATATCTGGAACATGTAAGCAAGCGAGCCCCACCAGCTGTTAAGTACACCCGGAGCATCAGCGGCAAACACACGATCGGCGATAATGCCCACCTGGTTGGCAAGGAAAATCTTCTCAGCAAAGCCGAAGCAGAAAAACACCATGCCGCGCATGAAATTTTCGAGCGTATGGGTACGCGTTTCAAGTTCTTCTGCCACCGTATTGTAGCGCACAATCGGCCCCGCCACCAGCTGCGGGAAAAGAGCCACATAGCATGCAAAGGTCGCAAAGTTCTTGACCGGAGGCGCCGTGCCGCGCCAGACATCAATCGCATAGCTCATCGACTGGAACGAATAGAACGAAATGCCCACCGGCAAGAGCACCGTCATCACCGAGAACGGTTCACAACCGAGTTTCGATACCACATCGTTAATGATGCCCATACCGAACATGTAGTACTTGAAAAAGCCAAGTGCCCCCAGGTTCACCGCGACGGCAACACCGAGCGCCACATTCCGTTGAAGCTTACTTGCTCCCGGCGCCGAGATAAAGCGTCCGGCAACATACACCACCAAGGTGCAGCCAAACATCAGGAATACTAGCCAAGGTTCAAGCCAGCCATAAAAGATGTAGCTGAAAATCGTAATGAAAAAGTTGAGACCGGAATGCTTCACCCCGGAACGCAACAGCACAAAGTAGCCGACCAGGAAAGTCGGCAAGAAATAGAACAGGAATATCTGGGAGGAGAAAACCACGAATTACTCGTTCACTTCTATCGCCAAGTAACGCGGGGATTCGTCATCGAAGTATTCATCCTCGACGGCACCGTCCCAGTTGCCTTCGAGTGGCACGAGCTTGAGCTTATGCTTTGCCTTCGCCTTGAACTCGCCCACATTGCCCTTGGACTTATCAGCCATCTTGTCCTTGACCTTGCCACGGGCAATCAACGGATTATAGACGCCCACCAGGACATCCTTGGCATCGAGCGATCCCGATTCAACCTTCAAGACCTTGTACTTGAACACGTAGACATAGCTATACAAGTCGTTGCTCGGCATCTTGCCCGGAATTTCAGTCAATCGTCCTTCGATAGAAATAGGATCCGCCACAGCAAAGACCGCAGCAGCAAACAGGACGGCAATCAGTTTTTTGAGCATAAAGCCCCCATAAAAAAAATTCTCCCTAAATATATAAAATTGCCCCTAGGCAAAAGGAGCCAAATCCAAGCAACAGACATTAGTCTTTTGTTTTTTTTACATAACAGAAAAAGGTCCCGACTTTCATCGGAACCTTTTTCACTGCTTCACTTGGACTCGAACCAAGGACAACGCGATTAACAGTCGCGGGCTCTACCAACTGAGCTATGAAGCAATTTGCCTCTAACTTTCGTCAGATTTCGCCTTTGAGATTACTCTCATCGACGGCTCCAAATATAGATATTAAAGATTCTTTGTCAAGGGGAAAAGAGAAAATTTTTGCGTTTTTTTCGAAAAATTTTATTTCTCAATGGCGTTTTTTTGCGTTTAAGCGCCACATTCCGCCTTTTCGACGAGCAACTTCATTTCTTCGGGGTACCGACGGCACTCAAACACCCTCGGTTCCTTCCAGTAGGGCAGCTGAATTTTCACCTTGTAGGCGTAAAGCATCTGAGATGCACCGCCGAGGGCCGTGAGGTCTTCGGCGGACAGTCCCGCTTCGGAATTATCGACAGAGGGATCGCGGGACCAGGAACGAGACATCTTCTCGTAGTAAACTCCATCGAAGCTGTACAGGCGGTCGCCCAGAATCGGGAAGCCAAGTTCAGCAAGATGGGCCCGAATCTGGTGCTTGCGGCCCGTCAAAAGCTCCGCCTCGACCACAGAATACACAGACTCCCCACCGACCGGGTTCAAAAGTTCGCCGCCACCCAGCTTCCGAAAACGAGTGTGACAGGGCTTTCCATCTTCAAAATGGTGCATACGGAGCCGCAAGCGGTCCGCGGGGTCTTCGCGCAAAGGCATCGTGCAATCTACAGGCTCGGTCGCTGGCATTCCGTCAATAATGAAGTCCCCGCGGACGACCGCCAAGTAGAACTTCGAAAGCAAGATACGATCCAGGTTCTTCTGAAACCGCGCCGCCGACTCGGCATACTTCGCAAAAAGCATCAGCCCGCCCGTGTCGCGGTCGAGACGGTGCATCGGAGTCGCCGTCTCATAGTCAGTCCCACGCCGCACAATCGAGGTAAAAGTGTTGTAGAAGATGTGTCCCGTATGGTGCACCGGCACACCGGCAGGCTTGGCCACCAGCATAAACTCGTCGTCTTCGAAAACGACCTCGTAATCCGTCGGGACCTCGGGTTCGGTGTAGTTCGTTACATGGTACACCACCTTGTCGCCACGGTGCGCTACCGTTTCAGGCGTTGCCGCGGCACCGTTCACAGACACAAAGCCACCCGCAAGCTTTTCACCCCAAAGCTCTCGACTGTGGTAGGTAAATCGGCTACTGAGGGAATCGAGAAGCAGCCAGCCTTCATGCTCAGGCTGCACCACGCTCTCGAAATACATATCAGAAGGCGCACGCGACATCAGTCCCTATACAACCCATGCTGTTTAATATACGCATACACCTTCGGGTGCAAGCCCTTCGGCTCTTCTCCGCAAAGGAGCGCCTTGCGTATCGCCGTGCTGGAATACACGCCTTCGAACCCTTCTTCGGGACCCAGCCACCACAGCGGAGCGTAGCCTTTCGCCTTGTGCGCCGCGATATCTGGTTTTGGGTAGCCGTTGCGAGCAAAAATAATCAGCTCAAAATCTCTCAACAACAGGTGACCGTTGTAATTGGTTCCAAAAAAATTCATCGGGTCACGCCAATGCGGAATGCCATCATAGGTATCCGCACCGGTCAACAAGCGAAAATTTACATCGGGGAACTTTTCTCGCAAATTGCACAAGAATACATACGAACCGCGAAAGTCGCCCTGTTGTATCTCTAAATCCGAAAGGATAAGCTTCGGGTTTCCCTCCATCGCAAGTTCAAGCATCGCAAAGCGGTCTTCGGGGCTTGCATTCAGCTTCTTGTCCCAGCGGTCAGGACTCGGCATAAACCAGACTTCGTCACAAAAGCCTCTTTCCAGGCAAGTTTTCGCCACCCTAATGTGATCCATGTGGACCGGATCGAAAGCTCCACCCAACACCGCCACATTTTTCTTCATCTCAGACAAAATAAACCTTTAAAAGAACCTAGCTATCTAGAATACAAAAGATGTGAAACCAATATTAAGCTGCAAGCGGCCACCGTGGACCTTTTTATCCAAGAAGGGGTCGTAATGCGTCAACACCCAACGGTACCCCACTTCGGTAAACAGCATCGCCTTTGCAAAGACAAACAGAATCGAACCGAAACCGGCTCCCCATTCGTTCCATGCCACATCACCCAGGTCCGAAAGTTCCTTGACGCGCGAATAAGAGCCCATCAAGTACAGGAGTCCAAACAAATGGGCGCCCAACTCAAAATCCAGTTCGGAATGGTCGACTTCGTAATCCTTGCCGTCTTCGAAATCTTCTTCATAGCCATACATGCCGTAGCCTACGCGGAAAAAAGCCATACCCGGATACCAAACACCGATCATCGGCTCAATCTGGCGAAGTCCTATACCTCGATCGGAACCGACTCCCGTTCCCGAACCGAAGCCAAGCGCACCACCCACAATCAAAGGAACCCGAACCCCGGAAAACGCCGGTGCACCACCCCCCGTCGGCATCGCAGCCCCATCTGCAGTCTGCGCAAAGCCCTGCGTAAAGGCGAGCGCACAGAAAACAAATAAAAACAACAGTCGTTTCATAGCAGCCTCATGAAATGGAGATTACCGCAACAGCAAGCCCCGTCAGTACATTGAGCACCGAGTCCACCTTAGTCAACTTGAACAGCGACGGACGGATGGAATCTTCTCTAAAAATCTGGCGGATTTCCATATGTGAAAAATACATCGAAACAAGCATCTTAAGACCAACAACCGCCACGACCCAGTATGCCATCCCCGAAAGGAATGTCAGCAAAACAAATACCACCGAAAGGACCGCCGTCAAAATGAAATTGGAACGCCCCACGGCAGTTTCGTCCGAATCATTCGCCTGAGCCATCGCCTTGAATTCCTTGACCTTTTCGCAAATAGCCTCGTACGAAGTCACCAACTGGTGCAGGTTATACCCCACCATTACCAAAGCAGCCACCAGAGTAATTTTTACCGCGATCTCCATCCCCACCTCAGTTCCTTGAATTCAAAATTCTCAAATAACTCGCATAACGCGCCCGCGAAAGCTTCCCCGACTCCACCGCTTCGCGCACAGAACAACCCGGTTCCTTCAGGTGCTTGCAGTTACTGTACTTGCAGGTAAACAAGTCTCCTTCAAAGAAACCCGGAAAAATCTTCGCCAACGTTTCACCGTCCATGTCGTCTTCGCCATTGGCAAGACCGATGCTTCGAATCCCCGGCGTATCAATCACGTAGCCGCCACCCGGAAAATCGAACAGGCTCGAAGATGTCGTCGTATGCCTACCCTTTCCGTCGCGTTCACGCACGGCACCCGTTTCGAGTTCCGCACCCGGCACCAACGCATTCACCAGCGTCGACTTACCCACGCCACTCTGTCCGCTAAACACCGAGGACTTACCCAAGAGTTCCTCGCGCAAGCGCTCCAAGCCCTCGCCCGTCTTTACGCTCACGGGAATCACCTTGTCTACAATGCTCATGAAGTCGCGAATGTCGTCAGTCAGGTCAGCTTCGCCGTTCGGGAGTAAATCCATCTTGGTCAGCACCAGCACAAAAGGCAGGTTGTTGAGGTTCGCCGCCAGCAAGAAACGGTCCATAAATCCGTAATTGAACTCCGGCTGGGTCACGCTCGCGACAATCACCACCTGGTCAATGTTCGCTGCCAGGGTGAGTTTACGCCTAAAGCTATCGCGAGGACCGGGGCGTTTAAGTTCGCTCTTTCGCGGAAGCACGCGCACCACGCAATACTTCTGCGAACCCACACCTTCGCCAGAATCTTCGTCTTCGTTCACCTGCCCCAAAAGCACGCGGTCTCCCACCGCCGGGAATTCCCCCAACGCCTTCGAAGTCGTCGCGCGGTACATAGCCGTGACAGTTCCTTCTTCCGGCAAGCGCACTTCGCAAGTGCGGCGGTGTACTTCGACCACCAAGCCCTCGACGCAATCCTTCTCGTCGATTTTTTCAAGCGGATCCTTGATTTTCTTGATACGGGGATTCTTGAATTCGCGGCTAAAGCGTTCCTTAACCGGGCGTTCGTCTACCACGCCCGATTCCATTTCGCGCATTACATCGATACGCCTGCTGCGGTGATCGCGGCGGGTCGGCCTTACGCGTCTAGGTTCGCGTTCGTCTTCGAAATCGCTATCAAACATCACTTTTTGTCTTTAGCGCTTTTCTTGCAATTTAGAAATTCAGGCAGCGTGCCTTCCAACTCTTCTTCCGAAACGGGTCTATCTTGGCGAATCGACTCCATCAAAAAGTGTATCGCCTTGAGCCTTCCGTTGCACTTTTCGATGCAATTGTCGTAAAAGCCCTTCGTCTTGTAATCGCCCTCGACCACGCGCTCGGACGCATACAGAAAATGCTCCACGCAAATCGAAAGCTGTTCGGCTTCCGCCCTCAAGTCCACAAGATTGCTTTTGGTAAAAAACGGCATAAGCTAAAGATAAAAAATTACCATGTTCCTTCACGCTTCCGCCTTGCAATATCTTCATAAATGTATCGGTTTGGAACAGACGCATAAAGGGACAAATAGATGCCGTTCGCCTCACCAGCCGTATAACTCCACCCAAGCTCCACTCCCAATAAATCTCCAGCAGAAACAAACACACCCGTGCGAAGCGTGGTACCCAGCGTGTTCAGGAGAAACGTTTCTCGGGCGCCAAATTCCCAAACACGCCCCGCACCCACTTCTGTCGTGACAAGCGGCGAAACGAACCCTTCCAAGTTATCAATGTCAGATTCGCCATTCTCATCTATATACCCCAAATTCAACCAAGACAAAGCCAGACCGCCGCCAAAGCCGAAATTCACGCCACTTTTTCCATAGTACTTGAACTTAAGCGCTATCGGTATAACGACCCAATTAAGAGAATCCTGGTCGTCAGAATTAATGTCATCATACCGATTCTCCAACCCGCTTTGGTCCAAAATCCAGGTATATTCATAACCCGCCGAAATCAGGAAACCCCACCCATAATAGTTATTATCATCACCTTTTGAAGGCTCTTTGTTCGAAGAGCTGAATCCATTTCTACTGCCAACATCATCCGAATCGTCAGAATAGTCTGTATCATACGAAACATAGCTTTCTTGGCGGGGTTCACTATTCAACAAAGGGTTGTGACTCAGACGATGGGTATGACGAACAACAGCATGCCACAGCGGTCTCACATCAACCTTCTCAGACCATCCATTCCCCCGCAGTTCCACGGATGCGCACAGAGGAACTTCACCAGAAAACGGGGTACTTCCCGATTTTTCTCCGTCTATATAGACGTCAACCGCCTGGGGCTCTCCCCTATATTCCGCATTCAGCTCAAGTCCGCCCTTGCCTCGAATCATTTCCGCATCGAAAGTTTCTTTTTTATTCCTAGCGATGGTCACCGAGAACGAAACGGGATCGAAACAGGAATGTTCCAGATGAACACGATGCTCGCCCGGATCAAGGGATATAGTCTTCCCCATCACCACATGACCATCGACAACAACTTTCAGAATTCCTCTATTAGCGAGACCACGCATTGCAGGGGCAACGACAAGCCAGCCGAAATTTGGTTCCAGCGTAAGCGTTACATTCTGGTTGTTCTCCGTAATATCCACGAACGTTTCTGCATCGTCATACCGGTCCATCGACATCACGATGCGGTGGCTACCTTCTTCTACCGGTATTTTGCAGGGTGTACTCGTACACTTGGGAATCGCCTTGCCGTCAATCGTCGGAATCGCACCCGCAGGATCAGAAGACAATTCCACGATAAACTTCTTCGGTCCCGCAAAACTGTAGTCTTCCGCACCCAAAACATTACCAATACCGGAAGTTTTCCCTCCTACGGTACGAAAAAAGCCAGGAGCCTTCCGCTTTATAACCTCGAGCAGCTCATCTACATTAGAGCCGCGACCGTTAAAGCTCGCCACAAGCTTGCTTCCCGCCGTTTCATAAAGTTCCGCAGAAAGTGTAAGCGACGCCCCAAAACGCCCCACTCGCGCCTGGCAGACATAATCCGCCGCAATGTTTCGCCCCGTTTCCGTCAGGCAACTACCTTCGCAATCTTCGATAGTCTTTCCCGGAGGAAGCATTTCGACAATGTTCTCTCGGGTCATGATGGTAAAGTTCTGCTCGGCAGGGAGCTGCTTCACGGCAACTTCGCGCAACACATTCGTCATGTATTGGCGGGCAGAAAGCGGAGCCATTTCTCTTGCACTCGTATCAGCCACTGTCTCAAGAACCGCAACATGTACCGCAAACAAGTCGTTCGAGAACATCAGCAAAAGCATCAATGACAGCACAAGGGATCTCATAGCTATAATATACCTTTTTTGCAAATACTTATATTTGTGCCATGCTACTTGCGCTATTCAAAATGTCCAGACCCGTAAACATCGTCATCGCAATGGTGACGTTATCCATCGGTTACTACCTTCTTTCGTTCATGCCCGTCCAGCAGGGCGGCATATCCTGGAGTTCACTCGTCTTGCAGACGCTCGGATTTGCATTCGCCATCGGATTTGCAAACATCCAGAACGACATCTGGGACCTAGACAGCGACCGGCTTAACCGTCCGGAGCGCCCTCTCGTACGCGGAACGATTTCGGTAAAGGCAGCGCAATGCGCCTGGATCATTTTTCTCGTCTTGACGATTGCCTGCGGCATCGCCGACAGCATCGTTTCTGGCACTAACTGGACCGCAGCCATTTTCTTTGTACTCCTGAGCCTGCTGCTCGTCGTCTACAACAAGTTTCTGAAGCATATACCGCTACTCAAGAACATGGCGGTGGCACTCCTCTGCGTGACGCCTCTGATTCTTTGTTTCTTCTACCCTGCAGGCATCAGCGAAACAGAAAGTTTCACAATGGAGCCCGCCGATAAAATCGGCTTTCTCTACCCCGCTATGTTGTTCGCCTTTTTACTAACAACTGCTCGCGAAATCTACAAGGATTTGGAAGACGAAACGGGCGACCTCAAGGCGGGCATCATGACGTTCCCACTGATTGCAGGCGCCCCCACCGCAAGGCGCCTTGCAGGCTTCATCTGTATTTTTAGTTGGGCAATACTCCCTCTCCCTGTGGTGCAAGGCTACTACCCCACGCTGTTCCTGATTATCACTGGCGCCATCTTTACGCCCACGATTCTTTCAATCCTGATTTTTGCGCACAAGCACAACTACCGCCGCGCCCAGAAGCTCGTCAAGGTGGCGATGTTTGCTGGGCTCATCGCCCTGGTCGTAAGCTGCTAAGGTCAGCTCCATTTATTTTACATTTTCTGTATTTTTCAGATTTTGTTTTACATCAAATGTAAAGCAATTTTCTATTTGAACCATTAAACCACCTTATTTTCGCTCTAAAACGCCATTTTCCGTTCAAAAACGCCATTTAGGCACATTTTTTGCTTAACAGGGGCGACCGTTCCTTTGCTTGCACCCGTCCGGGTGGGCTATGACCTTCGAGGTAGAGGGAACATACATTTCAAAGAGGCGTTATGCTCGACGAATTGCACGAAGAATGCGGAGTGATCGGCATTTACAATGGCGACACTGTCGTAAGGAATATTACCATGGGGCTTTATGCCCTGCAACACCGCGGTCAGGAAAGCGCAGGCTTTGCCGTGACCGACGGAGACAAGATCCGCGTCCGCAAATCTATGGGACTCGTATCAACCCTTCTCCGGGAACACGACATCAACGAATTTGACGGCTTTGCCGGCATCGGACACGTGCGTTACAGTACTACCGGAGCAAGCACCTTGGCAAACGCGCAGCCCATTCTCGTGAGTTGCAAGTGGGGACAGATCGCCGTTGCCCACAACGGAAACATCACCAACGCGAACGAGCTCCGCGCCGAAATGGAAGAAGAAGGACACATCTTCCAGACGACATCGGATTCCGAAATTCTTCTGCACGAAATCGCACGCACCGAGGCAGACAACCTGGGTGACGCCATCAAGAAAGCCATTACGAAATTCACCGGCAGTTTCTGCCTCGTGTTCATCAGCAAGGACACTATGTTCGTAGCGCGCGACGGTTTCGGATTCCGCCCGCTTTCACTTGCGCGCATGGGCAAAGCCTGGTGCGTTGCAAGCGAAACCTGCGCCTTTGACCTGCTCGGCGCCAACTATGTTCGCGACATCCAGCCCGGCGAATTCCTGACCATTACGAAGAACGGACTTCATTCCGAGCGCTTCACGAAAAAAGACAGGCTTGCCCACTGCATTTTCGAATACATCTACTTCAGCCGTCCCGACTCCAAAATTTTCGAACAAAGTTGCGACAAAATCCGACGCAAAATGGGCAAGCAGCTCGCCAAGGAATGCCCCGTTGATGCAGACATCGTGATATCCGTTCCCGACAGCGCCACCACCGCTGCGTTAGGTTATTCGCAAGCAAGCGGCATCCGTTTCGAAATTGGACTTCTCCGTAACCACTATGTGGGCCGCACCTTCATCGATCCCACGCAGAATGTGCGTGAGCAAAAAGTCAAGCTCAAGTTCAACCCCATCGAAGGCGTGCTCAAGAACAAGCGCGTCTGCGTCGTCGAAGATTCCATTGTCCGCGGAACAACGCTCAAAATTCTTTCAAGGATGCTGCGTGACGCTGGCGCCCTGGAAGTCCACATCCGCATCGCATCTCCTCCGGTCGCACACCCCTGCTTCTTCGGCATGGATTTTCCCAGCCAGGGCGAGCTCGCCGCAAGTTCCATGACACCCGAAGAAATCGCCAAGATGCTTGGCGTCGAAAGCCTCGGCTACCTGAGCGTCGAAGGCATGAAGGAATGCACCGGTGAAGGCGAGAACTACTGCGCCGCCTGTTTCGACAACGACTATCCCGACTACATCGGGACCAATACAAATAAGACCCGTTGTGGTTAATTAAACCTGTTCATAGGTCCACTTAACGTGGTCCATCATGAACTCGTGAGCATCGAAGGCCAGTCCAAACTGGTCTTTGATTTTACCCACATCAAAGAGCATCGGCTCGTCAGCCCAGCCGAGGTCCGTTTCTACGATTTTCGACTTGCAGCCGGGCTTCAGGGAAATCATCATTTCGGCAATTTCCTTCCAGCTCATCCAGACTTCGCCAAGACCCAGGAAAATTTCCTCGTTCTTGTCGGATTCGAGCACACTCATGTAGAGCTGCGCCTGCTGGCTTGCGTGAATAAACTGCGTGCCGTCATTCTTGATGACGTTGATATCCTTATTTTCCTTAACGGCCTGCGCCATAGTAAAGAAACGGCGGTCCGGCTGGCTGCATCCGTCGGCCCAGGCGGGGTTACCAAAGGTGTAGCCCGGGCGGATAATGTTGCGAGCCATCTTGACTTCGGGGAACTGGGTTCCATAGCCATGCGTAAAGCCGAGTACGAACGCTTCGCCTGCCGCCTTCGTGGCACCATAAAGGTCCATCGGAAGGTTGCTTGTCACTTCGCGCATCGAAGGGCGCATACGGCCCATTGCCGCGGTGCTACTGGTATAGATAAACTTCTTGCAGCCAGCCTTTGCCGCATTTTCAAGCAGCGTCACGGTCGCCCTGGTGTCGTTCATCAACATGGCGGAGGGAGTATCGCCCCAGCCGAGAGCGATATGGATACAGGCGTCGCAACCTTTGAGTCCTTCAGCCATCTGTTCGAAATCCGTCAGGGCGCATTCCACGAACGAGACATTCGGCATCGCCTTGAGCGTCGGGACCTTATTCGGGTGGCGAGTCGCAATCACTACCTCGTGACCTTTTTCAAGCAGAGCCTTGACCACATAGTGACCAATGAAGCCAGTACCGCCAGTAACAAACACACGCATACATATACCTCTCTATACCTACAAAATACAAACCTTTAGGGACTTGGGCAAGCAATCGGAATGAATTTACTACATTATCCACAAAGATTTTTACTAAAGAGGCTTAATATGGCTCGCATGCGCGTTTTGGTTTTGATGGGTGGTCCGTCCACCGAACATGATGTTTCCGTTGTCAGTGGCACCGGTGTCGTTCGTGCCATGAATCCGGACCGTTACAACATCCACCCGGTGCTTATCGACAAGGACGGCACCTGGCACTGGTCCTCCCGTGAACTTTCTCCGTACCAGAAGGACAATTTCTCGGTGAACTACTTCCGCGGACTCGAAGGCTCTGCTGCAAACTGCAAAAAGTCTCCGGCCCTTTCTGAACTTCCCGACGCCGACATCGCATTCCTCGCCCTGCACGGCAAATGGGGCGAAGACGGCCACATTCAGGCAATGCTTGAAAACTGGGGCATTCCGTACACCGGTTGCGGTCTCTTGGCATCGGCACTTGCCATGGACAAGGTGAAGACTAAGGAAATTTACAAAGCGAATGGCATTCCGACTCCGCCGTATCGCGTCATCTGGAAGCACGATTTTACTGGCGATACGCTCGTCTCTGTTTCCGACGAACTCGGATTCCCGCTGGTGATCAAGGACCCGCTGGGAGGCTCTTCCATCGGTATCGGCATCGCGAAGGACCTCGACGAAGCTGGGAAAATCGCACAGGATCTGTTCAAGGATTCCAACCGTCTGCTCTGCGAAAAGTTCATTGCCGGCGAAGAAGCAAGCTGCGGCTACATCGAAGGCGAAAAGCCGCTCCCGCCGACCGAAATGCGCATGACCACGCGCGAATACTTCGACTTCGAAGCCAAGTACAACGGCGAATGCAAGGAAGTTACCCCGGCAGAATTCGAACCCGATCTCACTGCTCGCATCCAGGAACTGGTGAAGAACGCCCATTACGCCTTGGGCGGTGCCGGCTACAGCCGTACCGACGTCCGCATCACCAAGGACAAGCAGTTGTTCGCTATCGAAACGAACACGCTCCCGGGCATGACTCCGACCTCGATTTTGCCGGCCGAAGCGGCAAGCATCGGCATTACCTACAGCCAGCTGATCGACATGATCATCGACAAGAGCCTCTACATTAAGCGCTAAGTCCCATGACCTTCGATTTATTCGTAGATACATCGCGCAAGGGTATCTCGATGGCGCTACTCCAGTCGGACGCCGCCGACCCTTGCTACCTGGAAACCGTCGACGAATCGGCCCGCGGCGAAACCGCATCGGCGCTGCTCGATGCCCTGCTTGAAAAGGCTCACGCGAGCCTCGACCAGGTGACACGCGTCATGGTAACGGTAGGTCCAGGCTCCTTCAGCGGACTGCGCACAGGAGTCGCCTTCTGCGAAGGTCTATGCTTCAGCGGCAAGCGCAAGCTCTACGGCGTTTCTACGCTGCAGGCGCTCGAATGCTTTGCGAGCTCCACCGAAAGCACCGCCGTCGTCATCCGAGCCCGCAAGGGTTTCTGGTATACGCGACTGAACGGAAAAGAAAGCTTTATCGAAACTGCCGAAGTCCTGCAGCAACTGCAAAGTCAAAATGTATCGACACTTGTCGTCGACGATTCTGCCCTTAGCGACGAGTCCATTGCAGGCTACATCGAAAAGGTTCAGGCAAAAGTCGTAAACGAGAAAGGTCAGCCGCTTTCAAAGTGGAAGATTCTTTTCGACAAGGTAGAGCCCAGCCTCACGCAAGAAGCGAACTACATTCAGCCGTCGTATTTCGAAAAACTGAGCTGAGTCTCTCGCAACCAGGATACGCGCCATGCCGATTCGCCAAATGAATTCCGCCGACATTCCCGCCGTGCTGAAAATTCAAGGCGAACTTTCGTTCCAGGAATGGAACGAGAGACAATTCGAGCAAGAAATCAAGGCGCCGTACACCTACGCCGTCGTCTATGAGAACGAAGGCGATATCGTAGGCTATGCGGTATTCCATCTGCTGGGAGCTGACTCCGAGCTACTATCGATTGCTGTCCGCGAAACCGTTCAACGAAGCGGAATAGGCGGCAAGCTTCTGCAATCGGGACTTTCTCAGCTGGACCTGGAAAAAAGCGACTGCTGTTTTCTGGAAGTCCGCGAAAACAACCTCAAGGCACGCCGCTTTTACGAAAATCACGGATTCACCTTGTTCGGAATCCGCAAAAGATATTACGCCGACGGAGAAAACGCTGCCCTTTACCGTACCGAGAACCGCAGCGACATAGATCCATCGCAGAAAGGAGTTTAACTTGTCCAAACTGCCTACCAAAAAACAGATTCAGAAGAAGAAACTCATCTTGAGCGCATCGGCACTGGTCGCCGTCTTTGCGATTATCGCCTTTTACCTTGTCATGACGCAAAGCGGGCACTGGCTTGTACAAGACGACGAATTTGACCATGTAGACTGGGTCGTCGTTCTCGACGGCGAAACTGCAGACATGGAACGCACGGACATTGCCGCAGAACTCATGGCTAGTGGCAAGGCAGATTCCGTCCTGATTCTCGGTCGCCGGATTCTACGCACCCGCAGCAACTCAGAATTCTACCTCGAGGAATTTTTACGCCAAGGGAACTACGATAGCAACGCCGTCTTTATCGTCCGCCACGACGACCCCTCTAGCATCGGCGAAGCTCACACCATCATTCCCTGGCTCAAGAAACGAAACGCCGATACGGTCCTTCTTCTCACGAGTGCCGCCTCGACCTACCGCGTCAAGAACATTTTCGAGACCCTTTCCGGAGAAGGAATCGTCTACCTCACCCTAGACAACCATCATCACCAATACAACGCCGACTCCTGGTACACAAGCCGCGAGGGGCGCAAAGAATGGATACGTGGCTGGGCGGCGCTTTTCGCTTCGTATTTAGACCTGTTCTCTGCAAAGGTCCTGACCGAAGCGGATTCCTGCTACTACAAGCCCATCATTTCCGCTAAAGAATACGAAGCAGAAAAGAATCCTGTCGTCGACTTGCAATCCCTCCTGCCCAAGGTAGAAGAGAAGCTGAACGAGCCCGATACCGTCAAGGCAGACACACTAAAAGCCGACACGACCAAGGTCGATACGGCTAAGGTAGACTCGGCAAAAAGCAAGTAAAATTAATTAGAAACAAAGTAACGCTAACACGGCTGTCAACGGAGCATTCCAGTTGATAGCCGTTTCATTACTCGCAAAAGAGCACCGTTCATCCGTATACGAAAAACCCGGCAAGGCCCCCGGATAATGCGGGGCGCGATGCGTGTCCTGCCGGTCGCAATTGATGCCCCCCACTAAAAGCCCCGGAATCGGTTCCTTGACACCATCGGAATGGCTAAGCCTGTGGTGCGGATCCATCGGAGAGCTCCACGCAGAGCCCGTTACAAAGCTCACATCGACCGGATTGCGACCGTAGATAAAGTTCACCAATTCACGGCACCAGAAACTCAGCGATTCACCGCCAACGGTTGGAGTCCAGCGATTCACGATTGCAAGCGTAAGCGCATGATTCGCTACTTCACCGTTGCTGCCCCAGATGAACTTGGAGACCGAGATTCCATAGGCATCCTGTTTCTGCGCATCGATAATCTGCAGCGCCGTCTTTTCGAGAGACTCTCTTGCACGCTGCTGCAGTTCCTTGTCGAAATCCTGCAAGGCAAGCACAATCCAGCCAAAATTCTGCGTATCGCGCCAGTCCAGCCCGAACTTCGGCGGCAAAGCATCCATTTCGGCAACAAGCTGCTGGCGGAGAGATTCCGCGGTCAAATCGCCGAACCATTCGCCACATTCCGCGCCGCGGGTCTGCAGTTCGCGGTATAGCACGGCTCTCGCCCAGAAAAATTCATCATCGGCGCGGTCATCGCCATAGCCGCCGCTGCCTTCGGTATTGTGCGGCCAGTCTACGAACGGGCGAGAAGCCGCCCAACGGTACGCCGCCACCGCGGACTGCAGGCAGCGTTCCGCGAACGCTGCATCGCTCCCGCGATACACGCGGCTCGCCATCGCAAGGGCACCCGCAAAATTAAGCGTCGAAGTCGTCGACTTTCCCAGCACATAGCGTTCCTGTAGCAAATCGGAATCCCGTGGAGAAATAAAGCCGTCCCAATGCGCAGGGGTTACCTTGAAGAACACCCCGCCATCGGCATCCTGCATCCGCAAGAAAAATTCCAGTTCGAAACGGATTTCCTCCTTGAGGCTATACATCTTGAGACCGTCTTGCAACTCAATCGGAGCATTGCCACGAATGACCTTATCGAGCATAAAGCTCTGGTCGTATTCGACAGAATCCGCAGAAGACTTCAATCCGGAACCTTCCGACGCCGTTTCGGCAATGTCGCAAACCAAAAGCAAGGTTCCCACCGACACGCCGCCATTCACGATATACTTGCCGTAATCCCCAGCATCGTACCAGCCCCCATGCGCATTCCAAATGCCACTCCGTTCCATGCTCGGATGGAACTTAATCGAGTCATCCAAGTGCGACGCGGGTCTCACCCACTTGCCCGCAAAATCCGGAGTCAACTCGACACCGCTTCGCTGGTAGTAGAACGACTTTATATTCGCGATTAACTGGCGGAAAAACCACACCGATGATATTTCAAACGGTGCAGTCTCGTAAAGCAGCGTCTCCTTCTCAGCACTGCCACGCCGCCAAATCTGAATCGAATACAATCCTGGATCACGGACTTCCGAAAAATTACCTGTCCAAAGAACTTCGCCGGTATACTCACAAGCTCCGCGATGTTCAAAGGTCCCCATCGAAAAAGTCCCTTCCCACACCGTTTCGCTTCTGACCGTCTGCCGTACCAAGCAAAAGAAACATTCTTCGGGCATAATCCGCCCCTGCACCGGCAACTCCGCCGGATTCACGAAGAAAATTTTTGCATCATCGGGAGCATAGCCCACATGATTGTATCGGACAGGGATCTTCATATTGAAAGAATAGCTTTTTCGAAGAAACTATCGGATACTCTGGGGCAACTTATCTGTTTACCACCGCAAACAGGCGCCTTATTTCGAATTTTTTCGCACCAGGGCTATTTCTTTTTCGTACCCAGGCAATTCGTTAGGCGTTTCCAGATAAAATGGCAACTTTTTAAGCTTAGGGTGGTTCACGACGCGCAACAACGCCTCAAGACCGATAAAGCCCCCGCCAAGCACCTCATGGCGGTCCTTATGGCTCCCCATCGGATTTTTGGAATCATTCAAGTGAATCGCCGAAAGCCGCTTCAATCCAATCACCTTGTCAAAATGTTCCAGGACGCCATCCAAGTCGTTCACGATGTCGTAACCGCCATCAAAGACATGGCAGGTATCCAGGCAGACACCCAGTTTATCCGAAAGTTCCACTCGATCGATAATGGCACGGACTTCTTCAAAGGTACGACCGACCTCCGAACCCTTCCCCGCCATCGTCTCTAGCAGCACCAGCGTCCGTTGTTCCGGTTTCAAAATTTGGTTCAGCGCATCGGAAATTTTCTCGATTCCAATTTCAACGCCCTGCTTTACATGGCTTCCCGGATGAAAGTTGTACATCGCTCCCGGAAAATGGTCCATACGGAAGATATCGTCCTTCATCACCTCTACTGCATAGCCACGAAGCCCCTCGTCTGCAGCACAGGCGTTAAGCGTGTAAGGGGCATGCGCCAAAATAGGACCGAAGTGATTCTTTTCGAGCAAGGCAACCAATGCGGCAGCATCTGCCTTGTCAAAAGGCTTGGCAGCACCACCACGGGGATTTCGCGTAAAGAACTGGAACACTTTCGCCCCAATCGAAAGGGCGGTCTCCCCCATGGCAAGGAACCCGTTTGAAGAAGATAGATGACAACCGATATGTAACATAGACTTATTTAAAGAACTTAAAACTAGAAGTCGTAATTTAACGCCGCCATAACATAGAAATCTTTATATTCGTCGGCACGACTGTCAGGGCGGTAATTGAACAGCGCCCCTACCGTCCAGTCTGAATAGAGCGAAGGCGTATGGTGTATGCGTAATCTCGAAGACGCTTCTATATCCAGTTCCATCTCGTCGTACTTTTCCTCTTCTATTTCAAAACTCAGGAAGTTTTGACGCAAGCTACCCGACAACGAAAGTTCCAGCAAATCCTTAGACAGTTCGACATCCAGGTTGTCCATCACGCTCCATTCGAATTCGCGCATCTCGTTACGGTTATAGATTTTATAGCGCGGCGTCACGGCAAACATATTGCGGGCTCCGTCAAGGGACGTTGTCAAGGATATCGGATAGCGTTGTTCAAAATAGTCACTGCCATGGAAATAGTAACCAAGGATTCCATAAGTCTCGTTCGTAAAACTAAACGGCGCAATCAGCTCATCTTGTTTAAACTCCGACATGTCCGACATCGTCACGATAACGCCACCCACATTCAGCACATTCTTGAGCAGCTTGAAAGAGAGTCCCAATTCGAGGGTATGTTTCATCAGCTTTTCTTCAAACTGCGTGGCAAGGAAATCTTCGTCCGCGAGTTCATAATACTGCATCCAGCGGCTGGAATCGATTTCAACCGTATCGCTCCCATCAATCACTGTTAGGCTCGGACGTCCGCCAGAAGCCTTAAACCAGGGATCCTTATAGACACCAGAACTGATGGAATAGTTGGCGTAAAGGCGCTGCGGAGTGCTACGCGTCCTGTAGTTGAACGCATACTTGAACGAAAGCCCCACCTTCTCGTTCAGCTTGAACATATTATTCAGGTAGGCGTCATGAATGTATAGAGTCCTGTTTTGGTCCTGTTCATGCTCCTTCAGCCAATCGCTTTCTGCACCCGAGAACATACCCCACTGGGTTCCTTCACCCATGCCGAAGATATTGTAAGCATCGCCTTCGCCCGCCGCATTTTCGACATTCATCGTATAGCCAAAGCCGAGATTCCAGAATTCATAAATTTTCTGTTTCAAGTTTCCGCCAATCATGCGCGTATTCTGCAATAGATCCGGCGATCCCGCACTGTAATACTCGCGACCCACATAGCGGAAGTATCCTTCGATAAAGGTATTCGCATTGGACCACTGGTATGCCCCAGACACCGCCCAATGCTCATGCCCCCAGAAATCCACATGCGAAGGACGCATCTCGTCCACCTTGGTATCCTTCGCGATTGCCGACGCCTTCGCCAAAAGTTTCTTCAATTCGGCACGCATTTCCGACGGAGTCTTCATCGAATTTTCGCCGAATATCGATTCCAGTTTTTCAACACTCAAGGAATTCACCCGGTTAGGATTCGACATCAACTCGTTCAGCAACGCAAAATTCGACGGATCCAGTCCGGCATCCGAAAACACCTGGTTCACCGCACGAATTTTCGCGACATTCACCGTATCAGCGCCGCCAACAGCCACCTGTCCGTTCAGCTTGATATCCCCCGGGAAGAACAGCCAGTTTCCATCGGCAAAGATATTCTTCGACGACATCAACGGATTTGCCGTATTGGTCTTCGACGACATTCCGTCCCTAAAAATCGGATCTTCCAGGTAATCCTTGCTGGTAATGAATCCTAAAGTTCCGTTAAAGCGACGATGCATGTTCCAGCGGACCTTGCCACCCGCAATCATCCGCTGTGCAAGGGCTTCGCCGTCATCCACATAGTCCTTGTAGACATCGTAATTACGGCGTCCTTCCTTCTTTGGGGCGTATTCTTCACCAACAAAGACAGAACCGACAAACAAAGGATCCTGGGCGGAATTCTTGAACAGGCTAATGTCATAGGAAGCGCCAAAGGCATTAAAGCCCGCCATATAAAGTTCGCCCGCATTGTTGTAGAAGTCACCTAAAACAAGCCTCTGCATGGCATCGGTATAACTCGCCTGGAACTGATAGACCTTAAAGTGATCCCACGAATCGCTCGCAATGTCAGCAATCAATTCGTATGTGGCACCCGACGGAGACTTCATCAAGATATTCGCATTCCAGTTCGTAAAGAAACCCGGCACCTGGAAATAATTGATATAGCGTTCCCCACGATACACCGTATCTTCTTGCGACACATAGGGCTCATCGTCATGGTGATGCTTCGTCAAAACCTTATGATAACCCACTTCGACACCGACATTTCCCGAAACAGACCAAACCGAATCCTGCGAAGCATCTTTCTGATTTCCCATAAACTTTCTGCCGTCGGCATAAGGATTTGTCGGTTCATCCCCCAGGAAATCGATATTATCGTTTATATCGATGGACAAATCCTTCTGGTTTTTATTCATCGCAAGCTTGATGTCATCCGAGGGAATATCCTTCGAAACAAAGCCAACAATGTTCCCTTCGATTACGGAATTGCGCTGTTTCAGCTTGTTGTCGCCAAAATCGAGGATAGCGACTTCATTTACATCCAGATGAGACCTCTGCAAATTAATGTCGGAACCTTCACCCGCCACCAAGGCAATACGGTTTCCCGATAGAGACGACGCATCGATGTCGACCGACGCGCTATGAGTCGCCCATACGCCAATAGACCTACAATCATGTATCTGGGTCCACTGCATAGCAAACGAGGCATTCCGCACATAGACACCCGCCCGCTTCGCGTTGGAGATAATCGCATCGCGAATCTCAAGGGCTCCGCTTTCTACGGCAAAGCCAAAAACAGCATCCTCGATATGGACTCCTTGGAATTCAGCT
Organism: Fibrobacter sp.; assembly: GCA_017526585.1. GTDB lineage: Bacteria > Fibrobacterota > Fibrobacteria > Fibrobacterales > Fibrobacteraceae > Fibrobacter. The sequence goes on along the minus strand of JAFXRC010000057.1, from coordinate 7,371 downwards.
CGTTTAAGCCCCGTTACAGAAATACCGTTCCAGTATTTTCCTTTTTCCAAAGGCGCCATGACAACAGGATTGTTCGCTTCGCCCATAACGGCAAGCGAACCGCCACGGACATCGACGCCCGCCCCCTCGTCAAAATAGAACTCAGTTCCCGCCTCGACAATCAACGCCTTTCCATCGGGAACCACAAGCGTTTCCTTGACACGGTACGGAGAATGGTCCTTCTTCAAGAAACCCGCCACCGGTCCGCCAATAACACTCTCTTTGGGGAATTCCCTATCAACGGCAAAAGCACTCACATGGAGTGCTGCCAAAACAAATAAGGAAAGTACCCAACCAACCCTATTAAACATCAACGGACCTCGTAATCCTTCTTACCCTTCGATACGTAGCCACTCTTGTGAACCACTTCTATATCGATATGGTTTCTCACGCCACGCAAAAGCATTACCGGGATCTGGTAATCCAGACTGCGTATCTGCGCTAGAGATTCCTGTAATATAACTTTTCCGTTTTGTCGAACAGTTACCTTGTACAGGTATTCAGGATTATTTTCTGGAATTCGGATTCTAAACTGGAGGGTTTGCACAATCCGATCAGGAACATCTTTCGGCGGAGGCGGCACCTTAAGCACTTCCTTCGCAGGTCCAAAGACTTCTATCGGGAAATGCTTGTTCGGGTAGCAACCCATCACCTTAGAAATCTCCGCCTGGTTCCCCGCCTGGTCCTCAATGCGAATCGTATATTCATGACGACCCTTCTGCAGTTTCACCCTCTTCTGAGCATTCTTGGTCACCGTTTCTTCAAGGACCTGGCTTCCATCCGACATGGCGACAAAAATTCCCGCATCGTTCTGCATTTCACCGATGGACACATTGGCGATACAGCGAAGGGAATCGTAAGTCGCAATCGCTATGGTCGGCGCCTTCGTATTGACTTCGGTGCACGCCTTGTTCACCTGCAGGTCAATCGTCTTGGAGCTGGTCGCAGACGCTCCCTTGAATTCAAGGATAGCCTTGTCTGCAGTCCAAAGCCCAGTCTCGTCGTTCACAACAACCTTCTCAGCAAAGGAATGCGCTTTTCCATCGGAAGAACGAATTAGGTTGTTCGAAGTATATCCGCCAACCTTGACAACCAAGGTTGCCAACTCATCAGACGTGCGATACGAACCTTCCACGGTAAACCCGTTTTCGCAGATTTCAACCGGAGACTCAGTCTTCACGATAAAGCCATTTTCAGGCAGACTCGCCGCAGACTTTTTCTCTTCTTCCTTCAGCTGTTCCTGGAAAACGGTATCTGCCTTCTGGATTTCTTCCTGCAGTGCTTTCACCGACTTGGATTTGTCTGATAAAATTTTCTCAAGCTTTCTTGCAAAGCGGGCGTCACCCGAAGACGCAAGCTTCACCACCACCAGCGAATCCGTTCCGAAAGTCGTTTCCCCCGCAATAATCGAGACCGACTTGTCAGAACCAATAGGCGTAATTTCAAGCTTACCGGTCTTCAAACCTGCAAAGAAAACACCTTCACCGCCAATATAGCCTTCGGTTCCGCGAATCGATGCCGTTGCCGTTCCCGTCTTGAAGGAGAACTTCGACTTCTTGTCCTTCAGCTTATGCACGGCAAAATTCAAGAACCCCTTATGAATGTCAATATGGGTTTCAAAACCGCCCTCATCGTTGGGTTCAAACAGTTGCACGAGTTCCACTTCGGTCTTCTCGGCAATAGAGATGGAGCTGCCATCGGGAAATCCGAAAACCACTTCGGACTCCACCCCGGTACGGACTTTATCAGATTGGTAGAGCTTGGCGCCCGGCTTGAGTTCCTGCCAGCTGTCCAGCTTCGACTTCCAGCGGGTCACATCACCCAAGGTCATGCGCACCTTGCCTACAGCTGGTGCCGCAAACAACATTGCCGGCGAAACGGCAACGATTAACATCGCATATAAAAATTTTCTGCGATAATCAGCAAACCTAACCATATGAAGCCCTCTTCTCTATCTATCTAGAAAATAGACTTTTTTTACGAAAAGCGGTTCATTTTTTTTTGCCTGGTGATATGAATCAACCAAGAAACTCGGTATTAACCGCCAGCTAGCTTTACCGTGTAGCCCCGTTTTTCCAGCTCGGTTTTCAGGACATTTCGCTTGTCCCCCTGGATTTCGATGTTAAAATCCTTGACAGAGCCTCCAACTCCGCATTTTTGCTTCAATTCGCGCCCAAGCTGCTTCAGTTCGTCTTCTTCAAGGGGGACTCCCGTAACAACGCTCGCCATTTTTCCACCGCCGAGCCTTTTTAGCTGGATACGCACAACTCCATCGCCCTTGGGCGGGGTCGCCTTAGGCTTTTCTTCCTTGACGCGGCCACCCAGAGCCGTCGAATAGACCAAGGTACTACGTTCTTCTATACCCATGCAAAGCTCCTTTTCAAAGTAATTTAAAGCATCCAACCCAAATTATAGAAAAAGCCCCGGCTTTGCCGGGACTTCGTCAAATTCAGTGAGCGTTACTTGTTAGGCGGTCTCTTGTAGCCGAAGGACTTCAAGAGTTCGTCGCCAGACTTGACCTTGTCGCCCAACTTCTTACCCGTGGGATCAGCCACCGGCGGGAGCGTACAACGGAGTTCCGAACGGATAGACGCTTCCACCTTGTAGAGGTAAGAACCGGTTGCATAGAGCTTACCGTTGTCAGCCTTCACAAAGCCATCCTTATCCGGTTTCATTTCGAAATACATCTCGAGGAGACCGGCTTCGTTCGTGTAGCTCGGATCGTTCAAATCCTGAGTAAAGGCATAGTAGTCCACAAAGTTGCCAAGAGACGTGTAAATCCAAATCTGCACATGCATCTTGGACCTGTACATGTTCACCTGCGAGAGGTCTCCGTTGAGCTTGAAGCCGTCTTCGCAGTAGTCTTCCACGTACTGCTCCACAGTAACCTTGGTTGCATTCTCTGCGTCAACACCTTCCAGCGGGATCATGCCATCGGAGCTGACCAGGTCATCCATCGTTGCAAGGCCACCCACGGCATTGATCACGGGGAGCTTCACATCCATCGTGAGCGTCGGACCCAAGTGCTTGGAGCCCTTCACACCCGGATAAGGTTCCTTGCCGCTGCCGTCCTTCGTTTCGAACTTGCCGCCAATCAAGGTTTCCTTTTCTTCGCCCGTGGTGGGGTTACGAACGCTAACCGCGAAGGTCTGGCCTTCTTCAGGCGGATTGATCGCATAGTATTCTTCCACCTTTTCCTTGGTAATCTCGGTCACAGGTTCTTCGACCGCGAGATCGACATCCTTGCTATCCTTCATCACGACGAACACAGTGTCAGACGCTTCGTTACCAGCCTTGTCGCGGAAGAAGCGGACAATCACATTAGCACCCTTTTCAAGGCCCTGGAGCGTCAGAGTATCCTGCTTGATGCCATTGACCATCCATTCCACGGTCACGTAGTTAGAACGAACCACGCTGCCGTTTGCAGGCGTAATAATTTCGACTTTCGGACCAACCTGGTCGAGCACGATGAACACCGACTGAGAAGCCGCATTGCCATACATGTTCACATAGGTGTAGGTAACCGCATAGCCAATGTCGCCTTCCTCGTTCTTCACCATGACACCCTTTTCGTCGATTGCGTAAGACACGACCGTCGAATTACCCAAGGTGTCAGCCTTTTCGGACACAACCGTAAAGATGCCTTCGGAAGCCATCTTGCCCACGACATCCGAGCTGGACGAAGAGGATTCCTTGCCGTCCTTCGAAGAGCTCTTCTTCGAGGCGCCCTGCACCATCAGTTCACCCGACGGACCCTTGGCGAGGACTTCACCCGTATTGGCTTCAGCCTGGTAAGAAATCGTCACTTCTTCACCATTGATGACGGTCTTGTAGGAAATCGTGATGATTTCCAGGGAATCGATCTTGCCCTTGGCATTCACCACAGGCACCTTGACCGGTTCACCCTTCTTGTCCGTCACATAGGAAACCGTTACCGTATCCTTGCCATAGACTTCGCTGTAGGTCAACTTGATTTCGTCGCCGTTCAGCGAAATGCGAGTTGCCTCGTTGCTCAACTTGATGTCGTCAACCGGACGGGTCTTCTTCGAAATGTCGGAGACCTTGCTCAGGGTCGCCTGCGGAATGGTCACAGGTTCAAGGCTGATTTCGACCGCAAAGGCCGTATCGCGCTTGCTTGCCTTGTCCTTAACCGTCACATAGATCGAATCCTTCAGCTTGTTGACATAGATGTTGGTGTCTTCGGTCGCGAGGTCGGTGCGTTCCACAATCGTGTAGACGTTTTCCGCCTTGACATCGACAGCCTTAGCAGACACGGTCACCACCGGAGTATCGTCGTTGAACATCACGACAATCGTATCCTTACCCGGATAATCCTTGGTCGGATCCTTGTAGGTAATCACAATGACGTTCTTACCCTTCTTGAGCGTGGTGTCCACCGACATGATTTCGCCATCCTGCTTCCAGGTGATCGTGCCTTCGGGCTGATTCGTGTAGATCGTATCGGGGTAATTCCAGGTAGAATCGATGTTGTCGTACTTGGTAATGACCACGTCGCTCCATTCTTCCACGTTCTTGATATTGATTGTGAGCGTTGCAATATCGGGGTATTCATGGTCATCGACCTGAACGATCAGCTTGTAGCTATGAGCCTTGAGTTCATAGTCGAGCGTATCCTTCAAGGTCACCTCACCGGTCTTCGGATCAATCGAGAACATCGTCGTATCGCCGCCGATAACCTTGTAGGTCAGATCACTGTATTCCGGAGCCTTGTCCGGATCGGTGGCAACCACCTTGTCGACAACAGTGCCGACCGGAGTATCTTCCTTGACCGTGATGGTCTTGTTGTCAAGATTCGGGGCTTCGTTGACATCCTTGATCTTCACACGGATAACCTTCGATACAGAGCCGCCCTTGGTGTCGGTGACCTTCACCTTGATCGGAAGTTCCGTATTCTTTTCATAGTCAAGAGAGGGGCACTTGTCCGTCTTCACCGTGACAATGCCACTGTTCTTGCCAATGTCGAAGCACTTACTGTTGTCTTCAGCGAGCGAGTAGGTCAGCACGGTGTCGTAGACATCCACGTCTTCGGCCTTGATCGTATCAACGACAGTTCCCTTCTTCGCATTTTCGACGACTTCGATGACTTCCGTCTTGATTTCCGGCAGCTCGTTCACATCGATAAGCGTAATCGGCACCGTCTTTGTCATCTTGATAGACGTATCCTGCTTGTCATAGTAATCCAGGACTACGCTGAAAGCGTCCTTGACGCCGCAACGATCCTTGTACGGTTCAGACTCGCAGTCGAACTTGACCTTAGCCACCAGCTTGATATTGAGCGGTCCACCATATTCCAGGTCGAACAGGGCGGTATCGCCACCCACCAGCTTGAACTGGTTGTCATAGAAGTCGACATGTTCCGGCCTTGCCATGGAGTCAATGTCGCTCGGGTGCTCGATTTTGCCAATGGAATCGCCAATATCGTTGTTTTCGGCAATTTCACACGGCCACACGTCGAAGAGCGGAGACTCGTTCACATCGTGGACTTCGATCACGCGGAGGATTGTATCCTTCAATTCCACCCCGTTGCCCGACTGATCCGATACGATGACTCGCACAGTGAACTGCGGATTCGGATCGTTATTGGACTTTGCGTTACGGAGCGTTTCGTAGTTGAGGCTATCCTTGACGGACACGATAATCTTCCACTTGTCCTTACCCTGGCTGTTCTTGCCCACCTTCTTCTTGGTGATTTCGAAGAGATCTTCAGCCTTCTTACCAGAAACATTGGAGCTGAACTGTTCGATAGAGGGCTTGAGCGATTCCATATCGCCAGCATCTTCGTCATACACGACATACTCGAACACGACCTTGCCCTTCGGGGAGTTTTCATTCACACCCACGGTCAAGATATCCTTGCCATGATCGCCACTTCCACGGTTCGTCGTGTCGCAATGGGCTACGCACAGGGAATCAGAATCATCGTCATCATCGTCATCGTCCGGATCATCGATGATAATCTTCGGGCGTTCGTTGACATCGTTCAGATTGATGATCACCTTCGCGGAATCTTCAAGGCAGGCGGCACCAGCGACAAGCTTACCCTTCGAGTCGTACTCGCAGTTGGTCACCTTGACATAGAATTCAAACTTCGGATTGGTTTCGAAGTCCAGCTTGGACGAATCCGTCACAACCACCTTGTTGCCGTTCATGTCGAACGGCATGTCCGGGGTCGTAATGGCATACGTCAACTGAGCAAATTCAGTCTTATGAATCGTGTCGGGGTCCTTAGCTTCCACTTCGGCAACGACCGTTCCGTTCTTCAGGTTCTCATCGACATCCTTCTCGATATCCTTCACCGTCGGCTTTTCGTTCACGTCGATGACCTTGATGACGCGGACAAGCGTATCGGTCAGGCTGTCCAAATCCATCACCGTGAGAACCACCGTGTAGATGGAGTCGACCTTTTCATAGTCGAGCTTCGCGCTATCCTTCACCACAACGTTCACTTCAGTCTTCGCGGCATTCAGCGTGACATCGAACAGTTCAGCAGCATTCTTGCCGTTCTTGTCGGTAAGGGTCACAGTAAGCTTGCCCTGGTCGGCGGCATCCACATCGGTAATCGCAAATGCATGAATCGGCGTTCCGGTCTTCGAATTTTCAGCGATGCGGAACGGACCGTTGCAGTCGTTGTCTCCTTCGACGCACTTGATATCCGGCTTTTCATTCACATTGTCAATGGTCACGGTAACGGTTGCCGTATCGGTCAACTTCGGGTCGTTCTTGTCCTTCACGGCCACCTTGAAGGTGTAGGTCGTCGTTTCTTCAAAGTTGATCGGGCCATTCACCTTCACGACATTGGAATCCATGCGGAAGGGAACATCCTGGTCGACAACATTGTACACCAGCTGGCGGAACTTCGGATCCTTGTCGGGATCGGTCACGGTCATGACGCCCACTTCGGAACCCACACCGGAATTTTCATCCACATTGAAGTTCGCATCGGCAATTTCCGGAGCTTCGTTCACGTCGATGACATTGATGACGCGGACGAGCGTATCGGCGAGACCGCCTGCATCCGTAACGATCAGGCGCACCACGTAGGACGGATCAAGTTTTTCGTAATCGAGCTTGGCGCTGTCCTTCACGAAAATTTCCATCTGTGTCGAATCACCATTGAACTTGATATCAAAGAGCGTCTCTGCACCACGACTGTTCGTGTCTTCGATGGCGAGCGTAAGCACGTCAGCGGCATCCACATCGTTCACGGCAAACTTGTGAATCGTCGTGCCCGTCGGAGAATTTTCCTTGATGTCGTAAGGGCCATTGCAGTTGTCATCGTCTTCAAGGCAATCCAAATCAGGCTGTTCGTTC
>JAFXRC010000056.1 GCA_017526585.1 Fibrobacter sp. | reverse complement strand
TAACGGCAACGATGTCGTGGTAGGCGGCCAGGGGGCCGACCACATCGAATCCGGCGCGACAGCCGCCGCCGAAGCGATGCTCGACGGAATCCAGGTTGCTTCGTTCAACTTTACCCGCGAGAACGCGACCGCAAGCGAGATAGTCGCTCCTGGTGATTATATCCCTGTGCTTGATGAAAACAATCAACCCGTTTATGAAAACGACAAACAGGTGTTCGACTTTATCCCGCACGAGACGGCAGGTGTTGTCGCGGATAACGACTGGACGAACCTTTACATAAAGAACAACGGCCTGCATGTCGTTGGCGAGAACTACACGAACGACCCCGTGACGCACGATGGCATTGGCATTTCGCTGGTTGCCTACGATACTGCTGTGGGCAACGGGACGCAGAATTCGAGCCTGATGCCTAAGGACGACGCCCAGCTTGACGGCGACACCTCGAACTCGAAACTGTTCAACGCCTACTATGCTGCCCAACAGCAGCAGGAAATCAAGCTCACGCTTACGAACCTTGATTCCTTCGCGGACGGTGCACCCTGCGATGTGTATGTGTACCTCGGCGGCGACCAGCAGAACACGGACACCTATAACTACCTGTTCGATGTATGGGGCCACCAGGTGGGCGGTGATACGCCCGACCAGCACTACTACCTGAACGACTGGACCGGTAGCCATTTCGACGGCGACTACCGCCGCGTTAAACGCGAGACCGCCCCGATGGCCGCCGAGCTGCTCTCGCAGGTGGCGCCCGACATGAGCCTGGTTGGAAACTACGTGGTGTTCCACGGCGTAAGCTCCTCGACTTTCGAGGTGCGAATCAGGAACCTGTTCACCGACACGAACCAGTGGCCGCTGAACCTGCCCGTGATAACCGCCGTGCAGGTGGTGGCGGGCGAGAACCGCGAAGAGGATATCGCCGTGGGCGGCGACCACGACAAGGATCTTGTCTTTGGTGACGACGCCCGCGTGACTTTCGATATAGACACGCCGTTCGCCCGCAACGAGAACCTGGCCGACTACGCGAACCGCGCCATCGAGGCCGAGAGCATACATTATGACGGCGCGGCCGTGGAAATCCCGCTGGACGAGAACGACGAACCTGTCGAGACGGGCGACACCATCTTGACGGGCAAGGACCGCGACGTGATTGTCGGCGGCGACTTCGGCGATACGATTACCATGGGCGACGGCGACGATGTGGCCCTTGGCGACAATGCCTCGTTGATCCTCGAACACAACAACCCCGTGGGTGTGTTTGCGCCGAGCGTGGAAATCATGCTGGAACAGCATACGGTGACGACCTCGACGCCCGAGGTTTTCCTGGGCAACAACGATGCCGACGCCGATGACATCCAGGATAAGTTCGAGAACGGGGGAGTGCCGGGTGTCACCCCGGAAACATCTGCGAATGGGGATACCGATTTTTACGCGGATGTCACGAACAAGGATTGGGTCCTGCAGCAGGAGGCTACTCCCGGCAAGATTTCGCGCATTGTGGACGTTTCCAGTGCGCAGGTGATTACCTTTGCCGAGGGCGAGACGATGTTGCTGGTAAGCGACACCTGGCCCGGCAAGGACAATCCGTGGTGGAACCCGAACATCGTGTTGATTTCTGATGGTCAGGGCCATAGCGTCCCCGCCCTTGCATGGGAATGGGACGTGAACGGCACTACCATGACGGCTACCACGCAGTCGGGTTACCACATCACCGTGGATATACCCGACACCCCGAACGGAGACAACCGCTACGAAATCCGCGTGACTGCACTCACCGCAGGCACCGCCGTCATTTCTATCGGATAGTTTTTACTAATTTTGGAGCGCAAATGCATATGAAGAAATTGGTAATCAAAAACATCGGTCCGATACAAAGTGTTTCTTTGGACTTGAAAAAGATAAACGTCGTAATTGGTCCACAGAGTGCAGGAAAAAGCTGCATTTTGAAAATAGCCTGTTTCTGTGCCTGGGCAGAAAAACGCATCTTGCTGGAACAGGGAAAAAATGGCTTTGCCAACTTTAGCTATGTCATTGATAATCTAATCGTATTCCATAAACTGGAAGGTTATATCCGTTATGGAAGTCTTATTGAATATAAATCCGATTATGTTCATTTTATTTGCGATTTCAGCAAATCAACATTTGACTTGACTATATTTGACGGTTGTTGGCGATACAAGCGAAGTAAGATTTCTTATATACCCTCGGAAAGAAATCTTGTTGCGGCTATTCCCAACTGGTTTGAGGTAAAGTTCGATAATACGAATATCCGAAACTTTATCGCAGACTGGAATGGTGTCAGGGGCATGTATAGTCCTGGCAATATGCTTGATATTTTGGATTTGAATGTCAAATACTACTATGATGCGGAAGCATCTAGGGATTATGTCTTGCTTGGTGATGGGAACAAGGTTAACTTGACGAATGCTTCTAGTGGATTGCAGTCCGTTATCCCAATGTGGGCTTACCTGAAGTTCCTTTTTGATGAACAGTATTCTGCCAAGTTGCCATCCAATATCGTAAGTGATAGTGAAAACGAATCGGTGCTTTTCCATATATACGAAAAACGCTACAAAAAATCCCTGGAAGTGCTTGCAAGCGAAGACGATCGATATTTTGGAAAAGTCGGTCGCTTGACATTGCCCTTTAAGTCTCAAGAAGACTATAAGGAATGTTTGAAACTATACGAGAACTTTACTCGCACGGCGTATTCGGATATATACCTGGAAGAACCCGAGCAGAATCTTTTCCCGCTTACGCAGGTCGAACTTGTACAAAGTCTTCTGAAAAATGCTTCGATGCATTCTGACGGATTGTTTATTGCGACGCATAGTCCCTACCTTTTATATGCGATTAACAATTATATGCTTGGATATATTGTTCGCGACAGATTGCAGGATGATGACCGAAAGGATTGTTTTGTAGATCCCCAAAATGTAGCTGCATGGGAATTACGTAATGGGACTGTAACCCCGCTACAAGATGAAGATGGACTCATTCGAGGCAATTACTTTGACCGCGTAATGAAGCGTGTGATGAGCGAATTTTCCAACTATGCAGCATACTATGGCTAACATTGTTGAAAAATTCGAACACGCCCGCGAATATCAAAATGACGTGTGGGTCGCCGATTATACGGAACAGACGCGTTTCGAACCGGAGAGCGCGAAAAAGGGCGTCTGCGTCTCGGAATCCGAGTTTGACGATATAAAGTCATTCCATTTGCAAAATCCCAAACATGTTGTAATCTACGGTGTTAATTTTGAAGAACATCCGGATTACTTTCCCGATAAAACCAAGAATTGCGAATGCCTTTTCAAACCGAGAGATGTTGTTGATGGTGGATTTTTGCTTCTTTGCGAATTGAAGTATTGTAGAGCGCACAACATCGAGGCTAATGCGGACAAGGCTTATGAACAGCTTAAGTCAACCTGGTCGCTTTTGGAAAGCCGGCAAATCTTCGATAGAAATCACTGCAAGAGTTTTCTCAATATATCTGTTCCTGACCATAGCGATAAATCGCCTTTCAAATCTTTCACGGCAAACCAGGATGAAGAATTGAAATGGCTCAAGGAATATAAGATAAATTTGCTTGGTGAAAATGACCTTTTGATTCTTGATAAGGGCGTTGTCAGAATCCCGGAAACGGAAATATAGACTAGCCCTATTCCGCAGTCAGGTCTTCGCGGAGCACGAGTTTTTCGTTTTTCCAGGTTTCCAGGCCGTTCTGCAGTAGCAGTTTGCCTGTGGCCCTCATCAGCCGCACGTCTATGATTCGGAGTGTGCGCATGTTTTCGAGCTGGCGGCGTTCCGCTTCGCGCAGGTCCTCTTCCATCTCGAAAATTTCGCGGTAGTTGCTCTTGCCCATGGCGAGTTTCTTGAATTCCTCTTCGAGTTCCTTCTGGTGGTATTCCACCGCAATTTGTCCGTAGCGCCACTGTTCGCGGATTTCTTGCGCCCTGTTCTGCAGAATCCGGTATTCCTCGAAGATTTGCGCCTGCAACAGCATAAGCCTTGTGCGGGCGGCCCTTACGCTGTATTTCTGGGCCGATATGCGGTGCCTTTCGGCAACGCCGCCGAACAGCGGTATGTTTATCTCTATGCCGCCCGCAAGCACGGTCTGGCGCTTGCCCTCGGTCTTGAAGTTCCTCACGGCCTCGCGGGCCTTGTCGTTACGGCTGCGGATTCCGTAGTTGCCGATAAGGTCCACGGTAGGGAGCCAGTCTGCCCGCCTTGCCGAAAGTTCCGATTCGCGGAGCATGACCTC
>JAFXRC010000055.1 GCA_017526585.1 Fibrobacter sp. | reverse complement strand
GTCATAGGCGGCACCACCGACGTTTGCCCATTCGGCGTTCACGTCGAAACCGAACTTCTTGGAAACCACGTCCAGCACGCGGACAGCTTCTTTCATGACTTCGGGGCCGATACCGTCGCCCGGAAGCACTGCAATCTTGTAATTCTTGCTCATCATGAGTCCTTTGTTAAATTTTGAACGAGGTAAAGATAGCATTTTTTATATTTCGTCGTAGATGCTTGAGCGAATTTGGCATAGCCGTTACCCCTTCTTTTTTGCCGCTGTTCTTTGCAGTATGGCTTTTTGGGGGTGCTACTGGGAGGATACGGATTCTTCTACGGAATATCTTCCGATGGACGATTCCATGTATCCTTATGCCGGTCTTCCGCGAGTTGTCATTGAAACGAAGGACTATGCGGGCGTCCGTGACCGCGAAACGGAAATTCCGTCGCGGTTGCAAATATACGGAGAAAAGGTTCCCGAAAGCGAAGTCCTAGAATTGACCGTGCGCGGTCGAGGAAATTCAAGTTTCAAGATGCCCAAATACGGAATGAAGCTGGAGTTCGAAGATAAGGTGTCCCTTTTCGGAATGCCCAAGAGTAAGGACTGGGCGCTGGTGGCAAATTTTGGCGACAAGACGCATTTGCGCAACTATATGATGATGCGGCTATCGGAGTGGCTCGGGGCGACGTATACCCCGAAGATGCAGTTCGTGGAACTCTACCTGAATCGCAATTATATGGGACTTTATCTGCTTACCGAAACGGTCAAGGTCGCCAAGAACCGTGTGAATATCGAAAAGAACGATACGACATTTCTTGTCGAAAAAGAAGATATAAAGAAGTATGATCCGCCTTATGTGATTACGGATGATTTTCAGTATATATACCATATCAAGTCCCCCAAGGAACCTTCCGAAGAATCGCTGCAATTGCTGAGCGACCATTTGAATTCTTTCGAAAATTTCTTGACGCACCAGTACCGGTATTCCCGTGACGAAATTTTAAAGTGGATAGACCTGGAAGATTACCTGCTCTTTTATTGGGTGCAGGAATACTCCAAGAACGAAGACGGCAATTATGCCCGCAGCGTGTTCTTTACATGGACAAAGGGGGAACCGATTCATTTTGGTCCGCTTTGGGACTTTGATCTCGCGTTTGGGAACGCATCTCGAGAACGAAACCAGAATCCCGAAGATTGGTATATCCGTGCTTATCGGTTAAACCGTTATATCATGAACAATTCCTTGGTTGATAGCGCGGCAAGCGCGTATTGGCGAATGCACCGAGATACATTCTATGAACTGATTGATAGCATTCCTGTTTATCGGTCCATCATTGAACGGGCTGTCGAGAACGAGTATAGGCGTTGGCCCGTTATGCAGAATACCGAGAACTGGGCACTCAAGGACCCGTACGATTCCTATGACGAGGCTGTCGAAATGATGGTCGATTGGATGAAAAAACGCTACCAGTGGATAGACAAGGAAATCAATAATTAAACGTCATTGCGAGCGTAGCGCGGCAATCCATTTTTCTATCTTTGAATCATGCGCAAGATTTTCATGGCAGGAATGAGCCACAAGGTGGCAGAAATCGCAATCCGCGAAAAGTTCTACATCCCGATGGATGTAAAAACCGAGGCGTTGAAGAGTTCCCCGTTTGATGAACTGTTGATTCTTGCGACCTGCAATCGCACCGAAGTCTATGCGGCGTCCGATGCTGAAATTTCGGAAGAGACACTCGTTCGTTATGTGTGCCAGTTGGCGGGGCAGAGTTACGAGGATTTTTCGAAGTTTTTCTACTTCAAGTCCGGCGATGATGTCGCTCATCATGTGATGAATGTGTGTGCTGGGCTCGATTCCGTGGCGGTGGGCGAAGACCAGATTCTGCACCAGATTGGCCGCGCTTACGAAACGGCGCATCAGCTGAACGCGACGGGGAATACCCTGAACAAGCTGTTCCAGGGAGCGATACACACGACCAAGCGCATCAAGACGGAAACAAACTTGAGCAAGCTCAGCTGCAACATTCCGTTCCTTGCGATGAAACAGGTGCTGAATACTTTTGACGACCTGGAAAATCGCACGGTGTACATTGTGGGCCTCGGTGAAATGGGCTCCTTGATGCTCAAGTATGTGCAAGAGAATACGACAAAAATCTTTGCGAGCAGCAAGACATTTGCAAATGCCGAGAAGTATGCGGATGTGCTGACTCCGGTACGCTTTGAAGACCGCTACCAGGTGATTGGCAAGTGCGATGTGGTGATTCTCTGTAGCGCCTGTCAGGAACCGATTGTAACGAAAGATGAATTTGAAAAGGCCTGTCGTCCTGAGTTGAATGATGCTCAAGAAAAGTGTCATCCTGAGCGTAGCGTTAGCGAAGTCGAAGGATCGAAGGGTGCGCTTGATGTCGTATTTGAACGCCATTGTAGCAAGGTGGCAGAACACCCCTGTGTCGGGAACACAGCAAAGCGTTTGGTCATTGACCTTGGCAGCCCGCGTAATGCAGAATCTAGCATCGGTGAACTTCATGGCGTTGAATATGTTTGCGTCGACGATCTCGAAAAAATCGTGTCGGAAAATCGCCGCCTGCGCATGGTGGAACTGGATGCGGCCCAGAAGATTTTGAAGGAAGGCCTGGACGAATTCCTGCAATGGATGCGCATGGACGAAGTCTCGAAGCAGATAAGCTTGCATGCGGAAAGAATGTTGAAGTCGGCGAACGAAGAATCCGAAAAATTGCTGCGCTCGATGCCGGATTTGCCCGAAGAAGACCGCAAGCGCATCGCGATGATGTATGAAAGGTTTGCGAAGAAACTTGCGAACGATTATCTGTACAAGGTGAAGGCTGAAAATTCGCCCGAAGATGTTGAAGTGTTCTTGAAGTGCTTGGAGGCAAACCGTGGCTGATTTGAAACTTCGCATCGCTACCCGCAAGAGTGCGCTTGCCGTAGCGCAGACGACGATGGCGGCTGATGCTATCGTGGCGGCGAATCCGGGGCTTTCTTACGAGCTGGTGACGATGACGACCGAAGGTGACCGCAGGCTCGACAAGTCCTTGGCGAGTTTTGGCGGCAAGGGCGTGTTCATCAAGGAACTCGAAGTTGCCCTATTAGAAGGTCGCGCCGATATTGCGGTCCACAGCCTAAAAGACATGCCGGCAGAAGTCTTGCCCGAATTCAAGCTCGCTGCCGTATTGAAGCGTGAAGACCCGCGCGATGCTTTTATCGCACGCGGGGGAGCCGTCGGTATCAAGTTCATGGATTTGCCCGCTGGAGCCCGTGTCGGCACCGGTAGCATTCGCCGTGTGGTGCAATTGAAGGCGCTTCGCCCGGATTTGGAATACGTGCCTATTCGCGGCAACATCCAGACTCGCCTCGGTAAGCTTGCGGAACTCGATGGGGTCGTGCTTGCCGCCGCTGGTCTCAAACGCATGGGGCTTGCCGATCAGGTGACGGAATACTTCAGCACTGAGCAAATGCTCCCGGCTTCCGGTCAAGGCATCCTCGCAATTGAAACTTTAAACGTCCTTGCGAGCCACGAAGTGGCGACGCAATCCATTGACGCTATTCTTGCCCGCGTCAACGATGCCGAATCGTATGCCATCGCTGTCGCCGAAATGGCCTACCTCAAGGCGCTTAACGCCGGTTGTCAATTCCCGGTCGCAAGCTTCGCCGAATTTGTTGATGGAACCTTAAGGGTTCGTGGCATTTATTGGGATGAAAAAAAGAAAGACCTCCTGAAG
Source organism: Fibrobacter sp. (assembly GCA_017526585.1). Taxonomy (GTDB): domain Bacteria; phylum Fibrobacterota; class Fibrobacteria; order Fibrobacterales; family Fibrobacteraceae; genus Fibrobacter. Next base: position 11,339 of record JAFXRC010000055.1, on the reverse strand, counting down.
TCGGAGGTCTCTCGTGAAATTGATTTATCCCGTGCAGATGCTGTAGAATTATCTCGCAGTGTCGGCGTCGAACTTGCGAACAGAATTTATCAGCAGCTACGCTGACCGCACTCTAGTAAGAATAGGTGCAGGGATTGTCAGAACCATCGGTGAATGTGAATTCGGTTCTGCCAGCGTCAGGTTCCTGAGTAAGTGTGTAAAGCGGTCCAACGGGATCGGACCATTCGGACACTTCGACCTGATCTTCAAAGTACCAAATGACACGCACGGAACCATAGGAATGGCACATGTCGTACTTGTTGAGGTTGATGAGTGTGTCTGTGATGACTTCCGGCTGCTTAGGCGGATTCTTGCCTGCAATGGGCTGGTAATCACTAATTTTTATGCGGTGCCATTCCCTGGGTTGTTCATCATTCCATCTGAATTCGTAGATGACACTGTCGGCTGCCATGACCGCAGTGTGCTTGATGTAGTTCCCGTGCACCACGAGTTCGAATTCGTATTCTTCCTTTGCAGCGTTATTTTGGAATATGATAGCGGAAACGACCGGTGTCGGGGCGTTGGATGAATAAATTCCCTGATCCGTAGAGTCGCTGCTGTCAGAATCGTTATTCGAAGACTTGCTGGATGTATCCTCGGAGTCCTCGTCGTCGGAATCCTTGCTTGATTTCTTGGTAGAGTCGATTATAACAACAACGCTATCTTCGTATTCAAAAGTGTAGCTGCTGGTTCTCGAATTCGTTTTGCTGTCGGAATCGTCTGCAGAAACAGTGCTGGAGCAGGCGCTCAAACCCAGGGCGAACGCGGCGATGATGCCTAATTTCAAAATGTTGGCGTTTTTCATAAAAAACTCCGTGAAGATATATTTAACCATAAATATAGTTTTTCTGTAAAGGAAAATTCATCAATTGTGTAAAATAATCTTTACAATGCATTGTGGGTTTGCGAAATGGTCGCCGATTTTTGGATTTTTGCCGCAAAACAATCTCGATTATTTATCTTTAGCGCGTGAACGAGAATCCCTTCGAACTCATAAAGACAAGCGACAAGAGCAAGGCCCGTCGCGGACGAATCCGCACGGCTCACGGCGACATCGAAACGCCGATTTTTATGCCGGTGGGCACGCTTGCCAGCGTGAAGGGACTTTCGTCGCGGGACCTCCGCGAAATCCAGGCGCAAATCATTCTCGCCAACACCTACCACCTGTACCTGCGCCCCGGCACCAAGCTGATTGCCGAAGCGGGCGGCGTGCAAAAGTTCATGGGCTGGAACGGCCCCATGCTCACTGATAGCGGCGGATTCCAGGTCTGGAGCCTTAAGGATTTTCGCCACATTACTGAAGACGGCGTGGAATTTAAGAGCCTGCTGGACGGAAGCCGCCACAAGTTCACGCCCGAATCCGTGATGCAGGCCCAGCGCGAAATCGGCGCCGACATCATCATGGCTTTTGACGAATGCACGCCTTACCCGAGCACCGTCGAAGAGGCTTCGCACTCGCTGGACCTGACGCTCAAATGGACCCGCCGCGCTATGGATTGGCTCGCCGAAAACCCGCCACTCCACGGCTACCCGCAATTCTTTTTCGGGATTGTGCAGGGCGGCATGCACAAGGAACTCCGCAAAAAATCCATCGAAGCGCTCAAGGAACTCGCTCCCGACGGCTATGCGATGGGTGGCCTTTCCGTAGGCGAACCCGTAGAAACCATGTACGAGATTGCGGATTTTTGTACCGACTATTTGCCCGAAGACCGCGCCCGTTACGTGATGGGGGTGGGCACGCCCTGGAATCTGCTTGAACTTATCAAACGCGGGGTCGACATGTTCGACTGCATTCTGCCTGCGAAAAACGCGCAGGACGGCCTCGTGTACACCAGCAGGGGAGTGCTCCGCTACAAGAACGCCAAATTCGCGCACCAGCACGATGCGCCGCTCGACCCGGAATGTGACTGCTACTGCTGCCGCAACTACAGCCGCTCCTACCTGCGCCACCTATTCAAGAGCAAGGAACCCCTCGGCTGGACGCTTTCGACCATCCACAACCTGCATTTTTACCTTCACCTGATGCAGCAGGCCCGCGACCACATCGAGGTCGGCGATTTCGAGGAATGGTCTGCAGCAATGATTCCGCAGTTGCAGCAGGAAGCAGTTTAAAACCATTTTGAAATAGCTGTTTACCGCTGTATTCACAAGGTGCAAAAAAATAGTTCCTTGTGACAAGAAAAATTGTATTTTCTAGAAGATGATAAACTTTAAGACCCCAGAACTTTCTGATCGGGCTTCGGCGACAAAGGCCGTGGCCGTTTCGGGCTATACCGGCAGTGACGCAAGCTTCGCGAACATTTTCCTGCTACGGCAAAAGTACGGCACGCAGATTGCCTTGCAAGACGGGTTCCTTTTCCGCTATTACAATGGGCAAGGGAGCCGCAGGGGCTATGCTTTTCCGCTCGGGTCGGGGGAGCCGCAAGCAGCTCTCGCGCTTATTGTCGAAGATGCCCACAAATCGGGCCGTCCGCTGGAATTCTGCCTGGTGGATGAGCCGCGAGCACAGATTTTGCGGGAATATTTTAAGACAGCTGGGTCGAACGGCGCAAAATCCGCCCTCCATTTCGAAGAAAACCGCGGCGACAGCGACTATATCTATTCTGCCGAAAGTCTTGCCACCTTGGCTGGAAACCAGTACAAGAAAAAGCGCAACCATATCTCGCGTTTCAATAGGTCTTATTTGGACTACGAAATCCGCGCACTTACGTCGGAAAATTTTGCAGACGCGCTTGCGGTCGAAAAAAGCTGGCTCAACATCGAAACCTTGGGCGAATCCAGCGATACCGATTGCGAATGCACCTGCGAATGTCGCGAAGCCGCCTGGGCGGAACGCTCCGAAGATGAAAAATCTAGGCTCTCGGAATACTGCGCCATCCGCGAGGCTCTTGAAAACTTTGATGCTCTCGGCATGAAAGGGGCGGTGCTCTATATTGAAGGAATTCCGGCCGGCATGACGATGGCTTCAGAAATTTTGCCCGGCGTCTGGGACACGCATTTTGAAAAGGTCATCGACGAATATGCCGTGAATGGCGGATATGCGATTATTAACAAACTATTTGCCGAGCGCCTCGTGGCTGCAGGTGCCCGCCTTATCAACCGCGAAGAGGACATCAACATCGAAGGCCTCCGCAAGGCAAAACTTTCGTACTACCCGCAGACTATATTAGACAAGTCCCACATCGTCATTCTGGAGGGGTGAAACCCCGATAGAATCCATAACATTTAAAGACAAATGCTATCCTCCATCCTCTCCAAACAATCCTGCGCTGCCTGCAAGTTCTGCTGCTCTTTCCGCAGGCAGAGCCTCTGGGAAACGCCGCTGTTCCCGCTCGAAGTCGTGGAAAAACTCAGCAAGCCTAACGAATACGGCGTGGTGGGGGAGTTCCGCGACGGTCAAATTGTTCTTGGCGGCTACAAAACCGCCGATCCCGAAGAAGAAGTACCCTGCACCTTCCTGGACCTGCACAAAGGTTGCATCCTAAAACCCGAAGACAAGCCCTTTGACTGCTCCATCTGGCCACTCCGTATTATGCGTAAAGACAGCGAACTCGTCATCGCCCTCACGCCTACATGCCCGAGCATCGGCGCAGTTCCAAGTCAGGCTCTCGTCAATCTCGTAAAAAACGGTCTCGGCGATAAAATTTTTGAATACGCCAAGACGCATCCGGAAATCATCAAGGAATACCGCGAAGGATTCCCGATAATTTAATCCGATTGCGTTTTCACGCCTTTAACGCGAACTAAGTGACAAGGCAATCTTCTTGCATTTGGCAATTTCTTTGGGCGTTAGGCCGGGCCTCTTATGAGTTGCGCCTTTTTGAATCACACCTGCAATCTTGAATCCGCTCCAGCAAAGGATTTCCTTGAGGGCGCGGACAGTGCCCGCCGATTGCTTGAAAATCAGGTTGAATGGCCATTGCGTAGTGCATGTCGTCACAATGACAGCCTTCTTTCCCTTTAACAGTGGAATCGGGTAATCGCGTTCGCTGTGGTCCATCATGCCGTAAACCCAACGGTCGAATAGCATTTTGAGTTGCCCGGTCATGTTGCCCCAGTAGCATGGCGAACCGACTACAAGAGCGTCGCATTCTTGCACCAGGCGCAGAATCCGCTTCGCATCATCTTCTGGCATCACGCAATCGTGAGTGCTACGGCATTTCATGCAGCCAATGCACGGGCGAAATTCCAGCTTGCAGACATCAATGATTGTTACCTCGGTGCCATTTTCGAACAAGGTATCACCCATGATATTCAGCATTTGGCTGATGTTTCCGTCTTTGCGCGGGCTCGCATTCAAAATGACAACTTTCCTCATTGTATCTTCATCCAAAAGAAACGTTCTTCTATAAAACTTTCCCTTGTTAAACACCCCAGAATCTAGAAAATGTCACTTAAAAGAACGAAATATCCTTTTTTTAGTCCAAATTCGCGCCTTTTGTAAATTTTTGGTGCGTTTGGCTTGAATTTAAATTATATTTAAATTGGAAATATAGAGAGTTTTTGCTCTTGTTCTCTAGATGAAATCGGGAAAATTTCAACTTACACGAGGACAAGGCGAACGCTCACGTAGATACGTTTATCGAGCCGCCTATAGCGGTTCTTTTGGGCGTATTTCGACAAGCCGCTTTTGCGGTTCTGTCGCCCTTTTGGGGCGTGGGTCGTTTGCATTTATCGTGTAAGGGCCCTTCCCGAGCCTCGTCTAGGTAAATGCAGCGAACCCGCACCCCTTTTTCGAACCCATACAAAATCGGTGTTGCGTTTTCTAAGCCAAACAAGGCGAAACTCCACAGGATTTTAACCGATGGAGGCTGTTATGGCTTGGAACAGAAAGACAAATACTCGCGTCTCTAGCAAGAACGTCATTGCGAACCCCGTAGGGGTGAAGCAATCCATTGCCGTTCTTTCCTTTACTCTTTTCCTTGCCGCTTGCGGTGGAGACAGTAGTTCAGGGGCAAAGGGCCCTGATCCAGCCGAAGGGGCCAATGATGGCCGTGAAGTGGCGACACTTGTCGACATGGGTCGTTGCACCAGCGAGCGCGAGGGCGATACGATCTATGTCGCCGAAAAGTTGACGGACTACCTTTGCAAAAATAACTCTTGGGTGGACCTGAGCGAAGTCTCATCGGATATGTCCTCTGGCAAAACGGATTCCGACACTAAGTCCAGCAGCAGTAATAACAGCGATACGGATGTACCCGAAGGCTTTGTCCGGGAGAACATTTCCGTGACGGGCGTTGCACAGAAAGGGCCTTTCAAGTTCGGCTCACCGCTGAACCTGTATGAATTAAAGAAGAACCTGACCCCTTCTGGAACCGTTTACAAAGACGAAATCTCCAGCAACAAGGGCGACTTCGTGATTCCCAAGGTGAGCCTCGCTTACCCCTACGCAAAGCTTGAAGTCCGCGGCCTTTACAGGAACGAGGTAACGGGCGAATGGTCCACCGATTCCATGACGCTCCGTGCCTTGACCGACTTTTCTGAAGAACGGACAGACGTAAACATCAACCTGTTGACCCACCTGGAATACGACAGAGCCCTTTATCTGGTGCAGGAGAAGGGCTACAGCGTCTATGCCGCGAAAAAGCAGGCTGCGCAAGAAATCATGACGGCATTCGAGTTTGCGACAGCCGTGACCTATTCCGAGGACTTCGCCATTTTCCAGAACGAGGGAGTGAGCGCGACCACCAGCGCGGGCAATGCAACCCTCCTTGCGATTTCGGCGCTGGTCATGGGCAGCCGTAGCGATGCCGAAATTCAAAACACCATAGACAAGTTCATTGCTGACATCAAGACCGACGGCGAATGGAATGACCTGCAGACAAAGGCGACCATGGCAGACTGGGCTTATGACTTCAATTACAGCACCATTAAGGCTTCCGTGAAAAGCTGGAATATCCTGGATATCCCCGCTTACGAGACCTACTTGGACATCTATTGGAACAACGTATATGGGCTGGGTGGATGCTCTGTCAACCGTAAGGATGTCATTGCTCCGAACAGCAACAAGTTGAGCAAGAATTACAACAAGTATTTTATCTGTAACGGTAGCCAGTGGAATCCCGCGACCACCTTCCAGAAGGACACTTACGAATGGGCTACTGGTAAAACAGGCGAGTTCAAGAAAGGCAACGTAACAGACACCATATATATTTACAACGGCACTAAGTGGGAAGTTTCTGAAAGGGAAACCGCCATCGGCCTTTGCGGAACAAGTAATGCTGGCGTGGTAAGTAAATTTAACGGCACATATTACATCTGCAAGAATAAAGCCTGGACAACCGCGACTGCGCTGGAATATGACACCTATGGATTGAAGGGCGTAGAAGGCGATGTGAAGGCGGGCGTAGTCAACAAGGACAAGTATTATGTTTACGAAAATGGAGTATGGAGAGTCGCCGCCAATGACCAAGAGATCGCCTTAGGCGTGTGCACCACAGCCCGTGAAGGTGTGGTTGCTAAAGACGGCGACACGTATTACATCTGCAAGTCAAAAACATGGGAAGTTGCGACTCCTTTCGAAAGTGACACGTATGGCAAGGCCTGTTTGACGGATGGTTCAATTGTTGATGGCGAAATAATTACTGCAAACAAATATGTTTGCGATGCAGGCGTATTTAGAGTCTCCAATAAACAGGAAATATCCTTGAACAAAGGATGCGTAAGTTATACGGAAAATGAGAAAATAAGAAGGCAAATATCTGAAGGACGGGATTCTGTCTATACTTGTAAAAATAGCCTGTGGACGGGGTCTGTTGAAATGTATTTCATAGATGATAGAGATCAAAAAAAATACAGGATGGTAACCATCGGTTCGCAAATTTGGATGGCTAAAAACCTTGACTATGCAGACACCGTTGAATATCCTGGTATGAAAGGTCGAAATTGGTGCAACAACAACAGTTTGGACAGCTGTGCAAAGTATGGCCGTCTTTACTCATGGGCAGCTGCAATGGATAGTGCCGGAATATTCTCTACCAATGGGAAAAATTGTGGTTGGGGCAAAGCCTGTTCGCCCGCTTACCCCGTTCGTGGAATTTGCCCCGAAGGCTGGCACCTGCCCAGTAGCGGCGAATGGAAAACGCTCTATTCCGCTATGGGGAATACCCCCCACTACGACATGCAGGCGAAGGACTTTGCGAATTGGCCTGATGCGACCGATGCATACGGTTTCTCCGCGCTCCCTGCTGGCACCTGCGGGTACTTCCACTGTAGCATGTTCTACAACCTCGGCGCCAGTGCTGTTTTCTGGACTTCCACTGAGTTTAGCAACAATGACGCCAAAGTATTGATACTGGCAGCTGACTGGGTGAGAGTCTCCACAGAAGGCTCTAGTAAGGACGGAGGGAGAAGCGTTCGTTGTCTCAAGAACTCAAATTAACAAGTGTCATTAAACAAACAAAAGGAGTTGTTTATGGTTAAAAAATGGTATACGGGTGATATGAACCCGCTGCACTCTACTCAAGATCAATATGCTTGTAGTGTATTCAACCTTGCTGGCATACATCATATGACAGGCGTTTCAATATCGAAGTGTGAAGATAGCCCTTCACCGAAAGGTATTAAGGCTGGGTGCATGCCAAAAGATGAAGTTTATTATTCTATCGACCATAAATGCTATAGAGTCAACTTGGTTCTCTCAACGCATTTACCAATAGACCGAGTGTCCATTGAATTCCTTAAAATCGACCTATCAAAGACTAACTACCAAAAAATTGATTTGAGCGATAAAGAAATAGCCGCTGTTCGTGCAGTTTTCCCTACAGCGAAAACCATAACCTTTACACATGAAGGCTATGATCCGGCTGTTCGCGGGCTTGAATTGTTGACTTTTGATAGCAAAATCAATCCAAATGTAAAAATTGACGATCCTACAACCCAAAAACTTTTGGCCGATACATTGCAAAAAGCAGTGGATTTGACAAAAACACTTTAATTGGCTCTCTTCGCGTTAGGGATGGATGCCCGTAGGGTTCGGACTCGGCGATTGTAAAGAGCCGAGGCTGAACGGACGCGAATCACCCCTTCGGCTGGCTCAGGGAACTTGATTCGCGATAACGCGACAGCCCGCCCCGCGTCAGCGGGGAACGCCTAAAACGTCACTCAGTTGCTCCATTCCGTTTGCATCAAAAAATCCAGTAAACCGATAACAAGAATTCCGTCGTCGTCGAAATGCGGCTTGACAATATCCTTCAGTATTTCGGACGCTTGATTATCATATTTAATATTTTTGCTACTTTCAGCAAAAATATTAAATAAGTGACATTTTTACGCAAAAACACCCATGTCGAAGATTTTCTGCAAGGAGGCTATGGTGTCCTTGTATCTGGTGTTGTCGAAAATAAAGAACCGCGTCACCCCTTCGTAATCCTGCTTGAAAAAGTTCTTTTCGCAGATTTCCTTCAAAAGCTGATTGATGTTTATCCCTGGTTTTGCCGAAGGGCAGATGTCTAATGAACGGCGAATTTCGCGAACTTTCTCAAGAAGTCCTTTGAATTGTTCGTCGAATTTAACTAGCGGAAGTATCTTGTGAATATCGTAAATGTGTCGCGATAGACGGCGGGACTTTTGGGTTAGATAATAGTCGCAGATAGCGAATATCTTGTCAATTAAAGTTCGCTCCAAAGCCTGAACGTTCATCATGAACGGTTCCAGTCCGTAATCGCGCAAAGAAATATCTTTTGCGTAATCTGCGATGTAGTTCCCTATTGGCATCGCTTTGAACGGAAACACTGCCGTGACAAGGCTTGTTTCTACCTTGACTGCGGGGACGATATGTGCGTTGGATTTGCAGAGCGGCTTATATTCAAATATGTAGTTGTTTATGTCGCGGTCGCTTTGCGTCTTGTCAAAATTAGTAATGACAATGCCCAATTTGTCGGCGATGGGGGCGATTATGTTGTATTTGAGTTTCTTTCGACGCGATGCCCCGATATGCTCCGAAAAAGAAATATCAATATCTTCAGAGAAACGGTTAATGACCTTCAATGCCTTGGAAAGCGAAGTGCCGCCCTTGAAAACGGCCTTGTCCGACGATGCCGCAATCTCTTTAAGAATAAGGGAAACGTAGTAGTCCTTTTCGACAACTGCATCCAAGATATTTAAGGAATCACTAACATCTTGAATTATTTTTTTGAAAAGGGGTTTGTCTTCATGCAAGTACATCGTAAAGCCTCAAGTCGTAGATATACTTGTATGTTTTTAGTGGGAAGTTTTCGATGTATTTATCTACGTCGGAGCGGAGAATCTTGTTGCGCAGGATATGCCTGCGGATGATGTCGGGGGCTTCTTCCTCGCAGCAGTAGTCCGTATATTCTTCAACATCTTTAAGCAAGTCTAAAAGTTGGAGTACGTTGCGGTTTTCCTTGGTGACGGCAATCTTGGCGCGACGAATGTAGTATGGAGTGTGTCCAACTTTAACTTCACGGGCGATAGCTGTTGAATTATTAGTTACGATTTCTGCCTTATACGGCACCTGCAGACACAATCCCAACTGGTTAGCGAAGGTGTAACCGGAATAATAACCGTAAATTTCATCACCATCGGTGATATACTTATACTCGGCCACCATGTTCGATGATATGGGGTAGTATTCGTGGTTGGGGTCCGGCAAAAAATAGACCCCCGGTTCAAATCGCGAAAGTTCGCCCGCATCGACCAATTTCTTGAATTGCTGTCGCAGATTACCAGCCGAAAGCCCAAGCGGCTCGGCGTCTTCGGTGAAAATTGGTTTCCCCGGCCCGAATTTTGATTTCAAGAATTCCAAAAGCATTTTGCACTCTCATTAACACTTTTTAATATAAATAATAAAAAAGTGTTTGTCAATGGGCAAAAAAAACACCCCCGACACTTCAATGCCGGGGGGAGGGATCCTTCGACTTCGCCCTATGGGCTTCTACCCAAAGGGCATAACTCAACTACAGAACTAAAGTTCTAAGTTTCGTATAGCTCAGGATGACGCGTCAGAGACCCATCTTTCGTCTATTTGAACAGATTCTTCATCTTCTCGAGGAAGCTCTCTTCCTGCGCGGATTCCTTGTCGTGCCTGAGTTCCGCGAGTTTCTGGTAGAGTTCCTTCTCTTCGCGGCTAAGGTCCTTCGGGATTTCCACGCCGATGTTCACGTAGAGGCTTCCACGGTCGCCGCGCTTGTTCAGCGGGTACAGGCCCTGTTCGCGCAGGCGCAAGATGCTCCCGGCCTGAGTGCCGGCCGCAATCTTGATCTGCACTTCGCTACCGTCCAGCGTCGGGATTCGCTGCGTTCCGCCAAGCACCAGCTTGTGGACCGGCACCTTGATTTCGCAGTGCAAATCGTCGCCTTCGCGGGTGTAGAAGTCGTCGGGCTTTTCGGCAATGACCGCCAGCAAGTCGCCGCAGGCACCGCCGCGAGGCCCGCAGTTGCCTTCGCCGCGCAGGTTCAGGTACTGGCCCTCGGCAACGCCCGCCGGAATCTTGATGGAAATCTCTTCGGTTTCCTGCACACGGCCCTCGCCGTGGCAATGCGGGCACGGTTTCGCGATGACTTCGCCCATGCCGTTACAGGTGGGGCAGGCGCTCTCGGTAATCATCTGGAAAAATCCGCCTGTAGAGCGGCGCACACGCCCCGTTCCATGACAGGTGCTGCATTCCTTGATGTCCTGGCCGCCCTTGCCGTTACATTCCGTACACGGCGTGTAGCGTTTCAGGCGAACCTTCTTGGTGCAACCCTCGAAGATTTCCTTGTAGCTGAGCGCCACCTTGATCTGCAAGTCGTTTCCGCGCGGAGGCCCGGCCTTGCGACCGCCTCGACGGCTGCCGCCAAAGCCACCGAATCCGCCACCGAAAATATCGCCAAAGTTCGCGAAGATATCCTCGAAACTGAATCCCTGGCCGCCGAATCCGCCGCCACCAAAGCCGCCACCGGGGGCGTTAAAACCGAACTGGTCATACTGCTTACGCTTCTCGGGGTTGCTCAAAACGTCATAAGCTTCGGCAGCCTCCTTGAACTTCTCTTCGGCTTCCTTGTCGCCCGGATTCTTGTCCGGGTGGTACTTGATGGCAAGCTTCTTGTAGGCGTGCTTGATCTCGTCAGCACTCGCGTCCTTGCCGACGCCTAGAACTTCGTAATAATCTCTTTTTTCAGCCATTTTTCGCTCGCTTTGCTCGCAGGTCGGTCGCCTAACGGCTCCCTTTGAGCAATGAGGTCGTGCCTAAAGGCACTTTGAGGTCGGGGCTAAAGCCCCTTTGAGGTTAAATTCTATAGCAAAAAGGTGTTCCCGGTCAAAAAACGGGGAAACACCATTTAAGAGATCGCTTTCAAGGC
>JAFXRC010000054.1 GCA_017526585.1 Fibrobacter sp. | reverse complement strand
TACCGCTGCCCCGAAGGCGGTGGCTGGCATATCACGAGTAATCAGAGACAATGGTAAGACCAAGTAAAAGGAGGCCCAATATGGCACAACCACAAAACGACCCCAATGGCGCAGGATGGCCCACAGGACACGGCGGAGGCAAAGGCCCTTCCGGCGGTGGCCGCGGGAACAACAATCCTCGCAAATAAAAAGTCCGCCTAACAGACTGGAATCGGCGAAAATTTCACATCTGACTAAACGGACTCTGCAAAGATAACTCTTTTGGTGTCTTTTGCGAAAATTAGGCGTTGCCAATGGCAACGCCTTCTTCCTATTTCTTGAACAAATCGCTGTGCGAACCTGTTCGCGTCAGCGTCAATATGAGCGCGTCGCCCGAAATTATTTATTTATCAAGAATATCCTTAATCATTGCGTATGCGTTCTTGTAGGCTTTCGTCTCGCGTTTGCCTGAGGCGATTTCATTTGCTTCGGTTATGGCGTCTTGAACTTCGGAATGATTGTCTTGTAACCATTCGGATAAAAGGGCTTCCAACTTCTTGAAGTCGCAACACCAGAGGTTTGCGAATTCGTTCTTGCCTTCAGTGCGGCTACGGTACACTTTCTGGGCCTTTTCGACAATGGAGTCAAGATTCTTACGGACGAAAATCCATTCGTCCTTGAGCATTTCGCTGTTGATGACGCATGTATTAATTAGGCTCTCGTCAACGGGAACCATGTTACCAAACAAAAGTGCCGCAAGTTCGTTCCCTTTAGGGCCGGATATCGTCATTGTGAACGTGCTGGGGCGCTTGCTGCGTCCTTTCTTCTGTCGTACATTGTTTGTTTGTGAAGTCAGCGGGATGCAGTAGAACTGCTCTGCAATCTTGACCGCCAAAAATACATAGGGTCTCTTCTTTGTGCTGACTTTTGGCTCTGCCAAGCGAAGCATATCGAGGTATTCTTCTCTGACGAAAACTAGGCGTGTTTGATTCGTGCTTTTCATGCAGGCCTCCTTAACAAAAAAGATTACAACCCCTAGATAGGGATTGTAACCTTTTAAAATTGTCCACTAAGGCAGGACCTCGCACCTTTTGAGTCTGTCCACTAAGGTAGGACCACTCGCCTTTTGTTTCTGTCCACTGAGGCAGGACCACGCACTTGTTGCCGATATCTCGACAATAGTTAATATATATAAATTCCTTGAGAAAGTCAATATTGCAAAACCTGGTCATAGCCTGAATATACATCAAACGGCAAAATCCCGCAATAGGGGTGACTTTCCAACGTATCAATTTTTTTTTCACATCAACTCCATCTGCTTACAGGCGAAAAAAACAGAAACTACTGCTCAAACGTATAAATTTTAAAGTCGGTTGTCAAGAGGTTTCGGCACTTTATATTGAAAAAATCACCCTCCACAGAACGCCAGCGACATCACAATCCCCACGAAAATGAGTATTGGCAGCACTTTCAACAGCAAGGTGATGGCGCAGGCATCCCCTGCGTCGCCAGCCCGCAACGCCTCGGCTTTTGTCACTAAAGAATCGTGAGTTCGGAGGAAAATGTTGCAAGTTCGGAGAAAACTATGCGGCGAGGTCTAATGTCTCGTTTCGCAGTTTCTGCTCACTCGCTACTTGCGCTTTAAACTTGATGCACGGTAAAATGGTTGAAAAAGCAAGTGATACTGTACAAAAAAGCGAGGAACTTCCTCGCCAGAGATGGACCTGGGTCTTTCGACCAGTCCGATGAGAATTAATATAGCTTTTTTTTTAGCAAGATGGCACTATAAACACGTGCCAAGAACCTTCGTCTTTCCCTTTTTCAACATAGTGTTTGTCGATAAGGCTTTGCACCAGTTTTTTTACAGAGGTTGGCTGCAAACCGAGTTTACGTTGTATGTCGGCTAGCGTCAGCACTGGTTCGCTTTGCATCATGTTCAAAATTTTTCCGTAATTCGGTGTTCGGAACTCGATGCATTCGCCGTCGTACCACCAGAGATTTTCTCCGCGCTTGGTCACGAATAAGACATCCGCATAGACTTCTTGAGCAACTAGGTTGCGGAAGTACCGAAGGAAGGGGCTGATGGAATGAATCGATGCTTTTGCACCGTCGCTTGGCGAAGACCCAACGGCCAAATCTGTTGAATGCAAAGCTTCGAGATATTCCGTTTTTTTTCGGCTCCGGATGACAATCATCGGGATATCGTGCTTTGCCAAGATGTAGTTTACCAACAGTCGCGCAATACGTCCGTTTCCATCTTCGAACGGGTGGATTCGAATATATCGATAATGGAAAAGCGCTGCCAATTCTATAGGCGAGAGCCTTCCCTCTTTTTCAGCCTCGTTGTACCAGTCGACAAGATCGGTCATCAGGGCGGGCGTTTCTTCTGGCGATGCGTATTCGAACCTGTCGCCGTAGCGGGTGATGACACTGTTCGGACGCGTCTTGTATTGCCCTGCGTGAACTGTGTATCCGATTTGCATCCCGTCAGATAGGGTGTGGTGTAGGCCTCGAATAAAGTTTTGAGAGAGTGGCGATTCCTTGATGCGTGACTCCGCTTCCATCATCTTGAGAGACACCTCGCTTGCGACCATCTCCTGCACGCTCCTCACGTTCGCTTCTCCAATGACCTTCCCGAAGAGCAGAAGAATTTCGGTCTGCCCGTATGTGAGTGTGTTGCCCTCGATATGGTTGCTGTTGTAGTTGAAATCCACCGAAAAACGGCGGGCAAGTCTAGCCTTGTCATCATCGGAAATGGGCTGGATTTTATGCCATGCTTCGAGCGCCTTGTCTAGGGTCAGGTATCTCATATTCATAAATATAGTCAAAATGTTGCTAAAAAGGTGGCTTGATATAGCCTTTTTTAACAACATTTTGTCAAAATTGCTGAAAAAGGACCAATATGTCTCCTAGAGGGATCACTATTTTACATTTCTCCCGCATCTAGCGATATATCATTAGAAATCCATCAAAAAAAGGATATCAAAATGCGCGTAACCCGTTCTTTTTTCGAATTGAGAAACTATCCGGAACGATTCCTGGATTTCAAGCGTCTAATGGCCTTCTGCGACGGAAATAACTTGCAGATGTTTTTCTATGAAGATATCGAAACCATGGGAATCAATGTTTATGACGCTTACAATGAAGCTGTGACGGCATACAATAATTATACGATGTACTACAGCACCATTGATAGGAAAATTCATTTTCTCTGTTCCGGCAATTGGATTGAAGGCTTTGCTCAGCTCTTGGAAAGATTGACAAAGGCGGCGACACGCGTGGCTGCAGAAAACGATGAGTGCGTGACTCCCTTTAATGTGGATTTAAAGTATTTGATGGCGCAATACGAAAAGAAAAAAAAGGAACAAGAGAAGAAACTCGAGCAATTTGATTTTGAGATTGTTTATGATGGCTACACAGAAAATGTAGCTGTATTCGATGAGTCTATATGGCTGGCGAAGGCCCAAATGCGCCAACTCTATCCGGGCAAGGAGTTTTATCTCGCCTAAAAGCCGGCCAAATGATGAGGTGTTATCTCGATGTATACACATGAGTCCATTTATAGGTGATTGTTGACTTTGGACTTGCCCAAAATAAGTGTATATTAAAAGCGTCGCGGGAGTCCGCGCTTTTTGAGGTTACAGCAAATGGGAACAGTTGGTAAGTCGGTTCTGAAGCTTGGAATTCTAGGTTGTGGACACATTGCGACCAAGATGGCGGCAGCGGTCAAGGCGCTCGAGAGCCGCGGCATGGGCGTGGAAGCTTACGCGGTGGCATCGCGCACGCTCGACAAGGCGAAAAAGTTTGCCGACGAGTACAAGTTCCAGAAGGCGTACGGTAGCTACCTTGAATTGGCGCAAGACCCGCAGGTGGACTTAATCTATGTGGCGACGCCGCATTCTGAACATTACAACAACATTTTGCTCTGCCTTGAACATGGCAAGAACCTTCTGGTCGAAAAGGCTTTTACCGCAAATGCCCTGATGGCATCCGAGGTGGTGGCGCTTGCCGAAGAAAAGGGCGTGTTCCTTTGCGAGGCGATGTGGACTCGTTTTCTGCCTGCCGTGCAGATGGTCAAGAACTGGATTTTGGCGGGCAAGATCGGCAAGGTCGAAAGTGTGGAAGCAGACTTTTCGATGCCGCTTTCGCACATCGAGCGTCTGCGTAATCCGGCACTTGCTGGGGGCGCCCTTTTGGACCTTGGCATTTACAGCCTGACCTTTGCAGATATATTCTTGACGGATCCGCAGATTGGCGGCACCTGTGGCGATGTGGAAAACCACATCGTGCAGACTAAGACGAGCTGCGTCAAGTTCGACACGGGTGTCGATGCGACCGACTGGATCGACCTTACCTATGCGAATGGGCAGGTGGCGCACCTGAAGACTTCGATGGTATCGCCGCTTAAGAACGAAGGCGTTCTCTACGGTGCAAACGGTTTTATCCGCGTGCAGAACTTGAACGACATGGTGGAAATCCAGCTGTTCGACCGCAGCGGAACCCTGCTGGAATCGGTCACGCCGCCGCGCATCGAAAACTGCTACGAGTACGAGGTGCTTGCCTGCAAGGCGGCCCTTGAAAGGGGACTCAAGGAATGTGCCGAGATGCCGCACAGAAAGACGATGCAGTTCATGACGCAGATGGACATGCTCCGCCAAAGCTGGGGTGTATCTTATCCGTTCGAGCTCAGTCCGGGCGAAGTGTGGGACCGCAGCGGCGACAGGTCTTTCCTCGAAGTTTACGATATCGAGACGGGTAGCACAACGCTGCTCAAGGAATTCGACAAGGTTATCGAGGCGCCGAACTGGAGTGCCGACGGAAAGTTCCTGACCTTCAACAGCGAAGGTCGCATCTACAGACTTGAAATTGAAAGTGGCGATGTGACGGAAGTGCCGAGTTACTTTGTCAATAATTGCAACAACGACCATGTGCTTTCTCCGGATGGCCAGGGACTTTTCGTGAGTCACCACACCAAGGAAGATGGACTTTCTCGCATCTACAAAATTTTCTTTGACGGACGCATGCCGGAACTTGTCACGCCGCTTGCTCCGAGTTACCTCCACGGTGTCACCGCCGACGGCTCGATGCTTGCCTATTGCGCGGAGCGCAACGGCGAATACGATATCTACACGATTCCTGCCACTGGTGGCAACGAAAAGCAGCTTACGGTAGCGCTTGGCTTGAATGACGGTCCCGAATACGACTGCGACGGCGAATACATTTGGTTCAACTCGGTGCGCAGCGGTCGCATGCAGGCGTGGCGCATGAAGTCCGACGGCTCGGAACAGACTCAGATGACCGACGATCCGCATTGGAATACCTGGTTCCCGCATATATCGCCCGACCGCAAGAAGGTCGTGATGCTTGCTTACCATGAACGCGATGTGCGCCCCGGCGAGCATGTGCCGAACAAGAATGTGGAAATCCGCTTGATGACGGGTAGCGACAAACTTGGCTGGAGCACGCCGAGAACAATCCTTAAGCTTTTTGGTGGACAGGGAACGATCAATGTGAATTCCTGGTCTCCCGACAGCCGAAAGTTCGCTTTTGTGAGGTACGAAAAGAAAAACGGTTAGGCATAATTCTAAATTTGTGCCATGCCGATTCTTTCTGCCCAGAACCTTCTTTTGCGCATAGGCGCGAATGCGCCGCTTTTGGACAACGTCTGCTTCGACATCGAGGCGTCCGACCGGATTTGCCTCGTTGGCCGTAACGGTTGCGGTAAGAGTACGCTTCTCAAGGTGCTTAGCGGCGAGATGGAAGCCCAGTCGGGCGACATCGTCAAGAAATCCGGACTGAAAATTTCGCGCATGATTCAGGAGATTCCTGCCCATATCGAGGGGACTGTCCGCGATGTGGTGATGGCGGGTGTCCTCTCCGATGGTAGCCACGATACGCATGCCGAGGCGATTCTTGGAAAGACGGGGATAGACCCCGATGCGCTTTACGACAGCTTGAGCGGAGGCCAGAAGCGCCGCGTGTTGTTTGCACAGGCGCTCGCGCAAGACCCTGATTTACTTTTGCTGGACGAGCCCACGAACCACCTGGACATTCCGGCGATACAATGGCTCGAAGGAATCGTGACGCGCTTGAATTGTGCCTTGCTTTTTGTTAGCCACGACCGCACCTTTGTGCGCCGCGTGGCGACTCGCATTTTTGACTTGGACCGCGGTCGCGTACGTTGCTGGGATTTCCCCTACGACAAATTCGTGCAGTTCCGCGACCAGGCGCTAGCCGAAGAGGACAAGGCAAACGCACTTTTCGATAAGCGCCTTGCCGAAGAAGAGGTGTGGATTCGCAAGGGAATCCAGGCGAGGCGGACCCGGAACGAGGGCCGCGTGCGCGCGCTCATAAAAATGCGCGAGGAGCGTGCTGCGCGCCGCACCCGAACGGGCAATGTGAATATGCAAATCACCGAGGCCGACCGTTCGGGTCGCCTGGTGGCGCGCCTTACCGACGTGAGCTACTCCTACGACGGCGCGCCGCTCATCAGCGGACTTTCGACGGAAGTTTCCCGCGGGGACCGCATCGGAATCGTGGGGCCGAACGGTTCCGGCAAGACGACGCTTTTGCGGCTGATTTTGGGCGAGCTCACTCCCGATTCCGGTGATGTGCGCCTGGGAACGAACCTGCAGATAGCCTATTTTGACCAGATGCGTACCCGTCTCCGCGAAGACAAGTCGCTGGTGGAAAACATTGCCGATGGGCAGCAGTATGTGATGCTGAACGGCGTGAAGCGCCACGTGTTGAGCTATCTGCAGGACTTCCTGTTCTCGGCAGACCGTGCCCGAGGCCCCATCAGTGCGCTTAGCGGCGGCGAAAGGAACCGTCTGCTGCTTGCCTGCCTCTTTAGCCACCCGAGCAATGTGCTGGTGCTCGACGAACCGACCAACGACCTCGACATGGAAACGCTCGACCTGCTCGCGGAACTCCTTGCCGACTACAAGGGAACGGTGCTTACGGTGAGTCACGACCGAGCCTTCCTCGATTCCGTAGCGACGAGCATCCTCGCTATCGAAGAGGGTGGCAATGTCTTTGAGTCGGTTGGCGGTTACAGCGACTACGAAGCGAAAAAAAAAGTCCGCGACAAGGAAGCTGCCGCCGCGGCGCGTATTGCCGCCGAAAAAGAAGCGGAAAAGCAGGCGAGGGCGGTACAAGGCTCCGGTTCAAGTTCTGCTGTTTCGGCGGCGCAGGCCCCTGCGGGGTCTGCCGGCGCTCCTCCGAAAAAGAAAAAGCGCAGCTACAACGAGGAGCGCGAATACGCCGCCCTCCCCGAAAAAATCGAAAAGCTCGAAGCGGAAATTTCGGACCGCCAGACGGAACTTTCCAAGCCTGAGGTGTTCACCAACGCCGCCCGCATCGTGGAACTCCAGAAGGAAATTTCGGACCGCGAAGCGGAACTCGAAAAGGCCTACGAACGCTACGAAGAGCTAGATTCGCTCGGTTAACGGCGCTTTAGGGGTTGCTTTCCTCCCCAAAAATTGGACTGGCGCCTTCGGTCTGTTTATAAAAGTTTACGTATTAAAGGCGTAAAACGCAATTTTGTAATATTCCAAGTTGCATTATTGACGTTCTTAAATTAGATTTGGAATGATGGATTAAATTGGGAAATCATAAGAGGTCAATTATGGTGAAAAAGATGGTTTCATATTTGGGTGCCTTGGGCATCCTGGCAAGTGCCGCCTACGCAGCTACAGCAACGGTTTGGGGACCCGAGGGTGATGGTGACATGGCTCCCGCCTACTGGTATTCCTACGACTACGGCACCGGGGCTTCCATTGATACTTCTACGACTGCGGAGAATGTCAAGGTCGCCGTCATGAAGGCTAAGGCTGGCAACACTAGCAACGGAGCCGGCTTCGGTTTCGCATGGAAACAGAACTCATCCTATAAGGATGTTCCGGTTTCGCTTTCCGGTTACAAGGGCATGTGCCTGATTTACAAGTCCACGGCGCCTTTCCGTGTGGACTTCAAGCAGTCCACGATCTCCGATGACAACTACTATGGCTCGGAGCTTAAGGCTTCCAGCGTTTTCAAAAAACAGTTCATCGCCTTTGCCGACCTGAAGCAGGGATGGAAATCTACGCCAGCCGTCTCTTGGAACATTGCCCAGCAGATGGGTGTCCAGTTCGGTTTCAAGAACACCCACGCGACTACGACTCTCAATACCAACACGGTTGAAATTGCAAGCATCGTTCTCGGTGACAAGTGCGAGACCAAGCCCCCTGTCTATGTGGGAGCTGAATCGGGAACCGCCACATTGAACGAAGGTGACACCCTGGACATTGACCTTTCCACGATTTTCAGCGATGAAGACGGTGATGCTACTGTATCTGCTTTGATTACGGCAGGAAAGGCAAACGCTTCGTTTATCAAGTCAAAGACTTCTTATGAACTGAGTGACCATATCTACATGGTAGCAGCAGCCAATACAAATGGTACTGCAACGGTTGTCTTGCAAGCAGATGACGGCGAAAATGAAGCCATCTCGTACACGCTCACCGTAACAGTCAAGGATAGGGAAAACGCGCCGGTCGCAGTGAACGACACCTACACGGTTAAGGAAGACTCCGTCCTCAAGGTCAAGGTTACGAACGGTCTCCTGAAAAACGACTACGATGTCGATGACCCGAACTCTGCGCTCCCACTGATAATCACTGTTACGAGTGAACCGGAAAACGGCGTGCTTGAAATGGAAACGAATTCTGCGGGCAACCTGAACGGAGCCTTCACTTACACTCCCAACCCGGACTTCAACGGAACGGATACCTTCACTTATACCATCAGCGACGGAACCAATGAAAGCAAGCCCGCAACGGCAACCATCAATGTGACCGCAGTGAACGATCCGATGGTTTTGGTGAGCTACGACGAGGACCTTTTCAAGGACACCCTCAAACTTGCAGAAGACTTCGACCCGGATACGACGGACGCCTTCGAAATTCCCGCAACGGCATTCGTCGTTGATGACCCCGACGGTCTCGAATCTGTAACCTATGGTGTAACCTCCAGTGGAGTCGTAAAGGCCGAGTACAGCCATGCCGCCGGTTCCCACTATATTCTGCTCACCCCGATTGCCAATGCTAATGGTCTAGCAAAGCTTACCTTCTGGGCTAAGTCCGGTAAGGATTCTGTCGGCGTCAACTTCTTTGTGAATGTGCTTGACGTCAAAGATATGCCAGTTGCCAATGATGACAGCTACAAAGTTGTGCAAGATTCTCTGAACAAAATAGCGAAGCCCGGCGTGCTGAAGAACGACCTGAACCCCGACAATCCGAAGTCCGCCCTTACCGCGGTACTCGTGGAAGACGCTGGCGAAGGAACGGTGACGCTTGCTAAAGATGGTTCGTTCACCTACGACGCCGGACATTATAAAGGTCTCGATTCATTCCGCTATATTGTCGTGAACGCCGATGGAGACTCTTCGGATACGGCAACAGTCATCCTCACGGTCGAATATAAGAACCAGCCCCCGCAGATCGTCGCCGGTGTCGCTGACACGGTTGGCAAGCGTCTTGCTGCACTCAAGGAAGACTTCAGCGGAGCGGTGACCTTCCTGAAAAAAGAAATGCAGACTTGGTTTACCGATGACCTTGATGAACCGACGGCGCTGACCTTCACGGCCCGCAGCGACGATAGCCTGCTTGCCCCGACAGTGATTGCTTCGACGGGCGCCATCCAGATCAGGTCGGTCAAGAACGCCTGTGGTAATGCCGAGGTTATCGTAGTCGCCAAGGATTCCAAGGGCGCAACGCGTGATTTCGCCATCCCTGCAGTGATTGCCTGCGTGAATGACCGTCCGTCGATTACGAAGACCGTCGACACCTTGTATGCCGGTCTTGGTGCTACATGGGACCTCCAGTATGACATGAACAGCAATGTTGTTGATCCTGACGGAGACTCCTTGACCTTCAAGGTTGAACCGATTAAGAAGACGGATATGTTTGTCTGGTCTGTGGAAGGCGGAATCCTTTCTGTTGCAACGACAAAGGATGCTGAGATTACGCCCACTACGATGTTCCCTGTTTCTATTACTGTGAGCGACGGCGAATTTTCCGGCACATACAGGTTGCTGGTGGTTGCCAAGGAAAAACCGACTGCAATCGCTCCGGTGATTGCAACTCCGAAGGCTAGCTGGCAGAACGCTATCCTCGCAAGCCAGGGCTCTGTGGCAATCTTCGACATGCAGGGCCGTGTGATGTGGCAGGCGAAGCTCCCGGTCAGCGAAGCTGACGTGCGTAATGCTGCTGCTCAGGTGCAGGGCAGAAAGATTCTGCAGGTGAATCGCCAGAGCTGGACAATTAAGTAACCTGCAATTTTAATCCCCGCGCAGGCGGGGTCTAGACTATAAAAAAGAGGCTCCGCGATGCGGAGCCTTTCTTAATGGTTTGCGAACGTCGCGACTTACTTCACCAGAGCTTCGGTGTCGAGGGCGATGAGGAGTTCTTCGTTGGTGGCGACGACCATGGCGGTCGGGGTGCCGTCCTTGCTAATGATGTGGCCGGATTCCTTGCCGTTCTTTTCGTTGCGGGCTTCGTCAATCTGGTAGCCGAGAATCTTGAGGTTGTCCATGGCCATCTTGCGGACAAGCTTGCTGTTCTCGCCGATACCGCCGGTGAACACCAGTGCGTCGATGCGCGGGAGAGCCATGGCGATGCCGCCGATTTCGCGGGTGAGCCTGTAGGCGAACGTTTCGAGGGCAATCTGTGCGCCCACGTGGCCTTCGCTTGCGGCCTGCGTCAGGGTGCGCATGTCGTTAGAGAGTCCGGAGAGGCCGAGCAGGCCCGATTCCTTGTTCACTAGCTTGTCGAGGCGGTCGATATCGTAACCGTACTTCTTGCTGATGAAGAAGAGGATGGCCGGGTCAAGGGAGCCGGAGCGGGTGCCCATGATGAGGCCCTCGAGCGGGGTGAAGCCCATGGTGGTATCAACGCACTGGCCGTTCAGAATGGCGGAGCAGCTGGAACCGTTACCGAGGTGAGCGGTAATGAAGCAGCAGTCTTCCGGCTTTTTGCCGAGAATCTTGGCGGCTTCGCCGGTCACGAAGCGGTGGCTTGTGCCGTGGGCGCCGTAGCGGCGGATCTTGTCTTCTTCGTAGAACTTGTAGGGGATGCCGTAGAGGTAAGCCTTGCGCGGCATGGTCTGGTGGAAGGCGGTGTCGAACACGGCGACCTGCGGGAGGCCCGGGAAGAACTTGGTGGCGCATTCCATGCCGGTGGCGTGTGCGGGTTCGTGCAGTGGGGCGAACAGCGTGATGCTGCGGATGTAGTCAATGACTTCCTGCGTCACCTTTTCGCTCTTCACGTACTTGCCGCCGTGCACTACGCGATGGCCGATGGCTTCGATGGTGTCGGTGAGCTCCTGTTCGGCGAGGAACTTCTGCACTTCGGCGACGGCTTCGGCGTGCGTGGGGCAGTCGAAATTGAAGTCGATGTTGCCTTCGGGGCCCTTTGCCTTCACGTGGCCGTTCACGCCGATATTTTCGACGAGGCCGCTGGAGATGGATTCTTTGGTCTGGGTGTCGATAACGGCGAACTTGACCGAGGAGCTGCCGCAATTAAGAACGAGTACGCGCATTGTAGTTTCCTTTTTAGTTTTAACGGCTAATAAAATAGGAATTTTGGCGTGGCGGCGCCGAGTGAAAAATCTACATTTACCCCGATGTTCAAGAAAATCGCAGAGTTTGACAATCGCGTGTCGGTGTATTGGACGAACCGGCATTTTTCAGCGAAGACGACTAAGTTTCTCAAGTTCTATGTGCGCCTGGGCGACGGTTACATTTGGGGCGCGTTTGCAATGGTGCTCTTTTTACATTTGGGCTGGTCGGCATTTTGGCCGATTTTGGCGCAGGCCCTGGTTGCTGTGGTGGTTTCGCTTGCCTTGTACGAGGGCGTCAAGCTTAGTACGAAGCGCCCTAGACCCTTTGCGGCTAATCCGCAAATCAAGGCGGAAGTTCCGCCTCTCGACAAGTACAGCTTTCCGTCTGGCCATACCATGAACAACTTGGCGGTGGCCTCGGCGGTATTTTATGCGGTGCCGCAGTACGGCTGGATCATGATGCTCTTGCCGCTTACGTGGGGGCTTTTGCGCGTGTACTTTGGCGTGCACTGGCTGACTGATATTATTTGCGGTTTCTTGCTGGGTGTTTTGAGCTTTGCGATTGCGCATGCAATATGGGTCCTTTGCTCGCCGACTGTTCTTGCGGCGATCGGTGTCGGGGCTTAGATGGAATTTGTACCGGCTGCGAAGTTTTTTGAATCCCTTGCCGCTGACGAACGCGTATTCCTGTTGGTGCGTCACGGGGAACGCAGGCATATAACTCCTGAGGATCCTGACTTTGGTGCGCATGTGGGCCTTACGGAGCGTGGGCGCGAGCAGGCCTTGTCGCTTGGCAAGTGCATTCCTGCCGAAGGCGATATGAGTTTCTTTTCGAGTCCGGTAGGCCGTTGCATGGAGACGGCTTTGAATATTGGCCTTGGACGCGGCATCCAAAATCCGTTGATACAAAAGATGGATTGCCTAGCGGAATACTTTGTTCAAGATTACGACGAATACACCAAGGTGCTGCGCGCCGGTTTTTACGAAGGCATTTGCGAATGGCTACAAAATGAAGCTGCAGGTAACCCGCGCGGCGATAAAGAAGCGTTTGCGCCATTGGCCGCGCGCTCCGAAGAAATGCTTTCGATGATGCTTGAAAAGGGTGGCGCCCGCTTTAATATTTTCGCAACGCACGATGCGTGGGTGGTCCCGTGTCTCACGCACTTTTGCAAGATGACCTTTACGCCGCAACGCTGGATGAACTACCTCACCGGAATGGCGGTCGTGACGGGCGCAGATGCAAAAACTCCCCGCCGCATTGTTCCCGTGACCGGCCTAGAAACAGGCTGGTTATCGTTTTAAACTATAACAAACCAAAGAAAAATAGTATAACCAATTAGCCTGTTTTTTGTTGACAGCGAGAAACTTTTTGCCTATATTATTCCTACAAAAATTATAGGAAACGAAATCACGATGAATTCACCTGCCTTTTCAAAGAAATTCTGCAACGTGTGTTGCGTGTGTCGATGTTGAGCGGGCGACTAGTTTTTAGGCTATTGGTTTAACAAGACTCTAAACACGATCCCGCTCAGATACAATTCCTGAGCGGGATTTTTTTTATTCAAACTTTCATCAATGCGCGGCGCGGCAACACAAGCGCCAAAGGATTTAAAATGTCAACTTCAAAGTATATCGAAACGAAACTCATTCACGGTGGAATCGACGGCGATGCTGTCACGGGCGCTGTCAATGTGCCTATTTACCAGACTTCTACCTACAAGCAAGCGGGGCTCGGCGAAAACACCGGCTGGGAATATTCCCGCACGGGTAACCCCACTCGCGCAGCGCTCGAAGCGTTGATTGCCGACCTCGAAGGCGGTGTGGCGGGCTTTGCTTTTGGTAGCGGCATGGCTGCAACTTCTACGGTGCTTTCGCTTTTTAAGCAGGGTGACCGCATCATTATCTCTAGCAACGTTTATGGCGGAACCTTCCGCGTTTTGGACAAGGTATTCAAGAACCTCGGCGTTACCTATTCTATCGAAGATACCACCGACTTGGCAACGCTCGATACCAAGGTGACGCCCGACGTGAAGGCTTTCTTTATCGAAAGCCCGGCGAACCCGCTCCTGACCGTGACGGACTTGGCTGGCGTCGCTGCCATCGCCAAGAAGCACGGAATTTTGACCATTGTCGATAACACCTTCATGACGCCTTATTTGCAGCGTCCGCTGGAACTTGGCGCCGACATCGTGGTGCATTCTGCGACCAAGTACTTGGGCGGCCATAGCGATGTGGTGGCTGGCCTTGCAGTGACCAACAATAAAGAAATCGCAGAAAAGCTCGCGTTCAACCAGAATGCCGTGGGCGCCGTGCTCGGCCCCTTCGATTCCTTCCTCTTGATTCGCGGCATCAAGACGCTTGGCGTGCGCCTCGATCGCCACACCGAAAATGCGGAACGCATTGCCCGCTACCTGGAACAGCACGAAGCCGTAAAGCACGTGTATTATCCGGGCCTCCCCAATGCTCAGGGCTACGAAATCAACAAGAAACAGGCCAAGAACGGTGGCGCCATGATTTCGTTTGAACTTTACGAGAATTATGACATCAAGAAATTCTTCAAGGCTTTGCAGCTGATTTCGCTGGCCGAAAGTTTGGGCGGTGTTGAAAGCCTCGTATGCCATCCGGCTACCATGACCCACGCTTCTATTCCGAAGGAAATTCGCGAGAAGGTGGGTATTACCGACGGACTGATTCGTTTGTCTGTAGGTATCGAAAAAGTCGATGACATTATCTTGGATTTGAACGCCGGCATCAACGCCGCGAAGGAAGCATAATATGCATTACTATGAATCAATGCAATCTTTAATCGGGAAGACTCCGCTTGTAAAGCTTACGCACGTGGGACTCCCCGAAGGTGTAAACCTGTTTGCCAAACTCGAGCTTTGGAATCCCTCGGGTAGCGTGAAGGACCGCACCGGCCTTTACATGGTGAACGACGCGATTGAAAAGGGTCTCCTGAAACCGGGTGGAACCATTGTCGAAGCCACCGCAGGCAACACCGGCCTCGGTATCGCCTTCGCGGCTCTCAACCGCGGCATCCGTGTGATATTCGTTGTGCCCACCAAGTTCTCGCAAGAAAAGCAGACGCTATTGCGCGCCCTCGGTGCAGAACTCATCAACACCCCGCGTGAAGAGGGAATGCTCGGCGCCGAAAAGAAGGCCGAAGAACTCTTGACGCAAATTCCCGGCTCTGTTTCGCTCAGGCAGTTCCGCAACATGGCAAACCCGCTGGCCCATTACGAAACCACCGGCCCCGAAATCTATGACGATCTCGACGGGCATGTGGATTACGTGGTGGCTGGCGCAGGCAGCGGCGGCACCTTCAGCGGAATCCTGAAAGCGCTCAAGGAAAAGAACCCGAACATCAAGGGCGTGCTCGCAGACCCTATAGGCTCTACCATGGGCGGCGGCGAACATGGCGACTACAACATCGAAGGAATCGGCAACGACTTTATCGCTGATACCATGGACATGTCGCTCGTGGATCAGGTTATCAAAATCAACGATGACGACGCCTTTGGCGGCGCTCGCGAACTCGCCAAGAAAGAGGGAATCTTTGCAGGCTCCTCTTCGGGTGCGGCGTTCACCGCTGCCAAGAAACTCATCGCATCGGGCGTCCGCGGAAACATCGTGTTCGTAGCCCCCGACCGCGGCGACCGCTACTTCAGCAAGGGCCTGTACGAGTAACCCTCGCTAACTGACATTTTTGCCATCTATCATCAAAACTCCTCCAGCTGGGGGAGTTTTTTTGTGTGGAAAAAGTAAATTGCTATTTCTTCTTGCTTGCGTCGTAAACGGCTTGCTTTTCTGCGACGCAACTACTGAATTCTGACATAAAGGATTCAGCACACTGTCGGATATCTTCCAAGATTTCTTTGTGGGTCATCTTGGAATGCCTCAGGGAATTGTATTCGCGCAGTTTGCGAATGTCTTCTGCATCAAAGTGGTTGCTAATTTCGGGTGTGTTCATAATGTGCTCTTTTTTTACTCTACTTCCACTAAAAAGTCTTCTCGCTTTAGCCCATATTCTGCGTATGGATTTTCTTCGGGGTAACCAACGGGATTGCAGAGCAATAGGTGTTTTTTGCCGAGTTTATCGGTGAATTCGCGCTTGATGGCGGTGTGCGTGTGACCCGCTTGCCAGATGCTTCCGTCATCCATCTTTTCGAGGTATTTTGCTCCGTGGAAGTAGAAGAAGTTTGAGCAGGGATCTTGTTTGTAACGCTCAGGCATGTTGAATTCTAGCGGCAAAAAGTGCGACATCATGATTTTAGGACGTTGTGCGGCAAGTTTGCGGAATACGCTATCATAGTGTCGCCAGAGCCTGTTGGTATTATTCTCCATGTATTTCCAATGGATTCCGTCAAACCATCGTGTTGCCCACAAAATTTTATTTGTTGTTTCGGTGGCGGCGGGAATATGTTTGTACTTGAAATCGCACATGCCCATGCAACCTGCGACATCGCCTGCGATATGGTTCTCAAGCAATTGAATGTTTGGAATTTTTTCTGCTTCGGCAAGGAAGAATTTTATTTTGCTTTCGGATGTAGCGAATTCCTTGTCCGCTCCGAAGCGTCCCAGATATTCGGTGATGATGTCGTGATTTCCGAGGCACACGTAGACTGTACTGTATTTTTCGGCAATGAACTTCAGAAATTCCACATAGGTAAAATAGTTGTTTGCTATGTCACCTGCGATACAACAGATGTCCGCAGGCAAGAAATTCTGCTCGAAGAAAACTTCAAAATGCTTGCGCAGGACGCTAACCGTGCGGGTCATCGGAGCATAGAAATCGACATGCAAATCGCTGATGAAAAAGTAGTTCACGCCCTAAATCTATATTCGCGTCTTGTGACTGTCAAGGGGTGGATTACGAGGCGTTTTTCTTTAAAATGCGGGGATTGATGTTAAATATGCGTGGATTTGGTTTCAAAATGCGTGGATTGGGATTGAAAAAGCGGGGATTGAAGGCTATATTTATGGATGTATGGCCAAGAAAAAGTTCGAAATCGATTTTGAAAACTATGTGCGCAATGCGCCTCCTTCTAAGAGAGAAAAGTCTTCGGCGTGGTCTGCTGCGATTGGCTTGCAGCAAGTCGATGGGTTGACTCCATCTAAATATCTGTTTGAAACAGCTCGTCGCAATATTGAAGGTGACATTACTATTGATGATGCGCAAAAGCTCATCGATAGTTACTACGAATCAAAGGTGTCGCGAGCCAATGATCCTGATGATACGGAGGAAGCTGATAAGGTCGCAAGCCGCATTGCGAAAATCTTGAGCGAAAAATCCTTCAATTTTTCACCATCGTACTTGGTTGCTATACATGGGAAATTGTTTCAGGGAATTTATAAGTTTGCCGGGCGACTTCGTGATTATGATATCACCAAAAAGGAGTGGGTGCTGGACGGTGATACAGTGATGTATGGCGCTGCATTTGAACTCCGGATGGCGCTGGATTATGATTTTGAACAGGAACGCGAGTTTGATTACAAGGGGCTCAATATGGATCAAATTGTGGAGCACTTGGCTTACTTTGTGTCGCGACTGTGGCAGATTCACGCTTTTGGAGAAGGAAATACTAGAACTACGGCTGTTTTCACTATAAAGTACCTCCGCTCTTTGGGCTTCAAGGTGGATAACAAGATTTTTGCGGATAACTCCTGGTATTTCAGGAATGCTCTTGTACGTGCGAACTACAAGAATTTACCTAAGGGAATTTCCAAGGAACCCGTATTTTTGGAGAACTTTTTCCGCAATATGCTTATGGGCGAACACCATGAAATGAAGAACCGCTACTTGCATGTGAATTACAATAAAAAGGCGGGGATGCATTCCAAGAAGGTGGAAATCTCATCGGAAAATACAGTGCCTCATTCAACTAATGTAGGGATGGAACAGCGAGTGGAAAACGCGAAACTTAATGCCCCTACAAAGGAAAAACTTTTGACCATTGTCTACGGGGTCGGTGGCGAAATCTTTGGCGCCTCAAAGGTGATGGAGTTGGTTGGTTGTAAATCGACCGCTGCTACCACGCTTATCAAGAAACTATTGTCACTAGATATCATCGAACCCGTTGCAGGGCACGGCAAGGGTAAGTATCGGGTGAAGGGATAGAATGTTTCTGATGTCTACCTGAAATGTCAATTGTAGCTACTTTGATCTATAGGCACCCAGGTTTCATTATATTGTTAAGATTGTATATTTCTGGATTACAGTGTTTTTTGGTGCATTATTTTATATACTTTTCTGACGGGTTGTACAAAAGGATGATTATATGATTGACGTAAACCGAGAATATACACGCGAAATCGAATGCGAATATAAAGGCGAACGATACAAGGTTCGCGACAATGGTGCGGTTCTGCGGATGGCGCGCGAGGGAAAGCCCAAACGCCCTAAAGATGATGCTTGGACATTTGGCGACAGGATCGATCGTGGATACGCTCAGTTCTGCGGTGAGTCCGTACACAGAATTGTTGCGACAGCTTTCTTAGGAAATCCGCCTACAAAGCAACATGTCGTGGACCATATTGATACGAATCGATAAAATAACCGTCCAGAAAATTTAAGGTGGCTGACAAAACTCGAAAACATCTTGTTAAATCCAATCACTAAAGCTAAAATTGAATATTGGTGTGGCAGTGTGGAGATTTTTTTAGCCGACCCATCTCAACTGAATGGGCATGAAAATGAAGATACCCATTTTGCTTGGATGAGGGCAGTCAACCCCATAGAAGCACAAAATACATTAGCTAATTGGGAACGAATACTAAGTAAGCCAAGACCAGAAAATAAAAGTAGGAGAAACGCCATTGAAGAATGGATTTTCGAACATAATCCTACCTATAAAAATGAATTTGATTTCCTTGAAAATCTTGAACCTATAGAAACAGAAGAATCGCCCTCTACCGCAACAGAAAATGAGCTCATATTTCAGTCAATATTTTAACTTGGAACAAAAATGCTAGGCAAGGGGAAGATGTATCGAATGTGCGGTTTGGTGATTGAAAATCATTAAAAATTAATCGGGTAAAGCCCGACCTGTGCGGAGCTCGGGAAACGCTCAAATCTCAAAAAAAAGATGACTTTGGGGAAATTATACGCATTTATTCTTGCTTTTTGTAATGGATTGTATTATATTTGTAATTGAACGGAGGTCTTTATGGCTACAACTGTACTGCAGGTCCGAATAGACGAAAAATTGAAAGATGAGGCTGCGGAGCTCTTTGAAAGCCTAGGAATAGATATTCCTACGGCTATCCGCATCTTTTTCAAACGGGCTGTTGCCGAAAAGGGTATTCCCTTTGAATTGCGTGAGCCATCTGCCGTTTATGACGCAAATCCGGGATGGAAGGCCTTTATGGATTTGCGCAGACAGGCGCAGCGCGGTGCGGCCGCCGGCATGAGCGATGCTGAGGTTGAAGCTGAAATTGCTGCATATCGTTCTGGCAAGTAATTTGGTTGAGGTGACGCGTGGTTTATGCAGTCATTGATACCAATGTCATTGTGTCGGCATTGATTACCAAGTCTCCGGATTCTCCGGTGTTACAGGTTGTTCAAAGGATTTTTTCAGGACGTGTCTGTATGTTGGTAAACGAAGAAATACTCGCTGAATATAGGGAAGTTCTTGCTCGGCCGAAATTCGGTTTGGAAAAAGAAACTATTGAAGCTGTTGTTGCTGAGTTGCTAAATCATAGTCTGAATGTTGATGCTCCGCCAAGTGGAGTTGTGTTGCCTGATCCTAAGGATATTGTTTTTTACAACGTTGTTCTTGCGAAACGGGATGATGGCGCGTATCTGGTAACGGGCAACATCAAGCATTTCCCGGCATGTAGTTTTGTTGTTACTCCGCGTGAATTTCTTGATATTGTTGACGCTCCGCTGCGTACGATGTATGTGAATGATTTTTCGCGCCGGTATAGACCGTAATCGCGCATTGTTTTCATTACAAATTATCTTGTGCTAGGGATTGCGTTTCCTTTCCCCAAATTGTTATAGCTCTCCTCTATAACAATCGATAGTTAAATAGTATGTGTGTATGCCTTGACGAGGCGAAAATCTTATTCTATCTTAAACCCTACAAAAATGGTAGGAAATAAAACTGAACCAAGAAAGACTTCAACAAAATCAATAACAAAAACGGTGCGGATGCACCACAAGGAGAGTATAAACAATGGCAAGAGTACATTTAAAACAACCGAACGAATTGACTGACGAAGCAAAGGCCGCTTACGAAAAGTTGGATGCTGCTGGCAAGGTGACCAACATGAAGTTGGTGATGCTCCAGGATTACGGTATCTACAAGGCTTTCATGGGCTGGTACGATGCTTGGGAAAGCCTCGAAAAGACGGTGGGTCTGCGTGCCGCAACGATCTTTGCCCACTCGGTTTCTACGACTAACGGCTGCCTTCTCTGCTCGCTGTTCTTCATTAGCGACTTGAAGGCTCTGGGTCTCGATCCGAATAACTTCGAAACTTCCGAAAACGAAAAGCTTTTGCAGCAGCTGGGCCAGCAGATCGTGAAGGATCCGACAAAGGTTCCGGACGAACTTTTCGAAGGTCTCCGCAAGTTCTATACCGACGAACAGATTATCATCATCGTGGGCTTTGGCGCCCAGATGCAGGCGACGAACAACTTCAATTCCGTCCTGGGTGTCGACGTTGACAAGCGTCTGTTGCCCTTGAAGGAATTGTTCAAGCCCGCTACTTGGAGAGAAAATATCAAGTAATTTGTACTCTCCGTACAACCCGGCGCTCCTGGAAGTATTTGAAGTCCTTTTTCAGGGGCGCCTTTTTCGGAGAATCGTCAAAAAAGGAGTTTAAAATGAATACGAATTTCAAAGCATATTTTACGGCATTGCTTGCTTTTGGCTTTGCCTTGTTGGCCGGAGCATGCGGCGGCGAAAATACTGAAAAGCAGGCTGCGCAGCAGACGGAAAAATCTCAGTTCAAGTTCGGCACATTGGAACTCCCGATTTTGGATGGTTCGTTGTGCGGAGCACCTTTCTATGTGGCCAAGGAGAAGGGTTTCTTTGCTGAGGAAGGAATTGATGCCAAGCTGATTGCCGCTGATGGCGA
Organism: Fibrobacter sp.; assembly: GCA_017526585.1. Classification (GTDB taxonomy): domain Bacteria; phylum Fibrobacterota; class Fibrobacteria; order Fibrobacterales; family Fibrobacteraceae; genus Fibrobacter. The sequence goes on along the minus strand of JAFXRC010000054.1, from coordinate 26,051 downwards.
AACACGTAAGTTGGGCCTTAGCAAGGGAACTTATGCGCTCACGAATTCTGATTTTCAGTTTTTCCAGGCGATTGAAAACGGCGTAGACATCAAGATTGTCGATGGTATTCACATCGGTTGCATCAAGGTGCTTGTAAAGAAGGGTTCACCTTACAAGACGGCGGCTGATTTGAAGGGCAAGAAGATCGCTGTCGATGAAATTGGCGGTACGCCGCATCAGGCCGCAAGCCTTTGGCTTTCACTGGGTGGCGTTTCGACGAAACCCGAAGATAACCAGGTGCAGTTCTTGCCTTATGCCGACGGCAACTTGGCTCTCGAAGCATTGGAACAGGGCCAGATTGATGCCGCTGCCATTTGGGATCCGCTCGCTTCTGCTTACGAAAAGTCGGGCAAGGCCGAGGCCATTATGGATGTGGCAAAAGATCCCGTGTTTGACGGTCGCTACTGCTGCTTCATTTACGTGTCTGCCAAGGTGCTGAAAGAAGAGCCCGCAAAGATTGCAGCCCTCCTCCGTGCGATTCACAAGGCGGAAGCCTGGATTGCCGAACACCCCGAAGAAACGGTTGACATTATTGCCGAAGGAAAGTATTCTGAAATCGAAGACAAGCCGCTGGCTGTTGAATTGATTAAGAGCTATGTCTACACTTCGCTGGAACAGCGTAAGGCTCTTGGCCGCGACGTGAAGGGTGACCTGCGTTACTTTAGCGAACAGCTGAAGAATATCGGCTACTTGACCAAGGATCCTGACCAGTTCGTGAAGGACCTGTATCAAGAAGTTGACTTGAATCAGTAAAAAGCCGAGGCGCTTGGTGCCTCGTTTTTGTACGGAGATTGCATGAATCTAATTTTAACCCTGACGGGGTTTATCCTGGCGATCCTTGTGAATCTGTTTTTTCCGCAGGTTGCCGAGGGAGTCAAGCTGAAATCCTATACAATTGGCGGTTTTGCAATTGACGACAATTTGGCATACCGCCTAGTGCTTCTTGCTATCGCCCTATACTATGGCATTTATCGATTGGTGCTGTTTGTTAAAAAGGCGAATCAAGAGAAAATAGACAAGTTTGGCAGTAGGGCAAAGTTTCGCTTTGCGATAGGGATTGCCCTTGCCCTGTGGGATCTCCTCGGCACGAAGCTGTTGGTGCTCCCGCAGCCCTTTTTCCCGGGACCGGCCGTGATTATGGATGCCTTCTTGGGCGACATGGCTTTTATATGGAAGAATACGCTCTATTCGCTGCGGTTATTTTTGTCGGGCTTTGTGACGGGCGTTGTCGTCGGCATTGCGACGGGCGTGCTGATCGGTTGGTATCCGCGGGTCCGCTACTGGATAACGCCTGTGCTCAACATCAGCGGCGTGATTCCTGCGGTCGCCTGGATGCCCTTTGCGCTGACACTGTTCCCGACGAGTTTCTCGGCGGCTACATTCTTGATTGCGATTTGCTCCTGGTTCCCGGTAGCCACGATGACGGCAGAAGGCGTGCAGAGTACGCCCAAGGCGCAGTTCGAAGTGGCTCGCACTTTTGGCGCGGGGCAGTTCTACCAAGTTTTTCATGTGGCAATTCCCCATGCGATGCCTCGCATATTTACCGGCATTACCACGGCGGCGGCCTTTAGCTTTACAACGCTCGTGATGGCCGAAATGATGGGACAGCCCGGTGGTCTTGGCTACTACATCAACACCTCAAAGGTTTGGAGCGCTTACTACAAGGTGTTTGCGGCGATTATTGTGATGGCGGTTCTTTTCACGGTTATTCTGAAAGCAGTTGATGCCGTGCAGAATTATGTACTCCGCTGGCAGAAGGGGGTGGTGAGATGACGGATATTTTAGATAAAGAAAAAATTCTGAAAATTCGCGAAGTGAACCGCACCTTCATCGACCCGAATGGAAACGAGAAGCGCGTTCTCGACAACATCAATCTGTCGGTATTTCGCGGCGAGTTCATTTCGATTCTCGGAAGTTCCGGCTGCGGAAAGACGACTCTTTTACGCTTGATTGCGGGCCTCGATCAAGTTCAGGAAGGGAAAATTCTCTTGGATGGCGAACGCATTAAGGGGACCGATCCCAAGCGCGGTTACGTTTTCCAGCAGGGTTGCCTTTTCCCGTGGCTCACTATCGAAGACAACATTGCCATGGGCCTCAAGGCTCGCGGCGTTTACAAGCAGAACAAGCATCGCGTGCAGGAATTTATCGACAAAATCGGGCTTACCGGTTTCGAAAAGAATTTCCCGCACCAGATTAGTGGCGGCATGGCGCAGCGCGTGGCGATTGCCCGCGCCCTGATTAACGATCCGGAGCTCTTGCTGCTTGACGAGCCCATGGGAGCGCTCGATTCGTTTACCCGCGCCGAAATCCAGAATATGCTTCTGGACTTGCGCAAGGAACGCAATACCACGATGATTCTCGTGACGCACGATATTGATGAAGCGCTTTATCTGTCGGATCGCATCGTGATTATGACGCCGCGTCCGGGCCGCATCAGCGAGGTGCTGGAAATTCATGATGAATTCCCGCGAGAAAGGGGCTCGTCTGTGTTTCTGGAAAAGCGGGCGAAAATCTTGGAACGCTTCAAGCTGGCGCGTTCTGTTCGTCAACCGGAATACATGATTTAAAAGGGACTGTTATTAGAAAAATTGATAACGGGCGCTAAAAATTAAGTATTGGACAATGCAAAAAAATGCACCTATATTTGATTCAAAATTTTAAACATTTTAGTACGGAGAATTTAGAATGACAAATGCAAATATCACGGGCGCAAGCCTGTCGTCTTATGAAAAGGCACGAAAGTATAACCTGTTTTCTTTCGCGAATGCCCCCCATAAAGATTATAAGCCGTTCTTTGTAGACCATGCCGACGGCATCTACGTTTACGATGGCGAAGGCAAGGAATACATCGATATCGCGTCGGAACTGGTCAACGTGAATATCGGCTTCAATAACCGCCACATTATCGAAGCGGTGCAAAAGCAGGTGGAACGCTTGGCTTACATCGCCCCGCGCCATGCCTTTGCCGAAGCGGGTGAGCTCAGCGAACTCTTGATCGAAAAGATTGCCCCGAAGAATTTCAAGAAGGTGCTGTTTACGCTGGGTGGCTCCGAAGCGAACGAATTCGCTATCCGTTTTGTGAAGGCGTTTACGGGCCGCGACAAGATTTTCTCGAAGTATGAATCTTACCACGGAAGCACTTATGGTGCCTCTAGCCTTACGGGCGAAAGCGAACGCGCTTCGCTGTTCCCGACGATTCCCGGATTCATCAAGTACCCAGCTCCGCACCTTTACGGTTACGACATTAAATTTGCAAGCGAAGAAGAAGCGACCAAGCATTTCCTTTCTCGCCTGGAATATCAGATTCAGCAGGAATGCCCGGAATCGGTGGCGGCTGTGTTCATTGAATCGGTCACCGGTTCTAATGGCGTTTATCTTTACCCCAAGGGATACCTGAAGGGTGTCCGCGAAATCTGCGACAAGTACGGAATTTTGATGGTGTGCGACGAAGTCATGAGTGGCTTCTTGCGCACAGGCGAATGGTTTGCCTGCCAGGCCGACGGCGTGGAACCGGACCTGATTACTTTTGCAAAGGGTGTGAATAGCGCTTACGCTCCGCTCGGCGGCGTGCTCATTAGCGAGCGTATTGCGAATTATTATGAAGAAAATGCCTTTACTGCAGGGCTTACCTATAATGCGCATCCGCTGGGCGTTGCGGCGGCTATTGCCTGTATCGAAGAATATTTCCGCTTGGATGTCAAGGGCAATGTGAAAAAGCAGGAACCCCTTTTGAAGAAAAAACTTGCGGAACTCAAGGCAAAGCACCCCTCCGTTGGCGATGTACGTTCTGTGGGCCTTTTCGGTGCCATCGAATTCAGCTACAGCAAGGAGCATAAGGACGTGATTCGCAAGAATGCGGCGGGCGAACCCTTCCTCGGAAACTTTATCACGAAACTCCGCAACGATTACGGCATTCTCACGATGGGCGGCGGCTCCACGATTATTGTGGCTCCTCCGCTGATTATCAACGAAGCTCAGCTGGATGAAATCTTTGATCGCCTGGACAAAGCGATTAGCGAATACGCCGACGGCTTAGTAAAATAATCTCCAATTCTATCATGGCGGACTCAATTGAGTCCGCCATTTAAATTTCTTTGTGCCATAAACTAAAGGTGACTGCTGATGCAGCCACCTTTTTGCTTTGCTATGGATCGAAAATTTAGATAGCGGCGAAGGCTTGTTCCAGGTCAGCAATCAAGTCGTTCACATCTTCGAGGCCGATTGAGAGGCGGATGGTTTCGGAATGGATGTCGGCTAGTTTCTGGGCGCGTTCCGGGAGCTCGATGTGGGTGGTTGTAGACGGGTTGATAATGAGCGAACGGGCGTCACCGATATTTGCCTGGAAGCTGAAAACTTTAACGGCTTCCAAGAACTTGATAATGGTGGCACGGTCGTTCTTTTTAAGGCCAAAGCTTAGTATTGCGCCGGCACCCTTCGGGAAGTACTTGGCGGCGAGCGCCTTGTACTTGCTGTTTTTGGCGTGCGGATGGTTTACCCAAGAAACTTCGGGGCGCGTTTCCAGGAATTCTACAATTTTTTCGGCAGACTTCACCGATTTCGAAAGGCGTTCCGAAAGCGTTTCGATTCCAAGAAGCACCAGGTAAGAATTGAACGGGGCTATGGCTCCGCCCAAGTAATTCAGGTGAATGGCGCGGATGCGGCCGGTGAAAGGCGTATCCGGGAACACGTCGTAGAAACTGCGGGGTACGCCCTGCTGCGACACTAAGAAATGCGGCTGGCCGTCGAACTGTGGGAACTTTCCGTTTTTCCAGTTGAACTTGCCGTTTTCTACAATGGCACCGGCAATCACGTTGCCGTGACCCGTGAGGCCCTTGGTGGCCGAATAAACAACCACGTCGGCGCCAAAGTCAAATGGATTCAACAAGTAGGGGGTTGCCACCGTGTTGTCGACAATCAGCGGAATTCCATGCTTGTGGGCGATATTTGCGATGGCTTCGATGTCAAGGATGGTGGCATTCGGGTTGGTGATGGATTCAATGTAGATTACCTTGGTGTCTTCCTTGACAAGCGCCTCGAAATTGGCAGGATCGTCAGGATTTTCTACAATGTCATACTTGACGCCCGTCTCTCCGAAGATTTGTTCGAAACTATCGAAAGATCCGCCGTAAGAACGCGCCGTTGCAAGGATTCTGCCCTTGCCTGCTGTGACGTTCAAAAGCGAATACGTAACCGCCGCCATGCCCGAAGAAAGCGTGACAGCTCCGGTTGCTCCCGGGTGGAGTGCCGTAAGGCGCGCGTCAAGTACATCCGTTGTCGGATTAGAAAGTCGTGTATAAAGTGCTTCGGCGCTGTCGAAATAAAACAGATCGTCGCTACGCTTTACGGTGTCGAGCGTAAATGCGGTTGTCTGGTAAATGGGCACCGAAACGGCGTGGTTGTGTTCAGCAGGATTATAGCCTGCGTGCAACTTAAGCGTATCAAAAGAATAATTGGACATGTAGCCTCCGTACTTTTTTTGATGACAAAGATAGAAGCGTAATTGGCTTGTGTCCAATACTTAATTCTTATGCTGATTTATTGTTTTTTTCTATAGGCAAATGCGGTTAACGAGGAAAAGCGTCTATTGTTATAATAAAAACCTATAACAATTTATCGTAATAATGTATTGGACATTTCCGGTACACCTTTTTAATTTATGCATCGAAAAAATTTTCAAGGAGAGTACCATGAAACAGTACAAAGTATTTGTTGTTGCCAATCTTGTTTTTGGAATTTTGCTGATTGCCTTTGCCCAGGTGATTTTGCCGGTTTGCTGCTCCATGGGTGGCGCTAGTATGCGTTGCGGAACTTCTGCTTCTATCGAGACGGCTCTTGGTTTTGCGTTGTTATTGGTTGCCGTGGTGGCTGCCGGAATTATCAAGAGAAATGTCTATTTGACGCTTTCTGCATTGGCAACGGTCGCAGGCATTTTTGTTGCATTGGTGCCGACGGTTATTGTAGGCACGTGTCCGCATGCCCATATGGCTTGCCATTCGGTGACAGGTCCGGTGTTTGCATTGACTGGTGTCGTAATTGCCTTGTTCGCAGCGCTGAATTTGGTTTACTTGAAATTAAGGAGGCGAGATGAACAAGACTGATTTGAATTTGATTATTGAAAATTACTTGCGAAACCCCTTCAGAAGTTTTGGACTTTCGCTTTTAATAGCCTTGCTCGCCTCGGTGCTTTTGGTGGGTGGGCTTTTGTCGTTTTCGCTTTCGAAGGGCCTAAATCGCCTTTCGTCTCGCTTGGGTGCAGACGTAATCGTGATTCCCCAGGGAAGCGAAGTCAACGACCAGACTGTACTTTTGCAGGGCGATTCCAAATACGCCTATTTGCCGCATGGCTCGCTGGAATTTATTCGCGGCCTTGCCGGTGTAGATGTGGTGACGCCGCAGTATTTTTTGACCACCTTGAGTTCTAGCTGCTGTGAACAGAAGGTCATGATTATCGGTTTCGACCCGGCCTCTGATTTTGTGATTCAGCCCTGGATTCACGAAGTCCTTACGGACAAACTTCCCAAGGGTGCCATTGTGGTAGGGAGCGATATTAGCGTAGGCGAGAAAAAGACCGTCAGGTTCTTTGACCATGAATACCCCGTGGCGGCCACCCTTGAGCCGGTCGGCAACAAGTTGGACCAGGCGGTTTTTGTAGATGTGGCGACGCTTGCCGATATCCGCGAGGCGGCCAAGGCTAAGGGCGTGATTTTTTTGCATCAGGATGTCAAGTCCGAAGGTTCGGATTCGCCGATTTATTCCAGCGTCCTGATCAAGCTTCGCGCGGGGGCCGATATCAATCGCCTCTCTCGAGAAATCCATACCCGCTTTGATGGCGTGCAGATTCGTACCCGCAAGGATTTATTCTCGGGGCTTGAAAAATCTGCAAACTTTTTACAGGTGGTGGTGTGGTCTATTGTTGGGTTGTTCCTGGTAATTGCAGTGGCGGCGATTGTGATTTCGTTTTCTCTCGCAACCCGCGAACGTCGGCGTGAATATGCACTTTTGCGAATTGTAGGCTATGCTCGCAGGCGCTTAAGGACTCTTGTACTGGGCGAATCGCTGCTGGTTTCGGCAGTAGGGACTTATATAGGCTTGTTGTTCTCGAGCGTTGCTTTTTTCACTTTTAAAATTTGGATTGGCGAACATGTAAATGTGCCCTTCATTGTTCCTGAAAATGCCGAAATTGCCGCAGTGTATGCGGTGGTGATTTTGCTCTTGCATTCTGTGGGGCCGGTGGCTGTCTATGGTGTGGCAAATAAGGTGAGTAAAATCGATGCTTACGCTGCTTTGAGGGAGGTAGAACATTGATTTTAAACGTATCTAATTTGTCCAAAACCTATACCCGCCGCGGCGAAGAATTCAACGCTGTAGACGATGTGGAATTTTTTGCTTGGTCCGGCGATTTCTCGGTGATTTATGGCGAATCGGGTAGCGGAAAAAGTACGCTACTTTCTCTGCTTTCGGGAATCAGTTGCCCTACGCAGGGGTCTATCATTTTTAACGGGGCCGATTTTGCAAACCTTACGGATGCCGAAATTTCTGCCATTCGAAACGAGAAGATTGGCTACGTTCCCCAGGAATCTGTTTTCTTGCCGCACTTCACGGTGCTGGAGAACATCTTGTTGCCTAAAGCGCTTCGAGACGGCAAAAAAATCGAGGTGAAATCTATTGCAGATTTGACCGATGTAGATATAGCCTCGAAGCTAGAAGCCTTGGGCATTGCGCACTTGGTGCAGGAAATGCCGGCTGAACTTTCTGGCGGTGAACTCAAGAGGGCCGCTATCGCGCGTGCCCTGGTGAACAAACCTGAAATTGTAATCGCAGATGAACCGACGAGTAATTTGGATGAAATCAATGCCAAGATTGTCTTTGAGCTTTTGGCAGAATTTGCACAATCGGGAACGTCGGTGCTTGTGGCTACCCATGATCCGCGCGGGTTTAAGTATGGCGACCGAGTTTACACCATGCACAAGGGACATTTGTTGCCAAGCGGCGAATCTGATTTCGGTGGACTGTAAGAAATGCCGCATTTGTTGCGGCATTTCTTGAATTTCGTCATGGCGGGAATCTCCTGCCATCTGTTACTTTATTTCGGCACGGAGCTGCTTGGCGGCTGCTACCAGGTTCTTGATGCTTGCGGTGGTTTCCGTTTCGCCGCGGGTCTTGAGGCCGCAATCGGGATTCACCCATACGTTTTCCTGCGGAACCTTATCGAGAATCTTGTGCAGCGTGTTCACGATTTCATCTACAGAAGGTACGCGCGGGGAGTGAATGTCGTATACGCCCGGGCCCACCTGGGTTTCGAAATGCGCCTCGTTCAGGGCGTCAAGCAACTTGAGGTCAGAACGGCTCGCTTCGAAGGTGATCACATCGGCGTCCATGGCGTCGATGTCCTTCACGATATCGTTGAACTCGCTGTAGCACATGTGGGTGTGAATCTGCGTTTCGGGCTTCACATTTGCATGCACCAGACGGAATGCGGGAATGGCCCAGTCTAGGTATTCCTTGTGCCAGTCGCTCTTGCGCAGTGGCAACTTTTCGCGGAGCGCGGCTTCGTCGATCTGGATAATCTTGATGCCGTTCTTTTCGAGTTCCAGGACTTCATCGCGGATAGCAAGGGCGATTTGCTGAGCTTGCGCCTTCAGCGAGATGTCTTCGCGCGGGAAAGACCAGTTGAGAATGGTCACCGGGCCGGTAAGCATGCCCTTCACCGGCTTGTTGGTCTGCTTCTGGGCGAACACGGACCATTCAACGGTAATGGGCTTGCTGCGGTGAATGTCGCGCCAGACTACAGGCGGCTTGACACAGCGGGTGCCGTAGCTCTGTACCCAGGCGTTCTGCGTAAAGATAAAGCCGTCAATCTGCGTTCCGAAATATTCCACCATGTCGTTACGTTCGAACTCGCCATGCACAATCACATCAAGGCCGATGTTTTCTTGCAACGCGATGCACTCCGCAATCTTTTTCTGGTTGAATGCCACATACTGATCGTACGAAATTTCGCCCGTCTTGAAGGCGGCGCGGTTGGCGCGGACTTCGGCAGTCTGCGGGAAAGAGCCGATGGTCGTTGTGGGGAATGCGGGCAGCTTGAATTTGTCGGCCTGGATCTTGCGACGTTCGGCACGGCTCGGAAGTCGAACGAAGTCGTCTTCCGTGAGGGCGTCGATAGCGGCACGTACCGAAGGCGTAGCGCTGACGCGGGCAACGGTGAACAGCGACTTGTTCTTTTCGAATGCGTTCTGGTCTCCGCTGGCGAGTTCGGAAAGTTCCACCAGCTTTTCTTCGGCGAAGGAAAAATGCTTCAGGGTGTCTGCGGGAAGTTTCTGTTCGGCGGTGACCGTATAAGGCACATGCAGCAGCGAACAGGATGTTCCCACGACGACGTTGGCTGCATCCACGGACTTTTCGATTTCGGCGAGAATGGCGTTTTTCTTTTCGTAATCGGCGCGCCAGATGTTCTTGCCGTTCACGATGCCTGCAAACAGGAGCGTCCCCTTCGGAAAACCGCTCTTAACGAGCTCAAGCGACTTGATTCCTTCGACGAAGTCGATGCCGATGCCGTCGAAACCGAGGGCGATGACTTCCTTATAAATGTCGCGAATGTCGCCAAAGTAAGTCTGCAAGGCAATCTTCAAGTTCTTGCCGTGAACCTGCTTGACGAGGCTGGAATAAATTTCGTTGAACAGGGCCTTTTCTTCGGCGCTCACGTCGAAAACCAGGGCGGGTTCCGCGATAGAAATCCATGCGGCACCAGCGGCTGCAAGCTTGTCGGCAAGTTCAACGTACGCCTTCACGGCGTCAGCTGCAAAGTCTTTCGCGTTTTTCTTGCCGTTGTAGCGGGCGAGGCGAAGGAAGGTGTAAATGCCGATGAGGCTCGGCACGGTCTGGATGCCGGCAGCCTTGGCTTCGTTGTATTCCTGGACGGGCTTGTCGCTAGAAAGGGCGATCACGGTAGAATCGTCAATTTCCGGGACAATGTAGTGGTAGTTGGTGTTGAACCACTTTTTCATGGGGAGCGCCTTCACGTCACCTTTTTCGCCCTGGTAACCATGGGCTGCGGCAAAATAGGTTTCGAGGGCCGAAACGCCTAGTTCCTTGTAGCGGGCGGGAACGGCGCCCAGCAAGAAGGATGTGTCCAACACATTATCGTAGAAAGAGAAGTCGTTGGACGGAATGAAAGAGATCCCGGCGGCCTTTTGCTTTTGCCAACCGTATTGACGGATTTCGGCGGCAACCTTTTGAAGTTCGGCTTCGGAGACTTCACCCTTGAAGAACTTTTCGCTGGCGAACTTGAGTTCACGTGCCTTGCCGATACGCGGGAAACCGATTACAGAAGTTTTTTTCGTTGTCATATTGTTTTACCTACCTTTTTTTGTTTGTTTTTCTGTTCGCCGCCAAATATATCTCATTTTTTATCATCGGTAAAATACTATTTTTTATGTGTTCACCATAGCTTTTTCCTATGGTGAAATTGTAATCAAATGATAGCTAGCAATAAAAAGATCCTATGACCTTGCAACAACTTAAATACGCCATCGCTGTAGCTGATACACTGAACATTACTGAAGCTTCCAAGCGGGTCTTTATTTCGCAGCCCAGCCTGACCGCGGCTATACACGAACTTGAAGAAGAAATGGGCGTGACCATTTTCAATCGTTCCAATAAGGGCGTCACCATCACCAACGAAGGTGATGAATTCCTCTCTTATGCGCGTCAGGTACTGGAACAGGCTTCGCTCTTGGAAGACCGCTATAAGGTGGGCGAATGTGGCAATACGATTTTCTCGGTGAGTTGTCAGCATTATTCTTTTGCGGTAAACGCCTTTGTCGATGTTATTCGCAAGTTCGGCGGCCCAAGCTACGACTTTACGCTTCGCGAAACGCAGACAAACGAAATTATCGACGACGTCGCCAAGATGAAAAGCGAAATAGGCGTGCTTTATTTAAGCGGGAAAAATGAAAAAGTCATTCGCAACATGATGCGCAAAAGCAATCTGGAGTTCGAACCGCTCTTTACCACGCCGCTGCATGTGTTCATGTCGTCCAAGAATCCGCTCGCCAAGAAAGAGCGGATTTCCTTGGCGGACCTTAAGCCCTTCCCGTACCTGACATACGAACAGGGCAACTTCAATTCGTTCTACTTTGCCGAAGAACCGTTGACGGCTATCGACTTCGACTGCCCGCGAAATATCAAGGTGCGCGACCGCGCCACGCTTTTTAACCTGCTTATCGGCCTGGACGGTTACACCATCTGCTCTGGCGTGATTAGCCACAAGCTCAATGGTCGAAACATTATTGCAAAGCCGCTCTCGGTAATTGACAAGATGACCATTGGCTTTGTGAATCGAAAAGGCGTGCCACTGTCCCGCTATGCGCAGGCCTATGTTATTGCCCTGAAAAAACATTGCGGCATTAAAGCGAGATAAAAATTCGCATTTTTCGCTAAAATAATATACATTAAGGGTATGGATATCGCATCGAGTACATACCGCCGCATCTTCGTGTTCGGTTCCGGTTTCAGCAAGTCGTTCTGCCCGCAGATGCCTACGCTTCGCGATCTGAACGAGCTGATTCCCTTCGGAATCTCGGACGAATTTCCGCACCTGCGCGACTACTGCAGGCGCTTTCTGGAATTGTGCAATAACCAGGCGGAATACCTAAATATCGAAACGCTTTCGACGTCTATTCTGTCGGCGCAGATTTTTCCGGGTGTCCGCGAGAGTCTATACCATTCGAGCCTGCGGTTTGAACTTTTGCGCTTTATTGCGGGCGCGATTCGCCATGACCATGCCATCGATGAATCCTCTGCGGCGGTGCTCCGCAAGTTCCTGTCTAGCTGTGTCAATTGCCCGAGCGAAGGCGTGCGCGATACCTTGCTGCTCAGCTTCAACTACGATACGCTTATCGAAGACGTAATTGCCGACGATCCGAAAATGGGTGCAGATGTGGCCGTCGATTACGGTGTCCGCATCGATCCGGCGGACCGCAGCGCTGTCCGTGCGCCGCGCACACATTCCGTAGATTTGATCAAGCTGCACGGCTCGCTGAACTGGTACCCGGTCAAGGGTGCGTCAGATCCGCTGGACTTGAAAAATGTGTGCCAGGTGGAGCCTTGCGACCGCAGTTTTCCGATTTACCGCGAAGATACCCCGATTTACATTCCGATGGCCCATACGAAGGAATCGTTCTTGCGCGGGAGCCTGTTTAATTTGCTGTGGAGCAAGGCGGACTTCTACCTGAAAAATGCTCAGGAAATTTATTTCCTCGGGTACGGTTTCCCGAAAACGGATATGAACAATTTGGAATTTCTGCTCCGCCACCGTGCCCGCTTCAAGAAAGTGGTGGTGTTCGAACGCGAGGGACACCCCGATCTTGACAGGCTGCACTCGCTCCTTGGCGATATTGTCGTCAGTTGCGATGCCAAGGAATTCTTGACCAAGTTCTAGGACGGCCTGATTCGCGTCGCTAAGGTCTTGCTATATTTTGCACTGAAGGGTGCAAGAATGAAATTCCTTGGATGCGTTATATTTTTGCTTGCAAGCATTGCATGTGCGCAACTTGTGCAAAAGAAGGCTCCTACCGCTGCCGATTCCATTGATCTTGGCAACAAGAAAGGTCCGGTTGTTTATGCTGACCCTAAAGAAAACGAAAAGGCGGCTATAAAAGATGCGACTGTCGAAATGGACAGTCGCCAGTATTCAAATGATTCTACGACGGGAACGTTGATTGGTGTCGGCGCTGAATTTGTGGGTCAGACCATGAAGAACATGCTTTCGCCCAATTCCGCTGAAACCGACGCCGTCGAGCTCGAACGGACTCGCCGTTAGCTCAACAATTATCCCAGGTATTTTTCGCCGGATTCCACGCTCTGGTAAATGAGCGTGTTGATGGTCATGGGACCCACGCCGCCCGGAACCGGCGTGTAAGCGGATGCCACATCGTCGAGACCCTTTTCGATATCGCCAACGCCACCCGGATGGTAGCCGGCGTCGACTACGACCGCGCCCTGCTTGATCCATTCCTTCTTGATGAATTCCGGCTTGCCCACGGCACCCACCAGGATGTCAGCCTGTTTCACGAATTCGGGGAGGTTTTCGGTCTTGCTGTGGCAAATGGTCACGGTGCAGTTCGCGTTCAAGAGCATGAGTGCCATCGGCTTGCCGAGGATGGCACTACGGCCAACGACCACGGCGTGCTTGCCGGAGAGAGGAATGTTGTATGCCTTCAGCAGGCGCATAATGCCAGCCGGCGTTGCGCAACCGTAAGCGGGTTCACCCATCGCCATGCGGCCAAAGCCGAGGCAGGTCACGCCGTCTACGTCCTTGCGGGCGTCAATGGCTTCGAATGCGGCGCGTTCGTCGATGTGGCGCGGAACCGGGTGCTGCAGCAGAATGCCGTGCACGTCGTGGTTCTCGTTCAATTCCTGGATCTTGTTGAGGAGCTCTTCGGTGGTGGTGTTCTTGGGGAGAACCACACGGATGCTTTCCATACCCACGCGTGCGCAGGCGTTGCCCTTCATCTTCACGTACGTGGCGCTGGCCGGGTCGTCGCCCACAAGAATCGTTGCAAGGATCGGGGTTTTGCCCGTCTTTTCCTTGAGCTTGGCCACGCGGGCGCTGAGTTCTTCTTCCGTGGTCTTGGCGAGTGCCTTGCCGTCTAAGATGAGTGCTGCCATAAGGTTCTCCGGTGCGCGGGTTGCGCGATTATGATGGCACAAAGATAGAATTGTTGCTTAAAAAAACAAAGCCCCGCCGAAGGCGGAGCTGCATGAATTGAAGGTTGTTTATTGAACCTCTTAGAACAGATCCTTGAGGGAAGGTACCAGCGAACAGACGATTACCCACGGGTAAGAGAGCGAGCCCTTGAGCCAACCAGTCTTGGCAGGTGCTGCTGTTGCTGCCGTGTTGTCTTCGTGCAGCGAGTCGTGGAGACTGCGGCGTACCCCCGCGATGGAGCTATCGAAAGCCTGCTTGTTGGCGGAGGCTGAATTTAAGATATTTTCAAAACGATAGTTCATATTTTTTCCTTATTTTCTCATCCTTGTATATAAATTTAGAAACATTTCTACCCTTGTGCAACCCCTTTTGTAAACGTGGATTTACAAAATGTAACCTAGGTCACACTTTGTAAATTTGGATAAATGTGGCGTTTTTACGCTGAAAATGCAAATTTTTGGAAAAATGTGCTGTTTTTGGGGGCCATTTTTTGTAGTTTATACTGCAAAAAAGCGTTCTAAAAAGTGTTCGCTCCGCGTTCTTTTGTCCATATTTCTAACTTTGTCTGTGCAATAAATCACGCCAAATCAAGGATTTATATGAAGCAAATGCATCTTTTTCCGGCCTCTTTCGCCCTCTGTGGCGCCCTGGTAGCCTGTGGTGGCAACCAGCCGAAGCCCGAGGTGGAGCCCGCCCAGACGGCCACTCCGGTTGACTCTGCCGCTGTTGCCGCCCCTGCTGCACCCGATTTCAATAACCCTACGGACCGTTACAGTTACGCCTTGGGTATGGATCTTGGAAAGGCTGTCGCCAACATCAATGTTCCGCTGAATATGGATGTGCTCATGGGCGCTATCCAGGACCAGGTGGATTCTTCTCGCCAGGTACTGATGAGCGATTCCGCTTCGGAATCTTCGCTGCAGGACCTGCTTTTGCAGATGCAGAAGAAGAGGGAAGACGAGGATAAGGCCAAGGCGGCAAAGGCGCTCGACGAGCAGAACCGCTTCCTTGCCGACAACGCCAAGGATTCGACGGTCCTGAAAACTCCGAAGGGCGTGCAGTACAAGATTATCAAGGCTGCCGAAGGCATTAGCCCCAAGCTGGGCGACAAGGTGCAGGTACACTATGTGGGTACGCTCCTTGACGGAACCGAATTTGACAACAGCGTCAAGCGCGACGAACCGCTGGAATTTCCGGTGAATGCCGTGATTGAAGGCTGGCAGGACTTGCTGCAAGTCATGAAGGAAGGCATGAAGGTGAAGGCTTGGATTCCGAGCGCCCTCGCTTATGGCGAAGCGGGTGTCCCGCCGCTTATTCCTGCCAATTCGATGCTCGTCTTTGAAGTGGAACTCCTGAAGGTCTATGCCGAAGTTCCCGCCATCGATAGCACCGCCATCGCCCCCGCTGCAGAACCTGCCGCGCAGCCCGCTGCAACTGAAGCAGCTCCTGCCGAACAGAAGGCCGATGCACAGAAGCCTGCCGTAAAACCCGCGGCAAAGCCTGCAAAACCCGCCGCAAAGAAGTAATTTCTCTCTGCAAAAACTAAAAGTCCGCCGGTGAAGAACCAGCGGATTTTTTATACCCTTTGGGCTGCTTTGGATTGCTTGCTTAGATGTCCAGCGGCGGGAAGTGAATCTTGGTGCGTAGACCCGGATTTGCGTTCTCGATTTCAATTTTCATGTTGGTGAGCGTGCAGAGCTTCTTCACCATCGAAAGACCGATGCCTGTTCCGCTCGTCTGTCGCGTCATTTCGTTTTCGACGCGGTAGAATTCCTGGAACACCTTCTTCATTTCGGCTGCGGGAATGCCCGGACCGTAATCGCGCACGGCAAGGTACATGTCGCCACCGTTTACGCGCAGCTCGATGTTCACCATCTTGTAGCTTGCGTTCTTGGAGAACTTGAGCGAGTTGTCGACCAGGTTCATCAGAATCTGCATCACTGCGTCGCGATCTATCAGGACGATTATGTTGTCTGCATCCGTATCGGTAGAGACGGTAAGTTCGAATCCCTGTTTTTCGATATTCTTGCTGTAAGTAGCGACAAAGTCGTCAAGCACCGCCTTGGGGCGTTCCTTGCGGAGCTGCACATTCCAACGGTTACCGTCGAGCTTTGACAAGTTGAGCACGTTCTGTATCAGGCGGGAAAGTCTGTCCGCTTCGCTTGCAATCTGCCCGTAGTAGCGCTGCTTCTTTTCTTCGTTTGCCACCCAGGAATTCTGCAAGAGCTCAGCATACATCTTGATGGCGGTAAGGGGCGTCTTTAGTTCGTGTGTAATGGCAGATACAAAGTCCTGTCGCTTGGAGGCGAGCGCCACCTTGCCCTGCGTAAAGCGGTAGATGGTAACAAGGCATACGGCAATCACGATGAGCATCACGATTCCGCTTAGGAGCACCGTGAAACCGGTCGAGTTAGCGGCGGGACTTGCGTACATCTTGAAGAGAATTTTTTCGTAAGGCGGCGGGAGAGGACGGCTCGTCTTGATGGTGTAGGTGGCGTTGTTCTTGCCTATGGCGAGTAGCACCTTGTCGTCGCTCACGAGTTCAATGGCGTAAGGCAGTTCCGTGTAGGCAATCTGCTCTTCTTGCGTCATGTAGTTCAGGTAGATGCCCTTGTTGACGACGAACCCTTGCACAATGGGGAGCATGCCGATATAGATGGTGCGGAAGAACACGATGAAATCGGGAGTCATGCGGATCTTTAGGTCCGTGATGCTTACGTTAGTGTTGCTTCCGTTGAATATGGGAATGTCCGGCGTGACCGAGGTGTCGTTCTTTGCCGTTTCCGCCATGTAGGTGAGAGCTTCCTCTTCGGAGGTCAGCTCCACGCGGGTCGGAATCTGCAAGTCGGGAATTTCGTCGTACAGCTGGTCAATCGCTTCAGTGGAGTCCACGGTCTGCACCGTCCGCTTCGGAAGCCCGTTCTTGATGTCGAGCTGCTTGAGCAAGAGCTGTATCAGGTCGCGCGTCTTCTTGCGCTGCTCCTGGTCGTCGAACGAGAAGTTGTCCCACATGGACTTTCCGATACCGGTACTCGTGTCGGGGTAGAACGGCGTCAGGAGCTCGCCACTATGCGATATCTGGAAATGTCCGATGAGGCCCTTGCGGCACTGCCTGTACAGCGAGTCGAAGTCGCAGTACGGACCGCTTGAATCGGGGAACGAGAAAAATTCCGAGAAGAGCCGGCTATTTCCGCCAATCACCGTGATGGAGTTCAAGATGCCGTAGTCCTTGTAGGAACGGCTGTTCTCCAGGTTGAAGTCCGATGACAGGCGGAGCCTTAGGCTTTCGTAAGCAGCGTCGATTCGTTCCTCGATTTTCTTTTCTTCGAGTGCGGACGACTGCTCGTAGGTCTTGATGAACAATATGGTGAGAGGAATGGCAATGACTAGGAAAATTAAAACAAACACCAGGCGCTCCTTGATGATCGCCTGATGCTTTTTAATATAACCTAGTATTGTTTTTGTGCTCACTTGTCAGTATCGGGCGCGGAACGCATCTGGTAGCCTTCGCCACGGAACGTCACCAGAAGCTTCGGGTGAGACGGATCATCTTCGATCTTCTTGCGGAGCTTCGTAATGTGGATATCGACGGTGCGGGTGTCCACGGAATCGGCGTTTTCGTAACCCCAGACCTTGCGGAGGAGTTCGGAACGCGGAACGGCGTGGTCGCGGTTCTTCCACAGGTATTCGAGGATTTCGATTTCCTTGCGGGTGAAGGCGAGTTCTTCTGTACCGCGGGTGCCGGTGTATTCGCGGAAGTTCACGCGCAGGCTGCCTGCCACGAGCTTACCTTCGTTTTCCATCGTCTGGCGGCTACGGCGCAGCACTGCATCGATACGGGCTAAAAGCATTGGCACGGAGAACGGCTTCGGAATGTAGTCGTCTGCACCATACTTGAGTCCGTTGATGATATCGTCGTCGGCGTTCTTTGCAGAAAGGATGATAATCGGCAGGCTCTTGTCTTGTTCACGGATCTTGTCGCAAACAGTGAAGCCGTCCATGCCTGGAAGCATCAGGTCCAAAAGGACCAGGTTGTACTGGCGGCTGAGCGCTTCTGCAAGACCGCTTTCACCGTCGGCACAATGCTTCACATTGTAGCCGTTCAGATTGCACAGGTCAATCAGTCCTTCCGCAATTGCAATTTCGTCTTCGATAATAAGAATTTTGGTGCTGCTTGTATTTTCAGTCATTGATTTTACCTAGGAGTGTGTTAAATAGCGAGTCCGATACCCAGTTCGAGAGTCATATTGCCGGCATCGATCTCGGACGGGTAGTCGCCACCGATGTAGTACTTGAAGTTCGTGTAGGCGGCAATCGGGATGATGGGGAGCTTTGCGCGGAGGCCCACCAGGATGTGACCACCGATGCTGGTGTTGAGGCCTTCGTCAAGAGCAGCCTTCTGCACCTTTTCCTTCATGACTTCGCCGAGCTGCTGAGTCTTTTCCTGAGCTGCCTGGACAGAAGCCGGGTCAGTCGGGTCAACCTGGGCGAGAACCTGGATCATTTCCTGAGTTGTGCCGTCGATGATGCTAGAGACGAACTTCTGGTTCAGGACAAAGCTGTTCAGGTGGTAGGAGAGACCGCCGCCGATGTAGGGGCGGATAATCGGCAAGAACGTGATGGGGTAGGTGATGGAAAGGTCACCGGTCATAGCCACGAACTTCGGGTTAGCCTTGCCGAACGGAGTGCCGCCCAGTTCAATTTCGAGGGGGACCTCGGCAACGGAGCCGTCAGCCGGGTTGGTGACGAAAAGGGAGGCGTCATAGGAGCCGAATTGGATATTGAGGGTTGCTTCGATGTCGATAATCGGGAGCAGGTCCACCCAAAGCTTGAAACCGAAGCCCTGCATCAGACCGTCGAAGCCTTGGTGCTGTAAACTCACGTTGTCGGCAACGGGTGCGGGGGCATCCATCGCGTTCATCTTGGTTCCAAGACCGGGGGCGTAGTGGGCACCGATGCCCACGATGGCGAAGGACTGCGTTGCAAGCAGTGCTCCGGCGGCAAGTAATGCTTTGATTTTCATAAGGACTCCTTAGGTTATTGCCTTTTGAAACTACATAAAAATTTCAAAAAGCGGATACTATTATTTTCATAAATTACTTAAAATCACTCGATTGCGGGAATCACGACTATCTTTTTCTGCCCTTTTTTGACTTTAATATTGTCCAGTCTGTAGTCTCCGACGATTTGCCCGTGCGCTCCGAGAGCTGAAACGTTCAGCTGGTGGGTCCCTTCGGTCACCGGGATGCGGGTGACATAGATTGAGTTCGGCATGAAGAGGCCTACGCGCAGGTCCGCCTGTTCCAGCTGGCTCTGACCCACGTCGACGGCAATGTTTTTCACCAGGTCGAATATTCCGTTGCCCGTGTTGGTTGCCGATTTGGCCTTTTGTGCGGCGATGGTGCGGATCACGACGCGCGTTGCGGTGCGGACCATCGTGGTCGTGTTCTCGTCCTTCATGTTCTGTTCAAGTTCAGCGTCGATGTTTGCCACTTTTTCAGGCGAGATG
The DNA here is from genome assembly GCA_017526585.1 of Fibrobacter sp. Lineage (GTDB taxonomy): Bacteria > Fibrobacterota > Fibrobacteria > Fibrobacterales > Fibrobacteraceae > Fibrobacter. The sequence continues at coordinate 6,791 of JAFXRC010000054.1, read as the reverse complement.
CGCATTTTCCCGTCCATGTTGATGCTGAAAAGACTTGCGCGCTGGGGAAGTTCCCTTTTCTGCGGAAGGGAGAATCCCACATGGAAGGTGCCACTGCCGGCTCCTGCGACTGGGGGCGCGATCAATGTAAACGATTCGATTCTTCCGGTCTTGCCGTCCTTGTAGGTCAAGTTGATGGCGCCTGCACTCACGAACGTTCCCGACAGGTACATTTCGCCGAGGATGGGGCTGTGTCCTGCGTAGCCAATCACGATGATTTCCTGACCCTTTTCGCGAGCTTCCGTTGCCTTGGGGGTCTGGGTAAGAGCTTGACTCTTGAAGTTCTTCAGGTCATCGGCGCGGTCCATCTTAGTAAGGCTTTCGTTGATGAATTCCCAGGCTTCTTTCGGCATGCTGATGTTACCTTCTTCAAAAGCTTTGGCGGCCTTCAGGTAGGCGATAGCCGCATCGTCGTCTTCACCGGCCATTTCATAGACGATGGCACTCAGGTAACGCAGCCAACCGTTGTCGTTCACCTTTTCCTTGTCCTTCTGGTAAAGGGCTTCCGAGGCGATTTGTGCCCTGCGGACTTCGACGAGGGCTCCGTCCAGGTCACCGATGGCAAGGTAGTTCAGAATCTGGTACTGGTACATGAGCAAAACTTCAAAGGGGCGTGCCCGGTAGGGGCGTACATTGTCGTTTGTCACGATGGCTGCAGCCTCGTTCGTGACCGACTTGGTGTACAAGTCTTCATAGACTTGTTCTGCCTTTTCGAAGTTCTTGATACTTTCCTTGTTGTTGCCGGCATAGTGGTAGAGCATGCCTTTGTCAAAGTAGAGTAGGAACTCGCTATTCTTGCCGTAGATGTCGTCTTTATTCTTCTCGATTTTCTGAATCGTTCCTTCGAAACCCTCTTTCTTGAGAACGGGCGCTAGCGTTTCGTAGCGTGTCATGGACTTGTTTGCGCAGGAGCAGAGTAAAAATGCCGATAGGGCTAAAAGAACTAGACGCTTCATAAAGACTCCGTTAATGTCGGTAGTGGAAATATAAATAAAATCAAGGCGGACAAAAAAAGCCTCCGGCTCGTGCCGGAGGTAAGTGGTATAAACCAGAGAGAGAAATTACTTTTTCTTCTTCTTGCCAGAAGCGTCGAGAGTGATTTCAACGGTTTCTTCGCCCTTCACGGTGACGAGGGCTTCGGCAGACTTGCGGTTGGAGCATTCGGCGCGAACCACGTGGTCACCAGCATCGAGGTTGTTGATGGTGAGTGCTGCACCGTCGGTCTTGTCGGCGTTGTCGCCGTCGATGTAGATGAGGCACTTGCCCGGAATGGTGGTCACCTTGATGGCGCCCTTAGGAATCTTGGTGCCGAAGTCGAACACGTTGCGCTTGTCGTTGCCTGGCCAAATGTTCACGCGCTGGTTCACCAGTTCGTAACCCTGGTCGATCACCACGAGGGTCTGGCGACCGGACTTGACGCTCATATTTTCGATGGGGCTCTTGCCGAGGGGTTCGCCACCGAGGAACACGTCGCTGTTAGGCGGGTTGGTGATGATGGTGATGGTCGCTGCCTTGCCACGAGGAGGTGGATCGTCGTCTGCGACGGCGGCGGTGAAAAGGAATGCGATCAAAAGCGCAAAGATGTAAAGTTTTTTCATGGATTTCTCCTATTTGTTTGTTCTAAAAATATAAAGTTTTTTAGGAATTTAAATTTTTTTTGTGCAAAAGTTTAGATACGGAGGGAAAATAGGGGATTTTTTCTATCTTCAAGCACATGAAAGCCCTTTACCAGAAAATTCGCACTTTAAATGGCAAAAATTACGGTCTCTACAAGTCCCTTGCAGACAAACCATGGGATTTTGGCGACTTTGCGCTGGAATTCCTGCATGTGCAGGGCGACCCGTATGCGCCGGCCTCCAGGGTCGTGATCAGGGCGAATGTTTCGATGCTCGGTTACGCGGGCGAATGGGGTGGCTCTTTTGAACGTCGCTTGGCGTTGAGCGATTTTTTGCACCGCAAGCTTACGCGACTGGTTAAAGAAAAGTATCCCGATAAGGGCGCCGCCATTGTATTCGATACGGCTGGACCCGAGATGCTGGTGCGAAATTCCCTGTGGATTGACAACGGCGAGCTCCGGGCTTGCCTGCAGGTAAGGCTCCCCGGCGAAGGCCGCAAGATTCAGGCCGAAGTCGCTGCCGAAATTTTGACGATGGTGTTGCCCGATTTGGTGTCGGCGGGGCTTTATTACAGCAAGTCCGACGAGGCCGCATTGCAGGAACATTTCCGCGTACTCGCTGAACGCAAGGAGATTCTGGCTCAGCTTGAAAGTCGCGGGCTGTGTGCATTCGTGCCCGATGGTGCAGTGCTTCCGCGAGCATCCGGCTTGAGTGAATTGCCACTTGAAGGTGCAGTGCCGTTTACGGCTCCCGAACAGATGACAGTGACTTTGAATGTGTGCGGTCGCGAAATTCGCGGCATGGGAATCCCGAAGGGGATCACCGTGATTACGGGTGGTGCCTTCCATGGAAAGTCGACTTTGCTGCAGGCCTTGACCCGCGCGGTCTATCCGCATATTCCGGGCGATGGCCGCGAAGGAATCGTGATTGACGAATCAGCACTCCGTGTGGGCGTCGAAGACGGCCGCAGCGTGCGCGGCACAGACTTGTCGCAGTTCGTGCGCGACTTGCCGGGCGGCGTTTCTACCAAGAATTTCAATACGCTTTCGGCGTCGGGCTCTACCAGCGAAGCTGCGAACTTGCTCGAAGCCATGGAAGCGGGCTCCAGGGCGTTCCTGATTGACGAAGACTCCTCGGCGGTGAACTTCTTGATTCGCGACGTGCGCGTGCGCAAACTCTTGGGCGATGACCGCGAACCGCTGATTCCGCTGACAGACCGTATTCGTGAAATTTCGGCACAGGGCTACAGTTTTATTCTGGTGGCAGGTGCTTGTGGCGACTACCTCGACCTTGCCGACAACATCGTCATCATGGCAAACTACAAGGCTGAATGCGCAAAGTCGAGCCTGCCCCGGACTTGTTCCGGGGTCATTGCGAGCGAAGCGAAGCAATCCATTGTTGTTGCGCGCCCGTTTGTAGGCTACATGCAACCCTTGCAAAAATCGGTGCGCCCCACCTCTGCGGTCGAGCGCCAAGTTAAGGTAAAACTAACGGGCGATACTTTGTTGCAAATCGGGTTCCTGGTGTCAGACACTTCGCGTCTCAATACGCTTGTCGACAAGCAGCAGCGCCTGGGTGCGGGCTTTGTGCTTTTGAACTTGTTGCAGAACGCCGCCAGCAATTCGGAGTCGTCCGATGCTAGCGCCGGAGATTCTGTCGCCGCGACCATCCAGAAACTTCACGAAAAAATCCAGAACGTGGGCTTCCGCAACTTGCCGCAGGGCATGAGCCGCGAAATGAGCCTCCCGCGTGTAGTCGACATCGCCTGCGTGGCGTTCAGACTGCGGGAAGGCTCTAGGTAACTAAAGGATTTTTAGCTTTAAAAGTTTTTGTAATCGTTATCGCACAGGCTTTGCTGTTCGCTGACAATTGTCTCGAAAGGAATGCCTGTAAAATTCTTTACCGCACATGCTACAGCGACCTTTTCCGCATAAGGATAGTAGTCATAGAAAGATCCATTATTCGCTTCGCATTCTGCCTGGAATAAATTCTTGACCGTTTCTACGGAAGAGCCGATTTCGCCATACGCCAAATAAGCGATAGAATTATCAGAGGTGAGAAGCATAGTCGTTTGAAGAGTTCTAAATGAACTGGTGATTACTGAACGAATCAAACCAGTTTCCTCTTTATACTCCTCAATTGTGCAGAAATTGGGATCGTCTTCTTCGGGGATAGTGTATCTTTCTTTTGGCGTTGTGAAATTATACTGCGCGTCGTAATTGATGAAACGCGTCATTCCATCAATTTGGTCTGTCGTAGATTTTTGCGGAAAAGCTTTTGCAAGGCTGTCCAAGATTGCTCGCTCTTCATCGGAGACCTCTAGGTTTTCGGTGTTGGGCGCAATGATGAATTTTCTGTTTGACAAAATGGTTGTCGTTTTGCTCGAAGAACTTTCAATTGTATCGTCTGCGGAACTAGTAATCGGGATTTCCGAAGAACTGCTGGTCTCGGCAATCTCGTTTGGGGTCGCCGTGGAGTCTGCCGTGGAAGGACTGTCCGAGGAGCAGGCTGCCAGTGCAATAAGGGCAATTGTGCTCGCTGTGTAGTAGAAATTCTGTTTAAGGCTAAGCATGACCTACTCCTTTGACTTTATATCTCTAAACTAGATTTTACACTTGAATCAGTCAATATTTTTATTATGCTAAATTGGAAAATTTTTATATCTTGTAAATCAAGAACTTAAAAGGAGCAAACAATGCGTAAAGATCTCGGTGTTAAAGCTTACTTGTACCCGCAGCCTACCTTGGTGATTGCGACCTACAACGAAGACGGTTCTACGAATGCCATGGTGGCCGCTTGGGGCTCCATTAGCGACACGAACCAGGTTGCCATTTACGTGGCACACAGCCATAAGACCATGCCGAATATTCTTGCGCGCAAGGCTTTTACCGTCAGCATGGCGACGGCCAAGAACATCAAGGCGATTGATTACTTGGGCGTGACCTCAGGCAACAAGGTCGCCGACAAGTTTGCTCATTCCGGCTTGACCTCTGTCAAGAGCGCCCATGTGGATGCCCCGCTGATTGCGGAACTCCCGCTTGCGCTGGAATGCAAGCTTGTGAGCTACGACGAAGATTCGGAACTTTTGCTCGGCGAAATCGTGAATGTGTCTGTCGACGATTCCGCGCTGGATGAAACCGGCAAGCTCTCGGTCGAAAAACTCGCGCCGGTGTGCTACGATTCTGAGGGCCATGGCTATTACGTGATGGAACGCCGCGTCGGCAACGCTTTTAGCGACGGAAAATTGCTCGGCAACGCATAATTTGAAGGGGCGTTTATGAAGAGTTTTCGCTGCTTTTTGAGTGTCGCTGCTGTTGCCTTGCTGGGCGCATGCGGTGGTACATCCAGTACTTCAAACGATCCGGTAGAATCGGTGCCCGAAACTAGTTCTGCGACCGAATCCAGTAGCTCCGAAGCGATTGTTCCGGAGTCGAGCGCTGCAGAAAGCGTGCTGGAGTCGAGTTCCGCCATGGAATCTACTGCCGCTGAGCCCGCTGCCGACACGGTATGGAACAAGGCGAACCTTACGTGGTATATTTCTTGGCCGGACCCGGGCAGCGAAGAATGCGTGGTGTACAACGGCTGTGAATGGGCGGGCTACTTTGCGGGCCTATCGGACCAGCAGACCGAAGAATGGGTCAGCGAACATAACATCATCTCCATCCACGAAAAGGATTGGGGCAAGTACAAACTGAAAACCTTTAGGCTACGCCAGAATGGCCGCACCATAGACGCTACCGTTTACGACAAGTGTGCCGACAGCGATTGCGAAGGGTGTTGCACCCAGAACGCAGGCGAACTTGGATTCTTGATTGACATCGAAAGCTATACCTGCGAGCGCCTTTCCGGCACCAAGGACGGCTGCGACGGCGTAATCGAATGGACTTGCCTCGACTGCGAATAATTCGGCTTTTGCAACATGAAGATTCAAGTCCTTATCGATAACATTGCTAGTTGCTGTGGTTCCCGCAAGCTCTTTGGCGAATGGGGCTTGTCGGTGTATGTGGAATTCGAAGGCAAGCGTTACCTGCTTGATACGGGTGCGTCGCACTTGTTCGCAAAAAACGCGGGCGTAATGGGCGTGGACCTTTCGAAGGTTGACATAGGCATTTTGAGTCACGCGCATTTTGATCACAGCGATGGTATGGCTAGGTTCTTTGCGCTTAACAAGAATGCTCCGTTTTATTTGCGCAAGGGCGCAGGCGAAAACTGTTATCATACATACAAATTAATTGGTTGCTTTGCGTACCACGAATACATCGGGATTCATAAGGGTCTTCTGAAGCGTTTCGCAGATCGTATCCGCTTTGCCGAAGGCGATATGCAGATTGCTCCGAACGTGTATCTGGTTCCGCACAAGACGCCTGGCTTGGAAGCAATTGGCGAGCGTGCGCATCTTTCGGTCAAGGAAAATGGCAAGTACCGCTACGACAGTTTCGATCACGAACAAAGTCTCGTATTCGATACACCTAAGGGCCTGTTTGTCATGAACAGCTGTAGCCACGGCGGTGCAGATAATATCGTAAAAGAAATCGAAGCGACTTTTCCTGACAAAAACATTTACGCGATTCTCGGCGGATTCCATTTATTCCGCTATAAGGACGAGGTCGTGCGAGCCTTTGCCGAGCGCCTGCGCGAACTCGATGTTCAGAAGATTTATACCGGGCACTGCACCGGAAATCGCGCGTTTGAAATCCTGCATGAAGTCCTGGGCGACCGCGCCGAACAAATGCGCTGTGGTATGACTATCGAGCTATAGGGGTATTAAAAGCCTTTTGTGCCGGGCAACGGGGTTTGCTTGTGTCATTAGTTGATAAAGTGTTGATAGAATGGCGGGGAATCGGGAGGAATCCCGTTATTTCAAAAAAAATGAAATTTTTTAAGAAAACCCCTTGACGCCGGTGGTTAATTGTTCTATATTTGGCCTCACCCTCGAACGAGAACGCGGTAACGCGAAAACGTCCGAGACGGAGGTCCGAGAGACCGCCGGGAAGATTGAAGGAATCGGAGATGTGCTTAGTGACGGGTCCAAGAGATTTCTTGGAAGTCAAGATACGAACGTGATTAACGGGACCAAGACTTTAAAAAATCAATGAAGAGTTTGATCCTGGCTCAGAACGAACGCTGGTGGCGTGT
>JAFXRC010000005.1 GCA_017526585.1 Fibrobacter sp. | reverse complement strand
AAGAACGGGGCGGCAAAGAAGTTCGCCGAAGAGATGGTTTCTAGCGGGACGGTGGCGAAAATCCGTGCCGAGAATGGCAACATCCGCTACGAATATTTCCAGTCGCTGGACGATCCCGAGACCGTCTTGCTGATTGACGCGTGGGAAAGCCAGGCGGCCATCGACGTGCACCACGCTTCGCCCATGATGAAGACGATTGCGAAGCTCCGCGACAAGTACGACTTGAAAATGACTGTCGAGCGCTACACGCCCGACAATACCATGCCCAAGACCGACGAAAAGTTCATCAGGAAGTAGTCCGATGAAATCAAAGAATGGCCGGATGACGTTCTATGAATTTCAAAAAACATTTAGCTGTAAGCGTTGTTTTGACAACCTCCCTGGCCGCGGTCGCCTTTGCCGGTGGTGCCATCGACGTTCATTCCCATGTGATTCCTGCGGATTATTTGGCCAATTTGCAAAAGCATAACGCTCTGCTGGACGAAGGTTTCCCGCTCCCCAAATGGGACGTGAACGCCCACCTGAAATGGATGGACGAAGCCCAGGTGCAGACGTCCGTTTTGACGCTGGCGGCCCCGCAGCCCTATTTCGGCGACGCGAACGAAAGTGCCGCCACCATCCGCAAGGTGAACGAGGTCGGCACATCCCTGAAAAAGCAACACCCCGGTCGATTCATGTACTGCGCGGCACTTCCGCTGCCCGACGTGAAAAAGTCCATCGCCGAAGCGGCTTACGCCCTCGATACGCTCAAGGTCGACTGTATCAAGCTTGCGACCAACGTAAAGGGGCAGTACCTGGGCGCGCCTGAACTGGACCCCCTGTTTGAGTACCTGAACAAAAAGCACTCCGTCGTGATTCTGCACCCGCACAGGCCGGAGCCCGTCAACAAGGACGTAATGAAGCAGACTCCGCTGGCCATGCAGGAATACCTTTCCGAAACCACCCGAGCCGTCACCAACATGATTTCCAGGAACGTGCTGGCCCGCTACCCGAACGTGAAGGTGGTGGTGCCCCATTGCGGTGCATACCTCCCGCTCGCCTTGCCCCGCATGAAGTCGCTGATTCCCGTGATGCAGCAGAACAAGCTCATCGGGAATATCGACTGGGAAAAGAACCTGGCCTCGCTCTATTACGACCTTGCCGGAGCGCACTCCGCAGAGACCATCCGCATGATGCTCACCGTCACCACGCCCGACCACCTGCTTTACGGTTCCGATTACCCCTACGTGGCACCCAAGGTGCTTACCACAAGCATCGAACGGCTCAAGGCCTATCTGAAAAAAGAGGCCGACCTTGCGCCCTATTACGACATGATTCTTGAAGGCAACGCCCGCGCGCTGTTTGGCGATAAGGCGTCCAGCGGGAAATAGATTGGCACTTTTTTTAGTCAAAAATGTTGTATATTACATACTAGATATACAATATTTAGGGCAAACCTGATGAAATATTACACCATAAATGTAGCCTTCGCAATTTGCGTCCTCTGCCTTCCGTTTCTTTGCGCCTGCGAAAATACGCGGGAAAGCTTAGGGAATGTCGGAGACGAAAAAGTAAGAAAGGAACTTGCTGCGGCCCTCAACAATCTTGCGGTATCCGCTAGCATTATTCGCGAAACGGCTGACTACGCCGCCGTGGAACGCCTCGTGGTAGCCGAACGGCTTTACCGCGTAAGCCACCGGAATGAGGACCTTGCAAAATGCTACGCCGAGGATGCGCAAATCCACACATCGTGGCAGAAGGGCGGGGTTTCGAGCTTTGTCGGGAAATCCCCCCGCGAAGCGGTGGCGAGACCCAACGTGAACCGCAACAACCCGCCGCTCGTGCACCTGAATGGCGACAGGGCCTTCGTGGAGTACCCGAGCACAACGACGCGCTCGGTGGATGTGAAGGGTAAAGAAGCTGTGCTTACCTCTTACATGCGGTTACTCTACCGTGCCGAAAAGCGCAGCGGTGAATGGAAAATCACCGCCATGACATCGCTCAACGAATGGGACGAACTTGCTCCCGCCATCCCCGGCGAAACGTTGGACGTACGGCCCGCCGAATTGGATGGCCTGCGCGCCTCTTACCGCTTCTTGGCGTACACCCGCAAACTGGCCGGCGGCGAGGTGAACATGGACGAGCTTGGAGTGGACCGCCCCGAAGACGTGGACAAGTTCTACGCTCGGGAAATGGAATGGCTTAACGGGAAGCTTACATCGCCTACGCCAGAGTCACCTTAAAAAATTCCACGTTCATTTCGCGGTCGGCGAGCGGCACAATCTTGCGGTCCTTGGGAATTTCGTAATCGAACTGGTGGTCCGAAACGAACGTCAACAGCGAAGACTGCTCGATGAGCTTTGAAATGCCCTTCGTGCTGTCGTGCTTGATGAAGGTTGCATCGGGAATCTTCTTGCGCTTGACCTGCTCCCAGAACCCTACGTTGCTGCGCTGGATGATGGTTTCGCCCTTGAGTTCCCGGAGCCGGATGGACTTGCGCTTCGCAAGCGGGTGCTTCTTGGGGAGCGCAATCGAGAGCCGCTCCTGCATGTATTTTTCGGCGCGGTATTTCTTTGCGCGTGGGGCCTTAAGCGTGATGCCGATATCCGCAGTGCCATCGTTCAGCGCCTTCAGCACGCCCGCCTCGTTGTCGATAATCTCGTAAGTGACCTGCGCGCCAGGGTATTTTTCCTGCAGTTCCTGCACCATCCGCATGGCGGGGAGGATGGCCACCGACGCGATGGAGAACGTGCGCGTGCCCGCTCCCTGCGGGCTCACCTTTTCCATCATTTCGCCCTGCAAATCCATGATGCGCTTTGCGTATTCGGCGACCGTGCGTCCCTTCTCGTTCAGCTCAATGCGGTTCTTTTTGCGCTCGAAGAGCGGAGCACCGATTTCGTCTTCCAGCTTCTTGAACGCGCGGCTCACCGCCGGCTGCGAAGTGTAGAGCTTGTCTGCAACGGCAGAAAGCGTCCCATATTCCAGGAACCCGGCCAGCAATCGCAAGATATAAGTCTCGACAAACATAAAAAGCCCCTTTTGGGGGAGAATATAATAAATCTACTATGCGTTTCACGCATAGTGGGCATAAAAATTACGCATTACGCGGCCGTCCTGAAATTATTTATATTAAAGGCAACCGGTTCAAAAGAATTTTTTACGAAAAAGGCGGATCCCATGAAAAAAATCACCTTGATTCTTTTATCACTTCTTCTAGGAGTCTCTATGGCAGCAGAAAAGAAAATCCTCGTCGTTTATTATTCCCGCGCCGACGAAAACTACTCCGTCGGGAATATTTCCAAGGGCAATACTGAAATCATTGCCGAGATGATTGCGAAAAAGACGGGCGGCACGCTCCTGCATGTGGAACCCGCGAAGGAGTACCCCAAGAAATACGACGACTGCATTAACGTGGCCAAGAAGGAACTTGCACAGGATGCACGCCCGGCCATCAAGCCGGTGAACGTGAACCCCGAAGAATTCGACGAGATTTACGTCGGTTACCCGGTGTGGTGGGGCGAAATGCCCATGCCCATGTTCACCTTCTTCGAGAAGTATAATTTGAAGGGCAAGACGATTCACCCGTTCGTGACCCACGAAGGCAGTGGCCTCTCGGGTGTAGCCCGCCTCAAGAAGGTGACCGGCGCGAACGTGACCCCCGGCCTTGCCATCTACGGACACGTGGCCCAGAACGAACGCGACAAGGCCCAGAAAGAAGTCGATAAGTGGGTGAAATAGGCGTTCGGCTCGCAACAAAGTATCTTGCCAACTCAAATGCAGAATACCGCATAGCAGGGAATAGAGAGTATTCCGTCGGTGTTTCCGAAATTCTTCTTGGAAATTCGGATGGCGTTTTCACAGTTGAATTGCTTGCGAAACATCGTGAGGCTGGTTGATTTTGTGTGGCGTCCCTTCTTGACCTCGACGGGAATTATCTTGTCCTGAATTTGCAAGACGAAGTCGACCTCGGCCGTGTTCTTGTTCTTCCAGTAGAAAAGCCTGTGCCCGTTTGTTGCAAGGGCCTGCGCTACATAGTTCTCGGTTAGCCCACCCATGAATCCGTTGTCGGGTTCGTTTTCGGACAGTATGACTTGCGACGCCATCCCGGATTTAAGGGTGAGCAGCCCGACGTCTCCCATGTAGATTTTGAAGTCGGACATGTTCACGTAGGCGGCCAGCGGCATGAATCCGTTGTCGATGAGTTCGCATTTGACGATAAGCCCTGCGAACGTAAGCCAATCCAGGGATTCTCCGAAGATGGTCGCCGTTCCGCCGCGCTGGACCAGCTTGTATTGGAACTTTCGGTTTTCTTTGGCAAGCTGTACGGGAATTGAATTGTAGCACCCGCGAATTTTTACGGCCTGGGCTGGCGAGGCGTATTTCGCCATGTCGGCGGAGTATTCGTTCAGAATGCGGTTCTGGATTTCGGTCGGGAGAACGATGCTCCCCGTGTCGATGAAGTTCTGCACAACGGCGGGCATTCCACCGAGAATCAGATACTGCTTGTATCGTTCAATGGCCTTGTTGTGGATGGGTTCTTCTAGCGGAATGAAAGTTGTGCAGTGCTCCCGGATTGTCTTGGCGAGCGTTTCATCGCCGCATGCCCAGAGAAATTCCTCGAAGTCTAGCGGGAAAAGCGTCAGTTCATGAACCTTGCCGACGGGGAAGGAGAATTTTTCGCGGTTGATGGCTACTCCGAGCAGGCTTCCTGCCGCCGCAACGGCGTATTCTGGAGCGTCTTCGCAGAACATTTTGAGCGACATCAGCGCCCTTTCGGAACATTGGATCTCGTCAAGGATGATGAGTGTCTTGTGGGGCTTGATCGGGGTCTGGAAAACGGTTTCGAGCGCGTGGACGACTTTTTGGGGGGTAATATCGCCATTGAACATTTCTGCAATGGAAACCTGTGTTTCCAGGTTCACGTGAACCATGTTTTCAAAACGGGTGGTCCCCAGCCATTCCAGAAGGAAAGACTTGCCTACCTGGCGGGCTCCTTGCAGTAGGAGGGGCATCCTTTTAGGGTTGTCGGCCCATTGGAGCAGTTTGTCTTATACTGAAAAAAGTTGACACTACTCAAAAAAGCAGGAGTAGTGCGAATGAAGACAAAACAGGTAATAAAGAGAGTCGCGGAATACGACCGGTTCGGATATCCCCGATGGACTAGCGTTACCACCGAAAAGCGCATCTTCGACGACGAAGACAAAATGGCGGTTGTCGCCGAATACCAGGCGGGCAAGATGACCGCGGCAGAGATCGTGAAGAAATACCGCCTGAGCAGCAAGCAGGTACTGTTCAGCTGGATGGACCGCTACCTGCGCGAAGAATCGCTATCTTTGGGGGCAAGCGAGGCTAACAGCATGGCCAAGGACCCCGAAGAAAGGATACGCGAGCTTGAACTCGAGAACCGTCGCCTGCAGAAGGCGCTGGATACCGAGACGCTGCGCGCGAAGGCCTTCGACACCATGATAGAGCTTGCCGAGAGCAAGTTCAACATACCCATCAGAAAAAAATCTGGCACCAAACGGTAGGCCTGCTACGCAGCCGGCTCCCGGGCGCGTCCCTGGATGCCCTCTGCGGGCTGTTTGGTTATAGCAGGCAGGCGTTCTACAAGCGCGGCGACCATGACTTCGCCGACGATGCCGTCGAGGGTATCGTCATCGAGGCCGCACGCGAACTGCGCAGGGACAATCCGGGCATAGGATGCACGAAGCTGCACCGGATGATATCGGATAGCCTGGGCGACTGCGGCGGGATGCCCGGCCGCGACACGTTCATCGAACTGCTCCGGCAGAACGACCTGATGGTACGCATGCGGCGGCGCAAGCACTACAGGACAACGTACTCGGAGCACAACTACAGGAAGTACCCGAACCTTGTAAAGGGCGTCATCCCCACCCGCCCGAACCAGATATGGGTCGCTGACATCACCTATGTCGAGACGGACGAGGGCGTGTGCTACCTGTCGCTCGTGACGGACGCCTACTCGCACAAGATCGTGGGCTGGTCGCTCGGCCCCACGCTGGAGACTCGGTATCCGCTGGAGGCCCTGCGCATGGCTCTGGCTACCGTGCCTTACGGACAAACTCACGCGCTGATACACCACAGCGACAGGGGCTGCCAGTACTGCAGCTACGAGTATGTGAACGAACTAAGGAAGCACGATGTCGGCATCAGCATGACGCAGAGCGGCGACCCGCTCGAGAACGCCGTGGCGGAGCGTGCGAACGGCATCCTGAAGACGGAGTGGCTGTACAAGATGAAGTTCCCCACACGCGAAAAATGCCGCTCCGAACTGGAGCGGATCATCCAGTTCTACAACAGCCAGCGCCCGCACATGAGCATCGGGATGCAGACTCCAGACGAGGTTCACGGGCAGGAAGGGCCACAGAAACGGTGCTGGAAGACGCCCCGCGAACGTCGCGAGGCAGGCAAAAAGATATCTTTGGATGGAGAAGGCCCAGTCGGCAGTGACAACCAAGTCGGTTGAACTGTCAACCGGGATCGATATACCGGGGAAAAGGTGTAAACCGAGTCAGAGAAACTGTCAACCCGGTCAGTAAAATCACCTAAAAAGTGTCAACCTTTTTCAGTGATGGTCA
>JAFXRC010000053.1 GCA_017526585.1 Fibrobacter sp. | reverse complement strand
TAGGCCGCAGGTGTGAGCGTGGCGACACGTTGAGCCGAGCGGTACTAATAGCCCGGTAGAGCTTTTCCTTTCTTTCAACGATTTGGTTCAGTCGGTTGCGTGAGCAGCCCGGACCCGCCAGCTTCAAGGCTGTGCTTAAGAAGACTTTTTCGACACCGGTTGTCGCCATGGAATTTGTTTCAGCGGTTACCGAGAGGGGGTCATACCCGTTCCCTTTCCGAACACGGAAGTCAAGCCCCTCATCGCCGATGGTACCTGGCCTACGGGCCCGGGAGAGTAGGTCGCTGCTGGATTCACGCCCCCAACGAGGTAAACCTCGCTGGGGGCTTTTTTTATGCCTGGCCAGCGTGCGGAGCAGTGCAAGCGAGGGGGAGGCTTCCCCCTTTTTTTATTGAGTTCTACACAACGTTTTTCCTTCAAATTGCTGTTTTTTATTCCGATTTGGAATACAGAATATATTTTTAGGTTGGAGTTGTTTGTGATTTAAAGGAGTTGTGTTTAATGCACAAGTTGTTTTGCCTTGTTTGGTTGGTTTGGGTTGCGATAGCGCAGGCTACGCTTACGGTGCATATACAGTCACCGTGGCGTAATGATGCGTCAAAAGACGGTTATTATTTGCATATTCTGGGTGGAGCAGGTGGTTCCTACAATGCGATGTTTGGACCGACTTCTCCGACGATTACGACAGACGAAGGTGATGGCTGGTATAGCTACACTTGGAACAAGAATGTGTCTGATTTCCAGGACTGGGAATCGTTTACCGTAAGCATTTATCCGAATACCGACGACAATAATTACAATAACAATAACGGCGAACAGTGGAAGGAAGGGGGCGAGTTCAAGATGGGCGCGCTCTTTGGTACCGATGTTGAGGTGTGGCTCTATACGGATCCTTCTGACAAGAGTTATACCAAGTCCTTTGTGGCTCCGGGCTCGAAGATGGTGTGGTTCAAGAGTCCATGGGGAAACCATGCGCTACCGCAGATGATTTTGGGGAATGACTCGGTGATGATGCGCTTTGCCTACGATGACAAGTCGAGCTGCGGTTGGTTTTATGGGGCGGTGAGTCCCGCGATGATCAAGCGCAACCCGCTGCAGTCTGCTCATTTTATTCGCCTGAATACTCCCTACATGGTTTACCCTGCTACGGGCATGGTGGACCTTTCTGATGCGTTTGCGGCACAGGATACGGTCTTTGTCGATGGAACGGCGAAGACTGCCGAGGCGGCTCTCAAGATGGGCTCGCTGGGCGAATGCTTTGATTCAACACACGTGTTGCATGTTTATCATCCGTGGCGGACGAATTCCACCTTCAAGGACAGCGCCGTCTACATTACCATTGGAAACAACATCATCAACAATCCCGTGGCGATGGAGAAGGATACATATCCCTACTGGTACCATTACGATTTTGAACCTGCTACGGTCAATTCGGCGAACTGGAGTTCTTCGATGGCTCAGTTCAACATTTACCGTCGCCAGAATGAGTGGCCGCAGGTGACCTACTTCAAGGAAACGAATCGTCCTCTCGCTTCAGTGCTGTTCCCGACGGGTGTCTACGAGAGTTGGATATTTACCAATAGCAGTGGCACATTGGACATTTCGTTTAGTCCGCTGGAACCGAAGACGGTTCGTCTGATGAGCCCGTGGGACAACATGAGCCCGATGATGATGGTCGCCGAAGATACGGTGCGCATGGGACCTATTGCGGCGAGCCCCTATGATTCTACGCAGAGCGATACTTGCGGCTGGTATCAGGGAACATATTACAAGCATACGGACGATTGGAGTATTCAGGTTAGGCAGTCCTTCGGTACGGAATTCTACAGTCTCGAAGGGTTGATGGGCGAAGACAAGGGTTATGGTACTCCGATTTCGCTTGATTCAATGATGGCTCTTTATGACACGGTGTGGGTGTATCCGTATCCGCTTTCGAGCAGTGCGCCGAAGTTCAGTGAAATGTTCCCGGGTCGGCTTGGCATTTGCCCCACGATGAAAATCTCGGCGATGATTCTTGACTGGGCTGGCGAATCTTACGATGACGCCATCGATATTGATTTCGGCGGCATCTACAATGGTAACGCCTACACGAGCGTGTATGGGCTGAACCAGAATGGTGAATTGGACACGCTGAAAACCTGCGGCGGCCATGTGCTTGGAATGGTTCAGGACACGTTGAGTAGCCTTGGGCTCCCGCTGCGTGTGGATTCGCTCGTGTTCCCGTGGAATCAGTGCTCTGCAGGTCGCGAAATTGACAAGTGGTTTATTCCGGAAGTCTTGGCGACAGATCCTGTGACGGGTCGCGAATACACGAATGCGACTTGCCGTGATATCGACCTTAAACTCGATGCCGAAGGCTTCTGGCTTGCCGATGTGACGGAATCGCCGAACGGCTGCAACGACCCGGTGAATCCGGGCTTCTATCCGATTGACGACTTTGAATACCTCGATTCGGCGAAGACAATCAAGAATCCGAAATTCGACTGGGATATTCAGGGCTGCAAGCACAATTACAGTTTCTCGATGAAGATTAACGCCCAGTTCAAGTACATCAAGGGCCAATACTTCGAGTTCCGCGGCGATGACGATGTGTGGGTGTTCATCAACAACCGCCTGGTGGTCGATATCGGTGGTTGCCACAGCCCGGTGGAAGGCGCTGTCGATTTGGATACGCTCGGACTTATCGAAGGCAAGGAGTATCCGTTCCTGATTTTCTTCTCGGAGCGTAACGCAACGGGTTCGAATTTCAAGATGCGCACCTCGATCAACTTGCAGACGCAGAAGACTTACTTCCCTGTCGAGAAGGCGAATGCGAATGGAATCATCGAATATGAATTGAAACAGCTACTGATAGATGAATCTCTGAGCTGCGACGTGTCTGCCGTGACGAAAATCGATACGACTTATGCACAGTCGGTGTTTCAGCTGGTGGGGGGCGCTCTCCCTGCCGAAGGTATTCTCTTGCAGCCGGGGCTCAACTATGGCGGCATTTACATTAGCGAGAACATGTCTTCGTTTACTATCGATACTTCCGCCTTCGTGAACTCCCGTCAGCTTGCTCCGGGTAAGTATGTGCTGATATGCTACCTTGCCTCGGACCAGAGCCAGTACCAGATGATTCCCTTTACCGTTCCCGAATATCCGCTGCCGGACATTGGCTTTGTCGATGTTTTCCATGTGACGGATTCGCTGCTGTTCGACCCGAAGGGTTACACGCTGCGTGGAGATGTCCTCGGTAGCGATGGCGGCAAGAACGATACGCTCCTTGCACATGTGACTTACCCAGATACGGTACCAATTAAAATTGTTCTGTTGTTCGGCTCGACTCCGTGTGGCGATATGGTGGCGGGTGCGAATGTGAATTGCGTGGCGAATTTGAATTTGAAGACGACATATCCGTTGAGCTTCTTGGATAAGAACAATCAGCGTGTCACGACGATTTCGACTGATTCGACGGGCTACGCCTCGTTCTATGTGGTAGGGGACTCTGCAATGGTCGATGCCTACTTTGTGGTGGAAGGCGATGCCGTTGCAAATCGCCTCCAGTGGTCTGACATTCATTTCAAGGAACCTCCGGTGCCGTTTGCGATGAAGTCTTCTATGTTCGATGTGAATGGCGACGGTATTCCGGACAGCTTGTCGATTCCATTTAACAAGCCGTTTGACAAGGTGGTGCCCGATACGATTTCATGGTCGTTTGGAGGCACGGAATTCCATACGACGGCAGGTCAGGAAAGTATTTGGCCGCTTGTGGAGCAGGAGTCGATTATAACGATATTTAATGAAGCGGGACTTCGTCAGGATGTGTTTACAGGAGAGACGGATAAGGTCTATTCGGGTTCGCTTCTGTACCATTACACTTACACCGACGAAGACTCGGGTGAAGAGGTGAAGCTTTCGATGAATACATTGGTCGAAGACAAGGTGGCACCCATTGTCCTTGGAGCAATGGTTGAACCGTTGTCGGATGATGTGAGTGTCGTGACGGTCAATTTGAGCGAGGCGGCGGACAAGAGCATTGATGGAAAGGGTGCATTTGTATTCTACCGTGACACGGCGAACTTCATGGATTCGCTTCTGATTGCTAGTTACGATGTGAGCGCTAAGGGTAATGTCTACAAGCTGTATTTCCAGCGGACGGCACAGACGACACTTCCCGAGGTAGGTGACTATGTGAGGCTCTTGCCGGGTGAACTCAAGGACCTGGCTGGAAACGGTGCGCACTTGAACAATCCTAAGGTCCGCATTGTGGGCGAGCAGCGTACCGAAATCAAGACCCCCGGTGTCGTGACGATTCGCGGCGAGGATGAGTGGCCGTATGAGGAATCGATCGTACCGATATCGGTGCCGACCAACATGTCTATTCAGGATATCATCGACAGCCTCCATAAGCCGGGCATGCTCGTGAGCTTCAACCTAGGCGAACTTGCGACATCGGTGCTGATGGATTTGCCTGCTGGTGCAGACAAGGATTCCGCCCTTGCCCTTATCAGGATCAAGTGGGAAGGCTATTACTTCTCACATTTGGGAAGTTTCGTGAACAAGGCGGAAGGAAGTGTCGCCTGCAATGACAAGACCGTTTTCTACAATTCGGCAGACCCGTCGAAATCTAACTGTTACGACAATCCCGGCAACATCTTCTTCGAATGGAATGCTCGTAGCGAAAAGGGCCGCCTGGTCGGTACAGGTGCCTACATTTCGAAAATGAAGGTAAAGGTCTTGAACGGCAGCGAAAAAGCAGGTTCAAGCGACAACACTTGCACTATAGGAATTCGCCGCGGAAATTAGGCGTGGGCTGCGTACAGCTCAAGTGTTTCCTTGAGCTTGGACGCAATGCCGTTGATGGTATTGAAAATCTCGCTGAGTTCGCCCTGAATCTTGTCGAAGTTTTCAAGGTTCACGAATAGGTCGTTGCGGTAAACCTTGTTGGCTTGGTACAGGTCACGCAGCGTTCGCAGAATTTTTCCCTGCAGCTCCATCTGGGCCTGAGCTTCTTTCTTGCAGGCATCCAGTTCGGCTTGTTTCTTCTTTGCGACTTCGGGGTCGTTCTCGCGAAGAATGTAGGTGGGGAGTGTTGCGAAGTCTTCAAACTTTCCGGGGTTGTTGTTCTGCCTAGAAAGGTTGTTACGCAGGCCGATGCCCTTGACTGCGGAATCAATGGAAATCGTGCAGCTTGAGGTGCCGTGGAAGTTGCAACGCACATGTTTTTCGATTTGGCGAAGTTCGTTGAACGGGTTGAAGTCTTCGTCCGTTTCGATGTAGTGCAGCGGAACGTACAGCGGAGCTTGTTCGCCGGCTACGGTGATACGGTAGCTGAGGCAGGGTTGCCCGTTGAATTCCTTGGTTTCGTAAAGGTTGTTGGAACTGTTGAAGAGTCCCTTGACTTTGTGGTATAGGGTGTCTGCGTCGAAGGGCTTTTCCAAGGTCTCGGCAAGGTCCTTGAGCATGACGGACTTGACGATTTTGTCAAAGTTCTCGTTGATGGTGTTGTTCGAGGTGGAACGGCCCCAGATGGGGGTGCCAAGGAACAAAGCATCGGAGAAAGTCGTTTGGCTTCTGCCGTTGAAGAAGGCGATGGTGCGCGCGATGTTGGCAAGCGAGAGCCACTTGCTGATGGGAACGTAGATGGCGTTCTCGATGCAGAGTTCGGAAAGCTTGCCGATGATTGCCATCGTATCGGCAGAAAGGGTCACCTTCTTGATTTCTTCGAGCCACTGACTCTTTTCTTCTTCGGAAATGGTCAAGTCTTCGGGCACCTGGAAGGATTCACTCTTTTCACGGTTCTGCAGCAACGAACAAAGCGCGTCCGAAGAAAGGTTGTCGGGCATGTAGATCGTGAGCGTGATGTCGTCGGCGATTTCGGCGCGGCCCATGGCGTTTTCGGGGCGGATGTCGCTGGAAAGAATCAGTGCCGTATTGGTGCGGTCTTGCAGCGCATTCCGGACATTGTCCTTGGTGGAATCATCAATAGGATTGAAATTCTGGAATAGGATGATGTCGTAATCGTTCAGGTTATCGGGAAGCTGCTGTGTACGGTTTCCCATTTGCAAGAGACGAACCTTCTTGAACGCGGCGAGAAGGCGGCGTATAAGGAAGCTCTTTCCCGAACCCGTGCGACCGTAAAGGTAAAAGGTCTCGTTGTTGACCGTGGCGAGGAATGCCAGCTGAAGGCGGTCCTGCCTTTCGGGGAATTCGTGGCAGAGCGCCTGCATCAAGTTCTGGATTCGTGTGGAAAGAGTCATGTTATTTTCCTTCTTTTTCCGAAATATAAAAACTAGGTGGACTCTAGAGACCGGCGGAGTTCAATTTTTGCAGGGCGGAGGGTGAAACAAGGGTCTTTTGCGATGCAATATAGACCCGCCTGTTCCGCTGCCAAAATCCGTCGGGGAGTCGGGCGGCATCCTTTTCGCTGATAATGACTGCGGAATTGGCATCCTTTAGAAGCGTCGCTGCCAGTTTTTGATCGAAATTCCTGCAATGGTCACGGAATGCGTCTAGCCGTGCGACCTGGATGCCTGCATTTTGGATATCCTGCCTGAATCGTTCCGGAGCACCGATGCCGCAAAAGACAATTGCTTTTTTTTCAGCTGGAAAATCTCCTGCGGCGGATGACGATACTTTGTCTAAAATAAAGCGACAGTCCGGGGAGTCTCCGCTGCAGTTCAGTGTTATGGTGCTTCCTGAAACCGATTCGTGGTCCTTGGAGAGGCTCCGCATTTTTCCGAGAGGCCACAAGTCAGAAATTTTGGTGGGAGCGTCCTCCCAGGATAAAATGATGGTGGTCGCTCCTACTAGACGGCTGTCTTCGAAGCCGTCGTCGCAGAGGATGATATCGAATTTTTGGGTGCGGTCGAGTTCGTGGGCGGTGCGGTAGCGGTTCCTTGTCGCAATAATTTCGACAAGGGCGTTGAGGGAAAACTTTTCGCGCAACATCGCGATTTCATCGAAGGCGTATTCGTGGCAGAGGAGGGCGACACGCCGTTCCTGTGCGGCGAGGTGATTCGCCAGCCAGATACAAAAGGGCGTCTTTCCGGCACCACCGGTGCGGAAGCTTCCGACGACAATCAGTTTAGAATGCTGGAGAGGAGCGCCTGGCCTAAGGCAGAGCGCATGATGCAACAGGTACGCGGCACGATAGCAGAGAGCTAGAAAAAAACGAAGCATTTCATTCTTCTTGCTCAAACCTCATACCTCAAAGCGGCAACGCCGCGACCTCGCTCCTACAAACAGTTTCTCTTTTGCTGCAAGAACAAGTCTGCGAGCACGAGGGCTGCCATGCTTTCGACAATCACCGGGGCGCGAACCGCGACGCAAGGGTCGTGGCGACCGCGGGCGGCGAGTGTCCCGTTTTCTCCGCCGCGACCAGCCGTTTTCTGTTCCTGCGAAATGGTCGCGGTGGGCTTGAAGGCCATGCGGCAATAGATGGGCTCGCCGTTGCTGATGCCGCCGAGGCAGCCGCCCGCGTTGTTGGTGCGGGTGTGGTAGGCGTGGCCGTCGAAGTAGAGCTCGTCGTTGTGGCGGCTTCCGTTCATGCGAGCCGAAGCAAAACCGCTACCGATTTCGAAACCCTTGCAGGCGGGAATGCTGAGCATTGCCTGGGCAAGGAGCGCATCAAGACGGTCGAAGACGGGTTCGCCGAGGGCAATCGGCGGATTCTTGACCAGAAGGCAGACGGTACCGCCGATGCTGTCGCCGTTTGCGCGCGCATCGAGAACAGCCTGTTCCATTTTCTTGCTCGCTTCTGCATCGGGGCAGCGCACGGGGGATTCTTCAATCTGGTCGAGCGTCAGCGTGTTCAGGTCGAGGGAACCGCAGTCGACTTCGCCAATGGAGTTCACCCAGGCGATGATTTCGGTGCCGTTTACCTGTTTTAAAAGTTTCTTGGCGACAGCACCTGCCGCAACGCGGCCGATGGTTTCGCGTGCGGAGCTGCGTCCGCCGCCACGGTAGTCCCTGAACCCGTACTTCAGGTCGTAGCAGAGGTCTGCATGTCCCGGTCGGTACCATTTGGCGATTTCGGCGTAGTCGTTGCTCCGCTGGTCTTCGTTGAACACCGCGAACGAGATCGGCGTACCGGTCGTTTTTCCTTCAAAAACGCCAGAAAGGATCCTCACCCGGTCCTTTTCGTCGCGGGCGGTGGTCATCTTGCCCTGTCCGGGACGGCGGCGGTTGAGCTCCGCCTGGATGTCCTCTTCGGAGATTTCGAGACCTGCGGGGCAGCCGTCAAGGACAGATCCTACGGCCGGACCGTGGGATTCTCCCCAGGTCGTTACGCTGAAAATTTTACCAAAAGTGCTTGCCATGTCTCAAAATATAGATAATCGGCGCTTTTTCTAAGAAAATACCTGATAAGGACTTACCAACTAAAAGAAGTTTACTATCTTTTACAATGGATCTAGGAGTATCCTGTGAAACACATTGGATTTATTATAACGATTTTGACTTTGCTGCTTTCTCTGGAAGCGCTCGCCCAGCGTTATAATGACTTTGCGGGAATACCCTTCGGAGCGTCCCGCGAGACGGTCATTGAAGAAGTGATGAAGCTGGGGTATGAGCCTTACGGTCAGAGTGGCGAAGGTGAACGCGTGGTTATTCCCGTGTTCATGTTCGGCGAACTGCCTGTGCAGGTCGATTTCATTTTCAACAAGAACGACAAGTTCTATTCCTTTGAAATTCGCACAGGTCGTGTGGAACGCGCCCGCCTGAACAAGTCGTTCGAAGCTGTCGCCTATATGTCGGAACAGTTCACGCTGAAGTACGGCAAGCCGTCCGGAAACCCCTCCATCGATGAATCTTCCACCTTGAAGGAAAGCCTCCTGAACCTTTACCAGCAGTGGTTCTCCCAGAAGGTCTTGAACATCTACACGGCACTGGTGCAGAAAGACGGTCGTTACTTCGCCGTGGGTTCGGTGACGCACCGCAAGCTCGCTGTAGAAAAGAATGCCAGTTCCGGTCGCGCCGTGGACAAGGCCCCTACGGGCAAGCCCGTTTTCTAGTCTAGAAGACATCAATTACAGATTTCGTAAAAAAGAAAAAACCGGCTTGAAGAGCCGGTTTCTTTGTATATGTTTAAAGGCTTTTGGGACTAGGCTTTTAATTTGTCCAAAGCCTCGTTCGGACCAATCACGAACAGCACGTCGTTTTCCTTGAGCACGTAGTCTGCGATGTTACCGATCTTGGGGGTGGGTTCAAGCGGGTCGCGGATAGCGATCACCTGGATGCCGTATTTGTGCGTAAGGGAGAGGTCCTTCAGGGTCTTGCCGAGGAAGGCTTCCGGGCAAGCGATTTCGACGATGGAGAAACCCTCCATGAACGGCAGGTAGTCGAGCATGTTCGGGCGGTTGAGTCTTTCGGCGAGCGAAATGGCCATGTCGCGTTCGGGGTGGAAGATGTCTGCCACGCCGAGCTTTTCGAGGATAATCGTATGGGCCGGGCTACTGGACTTTGCGATGATGTGTTTGACGCCCAGTTCCTTGAGGTTCAACACCGTGAGGAGCGATGCCTGCAGGTCTTCACCGATACAGCAGATGACGCTGTCCACCTTGGAAAGCGGAAGCGACTGGAGCTGCTTTTTGCGGGTGCCGTCGGCAACGACCGCCTGTGCCACCTGGTTCGAAATGTCCTGGATCTTTTCGGGGCTGGGGTCTACGACCATCACGTCGTGTCCGAGTGCGGTCAAATGGCGGGCCAGAAAGTAGCCCGTGTTGCCTAGTCCTATCACTACAAATTGTTTAGAAGCCATAGCCTAAAGATAGCTATTGCTAGTTCCAATTATTGCTTCCGCTGCCCGATTGTCCGCCTATAATGCAACGAACGGAGTTGGCTTGACCTTTGTAGAATTTTTCGCGTTTCCAGTCGCCGCGGGACCACTTGAAATAGACGGCGTAATCGGCGTAGTCCTCGTCGTCGTTGGATGTCCAGTAGACGCCTGTGGAGCCCATGTCGTAAAAGTCGCCGTTGAAGGAGCGAAAACCGCTAAGGGAGAGAGTCTCGACAAAACGGTCAGATTCGAGGGCGCGTTCCCAGTCCGCTTCGCTTGGAAGCTTGGTGCCCGGAGGACACGACCTGGTAGCGGCTTCCCACTGGTAGAGCTGCCCGTCTTTCTTGCAGGATTTTTTCTGGTTGAAGCAGGAACTGTGCGACGAAGCGTAGTTCAGGTTCTCTGCCATCCAGACCTGCCCATGGACAGTAATGGTCTTGTAGGATTGATTGTCGCGGGGGTCGGTAAACGAGTCGGGGTCGGAGGCTGAAGCTTGCGAATTTTGCGACTGGGCTTGGTCGTTTTGAACGGGGGATGTATCCCAGGGAGAACGCTCCCAGACCGAAGTTGCTTGTGCGGTCGCTGCGGCAAGCAAGAAACCGAATGCGACGAAAAGTTTAGAATCCATAGCCTAGCCCACCATGATGTCTTCTTCAGCGTACCACATGCCCTGCTCCTGCTTTTTAGCCACGGCAGAAATCAGGAAGAGTGGTCCCATGCGGCCAACGAACATAACCGTGCAGATGACGATGCGACCGGGGATGGAGAGCTCAGGGGTGAGCCCCATGGAAAGTCCGCAGGTGCTATAGGCGCTGACCACTTCGAAGAAAACCTTCAGGAAGGAAACTTGCTCGATGGAGTTGCCCGCGGCTTCGGTCTCTAGCAGCACGAGCGTTGCGACGACCACGACCACGATGGCGACCACGAAAATTCGCACGGCCTTATCGACGGTGGTTTCGGGAATGGTGCGGCCAAGAATCTGCGTCTTGTTGCGACCGAGCAGACGGTTGAATCCGAGCAGGAAAATCACGGCTGTGGTGGTGGTCTTGATGCCGCCGCCGCAGCTACCGGGGTTTGCCCCGATGAGCATGATAATGACGAAGAAGAATAGCGAACCGACGCTGAGGGCGGGGACGTTCACATTGTTCAAACCCGCGGTGCGGCTGGTGAACGCCATGAACGCGCTAGATTCAAACTTTTGTCCGAAGCTAAGACCTTCAAAGGTGTTGCTCCATTCGCTGAACATGAAGAAGAGAATGCTTACGAGTACGATAATCAGCGTGAAGCCCGTGGCGATGTGGGTATGCAGCGAAACCTTGCGGATGGCGCGCTTCTTGAAGTCGAATACATAGCGCATTTCGGTAATCGCTAGGAAGCCGAAACCGCCTGCGAGTGCGAGCACGCATGTCGTGATATTCATAAGCGGGTTCAGCTGGAAGCGCACGAGCGAGTCGGGGAACAGGGTGAAGCCCACATTACAGAAGGAGCTCACCGCCTGGAACAGGCTGCAGAAGAGCCTGTCGTAAAGTTCCATATCAGAAAACTGCGTAAAGTAGATGACGGCGCCGATAGCCTCGAGCCCGAAGGTAAACGGGAGCACTGCCTTTAGGATACGACCCGCATCGACGTTGCCTTCCTGCGTGTAGTTCGCGAGCAGTGCCGATTGGTGGTTGAATCCGGGGTGCATGCCCGCAAGCAAAATGATCACGGTAGAAATCGTCATGATTCCAAGACCGCCCGCCTGCATGAGTATTACGAGCACCCAGTTGCCGAAAGTGGTAAAACTTGCGCTGATGTCTATGGTGGAAAGTCCTGTCACGCACACGGCGGACATTGCCGTGAAGAATGCGTCGAGTATGCCGACTGGTTCACGCTGCGCAAACGGAAGCGACAACAGGAGCGCTCCCAACGAAATCAGCGCGAGGTAGCCCGACACGATCATCAAGATCGGATTGCCCGACTTTTTCTTGACCTCAGCCTTCTTTTCCACGAAGTCAAATGCTTCGTACCTAGATCGTAACATGGGTGTAAATATAGAAATTAATCCCTATCTTGCCTAGGTTTTGGTGGTTTTCTACATTTGGGCGCGTATGAAGAATTTACGTGCCATTTTGATGCCGATTGCGATTTTAATCGGGGTTTTGCTCCCGCAGGCACATGTGCTTTCGCCGCTAATGCCGTTTTTGATAGGAACGATGATGTTCCTGACTTTTGTGACGAAAATTCCGCCACAGACGCACGGATACACATTCAAGATTGAAATTCGGGCACTTGTTGTGAGCCTAATCCTGGTGGGGGTCATTGCTGGCATTGTGAAGCTCTTCGACCTTCCGCGCGAACTCCTTTTGGGTGGCGCCATCATTGCGCTTTGTCCGCCTGCAAATGCTGCCCCCGCCATGGCAAAAATGCTCGGTGGTTCTGCTTCGCTTGCCTTGAAGATTTTCTTGAGTGGAAACTTGATTGCATGCTTTTCAATTCCGCTGGTGTTCGGTTACCTGACCGGTACCGATGCGGGCCTCTCCGAAATTGCAATGAAAATTTTCAATACGATTCAGCCCATCATCAGTATTCCGCTGGCGTTTGCGTTGGGTCTGCGTGCGTTCTATCCGGAACTTGCCGACCGCGCCGCAAAATTTCAGAAGTACACCATGTTTGTGTGGACCTTCTCGGTGTTCGTGATTATCGCGAAGGCGAGCTACGACATTCGCGAAATGGGATTCTCTGATTTGTGGAATAGCGGAAAACTCCCGATGATGGCGGGCATCTCGCTGATCCTCTGCATTCTTTTGTACGCTCTCGGCTGGTATGTCGAAAGGAACCGCCGACCGATTGAAAGTGCGCAGAGTATGGGTCAGAAGAACACGACTCTTGTTATCTGGATTTCTACTTTGTATGCAGGACCCGTCGTGGCACTTGCTCCGACATGCTATGTGGTGTGGCAGAACCTGGTGCTCAGCTATTTGAGTGCAAGGATTAAGCCGAAAAAAGAATAGTTATTATTGTCGTTGCGCAAGCGCATCGCGACAATTTAAAAAGTGGGGGCGTAATGAATCATGCTGGGCTTATTAAGCGTCTTTTGGCCGAACAGGACCTAAAGTACCGCGACTTTCATGCGTCGTTGTTGCCGAACATCGACAAGAAATCGATCATTGGCGTGCGTGTACCCACGATGCGAAAAATTGCAAAGGAATTCGTGGATTCGGCGGTGAAGGGGGCTGCGGCGACTTCTGCAAAGGGGCCAGCGAAGGCTTCCGCAAAAAACATGCCGAAGGATGTCGCAAACTTTTTGGATAAGCTCCCGCACAAGTATTTCGAAGAAAACCAGGTGCACCTTTTTGTGGTGGAACGCATCAAGGATTTTGACGAATGCATGCGCCGTATCGAGCAGTTTTTGCCCTATATTAATAACTGGGCGGTATGTGACGGAAAATCGCCCAAGGCTTTGCTCAAGGACGAATCTCGTTTTTACGCGAAAATTTGCGAATGGCTGAAGTCGACCAAACCCTACACAGTGCGATTCGGCGTGAACATGCTGATGAACTTTTTCCTAGATGAACGCTTCAGCAAAGAACATTTGAAACTCGTTGCCGCCATCGACGAAAATCTTTTCGACGACGATTCGACAGGAGCTGCGCAATCCCAGAAGCAGGCCGCTTCGGTTAATGCCGCACGCCCTACCGACCGCTACTATGTACAGATGGTTATCGCCTGGTACTTTGCGACGGCTCTCGCCAAGCAATGGGACGCAACATTCCCCTACATCAAGGGTCGCAAGCTTTCGCCCTGGATTCACGCAAAAACCATCCAGAAAGCCTGCGAAAGCTACCGCATCACTGACGAACAGAAGAAAATCCTGCGTGGCTTGAAGTAACGGCTACTTCGCACTCAAAATTGCGACGAGGTCTGCGTTGTTTAGGCTCGTCTTTTCGTTCAGAGCAGTGGCAATTGCGGCAAGTTGCTTTTGACAGGCCATCATCAGGTTGTACACCTGTTCAACGACATTCACTTCGGAAAGCTGGTAGTAGTAGCAGGACGCCTGGAAACTCTGGTAATCCGGATCGCTCCGGTAAAGTTCCATCGGGAGTTCCTTCATGACGGTATCGAGGTCGCAGGCGAAATTCTTGCGGAACAGAAAATCCGACATATGCCCCGCAATCGCGATATGGGCGGAACCTTCGAGCGAGTTTCCCGGCATGTGGGTGACACTCGGCTTTTCCTTGGAATTGTTGATTTTGACGTAATCGACGGGGCGCTTGAACAGGATCGCGATTAGTGCGTGGCCCGCCTCATGGCGGCAAATTTTTTCATATTCCTGTTCACCGAAAAATTCAATTAAAGATTCGCGAGTTAAAATTTGTTTGGACATATTTCAATCTCTGCGTAAAAAATACAAAATTCGGCTGACGGTGGCACGGGAAAAGAGTATATTAAAAGTACTTACTTGAGGTGTATATGGGAGCAATGTTCTTATTGACTTTGGGACTCGCCCTTTCGGCGGCCCAAGCGTTCGGCGCAGTGTATTATGTGGCGCCCGATGGTAGCGACAATGCTGCGGGTACAAAGGCGAAACCCTTTGCGACGCTCAACAAGGCGAACAAGGTGGTGACCGCGGGCGATACCGTCTGGATTCGCGGCGGAATTTACGACCTGAAAGATACGGTCTTTTATTCACGATACAAGATGACGGCGGGAATACTCTTGACCGCCAGCGGCGAAAGCGACGATAACCGCATCCATTACCTTGCCTATCCGGGCGAGCGCCCGATTTTTGATGCGACCAACCTTCCCGTGGCCGCAGGCGGTGAACACAGTGACGGCACACCCGAAGGGGCGATGTACACTTCGCCTATCGTGATTGCAGCGAAATTCCTGCACTTGAAGGGCTTCGATGTTCGCAACACGCCCATGATACACAATTCCAATTCTGGCGTTTTCTTGTATGCGAGCAAACACATCTTTTTGGAGCAGATTGATAGTCACCATAATGCGGGACCGGGATTCTTTGCTAACGACGGTGCTGCTGATGGCGGTGGCCACATCTTTTTGAACTGCGACGCGCACGATAACTATGACCCCTTAGGCTGGCAGGGCGATGGCGAAAATGCTGACGGCTTCGGTGCGCATTACCAGAAACCCGGCGAAGGCGATACCACCAAGTTCATCGGGTGCCGCGCCTGGTGGAACAGCGACGACGGTTTCGACTTCATTAACCAGGAATTCCCTGTGGTGCTGGAGAACTGCTACGCCATGGGAAACGGCTACAGCGACTATGGGCTTGGCAATCCGAAACGCGGCAACGGTCACGGCATCAAGATGGGCGAAAGCACACTCGGTGGCGGGCGACATATCATTAAGTATTGTGTTGCTTGGAAAAACAAGGCGACGGGCTTTTACGCGAACTACACCGGTGTCGGCAGCAAGTGGATTAACAATACGTCCTATATGAACGAAGATCGTGCTTTCAGCATGGCATCTACACTTTTCGACTCCGAAGGCAACCGTCTTGCCGAAGTGGCTCCGCTAACGGGCGACAACGCGCATGTACTCAAGAACAACATCGCCTTCCCGAACAAGGTTTCGCAAATTGGAACGTGCTGGGAGAAAATTTCGAGCCAGAATATCGACCATTATGTGGATTGTCCGGCGGGTGAAAATAACACCTGGAATCTTGATTTGGACCTGACCGAAGACGACTTTGTAAGTCTAGATGATCCGAGCATGACCGTGACAGGCAAGGACCTTTCGACTATCGCGGGAATATTAGGCCCGCGCAATGCCGACGGAAGCATACCCGACGTGGGCTTCTTGAAACTCAAGAAGGGGAGCCGTGCGATTGACAAGGGCGAAGATCTCGGATTCCCGTTTGTGGGCGAGGCCCCCGACCTCGGCGCATTCGAATACGGTATGCCTTCGAGCAGCTCCGCGACCTCATCTAGCTCTACTGCAGAGTCATCTTCTGGAACCACTCGCATCATGCCGCAAAGTCCCCTTGATAACAAGATGCCGGTACACCCCAATCATTTGAAAGGCTACCGTGACCTCAACGGCCGTCACTACGAAAAACAGATTCCCTATCGCGTGATGTTCTAGTGTGGATTAAAAAGAGTTTTGCAAAAAATGTGCCAAACGCAAAATGCCGTTTCTACTCGAAAAACGGCATTGCGAAAAATCCTGATGCTGATTAATCACTTTGTACATCACTGCATCACTTCGCTCCATTTTACGAAACATGTTTCTTTGAGCGAGTTGGCAAATGCTACATCCTCATGATTGCTCCTTTTGCTACTAGCCATTATCGGGTTCATGATATACCGGATTTAACATACGTCTTAATAAATCTGCCTTGTGCTGGTCGGGGTAGGCGTCAAGTTCCTTCATGAACGCCTCGTACTCTTCCGGCGTCCATATGCGGCGTGTCCCATTTGGTCCTAGGGTCTCCACATAGCCCTTTTTCTTGTTCATTTTTTGCTTCCTCTTTTGATAATTAAAATAGATTTTTTATGTGACAAATACTGTCGCTAAAGCATTTTTTTGGGGGCGTAAGCGAGTTCTCTCATAAATCCACATTTGACATTTAGTCATTTTGGGGGTATATTTAGGGGTATGATGGGCTTTGGTAAAAATTTAAAGGTTTCGGGCGCGACGCGGGTGAGTGCGGCGCGTGCCGCGTTGCGTTTTGCAGCACTTGCCGCGGCGTGTCTAGCAGGATTCGTTCCGGCGCAGGCGCAGACAAAAGTGGTGGTGGACCCTGGCAAGCGCTACCAGGTTTTCGAAGGATGGGGCTCCAGTCTTTGTTGGTGGGCCGTGAAGGCGGGCGCTTGGAGCGAGGCGAATCGCAGCAAGTTGATTGGCGCGATTGCAGACCCCGATACAGGTCTTGGCTATACGATTTTCCGTTACAATATTGGTGGCGGCGACCAGCCGGGGCATAATCACCTCACGAAGGGTGATGGCGCCGCGGCGGTACCTGGCTACAAGACAACTGAAGGTGGCGATTTTGACTGGACGGCGGACCCGTACCAGCGTAACATCGCTTTTGAACTTGCGAAGCGCGTGAAGGATCCGATTTTCGAGGCGTTCAGCAATTCGCCGCCATGGTGGATGACCAAGAGTGGTTGCGTTTCGGGCGGCAACAATGGCGCCGATAACCTGAAAGAAGATTACTTCGACGATTTCGCCGACTACCTTTCCGAAGTGGCGCTTCATTTTAAAAAGGAATGGGGAATCACGTTCCGCACGGTGGAACCGTTCAACGAGCCGAGTGCCGGCTGGTGGAAAGCGAACGGCGACCAGGAAGGTTGCGGTTTCAAGAATAACCAGTCCAAGATGATTGTGGAACTCGGCAAGGCGCTCGAGGCGAAGGGACTGTTCCCCGAAACTTCGGTGAGTGCCGCCGACGAGACGAATATTGGCGATGCGCTGAACCAGTTCAATGGTTACAGCAGCGAGGCGCTCTCTTACATGTTCCAGGTGAACACGCACAGCTATTCCGGCGGCGAGAATCGCGCAAAGTTGTTCAATGCGGCGTTTGCCAAGAACAAGCGCGTGTGGCAATCCGAAACGGGGCCGCTCCACAAGAGTGGCGACGAAAACATTGCGCTCTGGATGGCGGGTGTGATTCTTTCGGACTTGCGCGACATGAAGGCGAATGCCTGGGTGGACTGGCAGCTGGGCGACCCGGCGGAAAACTGGCGCACCTTTGCACTGGATCATAGCAAGCAGACTTTCTCGCCGAACGCCCGCTTTTACATGCATGCTGCATTTAGCCGGTTTATTCGGCCGGGCTCGCGCATTATCGACAGCGATAACGGCAACACGCTCGCGGCGCTGCGCGAAGATGGCGCCTTGGTGCTCGTGGTGCGTAACAGTGGCACGAGCGACATGAAGTATGAATTCGACTTGCGTGGGTTTGACAAAATCGGCGCAAGCGCGATGGTGGTGCGGTTTGAATTGCCGGGCAGTTTGAAGGCTCAGTCCGATATCGCGGTGTCGGGCAAGGTGCTTTCGATGACGGCTCCGGCACAGACGATTACGACGATGGTCATCGACGGCGCCGAAGGTGGCGTCTGCAAGCCGGATACGATTGTCCCGTACGTGAAGGTGCATGATGGCGGCTGGAACGAGACGACCGATGTCCAAGTGAACAAGGGCGACTCGCTGGTGATTGGTCCACATCCGTGGGAAGGTGGCCGCTGGGTTTGGAGTGGCCCAAACGGATTCGCTTCGACCGATCGCGAAATCCGTTTCAAGAATCTTGACGGAAAATCGAGCGGCTACTACAAGGCGGTCCACACGAACACATCGGGCTGCGAAAGCGCCGTGACGTTCAAGGTGGTGGTGGACGATCCGAAACACCCCTTTGTGGAGCCGGACACGACGGAAGGCGATTCCACGACGGAGTTTATGCGCAGTATCGTGACCTCGGCGGCTGCGGGCATCCGCGCTGATATGCCGGTGCAGGTATTCGACCTGCAGGGTCGTTATTTGCAGGGCATGCGTGAATTTGACCCACGACATCTTCTTCCGGGAGTCTATTTCGTGAAACAGGGGAGTCGGATGCGCCGGGTACATGTGCGCTAGCGTGGAGAATATTCTATACTTTACCTATGCTATTTAGACCGATTGCCCAAAGGATTTTCTTTTTCCTAATTGTCGCGCTGCTTTTAGTGACGACGGGCAAGGACTGGTTCGACTTCTATTCTTGCGGTGCTGTTGGTCAGTGCCTGTCAGATGCGGGTGTCCTGCAGCTCTACACCAAGTTCGCCATGTCGTTCTTGTTGACGGTGCTTGCGTTCATGGCGACATCCAGGGCGTTTTCTCCCCGCGATGCAAAGTTCCTGCGGATTGCCTTCGTGTTCTCGCTTCTTGCCGACTTCTGCTTTAGCAAGTTGAAAATTCTCGTACCTGATGCGGCTTCGTTGAGCACGGTTCTTGGCATCGTCTTTTTCATGGCGTTTCAGACGGTTCTTATTTACAGGCACTCGCGCGTAAGCGAGACGGATTCGAAGTTTCCGAAGGCCTACTGGCTGTTGGTGGTAGTGACGCTTGTTGCGGTGATTCTCTTTGCAACAGGCGTTGTCTGCTTGACGGTGGCGACGGTGCTTGCGTATGCGGCTTTTGTCATCAGCTCGACGGTGGTGGGTATCCTTGCTCCGGGCAAGGGCTACTATCCGGCTCCCAATGCATCGCTCATTCGCTGGGGCATGGTCGCGTTCTTCTTTGGTGATGTCCTGGTGGGGCTTGCCATGCTTTCGGGTGAAGACCACAGCACTGTGCAGACCCTTGCCGAGATTGCGAACAACTTTATCTGGTGGGTGTATGTGCCTGCTCAGTTGATGCTCATCCGTGGAGCCATCAAGTCCGAAAAGTAAACCCAGAAAATGTGGGTATAAAAAAAGGGCATCTCTCACGGTGGAACACTCGATGCTACTAATCAAAAAATGATAGCAGTGCCTCGGTGGTTTGTTTTTCGCGTCGGAGCGCGCCTAAACTGAGTACCAAGAGCAACGAGCTTCTATATTACTGTTAGATCGGGCGTTAATCCGTGGGATGCCTAAGCGTAATATACCTAACTTGAAACGCAAAAGCAAGCAAAAAACGAAAAAAATTTTTTTGCCCTTTTAAAAAAATCAATAAGTAAACAATTCTTATCTTTGCATGGCGAATTTCGCTCATAAAGGTCGTTTGTATACAAACGAGCCCTAGTCCACATTGGAATATTTAGCCTTCTGTATCGGGAGTTATAAATTCGGCTACGTACTTTGCTACCTGTTCGCGAAGGTTGTTTCCGCGGACCTTGCCGAGCAGGATTTCGATGTCTTCGATAGGGGCCGCCATGAACGCTTCGGCACTCCGGTACTTGCTCAGAATTTTGACGCGGGTCTCGTGACCGACGCCCGGCATCTTGAGCCATTCGACTTCGAGGTCCTTCTTGCGTTTGCTGCGCTGGTAGGTGATGGCGAATCGGTGCGCCTCGTCGCGGGCATTCTGTAGGAGCTTTAGTGCGGGGCTGGTACGGTGCAGAACGATGCTTTTGCGGTCGTCGGGGAATACGATTTCTTCGAGGCGCTTGGCGAGGCCGATGAGGGGCAAGTCTTCGCTATGGCCGAGTTCTTTAAGAATCTGCATCGTGGCGTCCACCTGACCTTTACCGCCGTCGCATACCCACAGGTCGGGCATGGGAACGCCTTCGTTTTCGAGGCGGCGGATGCGGCGGGTCATCACCTCGCGCATGCTCGCGAAGTCATCGACGCCTTCGACGGTCTTGATGATAAACTTGCGGTAGTTCGCCTTGTCGGGTCGCCCGTTCTTGAACGCCACGAGGCTTGCCACGGTGTTCGTGCCGGAGAGATGAGAAATGTCGACGCACTCGATGCGGAAAGGTGTTTTCTTTAATCCGAGAACCTTCTGCAGCTCAAATACGCTCTGGTCGATTTCGCTGTACTTTTGCACTTCGGCGCGCATTTCCACGAGAATCATGTCGGCATTTGCGCCGGCAAGCTTCAGGAACCCGAGCTTTTCGCCGCGTTGGGGAACAGAAAACTGCACCTTGCGCCCCGCCTGCTTGCTGAGCGCTGCTTCGAGTTCGTGGTGGTCTTCGGGGAGTGCGATGTCGGTCGCGATCTCGGCGGGAATCAGCTGCGCATCCATATACCACGGCAGGATCATCTGCCTGAAAATTTCGGTCTCGTCGTCTTCGAGTTTGCATTCTAGACGGTAATGGCGCCGGCCCATCAGCACGCCCTTGCGGTACTCAAGAATCACCGCGGCCGCCATATCGCCGTTGCGGCGGAGCGTCACCACGTCGAGGGAAAGGTTCGGGTCGCTGGTGTCTGTCTTCTGGCGGGCAATGGTCGATTCGAGCGCCTGGATGGCGTCGCGCCGCTTCATGGCGGTTTCAAAGTCCAGGTTCGCGCTTGCCTCTTCCATCTCGCGTGTCCACTGTTCAATCAGGTCGTCGCGCTTGCCTTCGAGCATCAGGCGCGTATTTTCGACATCGCGGGCGTACTCCTCTTGCGTAATGAGCCCTGCGCAGGGGGCGCTGCAGCGACCGATATGGTAATTGAGACAGGGGCGCACCTGCCTCTTGGTGGGCAGTTCCATGGAACATTCGCGGATTTTGAAGAGCCTCGCCGAGATGTCGATGAGCTTGTCGATGTACCGTGAGCTCATATAGGGACCGAAGTACTGGCGACCATCCTTCTTGACGGAGCGCGAAAGCGAGAGCCTGGGGAAGGGTTCCTTTACCGAGAAGGCTAGGTAAGGGAAATGCTTGTCGTCCTTCAGCAGCACGTTGTATTTGGGCGTGTGTTTACGGATCAGGTTCGCTTCGAGAATCAGCGCTTCCTCTTCGCTCTCGGTGATAATCCATTCGATGTCCCGGATGTAGGGGAGCATGAGCGTTGCCGCGCGGTGCCCCGCATGGTCGCTCCCGTCGAAGTAGCTCCTGACGCGGTTCTTGAGCACCTTCGCCTTTCCGATGTAAATGATTTTCCCCTGGGCGTTCTTCATGATGTAAACGCCCGGTCGGTCGGGGAGCTCCGAAAGCCTTCGCTGGATATGTTCGTTCACAAGAATCGTCATCGCGGAACCTTGTGGCGAATATAACAAATTCTTTCATTTTTTTAGACTATTGCTTCTTTTTTTTATTATTTTAATAACGTGTAAGGAAAAGGTTCCAAAACAACAGACGGAGCAAAGATGAATTTGGAAAAAGTGAGCATGCTGTCCCAGAAGATCGAGGGAGTCCTGGGACTTGTTCGCACCCTCAAGGAAGAAAATGCCCGAATCCGGCGAGAACTTTCGCAGGCGAAGGATGAAGCCCAGGACAAGACCATGCTTCTGGACTCGGCGAGCAAGAAACTTGCCGATTGTATGGCGGCACTTGACGCCCGTGCGAACCAGGCGAATGTTCAGCAGGACCAGTTGAACCAGAAGGCTGCAGAACTCGCGGAACTCACTGAAAAGTCGACCGTGCTTGGTCAGCAGCTTATCGAGAAGGATGGCTGCATCGAAAGCCTGAACGACAAGGTACGTGAACTTTCGGAAAAGACCGACTTGCTGAACGGTCAGCTGAACGAGAAGATTGAACTTCTGAGCGCCCTGGACGCACAGATTGCCGAAAAAGATTCGATGATTTCTAACCTGATGGAACAGCTTTCTTCTCGCGGCACTGAAATTGAAAATCTGAATGTGCAGCTGCAGGCTCAGAACGAAGAAATCGCCGAAGCCCAGGAACGCTTCACGCAGCTGGTAGAGACGATTGAAAGCGAACTTGGTACGGACATCTCGCTCGATCAGGGCGATGAAGATGCGGAACAGGTTGCCTCTGAAGCTGCCGACGAAGAAACCCTTACCGAAGAACCTGTCGCAGAAACTGCGGAGGAAGAGGTTTCTGCCGAAGACGCTGCCGATGTTGCGGACGCTCAGGTTGAAGACTCTGTCGCTGAGACTTCGGAAGAATCCGAGCCGGCAGATGATTTGCAGATCGATGAATCTGTATCGCAGGAAGAAGAAGAGGACCTTCCGACGATTGAAGTTCATGGAGCAGACGAACAGGACAATGACCTCTTTGCGAGCAAGTCGGAGGGCTCGCAGACAAGTTTTTTCGGATAAAGATGCTGATGGACGATGATCCATTCGGCGTAGGGATAAAAAATGGCTAGCATCGAACCTTTGAGATCGGTAAACGTTTCCGTCGCTCAGGAAACAATCCAAATCCGCACGGACTTGCCCGATTCGGAGCTTGCTGAGATTGTCGAAAACATCAACCAGCGTTTCGAACGGTCCGCGAAGTTCCAGATGGATGCCCGCAAGCGCCTTGTGCTCCTTGCGGTCGAACTGACATCCGAAATCAGGGAGCTGCGCAAACAGCTGGGTCGCGCCAAGGTCTATTACGACCAGATGGAAAAGGAAATCCAGAACCTTTCGCTTTTGCTGGACGAAGGGATGGACGGTCTCGAACGGCTTTAGCCAACGACATTTGTAAATAAGAAAACCCGAGCGTAAAGCTCGGGTTTTTCGTTGTAATAGGTTCTAGGTCTTATTCGCCTTCGACGCAGCGAACGTTGTAGGCGCGAGCACCTTCGGTTGCCTGGAAAGCCTTTTCGACGTCTTCGCCGGAATATGCCTTGATGCGCCAGGAAGAGACGTTGTCGCTCGGAATAATCCAGATGTAACCTTGACCGTCATCGAGACCGAATTCCGTGACTTCGCCTTCGTCATTCAGCTTGAAACGTCCACCAATGGTCCACCAGCTGTCCGGCTGATTTGTTGCAGCGGTTTCGACTTCGTCCTTGGTCGGAAGTCTCCAACCCGTCGGGCAGGCGGTTTGTGCCGCCGCATAGCTGTAGTACACACCGGTTTCGCCGCAGTGGTCCTTGCCGTCAAATTCGCAGTAGCTGCCCTTCTTGGACACGTACTTGAGGTTTTCAGCCATCCAGTGCAGTCCGCCGATGCGGGTCAGCTTGTAGGACTGGTTGTCGCGCTTGTCCACCATTTGGTTCTCGGAAACTTCCGGGATGACCGGCGGCTCAACCGACATGCCAATATCGATGGTCATGGAAGACGAAGACGGAAGGTCGGGATTGGAGGTCTGACCTGCATACTTGGTTTTGCATTCGTCGCTCCAGCAGAACACTTCGTCCTTGCGATAGTTCGGAGTGGGAATGTCCCCAAGGTCGGCATTCTGAATAATGACGACCTGTTTCGTCACCGTATCGTGTTCCACGATTACGGAGTCGGTGGTACCGGATCCGGGGTCTTTTTGAGGGTTTTGTTTTGCATCAGA
This sequence comes from Fibrobacter sp., assembly GCA_017526585.1. Lineage (GTDB taxonomy): Bacteria > Fibrobacterota > Fibrobacteria > Fibrobacterales > Fibrobacteraceae > Fibrobacter. The sequence goes on along the minus strand of JAFXRC010000053.1, from coordinate 41,280 downwards.
ACTAGAAGGTTTACTAGCAGACGAAGAGGAGCTTGTCGGGGTATCACCAGATTCCGAAGAAACGATATCTTCGTCGGCAAATGCTGCGTTCGGGTCTAGAATGTCTTCACTAGACGAACACCCCCAGAATAAGCACACCACACCCACACATCCCAAAAATGTAGTGATCTTTTTCATGCCCGTAAATATAGTTTACATTTTGGCACTTAACTAGCAAAAAGAATTTTACTATGTTTTATATCACTATGACGAATGTTGATATTTTCGATACGACCTTTGCCGTGACCATTCTCGTGGTTCTGGCTCTCGTGGTTCCGACTGCTCTCCTGGTGGCAAACTGGTTCTTGCATCCGGGTAAGATCAAGGGTACATCCATCAAGGGTACGTCCTATGAATGCGGTGTGGCGCATGTTTCCGGCACATCGGGCGAACGATACCCCGTCAAGTATTACATGGTCGCCATGCTGTTCCTGGTGTTCGACTTGGAAGTGGCGTTCCTCTACCCCTGGACCGTCCAGTTCCTCAAGGGCGGCTGGGACCTGCTCTTCGTGCTGCTCGGCTTCCTGGTCATTCTGGAAGCGGGCTACATCTATCTGATGAAGAAGGGAATCCTCAACTGGACCCGTATTCAGGACTAGCTTTCAAAAGAGTATTCTATCTCAACTAAACGAACGCGGTCCTACGGGGCCGCGTTTGTTGTAGACATTTCCCTTTTTACTACTTTTTTAGCTATGAGTAACGCGACACCTGACTTCAATTCGCAACATTTCGAAGTTGCCGGTTTCATTCGCGAAGTGTTCGGCTACATGGAACGCTTCAAGGGCCAGCTGTTTGTGCTGAAAATCGAGGATGACCTGATGAGTCACCCCCTTTTCCCGGTGCTGATGCGAGACATCGCCCTGTTGCACAAGTCGGGTATCCGCATCATCATTGTTCCGGGGACGCGTAACAGCATTGACGCCCAGCTCAAGGCCTGGGGCCTTGAATCCCGCTTTCATGCGGGAGTACGCCTGACTAGCGAAGAGGCGTTGCCGCACATTGAACAGGCGTCGCTGGGCGTGGCGCAGCATATCATGAGCCACCTCACGGCGAGTGGTCTTAGGGGCATCCAGGGGAACTGGGTGCTGGCACGCAGCCTTGGCGTGATCGACGGTGTCGACTACATGCGCACCGGTAAGATCGAGCGTATCCAGCGCGACATCCTGGAACAGCTCATGGACGAGAAGTTTGTGCCTATCATTCCGCCGATTGGCTGGAACAAGATTGGGCATGCCTACAATATCAGTTCTACCGAACTTGCCACCGAACTCTGCAAGTACATGAAGGTCGGAAAGCTGTTCTTCATCGGAAACCAGAACGGTATCAAGCTCGACGGCCTTGTGACCGGCAAGAACACCAAGTATCTGGAGCCCACGGAGTCGGGCGTTATCTCGGCTATGGACGTTGATCAGGCGAAGGAACTGTTGGAACTCAATTCCGATCAGCTCGACTTTGCCCAGATGGATTACCTGATGAATGCGATTCACGCCTGCGAGGCGGGTGCGAACCGTGTCCACCTGTTGAGTGGTGAAGACCAGGGTAGCGTGCTGCAGGAAGTGTTCAGCGCACGTGGTGACGGTACCATGGTGTACGCAAACCAGTACTCGAGCATTCGCCCGGCAACTATGGAAGACATCCCGGATATCCTGCGGATTATGCAGGACTACATCGACAAGGGATTCCTGGTGCCGCGTACCCAGGACAGCATTTCCGAAAAGCTCAAGGACTATGTGGTTTACAGCATCGACAACAGCATCCACGGCTGCGGCGCCTTGCACGAATACGAGAACGGCATGGCGGAAGTGGCGGGTATTGCCGTTGCCACGAACTACCGCAAGTCGGGCATTGGCGATGCGATCGTGCGTCACCTGATTTCGGTGGGACGCATGAAGGGCTATAAGACGCTGTTCTTGCTCACGACGCAGGCGCTCGACTGGTTCTACCACTTTGGATTTGTCGACGGCACGGTGGACGAATTGCCGCCCACTAAGCGTGACCATTACAACCAGAAACGGAAATCCCGCATATTGATGCTGCCTCTCGACAAGTAGTCGTGAGGAAAAAAATTGCGGGGCTTGGTCAGTTGTCTAGCAAATTTGACGATTTGTCAGTAATTTGCTTTTAAATAGTTCTTTTTTTCGTTGATTTATGTAAATTCTAGCCATTGCTTAGGAATGGAGAGAAAGTGTCTTTTTTACATAAAATAATGGCGATGTCTTTAGGGCTGCTGTGGCTCTCGGCGTGTTCCAACGGTGACAGTACCAGTGCCGAAGATATTGTCCGTCGCTATGACGACAACGGAATCGTGTTCTCGCCGACGGAGCTCGGCGGCGAATCGCAGTTTTTAACGACGATGCGCCCCGAAAAGGTGCGGTTTGTAAGCCTGGATCAGAATCTGGATGCAATCGATTCGTTCGAGGTGTCGATGGATTCCAGTTGGGATGGTAATAAGCTCTCTCCGAGCTTTAGGTTTCATGCGAAACTCCGCGAATATGAATGGCCGTACCTGAAGATGGTGACGGTGTTTCCGTTTGATGTCAAGAAGCAGAAAATGGAATTTGCGCAGTATGTGCGGCTGACCGATAACAACAATGGCCTGAGACCGAACCTATATTCTGCACTTGCGGCGGGCCGTATTGAGACCCTGGTGAAAAACCATGAGATGAATTTCGACAAGGCTCAGGCTCAGGCGCTTATGGAACTGGGGCGTGTCTTTGAACAGGACTTGAGCAATATCGACAAGGAAACTTTTAATGCCTGGGGCGAAAACGTTAAGGGCGGAACCCGCTTGAAGGGAATGTTACCTTATGTCTACTGCCGTCATGAAATTTCGGACAACCTTTTCTATAACGATTTCAAGGAGTTCCGCGATGCCTTTGCTGAAATGGGCAGGGTGAAACCTTCATTTTTGGTGCGCGCTGCCGATGCATACCTTTCTACATTTGAGCGTTCGTTTGAAGCTGAGTCCGAAGCGTATTTTCGCAGCATATCGAGAGACACCATGATGGGACTCCACAACATGGATTACACCTTGTTCGAGGAGGCCTATGGGATAAATTTCCCGTGGCCGTCTGGAAGCAATGACACGATTCAGATAATGGACAAGTCCAGCGCCTACTACAAGCGGCATTTTGTAATGGACAATATTTGGCGCCTGAAGTCGCTCCTGGAAGAAGAAGTGGGTCTGTGCAGCTACCATTTTCTCAAGGATTCCCTGATTTATTATAAGGGAGATTATTATCGCTGCGAGATATACTCCAACATATGGCACAAGGAAACGGACCGTAAGGTCATACTGGATCATTTGTTCGGGGAGTGCCGGCAGAGCGATATGGGCAAGATGTTTTATGTAGGCGATTCCTTGTACACATGCCTCTGTGAAGGTCTCGAACCCTGTTCCTGGAGCGACAAGTATACCGATAGCACCTTCAGCGAGGATGACCCGAAGTTTGCGACGGTACTGGATGCAAAGGTGGCAGCCCGGTTTGGCAAGTGCACGGATAAAAAAATGGGGGATATGCTGGAACTGGACGGAGTGTTTGTGGAATGTTCCGGCTATAAGTGGACTCAGATTGATTCGATGCTCTTCCATTTGGGGCGTTGCACCAACGACCACAAGAAGGCCAAGTATAATGGAGCATATTACTCTTGCGTAGGCAAGTGGAATGATTTGGACAATAACTCGTGGCGTGAAATTTATCCACCCGAATATTATAACGACGAATGTTCCTTGAACCGTGTCGTGAAATACGACGATTCCTATTACATCTGCGAACAGGAGGAATGTATTGCCGACGACGGTTTCCCGGATGGCGACTGCTTTTCGTTCAGAAACTGGCGCAAGCTGGAGATTGACGAACAGATTCCGCCGATTCTCAATATGGATGTTTGCGAGCGTTCCAAGGTGAACCGGAAGGTCGTTTACGACGGAGTCTATTACGAATGCAGTGCGGGCACCTGGCATGTGGTGGACAAGGACACTCTCCTGCCGCCGGAAAAGGACAACCTGATTTGCGAAGATTCCCTCTTTGGTGCCGTCAAGGGATACGACAGGACCTACTACACCTGTGATTCGAATTATCAGTGGCGAACCATGGGAGTCCTTGCCTCGGCGCCATACCTGTTCGAGGATAGTCTGGGCAGTTGCGACGCAATTTCGGAGAGGACGCTTTATTGGTACGGTACGGCTCTCGGCTTTTATGGTTGCGCCAAGGAAGGCGAAAAGATGACTTGGCAGCGGATAGAACTTGGACCCGGTCCGTATTACACGATGCCGCTGAACTACGACAAGAAATCTTTTGCGGGCGGAATCATTGAAAACGATTCCCTTTACAAGGTGACGGTCGATGGGAAACTTTACCAGTTCGACATCTACGACTACAACTGGACGCTGACCCATGTGGAATTTTCGGGCAAGATTTACGACGCTTATTTTTACAAGGGACGCCTCTTCTTGCATGGGGCGCGAGGCGAACAGCGTATACATCTCGATTCCATCGAGAACAAGAGCGAAAGCTTTGATGCGTTCTATGCCGAATGGAAGGCTTGGGCGAAGGAATGCAGCGAATGTTCCAGCCGAAGGGCAGATGTAGTGGATTCCAATGTCTCTGCACTGCGGTACAACGAGAATGCCTACATGGACTGGTCGCATGCAAGCAATGCCTGCCCCGAAGGGTTCCATGTGCCCACCATGGAGGAGTTTTCGACGCAAGACTACATTGGCTATGTGACGGCGAATATGGATATCCGTAACGATTCGCCGATCATTTGGGACTATACGATGCACCGCGACGGCTGCCCTTCAGGCAACACGATGTACTTTGACATCTTCTGGACGAGCACAGAAAAGGATGCCGATATGCAGTACTGTTACGAAATTGCTTGGCACCCCTACAAAGGCGTAAAGGGAGCTCATTTTGCTGAATGCCCCAAGGATTTGTACCCAATGGTGCAGGTGCTTTGCGTCGAAGACCGTTGATTTGTATTTTTGAAACGAGGTTTGATGATGAATACACTCGAAGCAATTAAGACCCGTCGCAGTACGCGCAAGTTCAAGGCGCAACCTGTGGAAATGGAAAAGTTGGAGAAGATTGTAGAAGCGGGGCGTTTCGGACCCACCGGCGGCAACGCGCAGAGCAATCATTTCTTCGTGATTTCGGATGCTTCGGTGATTGCGAAACTCAAGGAACTCGTGCAGGCGGCTTTTGCCGCGATGGAACTTCGCGAGGACCTGTACAAGAGCCTCAAGAATTCCATCACGCTTGCGCGCAAGGGGAACTACTCCTTCTGCTATACCGCGCCCGTGCTGATTGTGGTCGCAAACAAGAAGGAATACGGCAACAATATGGCGGATGTCGCCTGCGCCGTGGAGAACATGATGCTTGCGGCGAACGAGCTTGACTTGGGCAGTTGCTACATCAACCAGCTCAAGTGGCTGAACGAAGACCCGACGCTCCTCGAATACCTGCGCAGCCTTGGCTTGCGCGAGGACGAACGCGTGTACGCCTCCGTCGCTATTGGCTATGCCGATACCGAAAGCGGCCTCCCGAACCGCACGGAATCCCCGCGCACCGGGAACGAAGTCGTTTTTGTTTAAGGTTGGCTGAATTAAGGACATTTTGTGCTCGCGAATGCCGAAACGCTCCCGACTGCGGGCGAAATCAGGCTATTCAACCTGGACGGAACGCTTGTCCGCACTGTGATAAACGGCATGTCGCTCGAAAACATTCCGCACGGCATCTATATTGCCAAGGGCGCTGGCGCCTTGGTGAGGGTCGATATCCGGTAATTTTTCTATCTTTGCCCGCATGAACTTGAAGATGATGGAAGACGGCTTCCGGATGATTCTCACCGGCATGGGCGAGAATCCGAACCGCGAAGGATTGCTCGATACGCCGAAGCGTGTCGCGAAGATGTATGCAGAACTCATGACCGGCCTTTCGGGCGAGATGCGTGCCGAAGACATTCTCAAGACCCGCTTTCACGAGAAGTACGACGAGATGATCATCGTGCCGGACATCGAATTTGCAAGCATGTGTGAACATCATTTTCTGCCATTTACGGGCAAGGCGCATGTGGCCTACATTCCGGGCGACTGCGTGGTGGGCCTTTCCAAGATTCCGCGCGTCGTTGAATTCTACGCCCGCTTCCCGCAAATCCAGGAACGCATGACCCGCCAGATTGCAGAACTCATCCAGAAGGAACTGAACCCGAAGGGAGTCGCGGTGGTGCTCGAGGCATCGCACATGTGCATGACCATGCGCGGGGTAAAGAAGCCCGGCGCCACGATGGTCACGACCCAGCTTCTGGGCCGTTTCAAGACCGACGAGAAGACCCGCGCCGAGTTCATGTCGCGCATCTACGCCCCGCGGTAATTATAATCTATTTAGTGTAAAAATATTTGTGGCTGTTGTTCCGGCAACAGCTTTTTTTTGTCTTTTTTCGTCTTTATGATGTGTAAGAATAACCACATCCATAATGGATAAATTACAAATAAATTAACTGTCTAAAATTGGCGTTTTTTAGCCTGATTTATGGACTTTTTGTCCACAGGAAATCCTGCGGCATATGATTTTTTGCCTTTTTTTCAAGGTATCTTTATTTTCGGTGTTGGTAAAATAAGGAGTCATAAATGAAATCCATGTTCTTCAGGAACTTAGCCAAGGGCGTTGTTGTTGTAAGTGCCGCCTTGGCTCTCGCAAACTGCGGAGATGCTGCCGACAAGGTGAATTCCGCAATTGCCGATGCTCAGGATCAGTATCAGGATCAGCTGAATAATCCGGCCAATCCGAACAATCCGGCAGATTCTTCCCAGGTGACGGACCCGTCTCAGACTGTCGTCGATCCCGTGACTGGCGAAGTTATCAATCCTAATACGGAACCGACTGTTGACCCGGTGACGGGTGAAGTCGTTGATCCATCCACTGACCCTGCCCAGCAGGGGACCGACCCGGCCGTTAATCCGGATGATCCTTGGGCAGACCCTTGTGTGGCATCTAGCTTGCCGAACGCTTGTGGCGACGAACCTGTTCATGGTTTGATAGATACGGTGCTGACGCCGGCTTCCAGCAGCTCCGAAGGCGAAGTGAATCCGGGTCTGCAGTCCAGCTCGAGTGAAGCCGCTGTCGAAGAATCCTCTTCGAGCGAAGCGCCCGCCGTGCCGAAAATTTTCCTTGCGAACGACAAGGAAGAAGAAAAGAACTATATGGAAGTCGAGTACAAGACAAATACCGGCTGGGATGGGGAAGGAATCCTCGCGTACCCCAAGCGCTTGACCGACAATCCGGACCAGAAGCATGCCATTGTGGTATGGGGCCCCGGTGGTGGTACTAAACCGAGTGCTTACGAGGGCATGATTCGTCGTCTTGCCTCTCACGGTTTCGTGGTGGTTGCCCTCAAGGAATCTCCGGGCAATGCGACCCAGGCCATCAAGGCTCTCGACTGGCTCGATGGGCTGAACAAGGATTCGAACAGCCCGCTGTTTGGCAAGCTCGACATGAATACGGTCGGTTGCTCGGGCCACTCTATGGGCGGCCTTGAATCTGAACAGGCCCTCATCAAGGACAGACGCGTGCTTACCGCATTCCTCAACAACAGCGGAGACTGGGGTGGTGCCGGTGCCATGAAGGTGGCAACCGACCGGACTATCGCAATCCTCTACGGTGAAGGCGGCATGGAGCGCGGCAACGCCGAGAACGATTACAACAACGCAAATGTCAAGGCGCCCGCTTGCCTTATCCAGATGACGGGTGGCAAGGGCAACGAATGCTATGAAGTTTCCCCTGGACGTAGGGAATGCGGTTACGGTCACGGTTCCGGTTCCTGGGACGGCATGGCCGCTACGGTTGCCTGGATGCGCTGGCATCTCGGTGGCGAAGAATGGCGCAAGGCGGACTTCGTAGGCTCCAGCGGCAAGTACATCAACGGAAACATCGCCGGCCACGATGGCAAGTGGAATGGCCAATGTAAGAATTTCTAAGATACTCCACACTCACTCCTTACACCCCGTCCGAAAGGGCGGGGTGTTTTTTATTGACGGAATCAATTCAAAACACGGCGCCTCGGTCATGGGCAAGCAAGCTTGCCCGCGACTCTCGGCTGGGGTGTTTTTGGTATAAAGAGAGCTCGGGGGCGGAACCGAGATTGCATTGGCGTAAGTCAGCGCCCCCTCGCCGGCATACTCAGCTCCAGACTAATGTCTGGAGCTTCGTTTATGCCGCATGTAAGTTTTTTTCTTCTATTGGGGTGACACTTGGGGCGGGGTCGGGTGTTATAAATATGTAAATTTAAGGAAAACGATGAAAAAGTTGCTCGCCATATTCGCTCACTCACTCAAAGGACCGCATTCCTGGTTCGTTTTTTCGTGCGCGGTGGTCGTTGCGTTGTTGGGCTGCGACTTTCATGGTCCCTGGGAATACTATCCCGAAGAGCGTGAAGTTTACACGGGCATCTACACCTACGGCTACATTGTGTCGGGTGAGTCCCCGTACATCTGTTTTTCGAAGGTCTATGAACTCGACGAAGCGTCTTCGCGCAACTTCGCCTTTTACGACAGCGCTCGTGTGACGGTGAAGGGCAACTTCGGCTATCGAGCCATGGGCCATTATACCGATGATGGTATGAAGGATTCGAATGCGACGCTTGTCTTGTGGGGCTCGGATGAGAATCCGAACTGCTTTGAAGCGTCGAGTTTGTTTAGCGGAATTGTCGGCGAACAATACGAAATGGAAGCCTACTTCGAGTGGGACAGTGCGGGACACGCGGCAAAGTCCACCTACAAGGCGGTGGCGACGATTCCGAACGCGGTAAAGGTGAAGGGCTTGAATGTCCCGCAGCCTGATGGCAGCTACGAATGGTTTGAGAACGACGGAAAGAAGACGATCCATATCAAGTTTTTGGAATACCCCAATGACATGGAGTTCATCAAGTGTGCGATGGATTACGACAAGAGTGTGCGCGGCGTGATTTCGATCATCGACTACGACATGGAAAATTCGGAGTCGCAGGCGACGACCCTAAACAATATGTTCAAGGGCTTTACGGAAGAAGATTCGATGGGCTATAGGGGAATCGCTCTGCACGATCCGCTGGAACGCCAGCAGAATCTAGGCTTCACGACGAACGCCCGTGTAGGCAATTATAATGCGCTCGATACGCTCTACCTGATGAACATGATGTTGCCGCTGGGAAATGCCCGCGTGGAATTTTATGCGACGGATGATGCTTACAATGATTATGAACGCAAGGTGAAAGAATCTGTGTCGGATTCGAGAATCCTGCCGGAATCCAACATCGAGAATGGAATGGGCGTCTTTAGCGGAATGGCGAAGTCGGTATTCCGTTTCTATGTCGATGGAAACGGTGTGAACCTGGAACACATTGCATGGCGCAACTGCGAGAATACGGAAGGCGATAACTCGGACAGCTGGGATTCTCGTGGCTGTAGGCTCTACCAGGATGTTGTCTGTTCAGGCTTGAATGCCTATGACGTGAGTTTGGAAGGCGGTGATTTGGAATCGCTCAATAGTGATGCCTACACTTATTATCGGGAAGAGAAATATGTTGTATCCAAGGCGTGCTATGCCTCTAACGTGAAGGCGGCAATGATGCTCGATACCACGAAGTGGTCGGTGTTCCTGCCCGACGACATCAGTGCCGAAGATAAGAACAATGCCTATGCGGATGGTCTCAAACGCTACTGCGTCGCAAGCAACTTCGAAAACAACAAAATTGCGGACTGCTACGACATGTACCAACTGTGCATGGTAAACCACGAAAAGAATGGCTGCAAGGAATACCTGTGGAATTGGTGTGCCGACCGCAGCTGGAACAAGGGCTATGAACAGTGCCAGTCGGCGCTGGTGAGCCGCTATTACTTGGAAGAACAGAAGTCGAGCATTTTGGAGCGAGAAGTCAACAAAATATGCGAACAGCGTTCAGAGTCGATTCCGGTGTGTACCGGCTGGCCGGATCCGTCCTAAAGTGGAAATTGCACTCTTGAAAATTTGTAAGCAAAAGTTATTTTTGTGGTAGAGGAAAAATAGAACAATAAAAAAAGAGGTGAATGGATATGGATATTCGTAAAACAATCTGTGCTGCCGTGCTCGTTAGCGTCGCGGCATTCGCTCAAGAAACTGCTGCTCCGGCTGCAACTCAGCCTGCCGAAGCGGCCCCTGCTGTAGCCACTCCGGCTGCTGCTGAACCTGCCGCTGCAGCACCCGCTGCAGAAGCTGCACCGGCTCCCGCCGCAGAAACAGCTGCGGCACCTGCTCCGGCCGCTGATTCTACGGTGGCTGCCGCAGAACCTGCTGCTGAGCCCGCTGCACAAGCTGCTCCTGCCGCTGAGCCTGCCCCGGCTGCCGAACCCGCTGCGGACACCGCTGCTGTGGTGACGGCTGTTGCTGCGCCGGTTGAACCCGCTGCAGAACCTGCTCCGGTTGCCGATTCCGCTGCACAGGCTGCCGCCCCTGCTGAAAAGAGCTGGTACACGATGCTCGGCCTCGGCTTGACGGTTCCTGTTTCTCAGTACAAGGTTCACGGCAAGAAGATCGACCTGATTGACTACGGTATGAACGCCACTTTCGTGGGTGCTTCCGCAAACGGCTTCTCCATTGAACTCTCCCTTTCTACGGGTGGCTCTGTCACGGACAACATCAAGTTCGTCAATTCCGAAGACGATTGGCAGATTGGTAACTTTGGTGCCTTTGACTTCGGTCTCGGTTACACGGCTGGTCTTGGCGGCAAGTTCAGCCTGTCGATGCTCGCTGTCGTTGGATTTGAAGTCGTTATGTTTGAAAGCGATGTAGACGAATTTGACCACGAAGAACTCGGCAAGGTCGACAGGAGCTTCAGCGAAACCATGGTCGGCTTTACCCTGGGTGGCGACCTGATTGCCAACTATTCTATTACGGAACATGCCGGTGTCTTTGTCAAGGTGGGTGGCCGTTGGGTTGCCGCTTGCGGTGTGGCAACGGCTGTCAAGTATGAAGACGACGATTTCAACCGCGTCGACACCAATACGGATAGCGAAACTGGAAACTTCAGCATTGTGCCGACCATCGGCGCCATGTGGGTTTTCTAGAATAAAGTTTTTTGAATAAAAAAAGATTGCCCGGTGACACTTTTCGTGTGACCGGGTGTTTTAATTATGTAATTTTGAATAAACCCTTTTGCGGAAAGTTATGAAACGATTAAATTTATTGCCATTGACGCTTATCGTGCTGCTCCTTGCGGGAGTGGCGTTCGCTGATCGCGATGCTGAAATTCGCGATTTGAAACTCGAAAAAGATAAGCTGAATTCCGAAATCCAGAAATTGAACCGCCAGATTGCCTCGACCGATTCGATGCTCAAGGTGGACGATTCCCGTTACAAGACGCTGCAGTCCCGCTATAAGGCGGACACGGAACGCCGTCGTAGCGAAATCGATACCCTGAATGCCAAAATCAAGAACGTGGCTGCCGAACTCCAGACGGAACGCAACAAGCAGGCCCGTGCCAAGAACAAGAGCGACAATGTGGCGTCTAAGCGCAAGGCGCTGCGCGAAGAACTCGCAGGTATCAGCAAGCGTTTAGAGGCGCAAGTTGCGCAGACGCTCCCGTGGGAACGCGAAAGCAGACTGGATCGCGTCAAGTCGCTTACCCGCGATATCGAAAGCGGTAACGCGAGCGAAGAAGAAGCCTTTTCTCGACTCAAGTCGCTCGTTGCCGAAGAGATCAAGTTCGGCGATGAAGTGGCGATTATCAACAGCCCGCTGACTCGTAAAGACGGAGAACTCATTAACGCGGCGATTCTGCGCATTGGTAACCAGTGGATGGTTTACAGCGATGACAATGGCACCGTTTTCGGAGTACTCGTACGCAAAATTGTAGATGGCAAGGTCGTTTACGAATGGAACGAAGACTTGAATTTGGAGGAACGCGCTGCGGTAAAGCTCGCACTTGATGTGAAGCAGGCGAAAAAGCCGCCTCAGGTCGTGAAGCTGCCTGTAAGCCTTTCTGTGGTGGGGGGTGAGAAATGATGTTTAATGTGAAAATGTGTAATGGTGTCTTTGCAGCAGTTCTGTTCCTCTCGGCATCTTCTGCATTTGCGTGGCCGTGGTCGAATTCGGGCGAAACAAAGTCTACTGCCGAAGACCAGGCTCGAATCAAGGATTCTCTGCAGACGGTCGAAGTTCGCAACTTGCAGCGCGAAGTAGAGGCTTTGACCCGCATTCGCTTGCAGAAGGCAGATTCCCTTGAAAAGCTTGAAGCCGAACACTGGCGCAAGCGTTATGCCGAATCCCAGCTGACCGAGGAACATCAGGCGGCATCGCGTGAACTTGATGCACGCTATTCCAAGCTTTCGACAGATCTCGGTCGCGTGAGCGAAGAAGTTTCTGCGAGCAAGAGCCTGACCGAAGAGGCCGAAGAAAAGGCGCAGTCCGAAGAATCAGCGTACGATGCATTGAATACGCAGGTGAAGCTTTCGATCGACAAGACGCTTGGCAACGTGATGGGCGATTATCCGGTCGGCATGAACGGTCGCTTGATTAGGCTCCGTCAGGCTGCCGGTGAGGCGGACAAGAAGGTCCCGAATACAATCGGTGCTGTGCAAGGCTTTATGGATGATTTGCTGATTCGTCATGAACTGACTTATACGCAGTCTTACGGTCGCGAAACTTCGCAGGTGGGGAACCGCCCCGATGTGAACGTGAACCGTTTGCGCTTGGGTACCGTGTTCCTCGGCGAAGTCGCACAGGACAATGGCGATGTGCAGGCATTGCTCCGCTCTGGCGCCTTGCAGGGTAAGGTGTTCGAATGGAATGCTGCGCTCCCGCCCGAAATGGCGGGTAATGTAAAGCAGGCGGTGGTGCAGGCGGGTTCCGCTGGAGAAAGCACTTCGCCGACCGTCGTGATTCCGCTGGATGTGCTCCAGAATAAGGCTATCAAGAATGCGATTACCGACACCAAGGAACTCACGATAACAGAACAGTTCAAGGAGTTCTTCAAGAAGGGCGGTATCGTGATGTACCCGCTCATGCTGGTGGCGATCTTTGCGTTGCTCCTTTGCTTGGAACGCTTCTTGGTGCTGACTTTCCGCGGACATTTGGGCCGCCGTTTCTTGAAAAAGCTGAATGCGCTCGTCAAAGAATCCCGTTACGAAGACGCCGCGAACCTTTGCCTGAAAAAGGAAACGAGCCTTTCGATGGTGCTGTTTGCGGTGCTGAACCGTGCCCGCGACAAGCGTGAAGACGCTGAACGCTCGCTGCAAGAAGCGATGCTGCGCGAACAGCCGAAATTGGAACGCCGTATGGGACTTTTGGCGGCAATGGGAACGATTGCTCCGCTGCTTGGCTTGCTCGGTACGGTGACCGGTATCATTACGCTCTTTACCGTGATTACCGAAGTGGGTACGAATGACGCACGCGTTTTGGCTGGCGGTATTTCCGAAGCTTTGGTGACGACGGAAACGGGTCTTGTGATTGCCATCCCGGTGATGATTTTGCACGGCCTCTTGAGCGAAAAAATTGAAAAGGTCACGAGCGAAATGTATGTGCAGAGTACCTCGCTGTTGAACAGAATTTTCGGGAAGGAAAAGTAAGCGGGCATGTCTAACACCCATTACATATTCCTGGAGTCTCTGCAGAACACTTACCAAGCGGGTGGTGTGGTGATGCTCCCGATTCTCTTGGCGGGCGTTATCGGGTTCTACTACCTGTTTTCGAGCTGGTTCCGTATCGGGAGCGATTTCTTCCGTGCCGACATCCACAGGGTCATTAAGCGTATGCGTCTTGACTTGAACGGTGGTAATGAAGAATACGAAAAGAATGCAGAACCTCCGAGCGTCGAAAAGGCCTTGCGCAGGCTCCGCAAGCGTGGCGGACTTTTGGGCCGCGAGCTGAGCTATGCGATTGATGTGGCGAAGGAAAACCCTGAAGGATTCCGCGACTACATGCAGGTGCGCCTTGCCAAGACGGTACGCTACATGGAACAAGGAAACCACATTGTGTCTGTGATGGCCTCGGCCGCACCGCTCCTGGGTTTGCTTGGAACCGTGACGGGCATGGTCTCGACCTTTGAGGTGATTACGCTTTACGGAAACCAGAATCCGGTGCTCATGGCCGATGGCATTTCCGAAGCGCTGATTTCGACGCAGAGTGGACTTCTGGTGGCGTTCCCGCTTACGCTTTTGAAACAGCGCTTGGATGAACGTGTTGAAATTTTGCGCCAGAAGATGGAACTCGGCGCGACTGTGATTGAAAACTATTTTGTGGAAAAGGCTGAAGGCTAGTTATGGAATTCAATTTGCCGAGAAGAAAGCAGAAAGACATGGGCATCGAAATGGGCCCGCTGATGGATATCGTGTTCATCTTGCTCATTTTCTTTGTGGTGACGTCTTCGTTTACGCGTGAAACAGGTGTTGACGTGACTAAGCCGCAGGCACAGTCTGCAAGCCAGCTCGAAAAGGAGAACTTGCTGATTGCCATTACCCGCGAAGGCACAATTCACATGAACGAACGCCAGGTGGATTTGGCGAGCTTGCAAGATATTCTGAAACAGTCGCTTGCAAAGGCTCCGGACCGTGAAGCGGTGGTGATTGCTGACAAGGGTGCCGAAACGGGCGTGTTGGTGCAGGTGATTGACATGTGCAACTTGGCTGGAGTGAAAAAGGTCTCGATTGCTGCTCAGGCGGAATAATGTTGCATTTTTTGAAAAAAATAGTGAAGCGTTTTAGCATTTTGCTTGCGGCGATTCTCGCGAGTATGCTTCTCGTGTTCTCGGTGACGATGGCGAACTTGTTCCTGACGGGTAAGGTGTTTCACGAAAAGAAATACAACAAGACCGAAATCGCGATCAAGAAGGTCGACGAAGTCGAAAAAAAAGTCGAAAAGAAAAAGCCCGCACGCAAGCCGAATCGCATGAAGTCGAATTCCCGCTCGCCTAAGGCTGGCCCGCGCTTTGCGATGAATCTGGGAGCCGCTTCGGGTAACGGCGGCGCAGCCGTAAGCCGCGACTTGGTGGCTGATTTCCGCGGTGGTGCTCTCTCGACGGAGAAGGGCGATGTGGACAAGAAGCCTGAAAGCCGCAGCATGGCGAATTTCCAGGTGCCGCCCAAGATTCGTGATAACGAAATTGATGCGACACTCCGCTTGAGTTTTTGTGTGGATGCAAGCGGCAAGGCTTACGATATCAAGGTCCTGGAAGAATCTCCTGCCGGTTCTGGCCTTGCGCAGGCGGGGCGAGAGGCTCTTGGTCGCATGACATTTACTCCTGCCGAAAAGGCAGGCAAGGCCGTGTCTTTCTGTGGCATGGAACAACCGTTCGAAGTGAAATTTAGGGACTAGTTAGAAGTAGACGGTAGACAGTAGGCAGTATTATTTTAAGTAGAGAAGAAAGTTATGTTTTTTGAAAAGATTTTAAATAGTTTTTGTGGGTTGCGGAAGAGCTCTAAGTTCTGTCTACTTCCTACTTCCTACTTCCTACTTCTTTTTTCCCTCGCTGCCACTTGTTTCGCCGCGCAGTCCTCTTACGACTTGATGGAACGCGCAAATGCTCTTTACCGCGATGGAAAATTCAAGCAGGCGATTACGCTTTACCGCAAGGCTGAATCTCGCGGCGCCGACCCTGTCGCTACCAGTTTCAACATCGCGAATAGCTATTATCAGTTGGAAAACTTGCCCGAAGCTGCCGCCACTTACCGCAAGGCAATAGACTTTTCGAATGGTGCGTTTTCGCCTGCGCTCTTCAACATGGCGAGCGTGTATTTTAGACTCAAGCAGTATCCGGAATGCGTGGCGGCGTATCACCGCGCGTTGAAACTGGAACCGGAAAATGTTTCCGGTTGGCTTTACTTAGGCGAAGCCTACAGTAAAACCGGCGACGCGGTTGGCGCCTTGCGTGCTATTGAAAAAGCTTACCAGCTAGACAAAGAAGATATCAGCATTGTGTACCAGCTTTCCGAGGCGAACATCTCGCTCAACGATTTCGAACGTGCCGTTACTGTGATTCGCGAAGGCTATGCCGCGCACCCCGAAGAAATCGACTTCCTTGTTTACTTGGGTGACGTTTATCGCCTGAACAAACAGTACGAAGAAAGCGCCGCTGCCTACCGCGAAGCGCT
Source organism: Fibrobacter sp. (assembly GCA_017526585.1). Lineage (GTDB taxonomy): Bacteria > Fibrobacterota > Fibrobacteria > Fibrobacterales > Fibrobacteraceae > Fibrobacter. Next base: position 25,142 of record JAFXRC010000053.1, on the reverse strand, counting down.
GGGGGTACGCCCTGATGATCCGGCGACCATGTACAAGCTCGCTGATGTCCTTGCCGAAGACAACAAGCCCTTTGTCGCGATGGATGTGCTCAACAACCTTACGCAAATCAAGCCTGACTTTAGCGATGCGGCAATCTTCCTCGGTAACCTTGCCTACGACGCCAAATTCCTCGATCGCGCCGAATCTGCTTACGAACTTGCGGCAAAACACGGCAACGCCGAATCTGTATTCGGCTTCAAGAATATGGCTTACGATGCTCATGCCCAAAAGCGCGACGATGAAGCCCTGCGCCTGCTGCGCACCGCCCAAAGCTATTTCCCGGACGATGTCACTCTACAGGCAGACATTCTCGAATTTGAAAAGAACGAGTAGCTTTTCAAAGAAATCCTTAAAAATACCCTAAAATTCCCTTTTTTGTGTGGAAATACATGCGTCATTAATTGTCGCATATAGGTGGTATATTTGTGGGGAAGCAAAGGAGTTCTTATGTTCGATGAAAAAATGACAGACAGTTTCGATGTCCTCGCCGAAAGGGAAATGGCTAAGGCGTTCCGCTACTACAATTATGTGCGGGAATTTTACGGTTATCTTTGCGACTCGCTGGACCTGATGTTCGAAGATGACTGCGACGAATTTGATCCGGCGTATGCCCCTGCCGAAAAGGAATTTCCACCTGCTGAAGGTATTGACGAAAATTCTACCGCCAAGGAGAAGTCGCTTGACCAAATGGCTGGTGCCATTCGCGCCTATGAAACGATGCAGACAATTGTTGCCGTCCTTGACGAGGATGGAGCCGAAAAGGCGGAACAGGCGCGAGGGATGTTGCAGGACACGCATAAGTTCGCGCTCACGAGCATCGCAGAATGGTTCCCGAAGCCAAGCATTTGGCACGAATTTGAAAAGTACGCGCAAAAACGCCTTGATGAATATTCGGGTAATGCGCAATGTGCGGCGTTGTTGATGGAGCCGCTTTCGCTTGAAAAGGCAATCCGTGATATTTTTGTGGTGCAAAAGAAAAGCCTCGAAAAATTCCTTCCGAAGAAAATCGCGGAGCTGAAAAAGCTGCGGTCCGAGATGGAAACGTCTTATAAGGGAAATGCAGATTGGGCAAGTCGTCTTCGCCGAGGTGAGCTTGCGATTCTTGCGGCTCGCCCTGGTGTCGGCATGAAAACGTTCGCACTGAATGTTGCTGAAAATGTAGCTCTAGATGGCGGCAAGGGCGTCGTTTATTTCAATTTGGATAACTGCAATGTGCGTCGGAGCGAACAGCTCCTGTGTCAGCGTGCTAATGTTGACTACAGTAAAGTTCACGAAGGCTCCCTGGATAAAGCCGAAACGAAAATGCTCTTGACAGCGGCGGCTGAAATTTTGCATTCGAAATTGCGTGTCGAAAATGCGGCGGACATGAACCTTGCTGAAATTTCTCAGAAGGCGAGACTTTACAGACAACTTAAAAGTCTGGATATTTTGATTATCGATTACTTGCAGCTGCTGAAAGTTCAATCGTGCACAAATAGGGCGGAATCTCTAAAGAGGGCGACTTGGGCGCTGAAAAATCTCGCTATGGAATTGAACATCTCCATTCTACTTCTCTGTCAGCTTAGTCGGAGGTCTACCACCGAACAGGAACGCCCCCAGCTTTCTGACTTTACGGAAATTCCGGGCGTCACGCAAGAAGCCGATGCCGTGTGGACTCTTGACCGCGCCTACACGCGTACCCACTGCGAAGCAGACCGCGAAACGGCGGAACTCTCCATCGTCACCCCCGCTGACAATTCCGCAAAAAACATCCCCCTGCATTTTACGCATAAGAGGGGCTTTACCTTAGTTGATGGGTAGATTCCCGAAAAATTGCAAAAAACTTTGACAAACCTTTTACATTTTCTCCTTGTTTTTCGATAACAATTATGCGTATATTAGCATATATGCATAAACGAAAAAACGGCGAAAAGGAGATATTTATGTCGAAAGTGATTCGTGAAGGCTTCGCGCAGTTCAGTAAGCGCCAACAAGAGGGCGTCTCGCTCGTGACGGATGCCATTAACCAGGAAGATTCGGAACAGAAGGTTTACTCCGAGTGGCTCGAAAAGCGGCTGGATCGCAAGCGCAAGTTGCTGTACCAGGAACTCGACTTGATTCTTCGCCACAAGAGCGAAGTTCTCGCGACGCCTCGGTATGCCGATATCGATGTCCATTACGCGTTTAGCGGCTTCGTGGGTTATGCTAGGGCGTCGACCAGGAGGGATCTTTCTCTCGGTAGTTCCTGGGCGGTAGTCAACTTGAGTCTTGCCTCGCTCCTGAAAATCTGGGAGGAAGAACATTTCCAGGTCAAGTGCGATTGTGGTGGAACGGCGTACATCTACAAGTTCGGAGGGATGCCCGGTTCTGGTGCGAGCTACGCTTCGGCGTTCTGCCCCCATTGCAAGCAGGAGATCCACAACATCAGGAATCGTTCCCCTTGGAAGTATTACCACATCGCTACGGATGCCTTTACGGCAGAAGTCACAAGGTTCGTCGAGAATTTCTTGGACAAGTGGAAGATTGCGAACGAAAAGTATCAGGAAAACCTTAAGGACGAACACCGCAACCCTCGTACGCAACCGGTGAATATGCTTCGTGGCGATGCAGCCCCTTGTTGCATCGAAACGCTAATACAGGAACTGCGTTTGAAGGAATTTGGCGAATCCACTAAGGAGGCGAATCATGATTCGTGAAGAAGTGTTGATTAAGTGAGAAATCAAGTATTTCCATCCGAGTGGCAGTGGCATGCCGAATGGGCATATTATTCAGCGTGGCGGATTCTTTGGTTTGTGTTCTTCGGTAATCCTTTTTTATTTATATTAAAAGAGGACGAACCTAGGAGTATATATGGCTGACATGACCCGCGGCGAAAGGACGGTGCAACTTTTTGCGAAGGTGATTTCGAATCCGGACAAGAAATTTACCGTGAGCGATTTGATGACTTCGCTGAATGTCCCTGAAAGCGAACGCCGCAATGTTCAGCGCGACATGCGGTTCCTTTCGGAGATGGATGCGGGGCGCTACATCGCCGTAGACACGGTGGGGCGCACGGCTTACTATACTTCAGCGCTTCACAATGCGGAGCGACTCCTATTCCCGAATTTCGAAAACACGATGCTTCACTTTGTGTTCCTGAAGCGCATTGCGAGTATTTACCCAGCCACCAGTGAAATTATCATGCAGCTTTTGGGGCGCATCGAGGGGTGTCTCCCGCCCGGTGAGCGAAAAACGCTCAGTCAGCTCGGCAGCGAATTGAATACGAAAATCCTTTTTATGGGAACTCCGCCGGATATTGAAGAAGACGCGAGCGAAAAGTTGCGGACCGTTCTTCAGGCAATTCACGAACACCGCAAAATAGAGGTGTTTTATATGGGTGCGACGACATTTATGGGACCGGCGACATCCCAGAGATTGTCCACGCGCATTCCCCTGATGATTATCGTCTATCAAAACGAAATTTATGTGGCGTGCGAATCGGAAAAAGTCAAGGGTGCCACCTACACGCTGAAATTCCGCCGAATAGTTCAGGTCAAACTTTCCAAGGAAACTTTTGTCGAAGATCCGAAGGTCATTGACAAGTTGCGCCGTCAAGTCGCATCGGGGGCGGCGTTCATGAGCGAACAGGAGCCGCATCCCGAAGATATCGAAATCGAATTCGATTGGAAGGTGGGCAACTACCTTATGGAAAACAAGTTCAACCGTTCCATGCACATGCGGGTGTTGCGTAATGCTAAGATCCTGGTGAAAATGAAGGCGGAGGTAAACCAGCTTTTGGTGAATTGGATTACTTCCTTTTCAACTACCGCCCGCGTCATCAAGCCCGCTTCGCTGCAAAAACGCCTCCAGGAATACGGCGAATACTTGCAGTCGATTTACGGGTAAATTTTCCAGTTGTTCGGACTTTCCCATTTTTTCAGCAATTTCCGGTAGTCCATCTCCCTGAGTTCTTTGGTAAACCTTAGCCCAGCCCACTTGGAACCGTATTTGATATAATTGATAGTAGAGCTGTACTTAAGACTCAATGAAGCTGCAGTCTTGGAGCATGTCTTTTATCGTATCTAGCGGGTTAAACATGATTACATCCAGAATAGAAAGCCCCGGTACGAACTCGTTTCCGAATTGCTTGTACGGTCGCAAATTAGGACGGATGAACTTCAGCGTAACCCCATGTTTTTCGAAGTCGTCAAAATGGTATAGGTCCTGCCCGCCTACGGCGTTAATATAGGTGTTGCCCCCGAGTCGCTTACAAAAATCATAGATGCGGTATTCCCGCTTGAAGGCGTCATTGCCCGGTATTTCGGAACTCCTGATGAATTTCACATCAATACCGAGGAATTGACAAATATCCTTTATAGACTGAAAAAGGAAATCTGCGACATTGCGCTCCGGATTATCCAGAATTTTTTTCATGAGGTTGTAGCCTGCATCGAAATGCGGAGCCCTGCGGTAGGCGCGGTAAACGGTATTCAATTTCTGCTTGACATCAAAATCCACAAATTCTGTTTCGTTAATCATCCTGAAAGAGGTAATGTGCTTTACCTCTAGCCCTAAGAAATGCGGCTTGCCGTTGACGAGAATCCGGTTCCTCTGAATCCAACCGCGCTTGATGAAGTTGTAGTTGTCCCCAATCAAGAACAGGTCGGCAGCATTCACGAGTTGCCAGAAACCTAGATACGGAATAAAGTAGGGTTGGTTTCCTGCGATAATCAAAGGACGTCCCCGCAAGAAATGATGCTTTTGTCGTTTGTCACCACGGGGAATGCCTTCCTGTCGTCCACCACATTCGTCACCGGACAACTGGAGGTACGGAAAAGTCCCGAATCGAAATACTTGTCGTCGATACAGAGCATCATGCCGCATACATAATCATCGAAGAGAGTCCCTTCCCATACGGTGCGGTATGTTTTCTGATGCAGGAACGGCTGGATAATCATGTCCTTGACGGAACCGTCGTCGAAAAGGGATTCCCATTTGCTCTTATCTGTCAACGGTCCGGCGTAGACTTTTTCGCTCTTGCCGAGGCGGAAATGCTTGAGAATGTAGCCGTCCTTGTTCGCATACGCTTTTTTCAGAATTTCTTCCGAGGATTTGTCCTTGCAAATCCATGTCTCGATAGCATGCGCCCTCAGGAATTCTGCCTCCTTGTCGGTGAGGAAGTTTCGCGTAAATTCGGGCATGAACCAGAGCCGCATAAAGCGCTTGTCGTGAATCAGGAATACGGTGCGGAAATCGTTGTACATCCTGGAATCAATCATTGCCTTGATGGTGTCCATGGAATAGCTCAGGATATCCATCTGGTTCAATGCGCTGATGACGAATTTCCCGTTCCAGTCGTTGATGCGGGCTTCGACTTCGTCTGCCTCCAGGATGGTGACTTTTTTCCCGAAATGTTCGTAGAACGGTTTGTAGAGCTTGATCTCAGAAGTCTTGTCCGAACTCTTCAGCACGTAGATTTCATCCTTGTCGCCGACAATATCCAGCGCGCTTTGCATCATCTGCTCGTAGAGCGATTCCCGCTTGCTTCCGGGATGCTTCTCCATGAAGTTGTTGGCGGCGGCCTCGGCAAAGTACGACATGAAAATCCCGTGACCGAAGAACCGGCTGGTGATTTCGCAAAGTTTCAGTTCGCCGTCTTCCGTGACAAGGTAATCGGGGCGGAAGGTTCCCGCTAAAAACGGATACTTGCCCTGGTATTCGAGGATCTCCATTTCCTTTTCGGAAAGCGGCATGTACTTATCCGTAAAATCGGCGTAGTTTGCCGCCATGTATTTGACGCACTTGTAGAGGACTCGGTGCATCTCGCGCAATTCTTCATTGCGTTCCGGCGTAATGACTATCGGCTTTTCGTGATACCACCTGTGGTAATAACTTTCCTGTTCCCCGTACAGCCCTTTGCAGACATTCCAAAAATTCGTCTCTGTCATCATCACCTTCGTCGCCTATTTCTGGAACAGCTTGGACTGGTATCCCAGACACTGGAAGCCGTTCTGGTTGATGATGGGGATGAGCGTGTTTGGAATCTGCAGCTGCTTGCGGACCCAATAGCAAATACTGGTCGACATGCCTAGCGTCTGCGTGTAGTCCATCATCCTCTTGATGGCGGCGATGCAGAGTTCCCTTTCGGGGGCGGTGCGACCGCGTTGCTTGCGGTGGTCCGCATTGCTTGGCTTCAAGTAGACTTCGTAAAGTTCGCGTTCCAAGTTCTTGTCGAAGTGTCCGAGCCACTGTCCGAGCATGGCGAGGTTCTCCATGCACGCAGTCAAGAATTCCGGCTTGTAGTTGATAATGCCCGCGTCGTGCAGCTTGTTGAAAAATTCTTTAATATGCTCGTCGGTAAGATACGGCATGACGATGGGCTGGATAAGCGCCGAGTTCGCCTGAATTCCGCGTTCGCGACAGAGCTTCACGGATTGTAGGCGCTCATCGATAGGTGCCGCATACGGTTCCAGCAGGTTCCTGAATTCGGTCGGCATGATAGACACGCTGGTGTTGAACTGCATCTTGCCCTTGAGTTGCTCGAAAAGGTCGAGGATGGTTTCACCCTCGTATTCGTATTGCAAGTGCTTGGGACCGGATTTAGATGCGATAAAGAGTCTCGCGTTGGAGTCAGGATGCTTCTTGAAGTGTTCGATAAATTCTTTCAAGATCCGGTGCGCGATTCCCGTCTGCACTGTCGGTTCCTGGAACGCTTCCGTCTTGGGCGAGAAATAGTAGTAGTGGTTCCAGTTTTTGCCGCGGCTCAGTTCCACGATTTTCGCTTCGATTTCCTGCTTGCGCTCCGGAGCTTCCTCGATGGCGGTTGCAAGATCCTGCAAAAGGACGTTCTTTTTGTGAATGTCTTCTTCGGAAATCGGTCCCCAGGGGTCACCGTTCATTTCTTCGAGCAGCTTGCGCGCATACAGGTGGTAGTTTTCGTAGGCGACCAGTTTCTGTTCATGCACGCCGTCAGTCACCAGACAGTACTGGCAGCCGACATTGCAACCCTTGATGGGATTGATTTCAAACGTGAGTGTCGGGCAGCGTCCCGTGTAGTTGTGAATTTCGGTCTTGACTTTTTCGGGGTCGATTTCTTCGAGGTAAAGCTTTGATACGGGAATGACGGTCTTGTTCTTGACGCGCTCCATGAACACCTTGGAACCGCGGCTCAGTCCTTCGAGGGTGCTTTCGGACGGATCCACCTTAACTCCAAGTTTTTCTAAATAGGCTTTGTCGACGATAGCGGGGGTAAATCCGTTAAGGTTGTAAACGTCCGTCTCGTGCGAATAGAATGGTTTGAAATCGATAGATTCCTTCATTTACTTGTTCTCTCCCAATATGTTTTTGGGGTAAATTAAGAAATTTCACAGTGAATTAAAAATTATTTCATAAATCTTGTACAATTCTTTTACAAAATCTCCTTGTTTTTCGATAATGATTATGCGTATATTTGAATATATGCATAGATTAAAACGCTGGAAATGGCTGAAAATGTGAAAAAACAGCATTTTACGCCAAAACGGTGGTAAAAAACGGCAAAAAAGGAGTTTCTATGGCTGTAAAAATCCAGGAAGGTTTTGCGCTGTTCAGCAAGCGTATGGATGCGAAGGCGTTCATCGAGGGCGAAGACGAATCCCTCGACAACATGGAATCGCAAAAAATGGTTGAGATTAATAAGGAACGCGATGAGCGCAAGCGCAAGTTGCTGTTCGATAATCTCGACTTGATTATGCGACACCGGGACGAAATCATGAAAACGCCTCGGTATGCAAAAATCGATGTGCATTACGCGTTGCGTGGTGGCGGCGCCTACATCGGCCCGATTGCGATGCAAAGACGGTTCAGTGCCGCCGGAGTTCCGGTTACGGTGGGTGTCACGCTGGGCTCGCTCCTCGGAATTTGGGGGTCGGCGACGTACAAGGTGGATTGCAGCTGCGGCAATACCGCCTATATTCGCTCCTTCGGTGGTTCGCCGCTTACGGGGATGTCTGTCGCCGGTGCCATCTGTCCGCATTGCAAGAACGAGATTCATGGGATTCGGAGCAGGCCCTTTGGCGACTATGTTCGCCAAGTGCAAAATGCGCTCGACAGCGAGGTGGCGGAGGTTTCGCAGGCTTTTATTTCGGGAACCTTTGGCAAGGTGAGAGAGTTGTGCAGCTTGGAAAAGATGATTTCGGAACTGAAATTGCGAGAGTACCGGGAAAAACAGTAAACGACGCTATTTGTCGCGTTGAGTGCCGATGTTGGTCGCGTCATTATTTGTCGCATACGGGTTCTATATTGTATTCGTGAAAAAGGAATGTGGGTATGTTTTTTAAAAAGCAAACTTTTGAGCAGGAGGCTCGCAAGTACTGGGAAAAACTGGTGTGCGGGATTCTTGTCCCTGGAGAGCGTGGGTGTGCGCCTTCCGAGGGGGAAGTCCTTAGCATGTATAATGATATGAAGACTCGGCATCCGGGCTGTAAGTGCAATATATTGCGGTCGGGAAAAGGTCATGGCGGCATGGTCCAGCCGGGCGATAAAATAAGCGGAATCCGAATTGTCTTTGCGCTTGACGCCGCGTCGTCTGTTGAATTCATCTTGGCGGAATCGCTGTATTATGTGCATTTTAAAAACGATGGCATCGCTCCTTTCTCGAATCGGGTTGAGAATTGCGATTTGTCGCAGACCATGAAGAATGTCGAGGATTTCGTCAATAATTTTCCTACGCATCTTGCTGCGCTCGAAGACAAGAGAATTGAATTTGAGAAGAAGTTGAAGCTTAAAGAAATGGCGAGATTAAGCTTGAAAACATGCGTGGCTCAGATGATGTCACAAATGGGTTACCAATGGGACTTGTCTGATAGGGGGAAATACTTTTCGCTTTTGATAGAGTTGGGCGAGAAAGGGATGGTTGAAATCACGCTAAACGAGAAAAATTTTACGAAGAGAATCCCTGCTATACCTGAATTGCTCAAAAACATAGAAAGCATGCTTGGAACGATGCCGTTCCCGGTAGACATTTCGATGACAAAGGGAATTTTAAAACTGTAGAGGTAAGTATGTCGGTAAAAATCAATGCGCGGGAATTGGAAAGTTTGTTGGCTGCAACACCCGCCTCGCAGAACATTATGCTCACGGGTAAACACGGAATCGGCAAGTCGCAGATTCTAGAGAAGTTCTTCACGGCGCGCGGCGAACGCGTGGTGATTCTGTTTTTGGGGCAGATGAGTGATCCGGGCGATTTGATTGGGCTTCCGCGGCTTGACGAGGCGACCGGAAAGACGCTGTTTATGCCGCCTTACTGGTTTCCGACCGATGATAAGCCAGTGGTGCTGTTTTTGGACGAGTTGAACCGCGCCCGCCCTGAAGTGTTGCAAACGATTATGGACTTGACGCTGAACCGTACGCTGGCGGGGCGCAAGTTGCCGGAAGGCTCGCGTGTGATTAGTGCCGTGAACGACGGCGAAGAATACCAGCTGACTGATTTGGATCCGGCGCTCGTGAGCCGCTTCAATATCTACGAATTCAAGCCCACCGCGCAGGAGTGGTTGCTGTGGGCGGCGAAGGCGGGGTTGGATAGCCGCGTCATCGACTTTATTTCTGAAAATCCGGAGATGCTCGACGGCGCCGCGTTTACTCGCGAAGACCAGGGGCTTGAAAAGTCGCCGGACCGCCGCGGTTGGGAACGCGTGTCGAAGGTTCTACAGACGAACGAGGTGACGCCGCTTTTGAAGACGGTGATTGCAGGTATTGTCGGGATGCCGGCCGCATCGAAGTTCTTCGCGGTAATCAACCAGAAACATTTGCCTAGTGCAAAGGAAATCCTACTCGGCGATTTCGCGAAGCTGAAGACTACACTCAAGAAGTGTATAACGCCGGAACTTGCCGCGGTGAACGAATCAATTTTCCGCTTTATCGAGACGAAGGGGTTTGACGATAAGGATGCCTCCAATGTGGAAAAAGTGGCGAAGAACCTTGCCGCGTATTTTGAATTCCTTTCGGGTGAAAAGTTCCGCGAAGCGCAGGCGCATTTCGTGAATCAGTATTCCTCTTCGCTGTATCCGTCGACGATATCGTTTGTGATTATGCACTGCCCTGAATTGTATAAGAAAATTACGGCATTTGTCAAGTCGATTTAAGGTCGGTGTGCTTGCCGAACCTACGGAATGGTTTCAATATGGGTGTTATAGATCGGATTAGAAAAATTGGCGAAAGATGGTTCCTCACAGAACCGCTGTTGTTTGCGGTGTATTGCAGTCACGAGTTCTGCGAAAATGATTCGTTGGCTGTAGCGATGCGAACCGGAAACAGGAAGGTCGAATTCGCTCCGAAAATTTTGGAAAATGCATCGGATGCGGTACTGACGGAATTCCTAAAAGTCGAAATGTTCCGTATTCTGCTTAAGCACCCGTATCAGCGGCAGCCCCCTTTTGCGGCGAAACCGCTACTTACGCGGGCAAGCAATGCAACGATTGCCGATGTGTACGAGGTCTCGCGGGGAGTAAAGAAGCAAATGACCGGCACGGAGCTGAATTTGCCCGGCGGATTGTGTTTCGAGGAGTATTACAATCTGCTTAAGGAGGGGGCGGCGTCTGCGAATTGTGAAAGTGCCGGGGATGCTGCCGATGACGGTGATGGTGAGAAATCTGCGCTCGGCAATGGCTGCGCGGGAGAACAGGGTGAAAGTGCTTCTGGAGAAGGCGCCGCCGATGGAAAAGGTGGTGAAAACAATGTCGGGAGCTCTCGCGACTCGTGGGGAAAAACGCGCGAAAAGCTGGACGAGCTGATTTCGGAGCTTTGGGACGAAGACGAGGAAGCCTGTTGCGACATAAACGGTTTTATCGAAGTTGCCGAAGCGGACAATAATTGGGGCTCAATTTCCGGAAAATTGCAGGGAATTATCAAGGCGAGTAAGAAAGTCGACATGGACTACCGCAAAATGCTGAGCCTGTTCAAGACTTCAGTCATTTCGAGTAAGCGCCGACTCACGCGCATGCGCCCGAACCGCCGCTTCGGTTTTGAGGCAATGGGCAGCCGTTACGAACTTTCAACAAACCTGTTGATTGCTGTCGATGTAAGCGGTTCTGTGACCGACAAAAGTCTTTCGTTCTTTTTCTCGGTGATTAATCGGCTTTTCAAATATGGCATCGAAAAAATGGATGTGTTGCAGTTTGATGCCAAAATTCAAGACGAGCCGGAACCATTGAAAAAAGCTTGCAAGACAGTAAAAGTCATGGGGCGCGGCGGTACTAGTTTTCAGCCTGCCGCTGACTATTACTGCGCACATCCCGAATATGACGGACTCATCTACTTTACGGATGGCTACGCCCCGCCGCCAAAGTTCAATACCAAGCGTCCCATTGATGTACTATGGGTGCTCTGCGGCAAGTCCGCCTACGATGCGAATGGCAAGCGGATTAAGACGCTGAAACGCAACCGAGTCACCTATATTCCTGGTATTTAATTGTGACATTATTTGTCACTAGAATAATGTATATTGAGAGTGTTAAAGGGTGTTTTAGCGTTGTAATTTACGTTTTCGTCGAATAAGACGATATATAATGGAGGTTTTTTATGAGAAAAAATTATTTTAAGGGCGTTTTGGGTGCGCTCAAGTCTGTCAACAACGGTAAAAAGCTCACGCTTGACTTCGTAACGCTCAAGAGTTACGAATACTGGATTCGTATGATGCGCGTATCCAAAAGCTACCCTGATGCAGACGACTGCATCGCCATTTTCTCGAAAGAAGGAGCCTCGCGTGTTCTGAGTGACCTTTCGGATCACTTCGAAAGGCTCAATGCCGAAGAGGACTGCATTCCCGTCGCGGCAAAGAAGAGGTTCGTCAAGGAGGCGAACGGCACCTATGCCGGAAAGCGTCTCCGCTGCAACGAAGACAGTGAAGATATGAGTGTCGCTTACCAGCGTCGCCAAATGGCGGTGGTTCGCTTCAGGGATGTGATTGACAGGTCTTGCTCCGTCAAGGAAATCAGCGATTTCGTGCGAAACTACCTGTGCGGCGAGGGCATTTTCGACACATCTTCTCAGAAAGTCTTTTATGATAGCGTGTCGCGTGAACTCGAAAAGGTTCTCGAAGAGAACCAGGATGTGAATGACGGTTATTTCCGCCGCCTGAACATTGTGCAGAATGCGTTCAACTTGAGTGATGCCGAGATGGAAATCCTCATGTTCTCGTGGATTTTCTTTAACAAGCAACAGTGTAGCTCGCTTCTGGACATGATTGGCTCGCGCCGGTTCCACGGGGCGGTGCTTCCGGATATTTTCCCGCAGCTCTTCCCGGAAATCGAGTTCGAGAATTTTGTCTCGAATAAGGGAACGCTTAAGCAAATGGGTATCGTTGACGAAGATCTCGACATTTCCAAGCGCATCGGAATGTTCCTGGATGGTCATTCGGGCAATGACCTCGATAGCCTCTATTTTAGGGTTTATGAGGGCGACTGCGTGCCGTACAAGAAACTCTGCCGCAAAGACCCGAAGGTAGAAATGGCTTTCAACCTGCTCAAACACGCCAAGATGGGCGACGGGCTGAATATCTTTTTCTACGGTGTCGAAGGCACTGGCAAGACGGAGCTCGCCAAGGCGATTGCAAAGGAACTCAAGCGTCCGCTGGTTCTCACCAATATCAGCACCGAAGGTGTACACCGCGACAGTAAGGAAAACTCGGTGGTCCGCACCCGTATGGGGAGCATCTTGTATGCTGCCACCAAGTACCAGAAGCGTAAGGCGATTCTCCTGGTCGATGAATCCGATGTGATTCTCAACTGCTGCGAGAAGGGGGCGCTGAACTTCTTCCTGGAACAGATTAAAATTCCGGTTATCTGGATTTCGAACAATATCACCTACATCGAAAACAGCACGCTGCGCCGCTTCGACTATTCCGTCCGTTTCGACCGTCCCGATGTGGAACGGCGCGAACAGGTGTGGGAATCGGTCGTGGGCGAGCAGGGCGCAAAGTCAATCGTTGCGGAGGAAGAAGTGAAGCGCTTCGCCGCGGAGTTCCAGATTACGGCGGGCGGCATTACGCAGGCGATTGCCGGCACCAAGAAGTTGCTGGCGTCGGGCTGCAAGGTGGACCCGCTGAAGAGTATCCGTACCATTGCAGAAGCGCAGGCGGACCTGTTGGGTCTCGACATGGAATATGCAAACCGTGACAAGGAAAGTCGCGCGCCGCGCTACCTGCTCGATGCGCTCAACACCGATGCGAATATGCCGAAAATTCTCAAGGTGATGAACTTGTTCGACGAGAAGTGGAAAAATATGCAGAAGGGTGATCGTGCCGACAGCCTGAACATGCTGCTTTACGGTGCGCCGGGTACCGGTAAGACGGAATTCGCAAAGCATCTGGCGCGTACGCTCAATCGCAAGCTCATCATCAAGAAGGCGAGCGACCTGATGAACTGCTACGTGGGCGAAACAGAGAAGAACATCCGCAAGATGTTCCGGGAAGCCGAAGAGAAGAAGGCGATCCTGTTCCTGGACGAAGCGGACTGCCTTATCCGCGACAGGAGCGGCGCCGTCCGCAACTGGGAAGTGACGCAGGTGAACGAGATGCTCACGCAGATGGAGAACTTCAAGGGTATCTTCATTGCGGCGACGAACTTCGAAGGGGAACTCGACACGGCGTCGCGCAGGCGCTTTGCCCTAAAGGTGAAATTCGGCTACCTGAAGCCCGAAGGCATCGAAGCTCTGTGGAAGGGTTTCTTCCCGCAGGTCGAAATGCCCGCAGCGGCTCGCGAACTGCGTATGCTCACCCCAGGCGACTTCAACGCGGCATACACCACGCTCCGCTTCTACGATGAGAGCGAACTCACCGCGGACACCGTTTTGAACGCCCTTAAGTCCGAAATTGCCTATAAAGATGGCCGCGAAGGCCGCTCTATGGGACTGTAGAGCCTTAACATTTATATATTCGTCATATGCTACACTTAAAATTTGCCCTGAATCTTGAGAATCTCGCTGACGAGATGATTGAAGAAATCTCCGAAAAATGGACCGACCCGTTCAACGCGCCGGTCGTGATATTCCCGGACCCGAAACTCGAACAGTGGTTCCGCCTGCGCTGGATGAAAAAACATGGAGTATTGGCCAATCTGAACAAGAGCACCATTGACAGGTTCCTGTTCGATATCCTGGTGGGCAACGATGATTCCCAAAAGAAACTGTCCGCAGAAATGCTCACGAACGTCATCCTTGCATATCTAGAAACAGACAACAACTACAAGAAACTCTGCAGTGAAGGCGACGACGAAGTGACCCGTTACCTGGAAGTAGACGGCAAACTGGATTACAATCATCTGTTTGACTTCGCGTCAAAGATGGCTTCGCTATTCCTTGATTACGAGACGAGCCGCCCTGCGGGTTTTGTTGACGGGAAAAAGGGCTTTCTGGACAAGTGGAATCAGGAAGTGGACGAGAAAGAAGGTCTCTTCTTTACCGAAACCAAGGAAACGCTGGAGCTTCGCGAAAAGTGGCAGCGCAAGCTTTATTCCGCAATATTCCATAAGCAAGGAAATGAAAAATCTTTGCTCAATCAAGTCTTTGATAAAGAAAGTAAACGCAGTGGCGAAACCAGGAATTACAATACGATTCCGTATTTGTTCAATGCATGCAATGAAGGCAATTTTAAACTGGACAAATTGCCTAAGGGTGGTGATGGTGCTCCTCTCCCGGTGTTTATTTTCGGGCTTTCGGGGATGGGTCAATTCTACCGTGTAATCTTGCAAAAGTATGCCGCCCAGTACGATGTGTATGCCTACATCCAGAACCCGTGTATGGAATTCTGGGAAGATGCGAAGCTGGATAAAGACTCCGTTTGCCGCCAATGGAATGTGTCGAAATGCGTTTGGAAATCCGAAAAAGGGGATATCGACAAAATTCAGGAGCGCATGAAGGTTCGTGACCCTGCTCAGTTGACTGCAGGAAAGTTTGAAACGGATGTTGACGATATCCCCGAATATGCTGATTCGTTGAACCAAGAAAACGACTTGCTTGCCAGTTGGGGCCGTTCGGGTCGTGACAATATCAAGTTGTGGTGCCAGGCAGCCGATTACGATTTTGATTTTAAGGGTAGTGTCGATAAGGACGGAAATGAAGTTGAATTGCCGCAGGATACGCTCTTGCACAAGGTTCAGTATTCCATTGCCCATCGCGAAAACCTGAATGGTGTGACGGAAGGCGATTTGTCCGATAAATCTCTCGATGTGACTGCTGCGCCTACAAAAATCCGCGAAATTGAAAATCTGCATACCCAGATTTGTGCACTGCTAAGTGATAAAGAAAAGAAAGTTCGCGTTGAAGATATCCTTGTTGTATCGCCCAGCCTGGACGAATACCGCACCGCGATCAGCATGGTTTTTGACCAGACGCCTGCAAGGGATGATTCGGATGCCAAGGAAAGTCTCTTGCATATCCCGTTCTCGATAGTTGATTCTCCGGCAAGAAATTCCCTGACAGAAAATGCTCTGTCTAGTCTATTCACGATTCTTGACCAGGGAAGCATTACGAGGCCTGAATTTTTCTCGCTCGTCCGCAATCCTGTGGTGCAGACGGCTCGCAAGATAAAGAACGAAGAAGTGGATGCCTGGCAGAACTGGGTTACCGAAACCAACACTTACCGTGATAGCAACGAAACGGACGATTGGGACAAGGTGAAGAACCGCCTGCTTATTGCTCAGATGACATCAAGCAATGTTGAATTTGACGACGTAACGCTAATGCCATTTTCGGATTTGGCTTGCTCCGACAAGGCTTCGCTCTGCAGATTCATCGATTGTATCGATGCACTTGAGGAATGGATTGAGTATGGGAAAAATAACTGCACTGATTTGGAGCAACTAGCGGAATATGTCGACGCGTGGATTGCCATGCCAAATGTTCCCAACTCGTTGAAGAGCGAGGCTATTGTCTATAAGCGCGTTGCTGATGCGTTGAATCTGCTGCGCTGGCAAAATGCTGCTGGAAAAACCCAAATTTCAATGAAGCTTGTGGAACAGAGCCTGCTTCTTGCCGCCCAGGGTACGGAATATAGTTGCGGAAACCTGTTTGTTAACGGCATCACGTTTATGAAATTCGTGCCCAACAGAATCATTCCTGTAAAGCACTTGTTTTTCATTGGTGCTGCAGCCGCGTCGTTCCCCGGAGCAAAGCAGCAGAATACGCTCGACTTGCGTAAGTCCTGTTTTCCGTGGCCGGGTGATGATTCACCCATCGCTAGGAATCGTTATGCATTCCTGTGCCAGCTCATGAGTACGAGTGAAGGGTTCCACTTGAGCTATGTGAACATGGACATCAAGAAGGATGCGGAACTCTATCCGTCTTCGATTGTGAACGATTTGCGGAAATTTATCGTTGGCGAATGGAAAGAGAAAAAAATCTCGCTCGACGAAGACCGCAAGGTTGAGGAACTGTTTACTCCCAAGAGTATCCGCAATAAGATTGCCTATACGAACTTGCTTTCGGGAGCAACTTTCAAACGCCCGATTTCCTCGAAGCCGCAGTCGGAAAACAAGAAAAAACTATTGAACTTGCCCGAGCGAGTAACCCTCTATTCGCTGGCGTCCTTCTTGATGGATCCGTTCAAGTTCCGCATTTCGCTTATGCTTGCCGATGAAGACGAAGAGGATGTCGAAAAGGAAATTTTCGAGCCGCTGTTCTTCAATGGGCTCGATTCGAGTGCAGTCCTGAAAAAAGCGCTCGCTGCGACGCTTTCAAATGAATCCGATGAGTACGAAAATTTTAAAAAGGATCTTGAACTCAAGGGAAAAATTCCGAATGGGGAATTTGGCAAAAAACAATGGAAATCTATTGATTCCATGAAGCAGCTGATTCTCGATCAGATGGAGATGAATCCCCAAAAGACAGGACTTGTAGAGGAAATACGGAATAGCTGGTCGCATGGCAAAAAAATTCAGGACTTGCCGCTTAAGCGTTCCGATGGCTCGCTGTGGCTCCTGTCTGGAACATTGGATTGGTGCAATTCCAGGGACATTGAAAATGTCACTGAGATGATTGAGGTGTGTTCCACCTCTAAGTCAAACGAAAATATTGATTTTGACAAGTATATGTCCCCCTACATCAAGGCGCTCGCTTTGATTGCGTACAAGGGAGTGCACAATCCGAATGAAGACGCACAATCGCAGAAAATCGACATTTCCATCTATTCATGTGACAAGGAGAAGAATGGTCCTGCCACAACGAGTGTGAGCATGTCTCCGAAAGAAGCTCGCGCCATGCTTGAAAAAATCTATGAAACGGCTTATGGCGATGAGAAACAGAAAAAATTGCCCTTTAGCAAGGCTGTCCCCGTGAGTATGATTGAAACTCTGAAAGAGAAGGAAATTACCAAATATAAAGAAGTCCTCCTTGATGGTCCATGGGAGTACTTTGACAAGAAGAGTCTGTTCGACCCGTTGACGGATGTAGGATTTTCTGCAAAGAAATTTGTGAGTGAATGGACCGATGCGACTAAGACCATGAGCAATCTTATCGCCATCAAGAAATTTGTAAAACCCGAAGAACCAAAAGAAGTTGCTCCGGAGCCCGCTACGAAAACACGGTCTACAAGGAAGGCAAAGGTATAGAGATGTGCATGTCTGAAGATATCAACGAATTCAATATTGGCAAATTTGACCTTTCGAGAAGCCTTTTTATAGAAGCTTCGGCAGGTACCGGTAAGACTTACACCATCCAGCTGATGGTGGCAAAAATGATTTCCAAGGGAACTCCTCTTAAGAAAATCCTGATTGTCACCTATACCGAAAAGGCTGCGGGCGAACTCAAGGACCGTATTCGTAAAAAAATTGATGAGGTTCTCGAAAAAGGCAGAATTGATGAAGATCAGCCAGCGCTCAATATGGAACAGATGGGCTTTTTCCGCAAGGCCTATCAGGATGTCGACAATGCCGCAATCTTCACCATCCATTCGTTTTGTCAAAAGGCTTTGAAGGAATACGCATACGATGCAAACAGACCTTTCGACATGGCGATGGTAGATGATTCCGCGGTTGAAGATATGATAGACCGATTTGTTCGTGACAGATGGAATAACAACGAACAGTTTGTCTTGCTTCTTCAGGCTGCAGAAAAAACTTCATCATTCATCGATGATTTAAAGAAGACTTTTATCAAGTCTGCAAACATGTACAAGGGCGTCGACGGAAGCGGCGAAGAAATTGTCAAGCTCGATGAAGTCCAGTTGCCGAAACAAGGCGATTCTGATGTTCCCGAAGATATCGTTTCGAAAGTTCTTCTTGCACAGTGTCTAGAAGATCTGTATGTTATTCCGGATTTCGAAGATAGCGTCAAGGCGTTTGAGGCGGTTGCCGAAAACGATACGAATGTGGACCTATTCGTATCGCAGCTAAGAAACTGGATTCCTGGCAAGAAGTTGTATGACGGAAAAAAATTCAGATCGTTTAAAGATCCTCTTAAGGAGCCTTTTGATCAAATTAAAAAGGTGAATGCGTTTGTTTCGAGCATAGCGAAGTCTTTCAAGCATAAGTTTTACGCTGAGCATACGCCCGAACTTTTCAGCGAATGGCAAAAGTACAAATCCGAAAGCAAGCTGCAGTCCTTCAATGACATGATTCTTTCTGTTCATAGGGCTGTAATGGAACCGGGTAATTCATTAAAGACGCGACTACGCGCCCAGTATACCTACGCGATTATTGACGAGTTCCAGGACACGAACCAGTTGCAGTGGGATATTTTCCGCACGGTATTCTTGAAGGACGGTAATGTTCCTGTGAATGACCACCGCATTTTCGTGGTGGGCGACCCGAAGCAGTCCATCTACAGTTTCCAGGGAGCCGATGTCAATGTGTACAAAAAGGCGACGGACGAAATTGGCAAGAAATTGGACTTGGTTCATAACTTCCGTTCTACGGATGGAATCATCGAAGGGTGCAATGCGTTGTTTGTGGGAACTTTTTTCAATCCGGCAGCAGGGATGCCTGAACTCGTGAAGTTTACGAAATCATTCCCTCCCGACGGAAAGAATGCAGACAAGAAAAAGCCGGCGCCAGAACTCGATGGTGCCGTAGTAGAAAAGGCTATTTTACTGAGTAAAAAGAACATCGCGCCTAAAGCTTTTGCGGCAACGGTTGTCGCAAACATTATCGACTGGTGTTCCTTGCGCGAAGACGGCAAGACGACTCGCCTTCAGGTGTTTGACAAGGACTATGGTAAACCAGGACACGATACACCGCTTAGGAACGTGACTTTCAAAGATTTTGCCATCCTCGCCAAGTCCCGTAGTGAAATGGAGGACATAGAAGGCATTATGCGTAGTGTGGGTGTTCCCTATACGCGTTACAAGGAAGGCAACCTCTTCCGTAGCCGCGAATGCGCCGAATGGATTTCGCTGTTCCGTGCCATAAACGCTCCCGACTTTTCTTCGTGGAACAGGCAGATTCTCAGTGAGGTTCTTATCACCGACTTTTTCAAGGATGTTGTCGCCGAAAGGGAACGCGCCCGTCGTGGATCTGATCAGTCTAATGGACTGGAAGAACTCCACTATATCGAAAGCGATGAATTTGACGATCCGAACAATCCGGAACGTCGACAGATCGCCTCTTGGCGTTCGCTTGCGCTCAAGTTCCGTTATGCCGAAATGCTTGAACGCATCTATGCCGATTCGCAGATTGAATATCGACTGATGGATGTTTCCAAGTTGCAGAGCCTGGCTCGTCTACGCCAGATAGGCAACTATGCTGTCGACTATCTTTACAATCACAGGTGCTCGATGGATGACCTGGTTCGCCACTTACAGGGCCTGGCTCGCTACGAACAATCCGCCGATGACGAAAATGGAGATCTTGTCGAAAAGGGTTCCGATTTCAAAGCGGTGCAGGTGATGACCATTCACGCATCCAAGGGATTGGAATTCCCTGTGGTCATATCCATTGCCGGATTCAAGCGTTTACCGAATTCAACCCCACCCTTCATTACCCACGATGAAACCGATGCGTTGCACCTTGGCTTTGATGACACTGCAAGCGCAAAGCGCAAGAACGAAGAGTTGGAAGAATGGAAACGTTTGTTCTATGTTGACTTTACGCGTGCGTCGTCACTGCTCCTTATCCCGCAATACAATACCTGGTTCAATGAAGCCAAGGATGGCGAGTCTCCGAAAAGAAGTGGTTATTTCAAACATGTTCATGCCTTGATGGACGCACTGGATAAATTTACCGCTGAATCACAATCGCTCTATAGTGAACTGCCTACGAATGACAAGTGGATTGACGATCCGGTCGCTTTTAAGGAAAAGGATAAACTCGTAAGAGAGATTCTCGACAGTTATAGGAAAGATTGCAACCCCGAAGAGCTGAACGAAATTGAAGAACAGAAGCAAAAAATGTCCGCCTTGCAAGGCAAAATTGCCGGGGCGAGCATCCTTCAGTATTCCTACTCGACTCTTGCGGGGCGCGTTGAAACCCCGATAGCCGAGCCCGATGACAGTCGCACTGATAAGGAAGAATCAGATGATACAGAAGAAATTCCGGTATCTGGAATAGAAACTTATCCGCGAGGTTCCAAGGTGGGTGACGCCCTGCATAATATCTTGGAACGGACCCGATTCCATAGCTTCGGAGAAGATTACGAAACACTAGACGATGCTCTTCAGCACCCTACGGCTGAACTCGTCAATACCATAGATGAGGAATTCAAGGCTCAGTCACTTCCGATTGCTGCCCATGAACAGGAATGGAGAGAAATTACCACACGCTTTGTCTGGAATACGCTGCATGCGGCGCTCCCTGAAATTGCGGGTGCAGACATTCTAACCGAAAAGCCTTTTAAGCTCGTGAAACTTCTTGAAGGTTGTCACAAGCCCGAAGTTCAGTTCGGTATGAATGCGGATGCGAAGAATTCCGATGATGATTCGCTAGCGATTCTCCATCGCGTATGCAAGGGCTTCATTGACCTACTCTTTGTGCGTCCCGATAGCAATGGAAAGAAACGCTATTCCATTCTTGACTGGAAGTCGGATACGCTTGATAGTTACAGTGATGCAGAAGTTAAGGCAAAGGTTGACAATGAGTATTCCGTACAGCGTGTACTCTACAGCTATTGCCTTATTCAATGGCTCAAGCAGTTCTATGGCAAGGGAACTTCCGAAAATCTGAGCGAAGATGAAATTTATAAGCAGTATTTCGGAGGCATTTATTACGCCTTCCTTCGCGGAACCGATGGCGAAACTTCCCGCGGTATCTATGCACATACTTGGAAAAATTTTGAAGCGCTGAAGTCCGATTACGAAGAGGTTAAGGGACTGATGAGCAAGAAGAGGAAAAACTAAGATGGATACGAAGATGGTCGATATGTTTTTTGACTCGCTGAAATCTATGCGCGGTATTGCCGAGCTTAACAAGCACCTTCTGCACACCTTGTTCAAAATGCAACTGGGAATCAGCGAATCCACACAGAAGTTCTTGTGTCTTTGTTTTTCCCTATGGGACGACGGTAACATCCGTGTTCCACTTGATGTGGAGAAATTTTCAAAGCTTTGGTTCAAGAAATGGAAAGGTTTGAAACTCTTGAAGGAAAGTGCTGATGGGTCTAAGGTCGTTGATTTTGATGATTTTGACCAAATTATCAAGGCCGGTGTAGATGACCTGTGCAAAAATTGCGAAAGCGGTTTTGCTAGTATCGTCACGGTACTCAAGACAAATGAAATCCAGGAAAGCGAATTCTCGACGCCGCTTATTTTGACGTGTATTGCTGGCGAGAAACCTTATTTGTACATCGATAAGCTTTTCAGGGCGAAGCTCCTTATTGAGAATTACGCGGGAAATCTTTTCAAGGATGGTAGCGCAAGTTTGCCTAGCAAGGATGATATCAAAAATATCCGGCAGACTGTTGCCGGAATCGCTACATATGAAAAGAATGGAAAACATCTGTCACTAGACCTGAACGAAGAACAGGCGGAAGCTGTCATTCGCGGGAAAAAGGAAAACCTCGTCATTACGGGCGGCCCTGGCACTGGCAAGACAACGGTTGTTCTCTACATCCTTTGGAGCCTTTTGACCAAAAAAGACCTGAAAACTCCGAATGACGAGATGTGTGACTATGACATCTATCTTGCTGCCCCTAGCGGCAAAGCTGCAGACCGAATGCAGGAAAGTCTACAGAATGGACTAAAGGGAATCAAGGATGAATACAAGCTCAATTCGAAGGTCTACGAGAAACTCTCGAATTTGGAGGGCTCCACGATTCATCGATTGCTCAAGTATTCTAGATCGAGCAATGGATTCTCGTACAATGCGAAGGAGCAATTTTCTGAAAAGTCTATCTTCGTGATAGATGAAGCGAGCATGATCGATATCAACTTGTTCGCGTCGCTTTTGCAGGCCGTTCCCGAAAACGCAAGAATTTTTGTACTAGGTGATCCGTTCCAGTTGCCCTCCGTTGATGCGGGAGCTGTACTGGGCGAAATCCTGAAGCCGAAATCGAAAAAGAATTTCTGTGTCAAGCTGGTAAAATCAATTCGCTTTACCGACGATTCCGTAATAGGCAATTTGGCCAAGGAAATCAAAGCCTGTGCCTTGGATGGCGTTGCCATGAAGGAGCATGAGTTTTCTCAGCATCCTGCGATTGCGGGAGCGACCCCTCCAAAGACATTGCCGGAAAACGATGTGTTCTACAATTCGCTTCCGACCGAAAAGAAAACCCGGAAGCAACAATCCGAAATTCTCGACAAGTTCCTGAAATACTGGGTAGGAGATTTCGAGAATCTTCCGCAGCTCGCCTCCGAAATTGACCCGGAAAATCCCTGTCAGGTCAATTGCGATACCATCTGGAAACTTTCCTTACAGAAACGAATCCTGTCTGCGGAACGTCGCGGCGTCTTCGGTGTTGAACAAATCAACGATTCTGTTGGTAAGCTCGTTAAGGAGCATGCGCCGAGTGAACTACGCGGAAAGTATTTCCCTGGACAGCTGCTGATTATTACCCAGAACCAGGCGATGTATAAGTTGTACAATGGTGATACGGGCATTGTGGTCTATAAGGAATTCACTCCTTACATTATGCTCCAGAAGCAGGGTTCCGGTAAAACGGGCTATGTTTTCTACCCGCTAGCATGGTTCCCGCCCGATGCCATAGAAAGCGCTTTTGCGATTACGATTCACAAGTCGCAGGGTTCCGAGTACGACCATGTGACTATGTTCTTGCCTTCGCAAGAGGGGCATCCGCTTCTGAACAACCAGATTGTCTATACGGGCATTACCCGCGCGAAGAAGACCGTGACCATCATCGCAACGGAAAAAACCTTCAAGGCGGCGTGCGAGACGGTCATTGAGCGCGATACGGGCATTGTGTTGTAAGTACCCCCAAAAATCGCGAAATTTGACGAAAATCGCCGAAAAATCCGTTTTTCGGTGAATTTTTGACTTTCGGGGTGTTGAGAATTGCTGTTGTAAAAAATGCAACGGAAATCGTCAGCATTTTGTAATATGTAAACATTTTCTATCTTAATTTGGGTAAATTATAGACATGCCCGAAGTATTAGACTATTTGGAATATCGTGAGTTCTTGAAGGATTGGTTTGTCGAGACTAAGAAAGACAACCCCTTCACCTCGTACCGTTATCTCGGCCAGAAGACTGGCGTGGACCCGGCCTGGCTTGTCCGCGTGTTCCAGAAAGAAGGCCACTTGAACGAGGGAACGCTCCCTGCGTTTATCCGTCTTTGCGGCTTGGACGACCGTCGCGCCGAATACTTCAAGACTTTGTACCGTTTCAACAAGACCAAGGCGAAGCAGGCCCTTTCGGAACTTTACTACCGCCTCATGGAGCTGCGCTCTATGGAGACCCGCGTGCTTTCTGCACCGGAGCTTTCGTACTTTGGCAGCTGGGCCTGTGCCGCCCTCCGCGCCCTAATCGGCATCACCAAGGACACGAGCGACATAGGCAAGCTCGGCAAGAGCCTGAGCCCTGCCATTTCGCAGGACGAGGCCCGCTCGGCGCTTGGCATCTTGAAGCAGCTTGGGCTTGTCGTTCCCGATGGTAACGGTGGCTGGAACATTACCGACCAGATCATCAGTACCGGCGGCGAAGTCAAGAGCCAGGCGGTTCGCGACTTCCACAGGCATACGCTTGAACTTGCCCAGGAATCGATTGACCGCCACAAGCCCGAAGATCGCGACATCTCGTCGGTCGTGTTTACCGCCGACGAAGACGACCTTCCCGAAATTCGCCACCGCATCGAAGAATTCCGCCGCGGACTTTTGCAGTTTGCCCGCAAGAGTGAACGCGCCGACCGTGTATACGCTTTGAATATTGCCATGTTCCCGCTGTCCGACAAGGTGGATGACCCCGATACGGGAGCCGCTCCGCAAAACAGGGGGGCATAATGCGCAAGGCTTTTGATTTTTTGTATTTTTGGGGTATGCTACGCGAACCTATTGATATTGCCCGCGCGGCAAAGATAGCTTCTGTTGCTGCCCTGTCCCTTTCTTTGGGATTGGGTCTTTTGGCATGTAGCGAAACCAAGACGGCTGGCGGTGGCCCCAGCGGCACCGAGGCGGGCAACGCCATTACAGCTCAGATTTTGACGGCAGAAGCTGCCCCTGCGGCCCTTGCGAGGGTGCGCCTGATGGACAGCGAAAGTCTCGATGACTCCGCCGCTTATGACGTCGAAGCCGACAAGAACGGAAACGTGACTATCGAGGGTGTTGCCGATGGAGACTACACGCTCGAGGCGAGACTCGAAGGTGAAGCCCTGCAGGTCTTGGTGAAGGTCGCCGGCGAAAGCGTCGATCTCGGCAAGGACAAGCTCAAGAAAATGGCTGCGGTTTCTGGCAGCGTAGGCGACAAGTCGCTCAACGGCACGGTCAAGGTTCGCGGCATGGAACATTCCGCCAAGGTCAAGAAGGGCGACTTCTCGTTGGATTCGCTCCCTGAAGGCGCCTTGAGCCTCGTGTTCATTCCCGACGCCAAGGATGGCGACACCAGCAGCACCTACCTGAAGGTGGTTGCGGGTGAAAAGTCTAAGTCCAGTACATTCGCCGAAGAAAGCCGCGCGCTTCTGCTCGACGACTTCCAGGATTCCAACTACCAGAACCGCTTTATGCCGGCGCATGTCTACGACGGTGGCTGGTGGTACTTTGACTACGCCAAGGAAAACGTGAAGCCGCATTATGTGGT
>JAFXRC010000052.1 GCA_017526585.1 Fibrobacter sp. | reverse complement strand
GTTCTTGGCGTCCCAAGCAGCCTTGGCCTTCTTCCATTCGGCGACTTCCTTACGAAGTTCTTCCTTGCGGGCTTCGAAGCCAGCCTTCACGTCGTCAAAAATCTTGAATGCATCGGCCGGATCGCCACCGAGGTTCTTCACGGTTGCGTCGGTAGAAGCGCCTGCTGCGTTGAGCGGCTGACCGTGGGTAGAAACGGCACCTTCGAAGGACTTACCGTCTTCGGCGATAGCGCCCTTTGCCATAGTGGTGTGACCGATGATGATGGTCGGCTTTTCAGTTTCGGCCCAAGCTGCCTTGAAAGCCTTGCGGAGTTCAGCGATGTTGTGACCGTCAGCCACATCAATCACGCGGAAGCCCCATGCTTCGTACTGCTTCTTGAAGTCGTGGCTCATCACGTCTTCAACCCTGCAGGACAGCTGCACCTGGTTCGCGTCGTAGAAGAAAATGAGGTTCGAAAGCTTGAGGTGACCGGCAATGCGGCCCACGCCGTAGGCGATTTCTTCTTCGAGACCGCCGTCAGACACGAGACAGACCACCTTGTGCTGCAAAATGTCGCCAAAGCGTTCGACCATGAAGCGTTCGGCAATCGCGTTACCGAGGGCTACGGCATGACCGATACCGAGCGGCCCCGAGGAGTTTTCGATGCCGAGGGCGACTTCGACTTCGGGGTGACCCGGAGTGCGGGAACCGAGCTGGCGGAAATTCTTGAGGTCATCCATCGAGAGGTTGCCGAGCATGGCAAGTTCGCCGTACAGGAGCGCGGACATGTGGCCCGGGTCCATAAAGAAGCGGTCGCGGGCTTCCCAGTAGGGGTTTTCGGGGTCAAAACGGAGAAATTCCGAATAGAGGAGCGTAATGGCGTCTGCTGCGCCCATGGCTCCCCCCGGGTGTCCGGACTTTGCCTTCTGCACCATGGCAGCGGAAAGGATTCGAATGTTGTCAGCCGCTTTTGTAACCAACGCGTCTTGCACTTTTTAACCTCTCTTTAGAATAACGAGCGATGAGCCGCCCATAAAATAAGCGACCCAAATTTAGCTTTTTTTAGGGAATTTCAATGTTATTTCTTTCTTTTTATTCCCGTTTTTAACAGACGATACTCCGTATGGCCGTCATTAAACTTAAAGTCAATGTGCCAGATAAAGACCCCGGTACCCACTTTTCGCCCTTCATTGGTCCGCTGATCCCAGTAAAGGAACCCTATTTTTGACCTATCCATGTCATTTCCGCGGATTTTTTGCTTCATTTCGCCGTCATAGCCGAAAGTCTGCTTGAACGATGCCACTACATTGGAATACCCGTCAAAAATGGTGATATACGCCTTGTACGGCGCAATGCTTGCCACCTTAATCGTGGAAAGCGTATCGGGGACCTTGACCCAGGAATCTCCCTTCGGCGGAATCCACTTCGCCCCCTTATCCATTCCACTTACAAACGGAACCGGAGTCACTTCGTACAGGTACCGGTCACCATCGTCACCTTCCACCTCGACACCGCCATGACCCATTGAGTTCTTGGACGAGTCCTCGTAGGCGGCCTTCGGGTTCGTACGGATGCAATTTCCGACTACCATATTGTAATCGGCTAGAATCAGCGTCCAAACCAAGCCCGTCGAATCGACCATGGGTTCCTTGGCGAGGTTCATCGGCGATTCCTTGGTTTCATCGCAATCGCCGCTATGATAGAACAGCTTCTTCCATTCGTCGTTTTTCGCCTTCTTGACCTTGTGAATCGGTTCCGAGAGCGTAACGACGATGGTATCCGGCGGAACTTCAGCCTTCGGGTCCATAAACTCCATCATCGAAAGCGAGCCAGGACGTTTCTCCGCCTTTGCCGGAACAGCACCAACATGATCGACCAGCTTGACCTTCTGCGAGAAGTCGTCTTCAGTCTTTTTCACTCTGAGGTAAGGCGGATTTGCCGAATCGGCAGCCGTCGCGCCATACTCGAACTCGTCTTTGAGCTTCGCCTCAATCCAGTAATCGTCGTCGCCCATCTTGAGCTGTTTCTTAGGCACTTTGCGCCATTCACCACCAGCAGCGTTCCAGTAGACGGTATCGACTCCAGCCACCATCGACTCGAGTTTCTTCTTGAAGTGAATCCTTATCGAATCGGCGTGACCGTCCAAATCGGCGTCGTAAATTTCAGCGATATCGGCGGGCACATAGTTCGAGAACACGATCAAGGAATCGCGCGTATCCAGTTCCGAGGAATCCCCGGCAATCTGCGCCTGAATCTTGACACGGTTATAAGTCGTATCCAAGTCGAATACGGCATCAAGCTGCGAATCCTTCAGCAACGTCGAGTCTTCTACGAAGTAGAACTTGCCGACATATTCAAACACAGACGAATACTTGCCCGTTTCAATCGCCTTCACCCACAGCGAATCGCCCTGGTCCGTAAACAGGAGGAGTTTCAAGGTGTCCACCTTGCTCACCGACTTGCTTTCCGCAGTCACCCTTATACGGAATGGGGCGTTTATGGTCGTCTCTACGGAATCCAGGTCGTCATCGGACTTCACCTCAATAAACTGATAGGACACCGAAATCATGTCATGGATAATCACGGTGTCGTAGACAACCGTCTTGTAGGCGGGATCCTTATATTCAGCGACCAGGGTGTCTATCGGGGCGCAGGAGATGGTCCCATTGTCACGCTTTGCGGACTTTTCGTTCTTGGGAATGGAATCCTTCATGAAGAACCCACTCTTCGTCTCAACAAGCTTGATATTGTTTTCGATGTCGCCCGAAACAAGGCAGGAAAGTTTCACCCTAGCGGTATCCACTCGGAACGAGAAATCCTGCGTCTTAAGCGTAAGCCCGATATAGGGGGTATTTCGAGAAATATTTTCTTCATCCATCGAGACAATTTTAATTTCGTCTTCGACATCGGGCACCTTGTAGCCGTCCTTACAAGCCTCAATTTTGTGATTGCTCTTCTTGTCGTAGCGGACCGACGAACCGTCGGCATCCATCGCGCGGACATAATACTCCAGCGAGCTAGCACTGAACGCCTCCGCCGGGACTTCAGCGACCCAGACGTCTTCCGTCGACCTACTCATCGGAGCTTCACGGAACAGAACCGCCAAGGAATCCTTGTAATACAGGGACGACTTGTAGATTCCATCGTCATCGGTAATGTAGAACGCCAGATATCCGGAGCCACCCGTCGTATCGATACATTCCACACCGGTGAATTCTATCGCAGGGACATCGTTCTTGATCGGAATCGAGTAAGGTTCGCGTGCGGGGTTCGAAATCAGCGGAGCCTTTCCTATCAGGGCTAGAGAGTCCGTTGCCATCACATAGAAGTCAATTCCCGGAGCAACCGCGCTTGACGCAGGGAGCACGAAACGCCACAGGCTATCCTTGACATGTTCCATTTCGTAAGAAACAAAAGACTGACGGTAGGTATTGGATTTCTGGATATAGATTCTTGTCGAAACGACAGGCACCTTCGAAGTCACATAGACTGTAATTTCGAGGCTATCCCTTTGCTTCTGGGATACGCCCACTTTCTTCCATGTTTCCTTGGTGAGTTTCACCTGCGGAGGCAGATAATCTTCGCTCCAGTAAGCCGTATCGACATCGTTCTTGTTTACAAAGTCCGTCTTGACGATCACTTCATGGGTATCCCCGTTCAAGACGGTATCCGGGCTCTGGTAGCAAAGGATGTACTTCGCCTGCACGGAGCTCTGAATAGAAGCGTAAATATCGGCAAGTTCGTTTGCAGAAGGAGCCACAGCAAATGTACCGCCAGAGCCTTCGGCAATTCCCTTCAACGGTTCCTGAGAAGCCCCTGAGCCAATACCCACTGAATGAATCACCGTATTCTGCCAGAACGCCTTTTCTACAATTTCCTCGGTCGAATAGTCACCAGGTCCATAGCCATCCGAGAATATAATGACCGTCGTCGAACCCGCTTCGTTCGCCAGTTCTTCCAGTGCCGCATAGGCACCATTGGTAATAGCCGTACCGCCACCCGAATGAATCTGGTTGGTCGCAGCATACAACAAGCTCTTATCTGATGTCATCGGCTGAATAATTCTCGCCGAAGTTTCAAAACCAATCAAGGTCGTCCTGTCCGAAGGTCCCATGGCATCGATGAACGCACGAACCGCAGTCTTGACATCTGCAATATCCTGCGAACCCATGGAGCCACTTTCATCCACCACGAGAGCCACAGCAACACCGCCAAAGTCCTGGATGCTCGTCACTTGAATCGGTAGCGACTTATTGTCCTGGAACAAAATAAAGTTCGTCGAGTCCAATCCGTAGATGGGGCGTCCCGTATTTTCGTCAGTCACCGAGACTTCCGCACAGACGCCCGGATGGTTACTCAGGTCAAGTCCCGTTATTTCAATCGAGGGGTCCACCGTGAAGTCGAGAACATAGTTTGCCTTGATATGGCAGTATTCCGACTGGGGAACCACCTTCGTTTTAACATTCGACGGGTTCTCGATTTTGGCCTTGCCTTCCACCAAGGTCCACGAGTCAAACACAAAACCGCCATAAGGCGACACTGTCACAGTGGTATCCTTGCCTGGTTCAAGGTAGACATTGCCCGAAGGAATGGCGCGCCCCTGATTAGATTCCACAAACATCACATAGGGTTTGCGGATTTGCACGGCAAAGGACTTGTCCGGATACTCGCTGGTACGAGAATCTTCAATGCCCAAATAGACCGGAATTCCGGGAATTCCCTGCACAATGACCGAAGTGTCGCTCTCTACGGTATACCTCTTGCCCGCCGTCTTATAGGTGGAATCCCTGCCGAAATTCGCGATTTGCGCACTGAGTGTATCGACATGCGTAATGGTGAGCAAGTAGGCGTTCGTATCTGGCGGATACCATACGAACCGAATCATCGAATAGGTCGAATCGCTATAGTAGTTTTCACGGAAGTTGTACTTCGTCTTGGTCTCTGTCAGCTCATAGGATTCCCCTGCCTTAAACGAAGCTTTCACCGTAATCGTATCCTTCGCCGACACCGTCGTCATCTTCGACTTGGAATCTGCCAAGGTTCCGTTTCCAGAGACGACCTTCCAACGGTAGAAACGGTAGCCCGCCTTGCCCATCGCATCGATAGGATACCCCACATTCGCCCACGCCTTCGGATACCCCCCAGAGGGAATCGCAACGCCATTCTTTCCGCCTTCAAGCGCAATGGACGCCCTGGATGTCGAATAGCTCACCCAGAAGGGCACTTCGCTATCCGAGGAATAGCTGTTCTGGAATACATAAAATACGGAGTCGCCCTTGGCAAGTTTCAAGGAATCCACAATAATGTCGTAGCCACTTAGGGAATTAGTCGTCGAGGAGAAATCGGACGAATCGTACCGGTAGGCATAAGAAAGGGCTCTCTTGGCTCGGCTAAAGACAAAGGCGTAGGTTCCCGCAGAAGGCGCCACAAACTTGAAGCGGACGGCACTGCCGACACTGCCAGAATAGTAATGTTCAGCCGTCGTATACTCCGTCGAGGTCTTTGTAATCGTGTACACCGTACCTTCGCCAAAGACCGCCTTCACGCGGCAGTTTCCACTTACCACCGCATAGGTGGAAGCCTTGGTCGAATCGACAATTTTGCACGAGCCCGACACTTTCTGCCAATACTTAAACCTGGACAAGGAGCCCGACGCAGAAGCCCGCAGGGGAACAGAATCCCCCGACACATAGGTGGAGTCGTAGTTGCGGTTATAAGAAGAACCGACATAAGCATAGCCATCTCCAACGATATCTGCGCTCACCTTCACCGTCTTCAGGACCTTCGCATACACGGAATCCGCCGTAGCATCTCCCGACGGAACCATTAGGAAATACGCCATCGAGTCCGCATCCAGGGTTAGCAACATCTTACATTCCATCTCGGTTCCAGACGGAGAGCAGCTGCTACTGTTGGCATACGAGCTGAAAGTGCTGTCCTGGAAGCGGTAGGCGGTCGTATTCCTCGCCGTCCTATAGACAAGGGCATACAGAGCCGAATCTGTCGCCTTGTACGACGAACGGATTCCATAGTAGCTGTAATATCCTGACTGACAGCTATTGTCGGTATACGAAAATCCCTTGTACTTGTTCGTCAGTTCATAAATAGGGAGAGTCGTTGTCTTGCTCGAAAGTTTTACCACCGCAGATGTCGGAATGAAGGTCGCCGCACGATCGTTCTTGTCGCTGAAGGAGCCCATACCCGAATTGATTTTCCAGCCCGCGAAATGTTCGCCTCTAGAAAGTGTCTTCGAAAGATTCATCGACTGACCCATCGAAACGGTATCAGGAGAACCTCCATCAATGGTTACAATGGATGCCTTTTCGACAAAGACCGAGACCTCATCGCCGTAATAACTCGAAGAATAGGGGTCAACCCTCAAATAAGTTGTTTCATTCTTTGACGCAGGCTTCACATACACATAAGACGAAGCCCTTGAATTGGACACCGTTTTTATAGGAGTCGTAAAGGTATCGTCCGTTCCATAATACCGGTACGTTCCAGAGAAATCACCCGGCTGCGTGCGCAGAATGTAGAGGTCCGTCGTCGGAGCCACATACCTGAAGCGCATTCCATTCGCCGGGGAAACCTCATAAAAATCGTTCTTCGGGGTAAACTTCTGGACCTTTTCGGAAACATCAATCAGCTTGGCTTCACGGCAGAGCAACTTGATTTTGGTATTTGACAGAATGGTGTCGCGGAGCGTATAGGCGGTAGAATCGCCAAACTTGTGCGAACCGCTTACGAACTTCCACCCATTCGGACGATAACCTAAATCACCGGATGCCTCAAAAAAGGCGGACTGCCCCTTCACAACTTCTAGCGTTGTTGCAGACGGGGTGCAATGCGAAGACTCGCTTTCGATTGTGACCGTATAAACATCTGTCTTAACATAGTTCACCTTGAACAGCTCAAGAGAATCACTTGTATAGTAGTTTTCCAGCTTGTAGAAAATGGAATCGCCTTTAGAAAGTTTGAGCGTGTCAGCCCAATCCGCGATTGGGGTCGCATAGGCAGAATAGGATGAAAAACTTCCATTACTATAACGATAAACATAATACCTATCCGTAGAAGGCCTTGCCACATTGATGATATAGCCACCATCGGAAGGAGCGACAAAGAACAGGCGAATTTCACCATACGGAACCGAATAGAAATGCTGCGCCGCGCTATAGCTCGTGATCGTTGTCGTAATCGAGTACATCGAAGCCGCTTCTGTAGCGTAACTCAATTTTGCCGTTTTGGAAGTCGGAGAAAAAGTCGTCGACGGACTATTCGCATTTGCAAACGAACCTGTTCCCGTCTCGATTTTCCACCCCAAAAAGCGTTGCCCCGTGGGCACAGAAGCCGAAATACTTAAGGACTTGCCCGTAAGAACCGTATCTGGAAGTGTTTTTCCCTGCACGGACACAATGGAAATATCCTCTACGGTCCCCTTGATATTGAAATTATATGAATAATAGCTTGTGTTATACACATAAACTTCGAAATAATAGGTCTCACCCGCATCGCAGTAAAAGGAAACGCTGGGACTATAGTAACTAGAAGCATTATTTACAATACTAGAAAAAGTGTTATCCGTTCCATAATAGTAGAGATACCGTAAAAAAGAGCTGCTTTCGTAAGATGATATTACGGTACAAGAACCCGATTTCGAGGGCTTATAGCTAAAACGGACCCTATCGGGATTCGTTGATTCAAAATAGTTGTCGTTGGCGTTATAGACTGCAGCCGTTTCCGTTATCGGAAAAACAGTTCCATGCTCTTCCACCGCAAAGGAAAAAGACACCATTACGGTCAGCAAAATTCCTAAAATTCGCATCATATCCTAACCTCAAAAAATCGTATATGTAAAAATATAAAAAAATAGCATTTTCTTCAACTATTGCCGCTAGATTTAGTTATCTTTCACCCGCAAGAGGAACAACACAGAGAACTTATGAAAAATAAATTTTACAACAAAATCCTTTCCCTGGCCCTCGTATTCATTTGTTCGCAATTAGCCAGCGCATTCGAAATCAGGCCCATCCTCCAGCTCGATTTACCCTCCAAAGTAAACATCGAAAAAGACGTCAATGGAGTGAAGCAAGAAAAGAAATGGAGCACTGAGCTCATATTCGCCGGTGGAGCAGAAATGAATTTCGCCGCCGAATTCAGTCCCATCCACTACGGTTTCGGTCTCGGCTACAAGAGCGCTCAACAGAAAGGCTCTCAGCAAGCGACACCGGGTGCACTCCCCGTATGGGGCAACATCGCCTTCGGCATGTTCAATAAGGATAAGATATTCTCTCCCTACGCAGTCGCAAGAGTCGGCTACCTAGTGCCTTTGACTGGCGATGGCAACTGGTGGGAACGTCCGTTCAACTTCTTCGTCGAAGGCGGCATCGGAACCTACCTGCCCTACAACATCGGAATCGAAGTTCTCTACGACTACGCCTCGATGCTAAAGTCCTACGAAAGCTCCAAGACCAAGTTCCGCGTCTCCTCCGGTCGTATCGCATTCCAACTCTCCGTCGGTTTCGAACTGTCTCACGACAGAAAGTACAAATCCGACGAGCAACAAATCGAAGAGAAGAAGGAAAATGCGGAAAACGTAAGCAGTTCCTCTTCGGAAGAGCCCTACACGGCAGCCTACAGCGAGCTCGACGAACAGACCGCAACGGACGAGGATACGACCTCTGCGGAAGAAGAATCTGCTACTGAACCGGTTGAAGAAAGCCCCGCCGCAGAACCCGACACTGCCGCCGCCGAAGAAAGCGCTGCAGAAGCCCCTGCCGAAGAGCCCGCCGCAGAAGAAGCGGCAGCGCCCGAAGCCACCGAAGCGGTAGCCGAGCCCGAACCGGAAGCTGCTCCGGTCGAAGAGTCTAAGCCCGCCGCCAAAAAGAAAGCCGCGAAGAAATCGACAAAGAAATCTTCGAAGAAGGCTTCCAAAAAGTCTTCGAAAAAGTCGAGCAAGAAATCCAGCAAAAAGAAGAAGTAAATCTCACACAAAAATGAAATCTGAATAATTCACTAAGAACCAGGCGCCTTTGGGCGCCTTCATTATTTATATTTATAAAATGAAAGCTTTCGTAACAGGACTTTTGAAGAACTTGGCGCATCCGGGAACAATCGTAGGTCTCCTGGTCACCATTGCGATTCCGTTTTTGATTTATCTTGCTCCAAACATCGGTCACAAGAACACCATCAAGGAGCTGGATCTAAACCTTCCACTGCCGCTATTCGTGGTGCAATTCATTGCAGCCATCGTCCTGTTCTCCATATTGAACAAGGACTTTGGGGAATGGCTCAAGGGGATTCTCCCCGAGAAACGCATTTCAATCTTGATGCTCGCCTTTACCGCCGCGATTACAATTTTCGCCGGCACCCAAATCGAGGCTCGTCACCGCGTCCAAAGCGACGAGAGCGTTTTCATGTCGGTAGCACAGAACATGTACTACAACCATGAATCGGGAACCTGCAACCAGGGCTTCTTCGAAGACGACAAGCTGAACTGCGTTGCCACCTCGAACAGCTTCAAGACCAAGGGACTCGCCTTCCTGTACCTGCTCGGCATGCCCCTGATGGGAAACGACCTGCACTGGATTTTCCACATGGAACTCCTGATGCTTCCGCTTGCAGTTCTTCTCATGTTCCTTGCGGTGGTCGCCTGGACAAGGCAGCCCCTGCTCGCCTTCTTCGCGGCACTGCTTACGGCACTCCAGCCCACGGTTCTTTTCCAATTCCGAGCCATGTCGGTGGAACCTCTCTATATTTTCCTTTCTGCACTATCGCTCCTACTTTTCAAGTGGGCCTATGACAGGAACACCATCAAGCACTGGGCACTCCTCGCCCTAGTCCTCGCCTTCTTTGTGCAGACCAGGCAAGAAACCGCCTTCTGCCTGCTTGCCTTCATTGTTTTCGCCCTCCCCAAGCTTCTCGACAGCAAGAGCGCAAAGGCGCCCACCTTCTTCGTATTGCTTTCGGTATTCTCAGTACCCGCGCTCCTGACCATCAGCTACTTCCAGGGATTCGGTTTCCAGGGCGGAGAATTCGAAGCCCACGGTCACTTTCTAGAAGACCTGCAGCGCAACTGGGCTGAAATGACCAAGCCGCTTAACAGCAAAGGCGAACTCGAAAATCCATTCCTCACCTATTTCAACTACCTCTTTGCTGCGGGAGCCATCTACTTGCTCCTGCGTACCATCCTGGGAATCAAGAAAAAGGACTATTTCTATCTCAAAGTCTTAGCCTTCCTGTTACTGTACCATATTCAAACCTACATCATTCTCGAAAACGTCTCAGGAGACTTCAGCATCCAAATCAATCAGCGCTACAGTCTGGTGATGCTCCCGTCCATGGCTTTTGTCGGAGCACTCCCCGTCGCGCACCTTGTAGAAAAGCTGATTGAATCGATGAGTGGACAGAACGTGAAGCAGAACGCCATCACCGCACTCCTAGTCACACTCGTCGCAGGTTTCCTTTTCACCGCCTGGACATTCCACTACAAGGAAGACTTCAACAAGAACATCATGTACAACAGGAA
This sequence comes from Fibrobacter sp., assembly GCA_017526585.1. Lineage (GTDB taxonomy): Bacteria > Fibrobacterota > Fibrobacteria > Fibrobacterales > Fibrobacteraceae > Fibrobacter. The sequence goes on along the minus strand of JAFXRC010000052.1, from coordinate 59,922 downwards.
CCACCTGACTATCGAGGAACACGAAATCCTCGGATGGCTCGCGGAACAGCCGAAAAAAGACAGGATGTTCATCTATGGTCGCCCCTGGCATTTTGTGGGCTACGGGATTTCTTCCATTCACTACGATCGCGCACGCAACATGTCAACCAGCGAACTGAGGAACCTGATTGACAAGTACCAGGGCGAAGTCTACTACATCCGCGGTCTGGACTGCTGGGACAGCCACACCTACCACAAGAAGGCGGTCGAGCACCGAATCGCCACGACCTGCGACATCTTTGAACGCGACATGGACTTGGAAGGCGTCAAGAACATCCTAATCACCAATAATTACTGGGTGCAAATCGCCAAGTTCAACGGGCGCAAGGAATTCAATCCGCAAAACATCATTGCCGTTCGCGACCTGGAATTCGTCGAGGCCGCCCAGGAAGACTCCGTTGAAACTAAAGCGGCTCTTCGCTACAGCATCAGCCTGAACGAAAAATCCGCCGTCGCAAGCAACTGGGACTACATCGTGATTGCGAACGGAGACACGCTTGCCCATGCCAGCTATGTTTTCGGAAGCATCGGTGGAAGAATCAGCGAAGACAAGCTCCTCTCCGGCTACAACCAGATGGAATTTGTCGTAATGAACCGCGAAACCGGCAAAATCATGGCAGATGTACCGAAGTTCTATTTCAACGGCGCAAACGGTTCTATGCGGCTTACAGAGCTACCTTACGCGCACCACAAGCAAGCGTGGGGAACCCTCCACAAGAACAGTTCTCTCGAAGGCAACGCCTTTAAAGTGGGCGGCAAGTTCTATAGCGAAGGCTTCGGCACACACGCCTCTTCCGAGACCGTCTTTAACATTGGCGGCAAGTACAAGACCTTCAAGATGGGCTACGGCCTCGACGAGGAATCGCTTTGCAGCGACGGAGTCCAGCTGCAAATCGTTGCCGACGGCAAAGTCATTTACGACAGCGGCAGATTTGTACTCGCCCCGTTGAAGAATATCGAACTCAATGTCGAAAAGGTGAACACGCTTACCCTCGTTACAAATTCTTACGAAGACAAGGACTGCGACCACGTCGACATCGTAAACCCCGCGCTTATTCCCTAGGTAAATCATGCTTCTATCTGTAATCATTCCGGTATTTAACGAAGAAGAAATCGTCGCCGAGACCTACCGCGTTCTCGAAGAAGAACTCAAGGACATCGAGCATGAACTGATTTTCGTGAACGACGGTTCCAAGGACCGCACCCGCGAAATCGTGGAATCTCTTTTGCCGAGCAACCCAAATAACAAGATCATCAACTTCAGCCGAAACTTCGGTCACCAGGCGGCATTCAGCGCCGGTCTCGACCATTGTACCGGCGACGCAGTGGTAATTATCGATGGCGACCTGCAGGACCCGCCGAGTTTGATCCACGAGATGCTTGAAAAATGGCGCGAAGGTTACCAGGTCGTTTACGCCCAGAGGAACAAGCGCAAGGGCGAAACCATCTTCAAACGCTTTACCGCCTTCTGCTTCTACCGCCTTATCGGAAAGCTCACGAGCATCGACATTCCGCCTGACACCGGCGACTTCCGCCTCATGGACCGCTGCGTGGTGAACCAGCTCAAGAACCTGCCCGAGCGCAGCCGATTCCTGCGCGGACTCGTCTGTTGGGTAGGCTTCAAGAAAATCGGCGTCAAGTACGACCGAGCCGAACGCACCGCAGGCACCTCCAAGTACCCTCTCAAGAAAATGGTGCGACTCGCCTTCGACGGCATCACCGGATTCAGTTCCGCACCACTCAAGCTCAGCTTCTATCTAGGGTTGTTCGCCGCTATCGTAGGCTTCGGCGTTTTCGTCTGGTCCATCCTCGAAAAGATTCTTTCTCCCGCCACAACGGTTCCCGGCTGGGCATCGCTTATGACCGCCATCGTATTCTTCGCGGGAGTGCAGCTCATTTCGATTGGCATCCTCGGCGAATACATCGGACGCATCTACGACGAAGTCAAGCAGCGACCGCTTTACATCGAAGACAAGAAGTAAGAGATGTGAAGTGTGAATTGTTTTTTAATTATTAATCTTTAATTTTATAGTACTATGAAGAACAAACTTTTTGTGATGAGCGCCGCGAGTGGCGCTGGAAAGACCACCCTCAAGGACCTGGTCATCAAGGATTTTCCGGACATCAAGTATTCCATCTCTGCAACCACCCGCGCCCCGCGCGAAGGTGAAGTCAACGGAGTCCACTACTTCTTCAAGACCAAGGAAGAATTCGAAAAGCTCATCAAGGAAGACGGACTCATCGAATGGAACGAAGTCCACGGCAACTACTACGGAACGCCGAAGAGTTTTGTGGAGCAGACTCTCGCCGAAGGAAACCGCGTATTGTTCGACCTCGACGTGTTCGGCAAGGTGAACTTTGACAAGGTCTACCCCGACGCCACCGGCATCCTGATTCTGCCGCCGAGCGAAGCGGAACTCGAAAAGCGCCTGCGTGGACGCGGCACCGACTCCGAAGAAGTCATCCAACTCCGCCTGCACAACGCGAAGAAGGAAATGGAATTCGCAAAGACCAAGGGCAAGTACGAATACGTCATCATCAACGACGACTTGCAACGCGCCGCGAACGAACTCCGCGAGATTTTAAAGAAGAAAGACTAAAGCTTGATGCTCGCTCTTTTGAGGCGATCATTCAAGGCCATGCCGACGCCGACATTCGGAATCGGGTCTACCAGAATCAAGTCATACTTGGGGTCGTCCAAGTCGTGCATGTAGGCGTACAGCTTGGCTGTCGCCTCTAGCATATTGCCCGATTCCGACAGATTCAGCGTCGCAGGAATCAAGCCGGGGCGATTGCCAAAGGCAATCCGCACGCAGTGTTCCGGCAGAGTAAAGCCAGCGGGAATTTCGCCGTAGAGAAGCGGAACCTGCGGGCGGTAGTGCGTATCGCACTGCCCCGGCGCTTGCATCGCTTGCCCAGGCTTAGAGGTAGATTCCTTAATCTTCACATCACCGATGACTTTTGCAATCATCTCGGGCGTAATCGCCCCCGGTCTAAGCACCGTCGGCTCGCCCACTAAAGAGACAATCGTACTTTCCACGCCCACGTTGCAGGGGCCGCCATCGACAATGCCGGCGAGTCCACGGTCCGCAAGCTGCGCCGCCACATGTTCCGCCGTCGTCGGACTCACATGCTTGAACAGGTTCGCACTCGGGGCAGCGAGAGGCACGCCCGCCTTCCAGATAATCTCCTGCGCCACCGGGTGCGACGGGAACCTCACCGCCACCGACGGGAGTCCACTCGTACAAAGATCAGGAATGCATTCCTTCTTGGGTAAAATCATCGTCATCGGGCCCGGCCAATAAGCCTTCGCCAACGCATACGCCGCATCGGGTATATTCTCGGCAATGTCAGCCAACTGCGAAATCTCGCAAATGTGGACAATCAGCGGGTCAAACGTCGGGCGTTCCTTAATCGCAAAAATCTGCGCCAGTGCCGACGGCAAATAGGCATTCCCCGCCAGACCGTAAACGGTCTCGGTCGGAATCGCCACGACCTCTCCGTCATGAAGCAGGCGCGCGGCATCATCAATACTTGTCCAAGGAGGAAATTGCATAGCCCAAAAATAAAAAATCGCGGGACAAGCCCGCGATTCAATTTCAAGAAAAGGTTGGGTTAGCCTTCAGCCGGAGCTTCCGCAGCGGGAGCCGCAGGCGCAGCATCACCTTCCTGGTCCTTGCGACCAAAGGCGAACACCTTGTCGCAAGCGGTATTGAAACGCTTCCAAGTCTTTTCGGACTGTTCACGCGGCACGGCACCGACTTCCTTCCACAGGCGACGCAGATGCTTCACCTTGTTCATCGAAGCACCAACCGTCTGTTCGTTCAAATCGGTAAGCAGGTCTTCGGCCTGTTCGCAGAGCAACAGCTTCTTCTGCAAGTTGTTCTGGCGGGCCTGTTCCTGAATATCGAGCTGGTCGCGGCGACGGGTAAAGAAGTCGTCGCAAACGTCGCGGAATTGCTTGTAAAGGTTCATGTCTTCAAGACCGCAGAATCCGAGTTCGCGCCATTCCTTCTGGAGTTCGCGCACGGCATCGGCGAGCTGGTTGGAACCAGCGCTTTCTGCAAACTGACGGACCTTGTCGATCATCGAAAGCTTCTTCTGCTTGATGACGTCGAGACCTTCGGCAAGCGTCGAATCCGCCTTGGCGAGGCGATCGAGAATCTTGTTGTAAACCGCATTGTAGCGGTTGCTGATAGTCTCGATAGCTTCCTTCGGCACCATACCGAGAGTCTTCCATTCCTCTTCGGCAGCCTTGAGTTCTTCGAGAGTTCCCTGACCGGCGGCGTCCATCGCTTCGAGCTTTTCGCAGAGGGCGTTCTTCGCATCCAGATTCTTCTGCTTCGATGCATCCATTTCTTCAAAATGGGCACGCTTCTTTTCGAAGAAGGAATCACATGCGGTACGGAAGCGAGTCCAGATTTCATCGGACTTGCTCTTGGGCACCGGACCTACAGCCTTCCAGGATTCCTGGAGCTGTTTTAGTTTGTTCGAAGTCGCATTCCAATCATTGGATTCCTTGAGCGCTTCGGCTTCCATGCAGAGAGCCACCTTCTTTTCGTAGTTGGCTTCGCGGGATTCGTCTTCAGCCTTCAAGTTTTCCTTGTGCTGGGCATAGTAGGCTGCGGTTACCGCCTTAAAGCGTTCCGTCAGAGCAGCCACGTTTTCCTTCGGCACCATGCCAATGGCCTTCCACTGTTCCTGGATTTCCTGCATCGCTTTATACTTGTCCTTCCAGAACATTTCCTTATTCTGGACAAGTTCTTCAATGCGATTGCAAAGAGCTTCCTTTGCTTCAAGGTTCTTTACGCGTTCAGCATTCATCTCTTCGATGAAGGGAGCGCAGTTTTCCTTGATCTTTTCATAGTTGCTCTGGAAATGGTCGCGGTATTCCTGCAACTTGGCTGCAGAAATAGGTCCGATTTCCTTCCAGCGGTTAGTAATTTCCTTGAGCTTCTGAAGAACAGCCTGGCTACCGGGTTCCTTGGTCAATTCGTCCATTTCAAGGAGCAGGTCGTCGCGGTCCTTTTCGTTATGCCAGTTTTCCCACTGCTGCATTTCCTGGAACCGGGCAGTTGCAGCCTTGTATTCCTGCCACAGGTCGTGGTACTTGAACTTGTTCTCGCCCACGATTTCCTTCCACTGCTGGTAAAATTCGCGGACTTTCTTATTCAGTTCACGGAAGTCCTCGTTTTCATCAAGGGCGTTCACGCGTGCGATAATCGCCTTGAGCTTCGCGGAATTTTCTTCGAAGCGCTTCTGAGCGTCTTCTTCGTAAGCCTTCATCTTGACCGAGAGTTTATCGCGAAGGGCGTTGTATTCTCTCAGCATCGGGTCGTCACCATCCAAGGCGGCGCTTACATTGAGCTTGTCCCATTCGCGAACAATGACATTCAAGTGCTTGTGCGTCATGTCATTCACATCGGTATCGACAAGAGCCTTAAGGCGTTCCAGCAGTTCAGGACGGGCGGACGAATTTTCCGCAGCGGGAGCGTCAGAGGCAACTTCGACGGGCTTGTTGAATTCCTGCACCTTGAAGAAAGCGTTGTTGAAACGCTTGATCCAGGCGGCATCCATCAACGACTTGCCTTCGGTGCATTCAGCAACAATCGCCTCGACACGTGCAGAGTTGTCAGCGACCTTGTTTTCAGAAATCAGAGATTCGAGTTCTTCAAGAGACGCGGTCAACGCAGCAATCTTCGCCTGCTTTTCGGCTTCTGCCTTTTCGGCAGCAATGCGTGCGGCATCGGCTTCATCGCAGAACTTCTTGAAGCTTGCATAAATTTCGTCAACAGTCGCCTGTTTGTCGCCCATGCCAAGCTTAGCGGCTTCAGACATCAGTTCCTCGAACTGGGACTTCACGGCAAGCGGGTCCTTACGAGCCGCAAGAGCGTGCGCTTGTTGCACCAAAGCTTCGCGCTTGCTAGCCAAGAGTTCGGCAGCCTTCTTGCCGTTATCCTCGGCGTCCTTTCTGGCGCGGATTCTTTCATTTGCAGCCTTGCGAACTTCAGGCTGTCTCGAATTCTTAGCAATATCCTGGAGCAGTGTATCCGAAGTCACCTTGCGAGCGGCGGTCATCGCAATGTCATCGTTTAGATCGCGAATAGCGGCTAGAGCAAGAATAGACTGCTTATCACAAATCTTCACCAACTCGGCGCGCACCGCTTCGGCGGTATTCACGCTCTTCAGCAAATCTTCTGCAAAATGCGTATCCTTGAGATCACTCAAATAAGACAGATCCTCGGCACTCGGTTCGGCCGTAGTCTTGAGCTTCTTGACGACTTCTTCCAAATAGCGATTCTTGGCGAGACGCTTGACATCTGCATCGGCATCGTCCTGCGAAATTTTCTGCAACGACGCAATAAGAGTCAGCTTCTTGACGGCTGCAGTCCTTACGGATGCATCTTCATCGGAAAGAGCGATTCGTTCAAGGACATCCTGATTGTCCGCACCCAATTCGGCAACAGCCTCCAAACGCTTGGCGGGGTTAGAATTCTGCCACTTCGGTTTAAATACATCAAATACACTCATAGAGATCTCCAATAGTATGGCAAGTCCCAAAGGGGATTTGCATACTATAATCTAACAAAAAAAGTTTTTTGCAACAAAAAAGATTGAAAAATAGGTGCTTTTTGTGGTATTAACTATCTTTTAGCCCGTGGCAAAGCGAATTCCCAAACTCTCGGCCCCCGAAGAAGTGCACCAGAAGCTCAAATCCGCCTCTTTGACGGACTTTTGCGAGGTGTACATCCCCATGGCACCCGATGTGTACACCTACGGCGTTCCCACGGGGGTGAGCCTCATGCGCGGAGATGTCGTTTGGGTCCAGTTCGCCACCCGTAAAAAGCCGGCACTCGCCATTGTGAGTAAGGTTCATCAGGACCGCCCGGGCTTTGACGTGCGCCCCGCCTACCCGCACCAATCGGGTTACCGCTTTAGCGAACGCTACATGGAGACGCTCGAATGGACCGCGCGGTACTATATAAGTACCCCCATGAAAGCGCTGTTCGTGTTCTGGCCCAGTGATTTTGAGAAGTACCTGGACGCTTTGGCTTTTATAAAGGGGGAAGCCTCCCCCTCGCGCGAGCCCCAAGAGTCTCCCGCTACCCCCTCTGCAGGGGACACCCCTGCAACGACCCCAACGCCCCCGAATGCCCCGGCGCTCACTTCAGAACAAACTAACGCACTCGATACGCTTTGCGAAGAACTGAACAAGACGGGATTCCGCGGCGTTTTGCTTCACGGCGTCACGGGCTCGGGCAAAACACGCGTCTACCAGGAACTCGCCCGCGAGGCGCTTCAGCAGAACAAGAAAGTTTTAATCCTCGTTCCCGAAATCGGGCTCACTCCGCAAACGCTCAAGCGCTTCGAAGATTTCCTGCAAGTTCCGATTGTGGTTTTGCATTCGGCGCTTTCCGCGCCCAAGAAGCGCGAAGGATACCTCTCGATTTTAAGGGGAGATGCGCAAGTAGTTATCGGCACCCGCAGCGCCATTCTTGCGCCATTCGATTTCGACCTGGTGATTCTTGATGAAGAACACGACACCTCTTTCAAGCAGCAGGATCCGGCGCCGCGTTACCACACCCGCGAAATGGCTTTCCACTTGGCGTACAAGTATGGCGCCCTCGTGGTACTCGGAAGCGCCACGCCATGCCTTGAAACATTCTACAACGCGCAGGCGAATAACTTAAAAACCGTCACACTCAAGGAACGCGCTACGCAGGCACCTCTCCCGAAGGTGCAAATCGTGGACATGAGCAAGATGCGGCAGCAAAAGGGCATTTTGTTGTCGCCCACGCTGCGTGAAGCATTGACCGATTGCATTGAGCGTGGCGACCAGGCGATTATCCTCATGAACCGCCGCGGTTTTTCGAAAATGCGCGTGTGTACCGAATGCGGCGAAACGCTTTACTGCAAGCATTGCCACATTCCGCTCGTTTACCATAAACAGTACCGTTCGCTGATGTGCCACTACTGCGCCGCCCTTTACCCGGTGAACACACCGTGTAGCGCCTGCGGCGCTGAAACTTATGAGTTTGTGGGCGGCGCCATCGAGATGCTCGAAGAAGAAATCGCAGAATGGATTCCGAATGCGAAGGTGATTCGCATGGACCGCGACACCACGCAGAACGTAGGCGCAAGCGAAAAAATTCTCGACGCATTCCGCAACCGCGAATACAACATTCTCCTCGGAACGCAGATGGTCGCCAAGGGCCACGACTTTCCGGGCGTACAGCTCGTCGGGGTCGTTGGCGCCGATAGCGGTCTCGGCATTCCCGACTTCCGTTCCACCGAAAGGCTTTTTCAGCTGCTCAGCCAGACGGCAGGGCGCGCGGGTCGTGCAGGCGGAGAGGGCTTGGTTCTTATCCAGACGCTCAAGCCGTCGGAACCCGTGATGCAGTTCGCCGTGAACCATGACTTCAACGGATTTGCGAACAAGGAAATGGAAGACCGGCGCGCCGCCTTCTACCCGCCCTTCTGCAAGCTCGTCGAAATCAGTTGCGGTAGCCGCGACGAAGACTTGTTGCGCCACACCGTCGAACGGCTTGAAGCCCTTCTCCGTGCAAACAAGAATCTCATGGTGCTCGGCCCTGTGGACGCCTTCGTGCCCATTGTACAAAATGTCCACTGGGCAAAGTTCTACGTCAAGACACAAGACCTCGCCCCCGTTCGCAAAATCCTGCACCCTATAGTAAATGCACCCAAGCCTTGGGTGCAAAACGTAGAGATTAAAGTCGAAATCGAGTAGAGATGGCGACCGCAACTGTACTATAGCGGAAACTTCGGGTAGTTTTCGCGCACGAACTTGCTCGGGTATGCGTTAAAGTGCCACCATTCGCTGCCAAGCGGAACCCAGCCGGCACCCTTCATAATTTTACGGAGTTTGTTGCGGTTATCAACCTGTTGCTGCGTAAGTCGACCGTTCTTTAAGGCATCGACCTCCCCCACTTCACCGGCGCAGCGTTCGAACGAATCGAAGTCAGTGCCCATGTCGAGCAGGGCGCCGGTGCTGTCGGTAATGCTCAAGTCGAGCGCCAAGCCAAAGTTGTGGAGTCCACCCGTCGTAGGCGACGACACATAAGCGGAGTAGGGCGTTCCGCGCACCGTCTTGCGCAAAGCTTCCTGCGCATACAGCGGGCGCGAGGCGTCAAAAATCACGAGTTCGGAGCCGGGCATTTCGCGTTCCATCATTTTGATAGCCTTGCGGAGTTTTGCCGCAGCATCCTTATGCACAAAGGCACGTTGCACGCCACAGTACAGGTCGTGTCCCGTCACATTTTCAAAGGTCGCGTAACGCAAATCCATGCGCACACCTTTGAGACGCGTAATCTCAACCAAGTTGGAATCCGCCGTCGCAAAATCAATCCACTTTTTCACAGAAGAACAGAAACGCAAAGGCTTATCGGGCTTCGGCGGGACAAACAGAGAATCCGTCTCGTGCGCAAAAGCCGGAATACAGAAAAGCACGATGATTGCGGCTAAAAAAAACACCCTGGTAGATTGCTTCTTTGACATTCTAGATCCTTCTCCCCGCTAGGGGGATCATGCTCACATAAGCGCTAAAGCGCTAAGTGATCAAAGAGACTACGCTCAGGATGACACACAAAACCAATTCTCTAATCCACTAGATTCCCAGCTGCACTTCGACGCCGAACTGCACATAGAGTCCCATGCCCTTCGCCATGAACGGAACCAGGTCGTAACCATCGGCGGAGTTTTCGTTGTCGTCACGAGTCACCCACGAACGTTCGCGGGCGTTTTCGCTACCCAAGAACTTGAGCGCATCGACATCCAGGTTCGCAAAGATGTTGTCCACTTCCACATAGAAGCGTGCGCTTCTGAAGAAGTACTTGTTGCCGAACAGATCCAGGTTCACACGGGCATCGGTGCGGAACATGTCGGTAAACTCGTGGTAGTCCTTGAGCCTGCGCGTACCGTTGCTGCGGTCGCTCGGATCGGACGGCGTAATTTTGTAGTAGTACACCGGACGATGGAGTGCCGCATGGTGCGTAATGATCACCGAGACAATCGAGTCCTTGCGCGGATAGTAGCGGAAGTGCGACAGAATGTCGAAACGGGAATTGGCTTCCCACGGGAGCGACTTGCCGCCATCAAGTTCGTATTCACCGTACACGGAGCTCACGTTCGTCGCCATCGAAAAATGATGCGACGTTTTGAATTCAACCGTACCCGAAGCACCGGCAACCCACGCAAAGTCAATCGGGGTCACATCATTGTACTGCGCATAAGCCTTAGGCATCGGAAGCAGCGGATCGGGATAGTAACGGCCAAAGCCGGAGCCCTGCGCCACAAAGTACTTGGAATTGTAGCCCAAACCCACCTTGCCAGACACACCCGATTCCAGGCGTCCCGTCAAGTCGCCATCGTCATAGTAAGGTTTCCAGTCGCTACGGTAGGCGGCATTTGCAAACAGGCGCCAGTAGGCGGTATCGATTTTCGAAAGGTTCTGTTCAAAGTCAACGGACGCCGTCGGGGCAGCTGCATGTTCACCTGCATCAGCGATGGCACCTACAGAAAGTATCTTCTGGGAGTAGTCGCTTTGCCAGTTGAGCCTACCCGCACCCGAAAGCACTCCCGTCTGGAAATCATCGGAAAGGTTTCCGCCAAAGTCCGGATACTTACGTTCCACGATGTGGTGTTCATAGAGCACAGCGCCACTCAGCTTGGAACCGAGAATCGTTCCCTTAAAATTCTTGTCGAGTCCACCGGTCAAGGTCGTATGAGTCTGCTCGTAACCATCGATAAATGTCGCTGCATCCTTGGAATTTGCCGTGCTGCGGAAACCCGTCGTATCGCGCAGCGTATCGCCAATAGCTTCGCGGACAAAGCCTGCATGTGCCGAAGTACCGAAGCGGGAATTATATTCGGCACCAATCACCAGGTATTCCTGCTTTCCTTCGATGATGTCGATCGAGTTCACCTGGTCGTACGCTGTCGAGGTATCCTGGTGAATGCTGTACTCGTCGGAACTGTACAAGGTGCGCAACGCCCATGTGTTTCCGCTGCTGTCGGAGCCGTTGAACTGCGCATACACATCGTAGGCGGTCAAATCGAACGGGTCCGAAGACTTCACGTTGCAATTCTCGACACAATCCCCGTCACGCTTGCGGAACTCGGTAAAGAACTTTTCGCCCAAGTTCTTGAGCATTTCGTCATCGAGCCTGCGGAACGCAAAGCGGAAGCTGTCCCAGAACATCCACGGAGCATCAACCACAACTTCCTGGAGAGTAATGCCGGCGGTACCGCGCAGTCCCCATTCGCCCTTGGTCTGTTCGGGAATATACTGCACCGACGTTGCAAGCCCCTGACCGATCGGACCTTCGCCGTAATGGTCATGGATTTCTATGCCACTCAAGATATGCGGGTTCACCACCGAAAGGTTTCCGGGAAAACCTACATCCAAGTGGCGCATATTCGGAATGCGCAAGCGACCCAAGTGGTATGCCACGTCACCTGCACGGGAGCCTTCGTAATAAAGGGCGCTGCTAAAATCCTTCTGTCCCGAAATACCCGGCATCTGGCTCAGATGTTCGGTCACGTCAAAGCGCATGCCGGCGGCATCTTCAAGCTTGTCGAGATTCACCTTGCGTTCAAAAGTCCACTGCACCTTGTCGCCGCCACCGCCGACTACGGTGCTCGTACCCAAGTTACGCACATCGGCGGTCGTCTGCATCGTCACCACCATGTCGAACAGGTCCGCAAAGTCCTGAAGCTCCACCGACACGCTGTCAAAGCCAGGCTTCTTGAAAATGAGCGATGCATTCTTGGAATCGACCGTCAACTCAAAACGACCATCGGAATCCGTTTCGCCCACCTTCTTGCCCGAAACATAGGCAATCTCAACATCCTTCACCGGCAAGTCCGTTTCCGATTCCAGAACCACACCCACAATCAGAGTCGGAGTGGCAGCAAACACGGCTACCGCCAAAAACAGCACAAAAACAAACAGGGAGCGTAATCTCATATTTTTTAAAATAGCAAAAACTAAGTTCTAAGTTCTACCAACGAAGTTCTATATTTACCGTATGCTCGACATTTACCTGATACAGATGGAAATTTCCCCAAACGACAAGGCGAAGAACTTTGCCAAGGTCCTTGAACTGACCGCAGGCATTCGCAAAACGCCGAATGATTCCATCCCAGGGCTGATTATTCTTTCGGAGATGTTTGCCACGGGGTACCTGCCCCTGCACCCGGAAACAGCCGCCGAAGATTTTTCGAGCAGCGATGCCGGGGAAACCGCCCACTTTTTAAGTACGCTTGCCAACGAGACCGGATGTACAGTAATGGGTGCCGGCATCAAAAGTTTGAACGGAAAACTATTCAACCATAGCAGTGTTTACCAACCCAACAATCCGCAGGAATTCGCCTACTACGACAAGCGCCGTCCCTTCTTTATGGAGCAAGGGAAATTTAGTTCCGGCGACAAAGTTAATTTGTTCAAAATCACAAATTGGAATGTAGCAGCAACCATCTGTTTCGACCTACGTTTCCCCGAACTCTACCGAGACGCCGTAAAGGCTGGAGCTAGGCTCATCACGGTGCAGGCGGCATGGCCCGCCGCCAGAATCGCCCATTGGAAAACGCTGCTGCAAGCACGCGCGATAGAGAACCAAGTCTACATCGCTGCCGTCAATTGCACCTCTTCCGACGGCACCTACAATGGATGTTCCATGGTCATTGACCCCAAAGGAGAAATCATCGCTCAGGCACAAACCAACGGCGATGAAATCATCCAGGCGCGCATCGAATCCGCCCCCCAGGAAATCTACCGAAAACAATTCCCCGTTTTGAAAGATTTGGTCTAAATCGGAATATACCAAGTCAAAATATTGTACTTGGGATTGATCTAAATCACATTTTACGGAATTTGCAAAAATTTTGTTAATCCACTACCTATCAACAAGTTAGGTTCACTTTCTCAAAATTGCGTGGCAAAAAAATAATTTTTTGGGTCTTTCCAGTGTCAAAAATTTAATATATCTTTCAATTATAAAGGATCGACAACGTCTAATGGTGTGAGGTAAATCATGTCGAACACAAGCAGACTCCAGTATGCGAAGGCGTTAATCAAGGCCGGCATCACGCGAGAACTGGTTCTCAAGATCACCGCAATTTCGAGCTACCAATACTCGCAAATCCAACGGGAACTCGCCGCCTAAAGGGATTCACCTTTGCAGATGGTTCTTGTCATTCCCGCGCAGCCCGCCACCTCGAATGAGGAACGGCAGGCTGCGCTTTTTTGCTGCTATAAAGACGGCTCTCTTCTACTCGAAGAAAAAGACGGGAAAAAACCGGCAAGGTTTTTCCTGAAGCGGGGAGACATTTTCCCTTGGGACCAGTTTCTACCCAAGTTGCTAGCCAACTGGCAACTCAGCGACTACAAAGACGTCCCCAAGGCATTCATTCCGCAAAAAAGGATTCCCGAATTCATCATCGAAGGTTTCCTTAAAGAATCTCTCGAAAACCAACTCAAAATCCTTGCCACCCTGAGAAGCCAAGGATATTTCCCGGCACTTCCCCAAAGCAAGTAACGCAACATGGCCACCATCGACTCCATCTCTGAAAAGCGCTGGTTCATGGGCAAGGGAGAATCCATCCACCAGATTAGCGAATTGGATTCCGCCGAAATCGCCGGCAACAAGTTCCAAATTCTGCAAGTCGAATTCGAAAACGGTTCCAAAGACCTCTACGCTGCAATCGAAGACGAATCAAAAACCGGGGCTATCCTCGCAAAAGGCTTTTGTGGCAGCGAGGATTCTCAAATTTTTAAGGCGTGCAACGGGCAATTCACCTTCACCCGCGTAGGAGCACTCGACAAGAACGCCCTCGCCACCGCAGCGGCGCTTAACGCGGAACAAAGCAATTCAGCTTTCTGCGTTAAGGGAAAATACTTTTTCAAGCTATTTCGCCGTCTGCACGCAGGAATACACCCCGAACAGGAAATTCTCAAGCAGCTAAACGAAGCCACCTTTGAAGGCGTTCCCAAGCTTCTCGGTTACATCGAATACCAAAACGGTAGCGACACCTACTCCATCGGCATCCTAGAAAACCATATCGAAAACGCCATAAGCGCCTGGGACCTGTTCTCCGACGCGCAAAACACGGATTTTGACTTTTTCGCAGAGACCGCCCTTAAACTCGGACGCACAAGCGCACGAATGCACCGGGCGCTAAAAGACTTAATCGGCACCCCTGTACAACCCGAAGAAATCCCCTACGCAAAGTTAGCGGCACTGCTGAAGGCAAACGGCAAAGAAGACCTGTTGTCAATCATCGAGAAGAAGCAATCCCTATTCGCAACAGAAAAGCGAACGGACACAAAACTCCTTGCGCCGCAACGCATTCACGGGGATTATCATCTGGGGCAGTTGCTTTACAAAGACGGCAAGTTTACGGTTCTCGACTTCGAAGGAGAACCAACCCGTACACTCGACTATAGACGACGCCTGCGCTCTCCCGCCGCCGACATCGCGGGAATGCTGCGGAGTTTCGCTTACGCGGCTGCCGTGCGAAAGGCTAACGCAGCTAGAGATTGCCACGCCCCCTTACAGGGAGCTCGCAATGACGATCGCAAAAATTTTGAGCAAATTACCGCCGAAGCTTTCTTAAAAGGCTACAGCGAAGAATCCGGCTTTTCTGTGGAATTCCTAAAAAAAGAAGCCCAGCCCTTTATCTGGGGCAAGGCTATCTACGAAGCTTGTTACGAACTAGAATACAGACCCGACTGGTTCTGGATTCCAGAAGCCGCCTTAAAAAGCGGACTCTAAAGAATCAGCATTCCATCGCCGTAGCTGAACAGCTTCATCTTGTTTTCGACAGCCATTTTGTAGGCTTCGAGGGTGTTTTCGCGGCCATAGAACGCGGAAACCAGCAAAATGAGGCTGCTCTTCGGCCAGTGGAAATTGGTCAAGAGGCCGTCCACAATCTTGTAGCGGTAACCGGGGTAAAAGAACGCGTGCGTCACGCCCGATTGCGCCTTCACGATTCCGTTCGCATCGGCGATCGTCTCGACAACACGGGTACTCGTGGTGCCCACCGTTACAATGCGGCCACCTTCACGTTTTGCCTTGTTGATAATCTCGGCATTTTCCTTGGTGAGTTCGTAATGTTCGCCGTGCATTTTGTGCTGGGTAAAGTCTTCCACCGAAATGTTCTGGAACGTTCCCGGTCCCACATGCAGCGTGACCTCGGCAACATACACGCCCTTCGCCTTCAAAGCATCGAGCATTTCTTCGCTAAAGTGCAAGCTCGCCGTCGGAGCAGCCACGGCGCCCGAATACTTTGCAAAAATCGTCTGGTAGGCAAGCTTATCGTCTTCGTCATCGGGGCGGTCTATGTAAGGCGGCAGCGGCACGTGACCTTCGCGGTTCATCACCGATTCGAGTTCCACCGGGGTCACCGCAAAGCGCAGCACACGGGCGCCGTCTTCCTTGATTTCCTCAACAACGGTCTTGACGCCGGCAATATCAAGCTCGCGACCAACCTTGAATGCCTTGCCAGGGCGCACCTGCGCCTCGTAACGCGCCGAACCATCTTCGGCAGGAATCAGCGCCTGTACCAGAAGCGTTTCGACTTCGCCACCGTGCATCGTGTGTCCGTAAAGACGCGCCGGAATCACCTTGGTATTGTTTACCACCAGGCAGTCACCCGCCTTGAACAAGTCCACAATTTCAGGAGCCTTCAGAATGCGACGTTCACCGCCATCCTTCGGGCAATGCAAAATGCGAGTCTTTCCCTTGCCAGCCGTACGACTAGCAATCAATTCCTTGGGAAACTCAAAATTATAGTCAGAAAGATTGTGGGATTCCATCTTTAGGCATCCATCTCTTCCAAAGCCTTACGCAACATCGCCTTTACGCTCTCTTTAAGCGAGGCGGGTTTTAAGATGCGAACATCGGTCGCAACGCCCATCAGCCAGGTTTCCAAATCCGGCGTAATGCGAAGCTTCATGTCCACAATCATATTCTTGTTCTTGTCGTAGCGCTTGGAAATTTCAGGGTAGAAATGCGAGCGTTCGAACTGGGTCTGCAGCCACTTGGACGCAGCCTTAATTTCCAGAGAAACATCTACTACCGGCTTATCCGAATCAACCCATTTTCCAAAGGCGTACTTGTAATGGATTTTGGGATCAAATTCGAACTTTGGCACGGCATGGTTCGTTTCTGTGACCTGCTCGATGCGTTCAAAGACATAGTTCTTAAAAATCTGGTTTCCCTTTTCATCTATTTCACCGGCCACAAGGTAAAGCGTGTCCATACGCATAATGACCTTGACAGGATTCACTTCCTGATTAAACTCATCGGCATCGGTATGTCCCTTGCCGGCAGGACGGTAACGAATCTTGACCGCAAAACCTTCGTGAATGGCCCTAAGTACACGATTGACCATCGTATCTTGGAGTTTGTCATCGCTGAACGGACCGTAATCCAATACATAGTCAGGGTCAGTCGAAATCGCTTCGGGCTTAAAATCTTCGGGATCCGTCGTCTGCATCGCCCTGATGACTTTATCCAAGAGCTTTGTCGTCTTGATATCGGGCGCCGTTGTCGAAAGATTCTTCTTGATTCTTTCAAGCTGTTTGACAACATCCTGGTTAAAGTTCGCGCTTTTTTCGGTCTGAATTACATAATAGGTTTCGCCATTTTCCTTGAACTTTCGAAGGCCGCAATTTTCTTCGGCAATAACCTCAAGATGACGGAAAATGGTTCGAGGGCCGCAGCCCATCAAGTGCGCAAGACTTTTCACGGTCTGCTTGACTTTCAGTTTACTTTTTATCGAATTAATTTTTTCGTAACTGGTAGCCATTGGCACCTCCTATTTCAATCTTAAACGATTTTCGACAGCGGTTGTCTTAGCCTTCTTCAGAAGCGTGAACAGAGCCAACTGTTTTTGAATGGTCGATTGCACACGACCTTCTAAAAGGAACTTCTTGTTATTGCACGAAACACGGATAGATGTGCCATGCAGAAGCGAATTCATCGAAAGTTCCGTTTCAATTTCCCTGCAGAGTTCCACATTCATTGGGTCGGAAATTTCGCTGACAAGACAAATAAGATCACGAACACCTGGAATTTCGCCCAGGCGCATCTCGATATCCTTCGGACGTTCTCCAGAATAGCACGACGCTTCAACCTGAACTTTACCTCCAGACACGCTCACCTTATAATCGAACAGGTGCATTCCGGGAGCCTCGAGCAATTCATAGACCGCATTCTCAATTTCAGAATCCGTAATGAACGGAGAAACCTGTATCTTGGTAAAATTCACGCATCCACGCACACGGGGTAGCGCACTCACGCAGGCATCCATCGCTTGCTGAAGCGAATAGTTCTTGACCAGTCCCTTCAAGAAAACAATACCCTGCCCCGCCTCCACCAAGACCTTGTCGCAATGTTCGGGAAACACCTGAGAGAGCTTCCCCTTCACCGTTTCGCACAGTTTATCATTAGCGAGATTCTGCGCCAGCGGCGGAAGCGTGATGAACACTAAGGTATTGTCCTTAAGCAGTACAACCAGCTTGTCCTTTTCACCATCATTGACAAGACCCACCGCCACACCGAATTGGTTACGGATAGCATGGTACACGTAGTCACCAAGCAAGGTAAATGCACTCTGCGCAGGCAAGAGCCTATAACCTTCCGGAGATTCTTCGCGGTCAAGCTCGACCTTGGGCAGTTCAAACTTCTGGTCCGGTCCACCATCATAATTGACAACGATTATTTCCTTGTCCGGGCCCTGAAAGATGCTCTTGACAATTCCTGGTTTGGGAGTGCCCCTGAAAAAGATCCAGTTCCCCGGAGCAATACGGTTGAATCCGTAAATTTTGGCATAGTCCTGATTTACGCAGTCACGGCGACAAAAGACGAACTCATGCGAAAAGGCAACAAAGATAGTCTTGCAGACATCGCAGCAACATAGCAAAGGAATATGCGGATCCATTCCGCCAAAGGTGGAATACGCCTCGCGGGCATACACCCCGTGTTCTGTCACCTTCTGGCAACAGCGGCAAAACAGCCTCTGGGTGTACAACCGATGGGGAAACTGGGAACGCATTCTTAATTACTTCATCAGCGGAAGAGCCACGTCGATGCGGCGCAGTACTTCGTCCTTGCCAATCAGTTCGAACATTTCCCAAAGGCCAGGACCAGCGGTAACGCCAGACACGGCGAGACGCGGGGCACCCACGAGTTCACCGACCTTGTGACCGCAACGTTCAGCCAAGTCGTAGAAACCCTTTTCAATCACCGGAGTCTTGAAGTCTTCGATGGAAGCGAGCATGTCGCGCACAAGCGTCGCCACTTCTTTGGAGCCTTCGCCGAAGTGTTTCTTGGCACCCTTTTCATCGTAGGTGGTCGGAGCCACAAAGAAGTACACTGCCATGTCAGCGAGGTCCTGCACAAAGTGGGCGCGGGGCTTGAGCTGCTTCACGATTTCGTCGAGGCGTTCTTCCGGTTCCTTCGAGAGGTCGATACCCTTCGCAGCGAGGCCTTCCTTCATGATGTTTTTGAGGAAGCCGTCGTCGCACAGATGAATATGCTGGCCGTTCATCCACTGGAGCTTCTTTTCGTCGAAGCTGGCGGACTTCGGGTTGATGCGTTCGAGCGTAAAGCTTTCCACCATTTCCTTGATGGTCATGACCTCGCGGTCGTCGCCCGGGTTCCAACCGAGGAGCGCGAGGTAGTTCACGAGTGTTTCGGGCAGGTAGCCAAGGTCGCGGAAGTCACCCACGGAAGCGGCCCCCTTGCGTTTGGAAAGCTTACCGCCGTTCTTGTCGAGAATCACCGGCAGGTGGCACCATACAGGCGGCTGCCAGCCAAAAGCCTTGTACAACAGTTCATGCTTCGGCGTGGAGCTAATCCATTCGTCGCCGCGGAGCACGTGAGTCGTACCCATCAGGTGGTCATCGACGACACTAGCAAAGTGATAAGTCGGATAACCGTCGCGCTTGATGAGCACGAGGTCGTCCAGGAGTTCGTTCTGGTAGCTGATGTGGCCACGAATCATGTCGTCGAATTCGGTGACGCCCGTTTCAGGCACCTTGAAGCGGATAACGGCCTTTTCGCCGGCGGCGATGCGGGCTTCGGCTTCTTCGCGGCTGATGTTACGGCAGTGGCGGTCGTAACCGGTCACCGGCACATGGGACTTTTCCTGTTCGGCGCGGACTTCCTGTAGACGTTCTTCGGAGCAGAAGCAGTAGTAGGCGTAGCCCGCGTCCAGGAGCTTCTTGATTTCGCGGTGGTAGATGTCCAGACGTTCGCTCTGGAAGTACGGGCCGCAGTCGCCTTCGCAACCCGGACCTTCGTCCCACTGGAGTCCCAACCACTTGAGGTCGCGCATCAAGTCGTGCAGGGCAGTCTCGTTATAGCGCTTGCGGTCGGTATCCTCGATACGCAGGTAGAACGTCCCGCCCATGTGCTTGGCAAAGAAATAGTTGTAGATGGCCGTACGGGCACCGCCCACATGCAGGTAGCCCGTGGGGCTCGGGGCAAAACGGACACGGACAGGACGGTTAGAATTGCAATTTTCGCACATAATTTCCTCTTTTGTTTATTCCGTGTCAAAAAATAGCAATTTAAAAAGGCACTGTTTAACAGTGCCCCTGAAATCACAATAAAAAGATTGTGATAAATGCCTTAGGGAATCTCCTCACAGGATGTTTTTAAATTTTCAAGAGCATCATAGAATTTTTTCAAATCATCCCCTGTAAAATCATCAAGCTTCGGTCCGATCAAGTTGCCAAAGAGACTTGAAGAGGAAAAAGCTGCATCATCTTCATCTGTTGGGAAAATACTTTTTCCAATCAGCTGGTATGCAGATTCAAGTCGCTCATCATCAGGATTTTTACAAAAGGTTAAAATAGAATCAACCTTTCCATCCATTGTCTTGCCACAGAATTCATTCATAGAAAACTCTTTACTAACACATTTTTTGGTCACAATACCTGCCAAGCAGAACTCATCCTCAGACAGCGCGCGATTGGCAACAACCTCATAAGAGCCGTCCTCTTTCCTATTAACTTCAGTGCAAAGTTCCTCCACAACACCATCTTTGCAATATTCCCTATTAACGATATACGCCTTACCACCACACTTGTCATAGAGTTTGCCAAGTACGCAGAATTTTTTTTCCGGATCAAACGAATCTATACCGCACATGGCCTTGTAGATAGACACCGGCGCTGCATCGCCGCAAATTACGGTTACTACGCCATTTCCGTAATCTTCGCTCACGCAATTCGTGCCATCTGCACCGTTTTCACCGTTTGTTCCGTTCGTGATGATACCCACGGTTTCACTGCCACACTTCACCTCAATTCCGGAACCATCCTTAAGTTTTGTAGCCGTGCAGGACGTACCGTCCTTACCATCCTCGCCGTCTTCGCCGTTAGAGCCGTCTTTTCCGTCAGCGCCTTTTTCTCCATTCTTGCCATTTTCGCCGGCCTTGCCATCGTCACCCTTGTCGCCCTTGTCACCCTTGAGCGAACCCCAGCCGTCCGAAGTGCAGGCGTATACTTGCGAAGAATCTGCTGCGTAAACCAAGGAGCCGTAAATGGACTCTTCACACTTCGGAAGTTCGTTGTATTTTTCAACCATGTCGAGAGACGCTTTCTCGTTCACGTTGGTCACTTCGGTGACTTCGTCACCACACGCCGCAAGCATCGCGACAACAGCGGCTCCCGCCGCGAAAGAATATTTTATAGCAATCATAACGATCTCCTAAATATTTTTTTCTAGCTCTAATGTAGCAAAGTGGCGTTGATTTTTGTAAAACAAACAACACACTTTCTATTTTTCTATATTTGCTTCATCAACTAGATTCGCAACCCCTAAAATTCGGGATTACTCATGGAAACTTTAAATTCCATCTTAGATGCTATTGACGGCTACGTGTGGGGCGTGCCCCTGATTGTCGTTATCCTCTTTGTAGGATTCCTGCTCACTATCCGCCTCGGCTGCATGCAAGTTCTGAACTTGCCCAACGCACTGCGTTACATGCTCCACAACGAAAAGGGCGGCGAAGGCGAAGTTTCGAGTTTTGGCGCTCTCTGCACAGCCCTTGCAGCCACAATCGGCACGGGTAACATCGTGGGTGTCGCCACCGCTATCGGTACAGGTGGTCCGGGCGCCCTCTTCTGGATGGAAGTGGCCGCATTCCTCGGTATGGCCACCAAGTATGCCGAAGGCCTGCTCGCCGTCAAGTACCGCACTATCGGCAAAGACGGCAAGGTATTGGGAGGCCCGTTCTACTACATCGAAACCGGCATCAAGGAACGCTTCGGCTGGAACATGAAATGGCTCGCTGTCATATTTGCCGTATTCGGCATTGGCGCGGGACTCCTCGGTATCGGCACCATCACTCAGGTGAACGGTATCACCAGCGCCATGGCACGCCTCACCCCGAACGCCCCTGAATTCATTAACCTCGGTGGCAATTCCGTTTCTTGGACCACCGCCATCGCAGGCCTTTTGGTTACGATTTTTGCAGCAACCGTTATCATCGGCGGCTTAAAGCGCATTGCAAAAGTTTCGACCTACATTGTCCCGATTATGGCGATTATCTACATTCTCGCCTGCATGCTCTTGCTGCTTTTGAACTTCGCCCAGATTCCGCTGGCTATCCAGACAATCGTGCAAGCCGCATTCAACCCGAGCGCCATTACCGGCGGTGCCGTCGGCACCATCTTTATCGCGATGCAGAAGGGTATCGCCCGCGGCATCTTCAGTAACGAAGCAGGCCTCGGTTCTGCCCCAATTGCAGCGGCAGCCGCCAAGACCAAGGAACCGGTTCGTCAGGGTCTCGTCTGCATGACCGGCACCTTCTTCGACACCATTATCATTTGTACCATGACTGGCCTTGCCATCGTGGTTTCGGGCGCATGGGATCCGAAGCTCGGACTCGAAGGCGTGAACATTACCATGGAAGCCTTCTCCCGCGGACTTGACGTCGTCCCGGCAGGTTCTATCATCGCGCCGTACTTCCTCGCCATCGCCCTGGTGTTCTTCGCCTTTACCACGATTCTTGGCTGGGCCTACTACTCCGAAAAATGCCTGCAGTACCTGATGGGCGGCAAGAACGAAAAGGCGACCCTGATTTACCGCTGGGTCTATATTGCCGCAATCTTTATTGGCCCGTACCTCACGGTGAGCGCCGTATGGACTAGCGCCGACATCTTCAACGGACTCATGGCTTTCCCGAACTTGGTCGCATTGATTCTCTTGAGCGGAATTGTCTCGAAAGAAACCAAGGATTACCTTGAACGGCTGCACAACGGTCACGTAGGTGACTAAATCAGAATTCGGATTTAGAAAACGTCATTGCGAGCGAAGCGAAGCAATCCAAAAAAGAAGAATAAAGAATGATTAAAAATACGGATTCATTAAACGGTAAATTCGCGGCGGTGCTCCCCGCAGGGGGACTCGGCAAGCGCATGGGCGGAAACATTCCCAAGCAGCTTATGGTTTTGGGTGGCAAGCCCGTTTACCGTTACAGCCTCGAAACATTCCTTTCGATGGATGAAATCGCCGAAGTCGTGATGGCCGTGCCCGCCGACTGGAAGGATCATTTCGAAAAAGAAATTTTTGGCGAAATCGGCAATGAAGAACTGCGCGAGCTCATCCGCACCAAGATGAAAATTGTCGTGGGAGGCGCAGAACGCTGGCAGTCCGTCGAAAACGGCGTGAATGCGCTCACCAGCAATGCCGAATTCGTGCTGGTACACGATGTCGCGCGTCCTTTCATCAGCAAAGAAATTATCCTCGATGTGTGCAAGACGCTTGTCGAAAAAGGAAGTTGCCTTGTGGCA
This sequence comes from Fibrobacter sp., assembly GCA_017526585.1. Lineage (GTDB taxonomy): Bacteria > Fibrobacterota > Fibrobacteria > Fibrobacterales > Fibrobacteraceae > Fibrobacter. Next base: position 37,055 of record JAFXRC010000052.1, on the reverse strand, counting down.
AAGCCCGCTGTCGACACCATCAAGATTGCAAAAGACGGCTGCGTGCAGCAGACTATCGACCGCAATACCGTATGGATGGCACAGACTCCGCAAGCAGCCTCGGTCGCATTACTGAAAAAGCTCTACGGGCGCATTGCCGCAGAGCCTTTAAACTTCACGCCCACTGACGAAGCCAGCATTCTCGAATACTTCGGCGAAAGTGTCTACATCGTCAAGGGTAACAACCTGAACGACAAGCTTACGACTCCCGAAGACTTCGAGATTTTCGCAAGCCGCGCTAAGTAACGCTGTCATGCCCGACTTGATCGGGCATCTCCATTAAATCTCCCCGCCGAATTCAAATCCGGCTTCATCAACAGCCTTCTTGAGGGCGGTTTCGTTTACATCGTCTTCGTCATGCCACTCCACACGGAGTTCCTTTTTCGCAACATCGGCTTCAGCCGAAATCACGCCGTCTAAAGCCCTTACCGCCTTTTCGACGCAAGCCTTGCAATGACTGCAGTTCATGCCGTTCACGCGATAGGTTTCGACAACATGTTCGTCATGATGGTGATGCTCATGAGTATGTTCATGACAATGGCATTCGCCTTCACCGTGTTCATGATGATGTTCTTCGCATTCGCAATGGTCTTCACCTTCGCAGCAGCAATCATGTTCACCACAACCGCAGCCGCAATGTCCGCAGCCACAGCCCTTATGCGCAAACTTCGCATAAATAATCAGCACGGCAAAAACAATCGCGCAAACGTAGTCAAACACACCGAGAGCTCCGTGACCGTGGCATTCTGCAGAACCATGCGGGAGCATCGAGGCTAGGAATGTATCCATCAGGAATGTGTCAACAATAAAGCCAAAGAACATGGCACCGAGTGCAATCGAAACAAGGTAAGCCGCGAGAGTACGCTTTCCAAATGCCTTACCCACCACCAGCATGCTCGCGATACTCGTTGCAGGGCCAGCCATCAGCAGCACCAAGGCTGCACCCGGCGTAACACCTTTTTCAACAAGCGCCAAAGCCAGCGGAATAGAACCCGTCGCACAAGTGTACATGGGCATAGCAAGAACCAGCACCACCAACATGCAAAGCAGCGGATATTCATGCAAGAACAAGAAGAAATCATCCGGCACAAAAGCTGCAATCAAGGCGCCCAGCAAAAGGCCAATAATCAGCCACTTGCTCACATCGCCAATCATGTTCACAAAGCCGTATTCAAAAGTTTCTTTCACCTTCTGCGCAAAGGACTTTTTCTCGTGTTCATCGTGATCTTCATGGCCACAGGAGCAATGTTCGCCTTCGCAATCGCAGTGTTCGTGATGCTCATGCTCGTGAGAATTTTCAAGTACGGCAACACCCGTTTCAGGCTCGTTCTTTGTGACCAGATTAGTAAACACGCCGCCAAGCATTGCCGTCACAAAAGCAGCCACCGGACGCAAAATCGCAAACGGTCCGCCCAGCAGCGAATACGTTGCCAAAATAGAATCCACACCCGTCGCGGGCGTCGAAATCAAGAAACTCACGCTCGCGCCCTTGCTCGCACCCTCTTTCCGGAGCGCAATCGAAGTCGGAATCACGCCGCAGCTACAAATCGGAAGCGGAACGCCAAAGAGCGCCGCCCAAAGCACCGACTTAAAGTTCGGCTTCGCAATCTTTGGCACATATAAATGGTTCGGTACCCACACATGCAAAATGCCGGCAAGCAAAAAGCCGAGCAGCAGGAACGGCGCCATCTCCGAAAACAGCGTAAAGAATTGCCAAACAAACTTTTCCAGAATTTCTAAAACCGCAGGCATTTACTTACCCTTCTTATGCAGAATATGCGTGAGACCCGTATTGAAAATTAAACCGATATGTTCATCGTCCAGCGAATAGAACATCTTGCGACCGTCGCGACGCGGCTTCACCAAGTTCGCCGTACGCAGAATGCGCAACTGGTGACTCACCACGGACTGTTCCAGGTTCAACTTCTCGGCAATGTCGTTCACCGAGACTTCGCCCGAAAGCAACAAATGAATGATGCGGATACGCGTGGTATCGCCAAAGAACTTGAAGAACTCCGAAAGTTCGAAAAGAACATCCATCGAGACTTCTTTTTTCGCATTTTCAATATATGAACAATTATTCATATTTTCATATATAGAAACAAATCGCTCGATTGTCAAGAGAAAACCACCCCAAAAACAAATAAATTGAATTTTTCAGTCCAATCCCTTGACACCTCAGCCCAATTATTCTATAATTGGACCACCTCGCGGGAATAGCTCAGTTGGTAGAGCACGACCTTGCCAAGGTCGGGGTCGAGGGTCCGAGTCCCTTTTCCCGCTCTAAAACGAAAAAGACACCTACATGGTGTCTTTTTTCGTTTTATAACACGGGAAGGAACCCGGCACCCTCGAAGAGGGTGCGACCAAATTCTTTTTTGGGCGAAGCCCGTGAAAAGAATTTGGAGCTTAACGCGAACGAAGTGAGTGTTGAGCCCGAAGGGCGGCAAGCCAGCCGCATAGCGGAGACTGGCGCAGCCGCAGTCCCTTTTCCCATACGACGAATCACATAATTTGGCTCATGCACGAAGTGCGAAGAGGCAAATTATGAGCTTGAGGCAAGCGCAGCTTGCATCGAGCCCGTAGGGTTAGACAGCAACCTTGCGCAAGCAAGGAATATTGCGGGCTAACAATCCCTTTTGACGCCTACGGCGTCCGCGGCGTCACTCGGTCATGACAAAATGCAAGCATTTTGTCGCGACACTCGTTTAGCACACTTTTCCCGCTCTTAAGCGCAGTTTGCATCGAGCCCGTAGGGTTAGACCGCAACATTGCGCAAGCAAGGAGTATTGCGGGCTAATAATTCCTTTTTCCTCTCATCAAAGCAAAGAATCAACATCCCTTTTATTGTATAAAATTCGAGCAACTGTTACCGTTTTTGAGGTTTATTCAACCCAATAAGCAGCTATGGGCATACCCAGTTCATTGGCGACATGGGATACAATTGAGCTTAAATCCAAGAGCGCGAGTTCCAGAAACTCGACTCTGTAACTCATACGTTTGTGATTTTTACCAATTCAGAAAGAACTTCAGAAGACGAAAATCTTTTAGACGAACGTTTAGCCTGCACTTCAGCTTCGTGCAGTTTGGCAAAAATTTCGCCTTCGATTTCTTCTAAAAGACAATCTTGCACATCAGATATAGGTCTTGTGGAGTTCATAAAATTTCCTTTGAGATAATATATATTTTTTCACGAGCAAATCTAGAAACGAGAAAGATTAAAGCGCGAAAAGCACCTTCATTTTGCAAACAACTGATAGCAAAAATCAGATTTTTTTACAAAAAGCAACTCTGAGTTGACAGAAAGGGATTCTTACCCTTTTTTATAAACTAGCCGATTTCCCTCTAAAAAATTTTATTACATTTCTCCCTACCAATGCAAGACGAGAAATACATACTGGTAGATAGCGAAGAATCGCTGGCGAATTTGCTGGCGGATTTGGAGCTGTACGAAATGGCCGCTGTCGATACCGAAGCGGATTCCATGTACCATTATACCACCCGTCTTTGCCTAATCCAGATTACCATCGGCGAACACCACTACATTGTGGACCCGCTGTGTGGGCTTGACCTTGCCCCTTTGTTCAAGGCCCGCGCCATGCAGACGCTCATTTTCCACGGCGCTGACTACGATTTGCGACTGCTCTGGCAGACCTACGGCTTTTCGCCAAAGCAAATTTTCGACACCATGCTCGCGGCAAAGATCCTGGGCGAAGATCACCTGGGCCTTGCGGACCTGGTGCGCGAATACTTCGGTGACGAACTCAAGAAAGAAAACCAGCGTGCCGACTGGACCACGCGACCGCTGCCGCTTGAAATGTGCGAATACGCCATTCACGATACATTCTACCTGCACGAACTCTGCGCGATTCTCGTAGAAAAGTTGCAGGAAGCTGGCCGTATGAGTTGGCTTACCGAACAGTGCGACGCCTTGATCGAACACGCCAAGCACCCTGCACCGCAGAGAAAGGACCCCTGGCGCGTCACGGGTTCTGCACCGCTTTCGCCGTGCGCCCTGAACGTGCTCAAGTTCCTCTGGGAATGGCGCGAAAACCAGGCCCAGGAACTGGACCGCCCGCCCTACAAGGTGATGCCGGTGGAACTGATGCTCGCCATCGCACGCCGCAGCGAAGCGAACTTCCCGACCGTGGACTTGGAAAAGTTGCCGAAGCTTCCCCGCAATTTCCGCGACGAGCGCCTGGATTCGTTCGTGAACATGCTGCAGACGGCCGTAGCCGTTCCGCAATCGGACTGGCCCGAAAGACTCCCCAAGGCCCCGCCCCCGCCGGTGGTGCCGAACTCCGACCTTCTCTCGGTACTCAAGACCTGGCGCGACTTGAAGGCCGAAGAACTGGAACTGGACCCGTCGCTCCTCGCCAACAAGGCGCAGCTCATTTGGCTTGCCGCTCCGGGAGACATGCCCTGGGAGGCCCGCTACGAAGAGGCTCACCTCATGAACTGGCAGCGCGCCCTGTGGACTGAAATTTTGCAACAGAACCTACCCAACGCAAAGCGCGTAGGTGACCCCGACTAAATTTTTTACAACTCACCTTAACCGCCCGCTACTGGACAAATCCCCGCAGGCATCATTATGGAATCTGTACTTCTCGTTTCTGCCTTACTCCTTTTGATTTTCGGCTCCCGGCCGCTTTTCGAGATGTTGCGCAAGAAGCGCGACGGCGAAGAACTCATCGGAAACCCGTGGGAAGAAGTCCACGCCATCAAGGGTTACAGGGAATCGCGCAAGGTGGCGGCGTTCTACCCGCTCACGGGCGAACCGAACATTATGCCGATTATCAAGCAGCTCGCCGACGAAGACCGTCTGCTGCTCCCCCGCTGCACGGGCCCCACGACCATGGAGTTCTGCCACGTGCAAAGCCTCAAGAAAGATTTGGTCAAGGGCAAGTTCGGAATCATGGAACCCCGCGGCGACATTCCGGCCTACGAAGGCGACTTTACGGTATTCCTGGTTCCCGGCACCAAGTTCAACTTGACCGGCGAACGCTGCGGACACGGCAAGGGTTACTACGACCGCTTTTTGGCAAAGCACCCGAACGCCCACAAGGCAGGCATCGCGACTCCCAAGCAGATTAGCGTCGAGCCGCTTGTCCAGAAGCTGACCGACATCAAGATGGACCAGATTATCATTTGTAGGGAAAAGCCCTAAGACAGAACGTCGTTGCAAGCACACCGTGCGAAGCAATCCATAGAAGAATTTATAAGGGAAAAGATTATGGCATTCAACAAGAATTCAGATAAAGAAACCGAATTCGGCATTATCCGTCACAACAATGACCGCGCGTCGCGCGAAGAACGCCGCAGTTTCAGGAACCGCGACAGTTTCGACCGCAACCGCGAACCTCGCGATAGCTTCGGCGAAAAGCGTGACGGCTTTACCCGCCGTAAAACCGATGGCGACCGCCGCGTGAGTTTTGGCGATCCCGATGGAGCCCCGCAAACCGCAATCGGCGGCATCCGCGAAGTGACCGACCTTTTGGAACGTAGTCCCATGCAAGTCCACCGCGTGCTCTTTATGCACCAATCGGGCAATCCCAAGCTCTACGAACTGCAAAAGCTCGCCAAGCGCGCCCACGTGCACGTGCAGCAAGTCGATTCCAAAGTTCTGAACACCTACACCACGCAACACCACGGCGTGGTCGCTCTCTTGAACGAAAAGGAACTTCTCGTTTGGGAAGACATCCGCGAAGAATATTTTAAGGCCAAAGCAAATGGCGAACGCAAGCTGATCGCCGTGGGCACCAACATCGAAGATCCGCGTAACCTGGGTGCCTGTATCCGTAGTGCGCTCGCCTTGGGCGTAGACCTCTTGATGCTCCCGGCCAAGGGCATGTGCGGCATTACGCCGGCTGTCGCCCGCTCTGCCGCAGGCGCACTCGACAAGATGAAAATTTGCCGCCCGAACAATCTGGAAGCTGCCGTCGGCGAACTGAAACTCGCAGGCTACCAGATTCTCGGTCTCGACGCCGACACCGAAACAAACCTCGCCGGCTTCGAATTCAGCGACCAAGCCGTGATTGCCGTCGGTGGCGAAGACGTAGGCCTTCCGCCGTTCATTCGCAAGCAGTGCGACGCTGTACTCCGCATTCCGATGATGCCCGAAGCGCATTCCTACAACGCCTCGGTGGCACTTTCGCTCGGCCTGTACGAATACGCAAGACTTCGAATCAAATAAATTTCGAAGTAATTCGCCGAGAACAAACCGAATTTATCGAAAAACACAATAACAAGAAAAGCGGGCCGCAATGGTCCGCTTTCTTTAAATACAATTGTGCTGCGCTTGGTTCGGCAGGTTTTGCCGGCCTCGCATCTCTTAGAACTGGGAGAGGAATCTCTGGTCGTTGCTCGTCAGCAAACCGATTTCCGGAATCGCGTGGCGCAGCATGGCGATACGGTCGAGACCGAAGCCGAATGCAAAGCCCGTGTACTTCTCGGAATCGATGCCGCAGTTCTTGAACACGTTCGGGTCCACGGAACCGCAACCGCCGATTTCCATCCAGCCGGTTCCCTTGCAGCGACGGCAGCCCTTGCCACCGCAGAACACGCAGCTCACGTCCATTTCGGCGCTGGGCTCCGTGAAGGGGAAGAAGCTCGGGCGGAAACGCGTCTTGACGCCTTCGCCGAACAGCTTGTTCATGAACACCTGGAGCACGCCCTTAAGATCTGCAAAGCTGATGTTTTCGTCGACCACGAGGCCTTCGCACTGCTGGAACATCGGGGCGTGGGTCGCATCGTTGTCGACGCGGAACACGTGGCCCGGAGCAATCATGCGGAACGGCGGCTTGTGCATTTCCATGTAGTGGATCTGCGTGCCGGAGGTATGCGTACGCAGCATCACCTTGTCGTCCACGTAGAACGTGTCCTGCATGTCGCGGCTCGGGTGGTCAGGAGGCGTATTGAGCGCCTCGAAGTTGTACCAGTCCGTCTCGATGTCGCGACCGAAGTCCACCTCGAAACCCATCTGGCTGAAGAAATCGATAATTTCTTCGCGCACGTCGTAAAGCGGGTGCGTCGAGCCCGCCGGGATGCCTGCACCCGGGAGCGTGGTATCTACAAAGCCGCTTTCCAGTTTCTTCTGGAGGGCAGCCTGGTTCGCGGTCTCGATAGCCTTGTCGATTGCCTCGGAGACGGCGACCTTAAGTTCGTTCACGAGCTTGCCGTAAGCCGGACGTTCCTCGGCGCTCAAGCTCCCCATCTGCTTCATGAGGTCGGTGACGGCCCCCTTCTTGCCCAGGTACTTCACGCGGAGGTTGTTGACGGCTTCTTGGTTCGTAAGGTCGGTTTGCGCAAGTTCTGCGTCAAACGCCTGCTTCACATTGTTAATAGCTTCACTCATAGTGGCCGTTAATTTAGAATTTTTTTCATGCTCCAGCTGCCGATTTTTTTGCCGTCGTGCTCAATTTCGCATTCGTGAAAGACCTCGTAGCCGCGTTTGCTGTAAAAAGCGAGGTTTTCCCGGGAATTCGTAAAAAGAGCCAACTGCTTGCCGCCACGCTCCCGCACGTACTCTTCCATATAAGTTAAAAACTGCGAGCCGACGCCCAGCCCCTGCGCAGACGGGTCCACCTCGAGCATGCTGAGATACCAGATGTCAGGTCCTGATTTCTGAAAATCGTGGCAGGGCTTGCTGGCGTTTTCGTCCATAGCTATGAATCCGTTGATATCGCTCCATTTCGTATTAAGGTACACACGCCAGAAACCGTGTATAATGTATTGGAATGCGGAAGGTTTCTTGAAGCCAGGGGCCTCCAGTGTTGCGCGGGCAACCAGCTTGCCGTCCCGATGCGCCGCCAACAAATCCGCCTTTCCATAGCACGTTTTTAGGACGCATTGCATAAAAATCTGCAGTCCCTTTCGGCTTTTATCCATATCAGGGAAATAGAGCGTGACATAGTCGTAATCTTCGTACGCCCTGGCCATAATTAGGCCCGCTTCGTCGAGTTCTTCGCGAGTCTGTAACCCGAATTCAAGTTCTTTAGCCATATATCTATTTCTCCGATTTCGCTTTCCCGGTAAAGTTCGTGCTCGTTATCTTGAACACGGTCACGGCGGCGGCCTGCGCGGGCGTGAATTCGAACTTGTGCGGGACGTGCATAGACGACGCCGAGCCTGAGGCGTGCGTAGACTGCGCGGAACCAGAAGGTTGCAGAGCATGAGCGGATTGCGGTTCGCCTGCAGCTTGCCGTTCCATCAGGAGCGAGAGTCCGTGGCGTTTCTCGGCGCTGTCCTCGACGATTTCGGCTTTACCCTGCCCGACAACGCTCGCGTAAAAGCGCCCGCTCTTGCAATAAACGTCTTTGTGAATTTCGATGCGGTTCTCGACGCACATGCTGAATGCGACATTGGGATTTTTGCGGATGCAATCTAGTTTCTTGCCAACGTGCGCACAATGAAAATACAATTCCAGAATGCCGTCTTTCAGGCTATACCCGAACGACAGCGGAATCACGTAAGGCACGCCAGCATCGTCCACCATCGCGACGTGGCAGGTCGTGCACTGTTCGATAATCTTCGCGATATTCTCGTCGCCTAAAACTTCTCTATCCTTGCGCCGCATTGTTTTCTCCAAAATTAAAGCAACCTTCCTAAAATGTAGTTATTTCATCAAGATCTACTTTACACGCCTTTTACACAAAAAGAAGTTTACTTTTATTGACTTTACCACCCATTGCAATTATTATTGTAGACGGTGTCTACCTTTTTGGGATGTTGAAAAGCAAAAAGGAGTGTTTATGAAATTGAACAAGTTGCCAGTGTTCGCGGTGTCAGCAACTTTGTGGTTTGCAGCATGTTCCGACGAGAATAACGCCGTAGCGAATCTCGAAGGTTACGCCACTTCTCCCGAAGAACTTATTTCAGGCAATGAGATTCCGACGAACGATATTCCTGACACCCAAAATCCGGGAACAGAATATCCGGGCTACCAAAATTCAGGCACCCAGGTTCCTGGTAATCAGCTTCCCGATTCCGGACTTTCAAGCGACAGCAACGGCTATCCCGGCAACGACTTTTACAGCTCCAGCAGCGTAGTTCCGGGCAACGACAATCCTCCAAATCAGAATCCGGGCAATGACTCCGGCGACGACGATAATGACAACGAAGATTCGAGAACCCTGGACGGCACGCAAATCCTATTGAAACTTGCCGGAACATCCGCTACTGTAGACAACAACAACGGTTGCGTCGAAGTCGCCGACAAAAGTGCGACCATCACATGTCCGGGCGCCTACTATGTAACGGGAGAATCCTCCGATTTCCAGGTGGTCGTGAACACTCCGGGTACCGACAACGAAGGCAACACTGGAATTTACCTCTACAACGCGACCTTGAAAAGTTCCAACTCCCCCATTCTCGTGAAGAACGCCGACAAGGCTGTACTCCACCTGGTGAAGGGAACTACGAACGTGGTGGAAGACGGCAACGGCAATCACGTATTCACCAAGGTTAACGGCGCGCAGGACACCTCGAAGGCAGCGATTTATTCCAGAGACGACTTGAACATCAAGGGCGCAGGCAAGCTGACCGTCAATGGCAAGTTCAAGAATGGCATCCAGTCTAGCAACGATTTGAAAATCAAAAACGGCGACATCACCGTAGTCGCAGCCGATGACGGTATCAGGGGCAAGGGCAGTCTCCATATTTCGGGCGGCACGCTGAATATCACCGCCAACAATGGCAACGGCCTTAAAAGTGATGAATGCGAAGAAAATCCCGACGGCAGTTTCAAGGACACCGTGGCAAACAAGGGCTTCGTAAAAATTTCAGGCAGTAACATTACCATCAAGGGTCAAAAGAGTGGCATCAAGGCGGCAAACTACATAGACATAAGCGATTCCACCGAACCCTCGACCGTCAAGATCGAATCTTCCAACAAGGGAATCTCTGCCGAGAAGTTCCTTTACATCAACGGCGGCACCATCGATGTGAAATCGGATTCTTCCGCCTTGCGTACCAATTGGCAAGTCTACATGAACGGCGGCGACGTGACCATCTCCACAAAGAAGAAAGGAATTCATGCGGATTCCGCGCTGTACCTGAGAGGTTCTACCATCAACATCGTCACGGCCTTCGAAGGCATAGAGGCATTCAAGATTTTCGCCGAAGGGGGCGTAACCTCCGTGTTTGCAACCAACGACGGCTGGAACGGTGGCGGCGGCCCCAAGAACAACAATAGCGCCATGTCCATGTTCAGCGAGAGCAGCGGCTATATCACCATTAGTGGCGGCTACCACTACATCAGCGCAAAGGGCGACATGATCGACGTGCTGGACGCAAACGGCACCGCAACGATGACCGGCGGCGTACTGATTCTCGAAATTACCGGCCAAAGCTACGAGAACCAAGGTGGCATGGGTATGGGAATGGGCATGGGTTGGGGTCCCGGTCAGCAGGGAGGCAACAACTGCGGAGCCTATAACTTTGCAGGCGGTCTCATCGACACCGATGACGGATTCTCGATTACCGGCGGTGTACTCCTCGCATTCGGCAACTTCTCCACCGACACCCCCAGCTGCGCTAACCAGACCTACAACAACAGCAGCTACTACGGTTCCGACAAGGCGGCTTTCAAGCCCACATATCAAGGCAATTACATCCTCTACGGTGGCGATGTGAATTCGGTCGCCCAGGTCAATACGGCTGGGATGCAGGAACTCAAGTTCCCCAACGGAACAAGCTACATGTATCGATAGCCCTTCGGCATGGTTCGGCAGGCTCACCAACCGAGCTCAGGGAGCCTGCTCACCCAGTAAATGCATAATCACAGGTCGGTTCTTGCCGGCCTCTGTTTTATGTATCGTGAGTTTACCGGTACTGTCGTAGCTGAACTGTTCGCCCACGCGTTCACCGTTCACATAAGTAAGGCTATCCATCAGCACGCCGCTTCTATACCAGTTGCGCATGACTCCGTTGCGCTTACCGTCTTTCCAGAAGGTTTCGCTCGCGAGCCCCGCCCCCATGCTGTCCGGGAAGAAGCTCCGGCTTTCCGCAATCTGGCCGTCTTTCCAGAATTCTTCGTAAAGCAGCAAACGCCCCGGTTTAAAGTAGCGAATCGTCGCCGGGAACTTTCCGATGCTTTGTTCGAAACTAACACTCTGCGCCAAGTTGCTGCTATCGAGCACTCCGCCAATTCCACCCACATACGAAGTCTCGGCACAGAACTTGGACATGTTTCCTTCGCAAGCTCCATAGACCACGCCAGAAACGCGCAAGTCACATTCACGAACTACGATTCCATTTTCATTAAACCAACGCCATACGGAATCACGCCTGCCGTCGTTTCTCCAATGTTCCTGTTTCATGGGAGTGCCATCCGCCCTGTAATACATGACCGAACCCACGAGTACACTGTCCTTACCCGTCGCCCCCTTGCCAAGCTCGCCACGCACCCGCACGCGACCCGTGCCGCAATTTGCCGTATCAGGCGATTCACCGTAGCTTTCGTAATAAAGAGCGAACGGGCCAATCAGCTTACCATCCTTACAGGTCCACTCTTCGAGCAAATGACAATCCTTGGAGAAGCGCTTCAAGTAAATCACGCTATCCTGTTCATTCGATGCTGAAACGATTTCACGCTTCGGGTCCCATTTGGCATGGCAGTTTCCTTCCTGTTCCAACACCCCGTTGTCAAACCACTTTTTCCAAATGCCTACGGCAAAGCCCTTGTCATCGTAATGCTCCTCGAAGGCTCGCTCTCGGTTATAGTGCCAACCTTCCCAGTCGCCCACAGGGTGATCTTCCTCGTAATAGCGGTAGGCTTCAACCTTCTTATCGCTATAGAGCGAGGTCCACTTGCCGTCTTTCTGACCTTTCTTGTAGTGTCCCAACAGCGCGACATCGCCAAAGCCTGTCCATCGTTTGAAATCGCCATGCGGCACGCCGTCCTTGTACGGAATCTCCAATTCCTTGATGCCGTCGGTGTACCATTCGTTCCTTTTCAGGATTTCGCCATCTGGGTACACCCAAATCGATGTCTTTTTAGCCCCATTCGCATGTTCGGCGAGCACGGTTTCTTGGGCTCTTTCCACCGTACACCCCAAAATCAGCAGACATTCTGCAAAAAACATCGAAAAAATCAAATTTCTCATAGCTATCAAAGTATAAAAAAGTTAATTTCTAAAAAGTGCTAGAGTTAAAGAACAAATCGATTGCCGATACCTTTAACGCAAGGATCCGTTCCCCCTGGGCGTGGGTCGTTTTGGCGGTTGCCGTGGGGCTGACCGTCCTGTTCTACTTTTCCCAAAAGCCGCAGCTTATTATGTATTCCCGCTACATCAAGACGCTGTCGGACTACCAGCTGCAAGAAGCCTACTCCATGCGCAGCATGGAACGCGTCCGAATCGGTTTCGGTATCGATACCGTGTTCGTGCAGGCGCAAACGATGACGCTTCGCGAAATAGCAGTTTCGTTCTCGAAGGAAATGGACGAAATCCGTGGACTTGGAGTCAAGGTTCCTTCTCGCGAATCCGTCGAGAGGTTCGAACGAGAAATTCTAGCCAAGGTTTCCGGAATGCGGCGCTACGCAACGAGCAGAGGCACTTGGCTTACAAAGCTTCAATCCGTAGAGCAGCAGGTTGCAGCCCTTAATGCATCTGCAGAAATTCCCCTTCAGAGCATACTGGATTCGGCACGCGCAGGCTACCTGGTCGGGCTGGCCAGCCTCGGAGATAGCATCATCGCAACAATTCCAGACACGCTGCAGCAATCCATCGCTACGCTTCTACAGGAAAACGAGGAACTGACTCTTGCCTGGAGCCGATTCAACAACGAAATGGCGGTGATGTACAGCGAAGACCTCATCCAGTTTTTCCAAGGTAAAATCATGGACGAAATGTCTCTCAAGTCCAAGATTCCTATGGCATTTTACTTCTTGACTCTCGTTCTGATGCTTTCCACCTTCTTCTTCATTTTCCGTTCCAAGCAATAGAGTAACGATGCGATTTTTTACTTCCCGAAAACCTGCCCTGCTGAACTTTTCGCTGCTGCTGATGTTCCTTGCCGCGTGGCTATTGTCCTATATAATGCCCGCCCTCAAGGGACTTCTCCAAGAAGAGCATCTGTTCTACGGCACCGTTTCGCATGCGGCGATTCCAAGCGTCTTCGGCGGAAGCAATATTCCGTTTTTCGACAAGACTCTGTTTCAGATTAACGGGGATGACCAGATCAACTTTGTCCTGTACGCCTCCAAGGAAATGCTCGACGACATGTCGGACTGGTACAGCTTTGCCGCTGTAAACGCAGGCGACGTTCCGCTGGAAGTCTCGGCATCCCGCATCGACGAAAAGACATTCATCGTCCATAGCATCGCCTCGACCGACGGCGAGCTGGATTTCGAAACGCTTGTCATGGACTACCAGGTCTATTACGGATTCATCGGATGTTCCATCGTGCTAGCCATGATGCTTGCATCGCTGGTCCTATTCATCCTGTGGATCGTGAAAAAGAGACGGTAGATGATTCTTTTTTTCCTAGCAACACTCCTGTCGGCAGTCTTCTGCCTTGCCGACGCTCCGAGCGACACTTTATATGTAAAAAGATGGGGAAAGCCTCTCAACGGTCCCATTCTAGTTTCTGCTGGAGCTAAATCCACTGATGTCCCCGTCGGGGTTTGGAGACTTCCCAACAACAAGTCCACGGCGGGCACCATTCTCTGGTTCCACGGTGGCATGACAAGCGGAAACTGCCAGAAAGGGCTCGTCGCCGGAAGCGACCTCGCCAAGCTACTCCCCAAGTACACCATCGTTAGCGCTTCAGCCTGCAAGCAGAACCACTGGGTCGATGAATCCACCATACAAAGCGTCGACAACGCACTCGACTCGCTCGCCAAAAGAAGCGGCAAGAAAATCGACGAGGTCTCGCTCGTTGGAATTTCAGACGGTTCGCTCGGCGTTATCGCCTATTCGCTTTGGGGCAAGCGCAAAGTCCAGACTAGGGTGCTGATGAGTTCCTACGGAGCATCCCTTGGACCGGCAGCACAAGTCGCAGCACAGGTGCCCCTCAGAAGCGGTCGTTGGAGGTTTATCCAAGGCGGCGCAGACCGCCTCTATCCCGCCGACGCCACCTTACCCTGGATTCAGGAATTCTGCCAAAATGTAGGCACACCCTGCGACCTCAAGTTCGACCCGCAAGGAGAACACGACTGGAGTTACTGGCAAAACAAGCGTAAAGAGTGGATTTTGGAGTTTTTTTCTAAATAACCCTTGACAAAAAGGCTAAAATTTTCAAAATTTGGCTTACCCCACGCGGATGTGGTGGAACTGGTAGACACGCTAGATTCAGGTTCTAGTGCCTGCAAGGGCATGAAGGTTCAAGTCCTTTCATCCGCACTGAAGACCCGCTGAGCAATCAGCGGGTTTTCGTTTTTGCGTTCACTCAAACAGCAAATTGTCTTTTCTATCTTAGCATCACATGGAGAACTACGAAGATTTTTTCACCGAGGTATTCGAGACGGCGACACTAAAGGGAGAGCGTGTCACCCTCAAGGGCATCCGTGAAACCTCCACCGGTCCCGGCTCGGCAGAAAGCATCTTCAGCGCCATCGAAGGTTCGCGCGATTTTCTGAAAGAGCACCTTCCCTGGATTCAGGAAACCGATGTTTTCGACCTCGAAAAACGAATCCGTTCCTGGGTGCTAAACGAACGCTTCGGGCAAGGCGGCTGCTGGCTCATCTTCAAAAACTCCCCCGACAAGCCTGAAGGGATTTTCGCCGGTTCCATCATGATGGAAATCAACATCCGGAACCACTCCGCAACGCTCAGCTACTGGCTTTGCAAGCCTTTTACCGGACAGGGGCTCATGACCGAATCGGTCAAGCTCATCACAAAATTCGCCTTTGAAACGCTAAAGTTAAACCGGTTGGAACTGCTTGTATCCGTACACAACGGGAAAAGTGCCGCCGTCGCCATGCGTTGCGGCTTTATGGAAGAGGGCATAAACCGCGATTTTGAGCTGATTAACGGCAAATTCGTGGACCACAGGCGTTTTTCGCTACTCGCCCGCGATGTTTACTAATGGTTACTCGGGTAAACGAGAAACACAAAAAATATTTGTTTTTTGGCAAAAAACTCTTCTATCTTTTAAGGTATGGAAAATGGAGAAAATCAGAAACTCGTAGAACCAGATATCCTGCAGTACACGAACTACAGGGTTTTCCTGCGCGATTACTACGAATATAAAAAGAAGACGTCGAGCGCCTTCAGTTTGCGGTTTTTTGCCGAAAAGGCAGGGCTTTCGAGCCATGCCCATTTGAAGCTCGCCATAGACGGCAAGCGAAACATCACCAAGAATACCGTTACCAAGTTAATTCACGGACTCGGGCTCGAAAACCAGCGCGCAGCCTATTTCGAAAGTCTCGTATTCTTCAACCAGGCACAAACCGACGCTGACAAGCAGATTTACTACGCCCAGCTCATCAAGGCAAGCCCCCGTTCGAAGCTGCACAAGATGGACAAGGCTCAGTTCCGTATCTTCCAGGAATGGCACCATTCTGTAATCCTTGAGATGGTAGGGCTCAAGGACTTCAGACCCATCCCCGATGCAATCTCAAAGAAACTCCGCGGACTAGTCACCCCAGCCCAAGTTACAGAATCTCTGAAACTGCTGATGGAACTGGGACTACTGGTCAAGACCGCTAACGGTTACCGCCAGCGCGACCCGCTGCTCACCACCGACGACGAAGTCCAGGACATGATGGTAAAACTCTATCATTTCCAGATGCTCAAGCTCTCGGCGACCATGCTCAGCGATCTTCCGGGGAAAGAAAGGGACATTTCGGCGCTTACCTTTGGAATTAAGCGCTCAGATTTCCCCAATTTGAAAAAACACATCCAACTAATGCGAAAAGAACTACTAGATTTCTCTGCTAAAGCAGGAGAAGCGGAAGATGTTGTCCAGGTCAACATCCAGCTCTTCCCTTTGACCCGAGGAGTGTGATGAAATTCTTTTTGCCCATAGCCACGATTGCCGCTTACGCCATTACGGTTTTGTCTTTAACCGTATCTTTTGTCGCATGCTCCAACGACAAGTCCGTGGCCGGTATCGAAATCGGCAATCCTGAACTCGCCGACGCAGATACCACAGTAAATGATACGACCGTCAAGGACACCTCGGTCAAGGATACCACTATCAAGGATACTACCGTCAAGGACACTGCCACAAAGAAGCAGCCAGCCCTTCCGCTAGTCGCAGCATTTTCTATTGACTATTCTGATGCAAGCTCCATGGTGTTCGCCAAGAAGGCTGCACAGGAAGAACCGGTACTGCTGGATTCCTTCTCGCTAATGCTCACGCAGGTGCGTTCGTTCTCCAGTTACTACACCACTGTTTCAGTCGATCCGATCATCGGGCTCCAGTTGTGGCCCTACGAAAACGGCACCGAAGAAGAACTCGAAATTTCGTTCACCGAAGGTTCCTCCATCGAAGACCCGTTCAAGGACATCGACCTGCAAGAAGAAGGCTATCTCAAGGAAATGGGCGTAAGCTTCCGCCCCGACGAAACCTCGGCTATATTCGGTCGCGCGAAAATCGGTTCGAAGTACGTTCCCTTCGTTTACAGCCTCTCGAACTTCCAGACGTTCATGCTCCGCTACCACTACTCGCAGATTGATACCGCGGGTGGCAAGGGGAACCTCTCCGTCGTCTTCAGGGTGAAACTGTTCACAAACGGCATCGACTTCTCCGGCGTAGAAATCGGCGAAGATGGCGTTGCCCACATCGACTCCGTAAACAACTCGGAACTGTGGCAAGAACTCAACAAGCAGTTCGTGGCAAGCTTCCAGTCGTTGCGCTATGACTACACGACCGCCGACGGCTCAGAGCTCTCCGAATATGTCCTGGATATCTGGAACGGCATTGCCGCCAAGAAGGGTGAGAACACCATTATCAACGGGAACTTCCGGTCTCCGTTCACCACCGACTGGATTCTAATGAACCAGTTTGGCGGTCAGGCTGATACTTCCGTCATCGATGAGAACGGCAAGGCTCGCATCATGAACGTGAACGTCACTGAAGGTGGCACCCACTCCTACAGCGTGCAGCTCATCCAAGAAAACGTCGCGCTCATCGAGGGCATCCGCTACAAGTGCATATTCACCATCTGGTCCGACATCGAGGATTCCATCACGGTGCGCATCGGTTCCTACTCCACCTACAAGACCATCGGCTTCCAGAAGCACGTCAATGTACAGACAACAGGACACTCCGTCGAAATCGAATTCGTCCCCGTTGCAAGCGATCCCTTCGCCCGCTTCGAACTGAACCTCGGTGGAAAGGAACGCCAGTTCTGGATCAAGGAAGTGCAGGTTCTTCGACTTGAGTAAAAAGCAAATCATTTTTTAAGGCTCGCCACGGCGGGCCTTTTTTGCTAAATTTTAGTTACTATGGCTACTATTCCTACCCGCAAAGACAATCTCGTCATCGAAAACATTCGCCCCCAGATCGAAGGTGGGCGTTTTATGCTCAAGCGTGAACCGGGTGACACCGTCACGCTCACCGCAGACATTTTCCGCCACAGCCACGAAAAGTATGACGCGGCGATTTTCTACCGCCACGATTCCAAGAAGAAATGGGAAAAGGCTCCCATGCACTTTGTCGATAACGACCAGTGGGAAGGCTCCTTCACGGTCAACAACATCGGCTACTACGAATACAAAATTTGCGCCTGGACCGTGGAGCCCAAGGACGAACCGACCGAAAGCCCCGTGATGAAGCTCCGCGTGGACCCGTCCTACGCCCGCATCGGTACTTGGTACGAAATGTGGCCGAAGAGCCAGGGCACCGACCCCACCAAGAGCGCCACCTGGAAGGATTGCGAAAAGCAGCTCGACTACATCGCAAACCTCGGCTTCGATACCGTTTACCTGGTGCCGATTCATCCGATCGGAGTTACCAACCGCAAGGGCGCAAATAACGCGCTTCACGCCAAGGTCGACAAGAAGGGCAAGCCTCTCGAACCGGGATGCCCGTACGCCGTAGGTAACAAGAACGGTGGCCACTACGATGTGGACCCCGAACTTGGCTCCATGAAGGATTTCGAACACTTTGCAAAGGCAGCCCGCAAGAAGGGACTCCGCCTCGCTCTCGATATCGCACTCAACTGCAGCCCCGACCACCCGTACGTGAAGTCGCACCCGGAATGGTTCTATCACGAAGCGGATGGCAGCATCAAGTTCGCCGAAAACCCGCCCAAGAAGTACGAAGACATTTATCCCTTCGACTACTACAACAAGAACTACAAGGCCTTGTGGAAAGAAATCGAAAACATTATCTTGTTCTGGGCAGACAAGGGCATCGAAATTTTCCGTATCGACAACCCCCACACCAAGCCCTTCCCGTTCTGGGAATGGCTCATCGCCGACGTCAAGGAAAAGCGTCCGGAACTCGTGTTCCTCGCCGAAGCGTTCACCCGTCCGAAGATGATGCATCGCCTCGCCAAGTCGGGTTTCGACATGAGCTACACCTATTTCGCCTGGCGTAGCGCCAAGTGGGAATTCGAACAGTACCTCAAGGAACTCACGCAGTCCGACGCCAAGGAATACATGCGCGGAATCTTCTTCCCGACGACTCCGGACATTTTCCCGAAGTACCTCGCCTACAAGGGACCGAACGCGTTCAAGCAGCGTTACTTCCTCGCCGGTACGCTTTCTAGCCTTACCGGCATGTACAACGGCTACGAGCTCTGCGAAAACATTCCAAGCCCCATCAAGGAAGAATTGCAGGACAGCGAAAAGTACCAGTACAAGGTTCACAACTGGACTGGCCCCGGAATTCAGGACTTCGTGCGCCGCGTGAACACCGCCCGTCAGGAACATGTCGCCTTGCAGGAATACGACAACCTCGACTTCCACTACTGCGCGAACGACCAGCTGATGGTTTACTCCAAGAAGTCCGGCGAAGACGTGATCCTCTGCGTATGCAACATGGACATGGACAACGCCCAGGAAGGCATGGTGGAACTCGACATGAGAAAGCTCGGGCTGAACGACGATTCCTTCTTCTTCTTGAAGGACCTGATTACCGACGAAAGCTTTGTATGGCGCGGCAACAAGAACTTTGTACGCCTCGACCCCGCCAAGGCTCCCGGTCACCTGCTGGTGCTCAAGAAGATCTAATCTAGTGAGTCCCACCCCGGCACAAGTCCGGGGATACACTTCAGCAAGAAACTAAGAAGTCCGCCCAAATGGGCGGACTTTTCTGGTAGACTGATGCGCTTCAGCAATTTTTCGAATTACTGTGCCGACGGGTCTTTCTTCGCGGCACGGCGCGCCTTAAACTCTTCTACGATGGGGCGGATGATGCTCGCCAGGTTCATCGCCGTTCCTATGAGAATCATGAACGACGCCGCATGAATTCCTACGCCGGGTTCCACCTTCAACAAGGGGATTCCCATCGCCGAGTTCAGCTGTCCTAGCTGCGCCAAGAAGAACCACATCGAGACCATGGTAAGCATTCCTATGGCAATAGATCCCAGCGGCGTAATCAGCGCGAATACAGCCGCAAGGATAGCTCCGACAAAAATCGCATACAGGAACGGTACCGGTTCCATCTTCGGGAAATTCGGCATGGTCTGCTTAAACTTTTGCATAGCGGACGGATTCCCCGTCTGCATTTTTTTCAGGATTCCAAGCGCGGGTTCCTGCAATTCCTGCTCCAGGTCCATGCCTGCGGCAATCTTATATAGCGTAGGCTCCGCAACGACGACATTGTCATCGCAAGAGACATTTGCCATAGGCATAAGGAGCGCCACAAGGACGAGCAGATAAGGAATCGCAGTCAGCTTCTTGAAAAGCTGCATGAATCTATTCGGTTCAACAGGCTTACTTGTCATTGTTTTCAAACAGGCTTCTGGGGAATGCGCAACGGAAGCCAATGCTTTCGGACCAGTAACGCGGATCTTCGTCATCACGTTCCGTCAGGTTCAAGAGGTCTTCGGAATCCCTCCAGGAACCGCCCTTGTACACCTTGGTCGAACCAATCATAGCACCCGTCGGGTTGGAGCTTTCCACCCAGACCGAGAACATGAAGTACTTGTCGCGGGTCCATTCGGCAACGTTACCGGACATATCGAAGATTCCCCAGGCATTAGACTTCTTGCTGCTTACCGGCTGCGGTCCGTACCCAGGATTCTTCTTGCCCAGGCTATAGGAATTAGCCTTGTAGACGGCATAATTGCTAGGATTGGGTTCTTCGTCCAGATTCCAAAGGGCGCCTTCGTTGTTGTCGGCGCGGCCAGCAAATTCCCACTGGGCTTCCGACGGGAGATCGCCGCCAAGAATTTTACAGAAGGCCTGAGCGTCGTCCCAGGTGATGTTGTGCACCGGATGGCGCGGACCCTTGAATGTAGAACGGTCCTTGATGCGCTTCGTAGAATCCTGCTTGTTCATCACATCGGCGAAGAGCTGCTGGGTCACTTCGGTCGTCTGGATGGCAAACGGAGAAATCGCAACGACCTTGCCCTTGTAACGGAAGGAACCGGAATCAATCAGGGCGACATTGCCACGTTCGCGGTCGCGAATCACGCGCGGGACACGCAGAGCCACATCGAGAACAATACCATCATCTTTGACCTTCAGGGTCTTAGCCTTCGGCTCCTGAATTTTATGAAGCTTTTCTTCAGCAGGGCGGTTCAGCCAAGCCTGGACTTCAGGTTCGTCAAAGATATACTGAGGAAGTTCGAAACCGCCGTGGGTCGTGAGTTCCTTGTTGTTGACAGAAAGAGTCAGCTTGATATACTGGTAATGATGACGACCCTTCAGGACGCCTTGGTCGTAAATCCACACCGGCTTGTTCTTTTCGATAGAAATAAAGGCGCGAGAAGAAGCTCCAGAGCTGAGCAACTTAAAGAATTCATCCGGAGAGTATTCATCAACCGTGCCGGACCAAGAGAAGTCGTAGCGTTCGCCTTCCTTGCCGAAGAAGAGGCGGACTTCCTTAACCTTGCATCTGTATTCCGTCTTGGGCTGTGCAGCCTCGGCAGGTGCCGCGGCAGAATCAGCCTGAGCTGTAGAATCAGTCGGTGCAGCAGCATCTGCCGGAGCAGCTTCGGGAGCCTTGGCTTCTTCGACCACGACCTCTTCGCAATTGTTTTCATCGTTAACAGCTTCGATCTTAGTCGGCACGAGCGACACCTGAAGCGGAAGTGCCTGCAGGCTGTCGAGCTTACGGCGAATAGCCCTATTGACGGCACCCGCAGAGCCCATCTTGTCAATGCGCCAGCGGAGCTTGGCTTCTTCGCGCTTAGCCTGGTAACGAGCCGCATACTTGATATAGACGCTATCATCGGCAGAAACGCCAAGCATCAGCGCCCTGCGCTGTTTGGGATACTTAGCAGCGAAAGCATTCGTATCGACCAGTTCAATCTTCGCCTGCACATCGGCAGCGAGCGTATCGAACAGGACTTCCGTTTCTTCCAGGGACTTTGCCGCAGCGACAGCCTCAAGCGTCACAGAAGTCGTCACCTTGACCTTAGCGGCAGTATCGGCAACTGGCAGCTGCGGTTTAAGTTCGACAACCGCACCATCCGAAACAGTAACGGCATCGACATAGGGCAAGCGATTCGGTGCCGAGAAAGAGAACACGTACACACCGGGCTTCACCGGGTAGATTTTCGAGGGAACATCCTTCATCGGAATGGTCAGGGAGCTCACTTCGAGTCCAGGCAAGGACTTGTCGATAGAAATGATCCCCGGACGTTCCGTCTCCTGGATCATCTGCCATTGACCGTTC
This sequence comes from Fibrobacter sp., assembly GCA_017526585.1. Lineage (GTDB taxonomy): Bacteria > Fibrobacterota > Fibrobacteria > Fibrobacterales > Fibrobacteraceae > Fibrobacter. The sequence goes on along the minus strand of JAFXRC010000052.1, from coordinate 15,278 downwards.
TTCTTGAAGTAAAGCTTGGGGACGCGGGGGGAATAGATGTATTCCCTGTCGAAGTAAATATCGGCTTCATCCTGGAATGCTCTGGAGGTCTGCGTACCGTAGAAACGTAGCAACATCACTTCTGCCGGGCGAAGGTAGTTTTCAGCCAGGCTAAAAGCGTGGAGCTTTTCAAAGTTTTTTGCTTGGACGGGACCAGAGAACCAAAGGTATTCCTTCGGACCCTTCTTGTGGCGCAGGAACATAATGTTGGTGCGCAGCGGAACCATCGGAGATTCCGACAAAATCATGGATTCCTTCTTAACAATCGCCATGTTGGCGATAGGCTCCATCAAGACGCCCTCTTTGAACATGGTCGGGGCAACCCTGAAGTTTTTGTCGTTATCTACCGCCCAAGTCAGAGCCGACAACAGCAACAAAAGTGGAAGCAAACGAGCAAAGGACATAATAACTCCTGTATTCATACTAGGCAGAAATATAAAAACATTTCAATTTTCTCACATAAAGATAACGGATTTAATCCTGATTTGCCCCCATTTTGAGCAAATGACCACCTTCGGCGCCACCGACAGGTCCAAGTTCCACCTTCCAGTCCGAAAGACGAATAATGTCGGGATGGTGCTCGATGACGATAACCGTATCGCCGCGTGCCGAGAGCTTGCGAAGCATATTCCAGAGGATTTGGATATCCTTGAGGTGGAGCCCCGTCGTCGGTTCATCGAGCAGGTAAACCATTTCTTGAGCAGGTTTACGGGCTAGTTCCGCCGCCAATTTTAGGCGTTGCGATTCACCGCCGCTGAGCGTTGTCACGGATTGCCCAAGTTTCACGTACGGGAGGCCCACATCGCGCAAACATTCCAGCTTCGGGAGGATTTTCGGTTGGTCCTTGAAGAACTCGCAGGCTTCGGCCACGCGCATGTCGAGCACGTCGGCGATATTCTTGCCCTTGAAGGTGACGGTGAGCGTTTCCTGATTATAGCGCTTGCCGCCGCAGACATCGCAGACTTCCCACACGTCGGAAAGGAAGTGCATTTCGACCGAGATAGCGCCGCGCCCTTCGCAGGCCTCGCAGCGGCCGCGAGCCAAGTTGTAACTGAAGCGCCCGTAGTCGAAGCCTTTCAACTTGGCTTGCGGCAGTTTGGCGAATAGCTTGCGTATGTCGTCAAACACGCCCGTGAAACTCGCGGGCGTGCTGCGAGGCGTCCCCGAAATCGGGCTCTGGTCCACCAGCAACACTTCGCCGCTCTGCTTTTTGCGTCCACGGGCCTGGAACTTCTTCTTGAGGCGCGGGTAAATTTCGTCCATGACCATGGAACTCTTGCCCGAGCCAGACACGCCGCAGACAACGCTAATCGCGCCCTTCGGGAACTTTACAGACAAATTCTTCAGGTTGTTGTGATTCAACTTTTCGAATTCGTAGAATTCCGTGGAATCGGTAATGGGCTTTGCCGCAATCTCGTTCGCCATCGGGATGGTGTGCGTCAGGTACTTGACCGTTTCGCTGCGCGGGAACTGCTGCAAGGCATACGGCTTGGAGAGTTGCTCCGGAGAGCCTTCGGCGACAACCTCGCCACCGAACTCGCCCGCTGCCGGGCCCATATCGATAATATGGTCCGCCGCCTGCATCATCTTCATGTCATGTTCCACCACCACGAGCGTGTTACCCAAATCGCGCAGGCGGTAAAGCGTATCGAGGAGCATGGCGGTATCGCTTTCGTGCAAACCCACCGTGGGTTCGTCAAGCACATAGAGCACGCCTTCGAGGCCGCTACCAATCTGGCTTGCGAGTCGGATTCTCTGAGATTCACCGCCGGAGAGCGTGTCGCCCGCGCGGTCGAGGCCAATATAGCCGAGCCCCACGCCCTTGAGGAAGTTGAGACGCCCGACAATTTCGCGGAGCAAAGGTTCGGCAACCGTCATCTTGCCATCAGGATTTTTGTCGCCCCCGAAGTTGTCGCGCTTGAAGTTTTCGTTGCTGAACCATTCGAGCGCCTGGGCGATACTCATGTGGTTCACGTCCATGATATTCTTGTCGCCAATTTTAACCGCAAGGTATTCGGGTTTGAGGCGTTCGCCATGGCAGTCCGGGCAAACTTCGCCATCTTTAAAGTGACCGAGGCCAAGGCAGGTTTCGCAAGCGCCCCAGTGCGTATTGAAACTGAAGTGCTTCGGGTTCAGCGCCGAATCCATGTACCAGCCGCAATCGGGGCAGCCCGGCTTTTCGGAACAGGCCAAGCGACCACCCATTTCGTCTTCCACATAAAGGATTCCATTGCCGTCGCGGTAGCCGCGCTCAAACGCTTCCACCAGGCGGGCGCGATTTTCTTCCTTGACCACGACCGTATCGACGACGGCGAACAACTGTTTTTCACGGGTCGGAATTTTCGGAAGCGGAAGTTCCACCAGCTTATTGCCGAGGTAAACCTTGCGGTAACCCTTCTCAGTGAGGATTTTCGAAAGCTTCAGTACGTCCTTGATTTCGAACGGGGCAAGGACGGTTACCTTCTTGTTCAAATCGCGATCGAAGGCGTATTGCATCAGGTCGCCCGCGCTGTACGAAGACACTGGCTTCCCGCATTTCAAGCAATGCGGGGTGCCGACCCTCGCCCAGAAAATGCGGAAGTAGTCATAGATTTCGGTGAGGGTCGCCACCGTAGAGCGCGGGCTCTTGCTCGCACTCTTCTGGTCGATGGCGATTGCCGGCGCCAGGCCCGAAATGGAATCGATGCTCCCGTGGTCGGGACGCCCGAGGAAGCGGCGAGCGTACGTGCTCAAGGTTTCCACAAAGCGGCGCTGGCCTTCGCTAAAGAGCGTATGGAACGCGAGGCTCGACTTGCCAGAGCCCGAAACGCCCGTCACGACCGTAAGCTTGTGACGCGGAATCGTCACGTCGATATTCTTGAGGTTATGCTTGCGGGCGCCATGCACCTCGATATCGAGCGACAAATCTTCGCCGCCCTTGAGTGTGCGGTCAAAGTGATGGTTTTCGCCGTGCTTTTTCGCGAGCACCGGCGCGAGGTACTTGCCTGTTTCGGATTTTTTGCATTTCGCAATCTGTTCCGGCGTACCCGTCGCAATGATTTTACCGCCGTGGATGCCCGCATCCGGGCCCAAATCGATAATCCAGTCGGCGCACTTGATCACATCCAGGTTGTGTTCGATAATCACGACGCTATTGCCGAGGCTACGCAGACGATTCAGGCAATCCATGAGCTTGCGGATATCTTCGAAATGCAAGCCCGTCGTCGGTTCGTCAAGCAGGTAAAGCGTCTTTCCCGTACCCGGACGGCGCAACTCAGAAGCAATTTTAATGCGCTGCGCCTCTCCCCCGCTGAGCGTTGTCGAAGGCTGGCCCAGAGTGAGGTAGCCGAGACCCACTTCCACGAGCAAGTTCAGCGGTTCAGCAATCTTCGGGATATCCTTGAAGAATTCCGCCGCATCGGCAATGCTCATGTCGAGAATTTCGGAAACGTTCTTGCCCTTATAATAGACTTCGCGCGTTGCATCGTTAAAGCGCTTGCCGCCGCACACATCGCAAGTCACCTGCACACTCGGCAAAATATGCATGTCCACGATTTTCACGCCTGCGCCTTCGCAGGCATCGCAGCGGCCGCCCTTCACGTTAAAGCTGAAACGGCTCTTGCTGTAACCGCGAATCTTGCTTTCTTCCATGCTCGCGAAAAGGTCGCGCACGTCGTCCCAAATTTTCGTGTACGTTGCCGGATTGCTTCGCGGCGTGCGGCCAATCGGCGTCTGGTCGATTTCAATCACCTTGTCGATATTTTCAAGGCCTTCGAGGTGATCGAACTTGCCGACCGGTTCTTCAGAATTATAGAATACGCGGGCCAATTCGCGGCGCAGAATCTGATTAATGAGCGTACTCTTGCCGGAGCCCGAAACGCCTGTCACCACCGTCAACGCGCCATCCAGCGGAATTTCCACGTCGATATTCTTGAGGTTGTTTTCAGCGGCACCGCAAATCTTGAGTTTCGGAGTATTCTTGTCAATCTTCTTGCGCTTCTCGGGAATCGCGATGGTCTTACGACCGCTCAAGTACGCACCCGTCAGCGACGCCTTGTTCTTCTCGAGCTCTTCGACGGTTCCCGCAGCAATCACGCGACCGCCTTCGACGCCGGCACCCGGCCCCACGTCAATCACGCAGTCCGCATGGCGCATGGTATCTTCGTCGTGTTCCACGATAATCAGGGAGTTGCCCTGCGCGCGCAAATGTTCCAACATCCCAAGCAGCTTATCGTTATCGCGGGGGTGAAGCCCGATGCTCGGCTCGTCAAGCACGTAAAGCACGCCCTGCAGGCCTGCGCCCACGGCACTTGCCAAGCGTATGCGTTGAGCCTCGCCGCCACTCAAAGTAGAAGCCTTGCGGTTGATGGTCAAGTACCCCAGCCCCACTGCATTCAAGAAAGAAAGTCGCCCGCGGATTTCCTTCAGGATTTCCTTGCCTATTCGCTTTTCCTTTTCGGACAAGTCAATCTTGTCGAAAAATTCCACCGACTTCTCGACGGACCATTCCGTCATCTCGGTCAAGTTATGCCCGTGGAACGTGACCGCATTCGCCGTACGGTTGATGCGCGTGCCGTGGCATTCAGGGCAAACGCCTATCTGCATGTACTTGCGGAAGTGGTAAATATGCCACATATCCCACAGTTCCTGCATAATCGGGATAATCCCGCGCTCCGATTCGCTGGGTGTGCCGTACAGCACAGCATCCTGTTGCGCCTTCTTGAGCTTGTTCCACGGCGTATCGAGCGAAAAATGCATTTCGTTCGCGATGTTTCTCAAGTTGCGACGGCCGAAGTCGCTGAAAATCAGCGTGCCGTCGTCCTTCTTGATAGTCGCGATGCAACCTTCCTTGATGGACTTCGTCTTGTCCGGGATAATCAAGTCCAAATCGAACTTGTAGCTTTCGCCCATGCCCTTACAGGCAGGGCAGCGGCCCTTCGGGTCGTTAAAGCTGAAGAATCGCGGTTCTAGTTCCGGAATGGAGATGCCGCACTTAGGGCAAGCGAGCAACGTGCCCTGCAAGCGGTATTCTTCCTTCGCCTCGGCGCCATCCTTCCCCGGCGTGGTCAGCAAGAAGCTCACCAACTTCCCGTCGGTCAGCTTCAACGCGCCTTCCAGCGCCTCGCGCAGACGGCTCATGTTCTTGCGTTCCAGCGTCAATCGGTCAATCACCGCCTCGATGGTATGCTTCTCGTATCGCACGAGCGCCGGAACATCTTCCAAACGATAAATCATGCCATCCACACGGGCGCGCACAAAACCGTTTTCCTTGAGCTCAGCGAGTTCCTTACGGTATTCACCCTTGCGCTCCTGCACAATCGGTGCCATCACCGTAATCTGTTTGCCTTCATCGCTCACATACAAATTATCGACAATCTGATCCACCGTCTGCGCCTGGATCACGCGCCCGCAATCGGGGCAGTGCGGCACGCCCAAGCGCGCAAAAAGCAAGCGGTAATGGTCCAAGATTTCCACCACCGTACCCACCGTCGAACGCGGGTTGCGGTTAACCGTCTTCTGGTCAATCGAAATCGTCGGCGAAATGCCGCGCACGCTCTCCACCTCGGGGTGTTTCATACGGCCGATGAACTGGCGCGCATACGCCGAAAGCGACTCCACGAACCGCCTCTGGCCTTCCTGGAACACCGTATCGAACGCAAGGCTCGATTTGCCCGAACCCGACACTCCGGTCACCACCACGATGGAATCGCGGGGAATGGAAAGGTTCACATGGCGGAGGTTATGTTCGTGCGCATCGCGGATTTCAATCGACTTTGTCATGATATGCAATATAGAAAAAGACGGCCTCGCCGTCTAATTTTCAGTGAACAAATGTGCAGAGTTCAATATTTTTACTTGCGACGCATCCAGAACGCAAGGAACGCCACCACCGAAAGGATACACACCGCGATAATCAGCCAGAATGTCATCGGGGAACCGACAGCTTCATCACCATTCATGCCAAAGGGCAGCTTCACGTTCATGCCGAACAAGCTTGCGAAGAACGTCGGGAGAGAAATAGAAATCGTCACGATGGTCAAGTTCTTCATCAGCGTGTTCACGTTGTTGCTGATGACGCTTGCGCGGGCATCCATCATGGACGTCAAAATGTTGGCGTAGATTTCGGCCTGTTGCAAGCTCTGGCGGTTTTCAATCACGATATCGTCTAGCAGTTCCCGTTCGCCTTCGGTCCAGTTCAGGCTGCGGCCAATCTGCAACTTTTTCAGGAGCGTGTCGTTACTGTTCAAAGCGCTCACATAGTAAATCAAGCCCTTGTTCAAGCTGAACATCGACAGCAGGTACTTGTTTTCCATGGCCGTACGCAGTTTCTGTTCCAACTCGTCGTTGATGCGGTTGATAATCTTCAAGTGTTCGTTGAAGTGGAAGATGGCGTAGCTCAACACGCGAAGCACAAAGGTATTCAAACTGTCTATCTTCGAGAAACGCTTCTCATCCATGACCGGAATGTCGGAGTCGGTCAGCAAAAGCACCCAGTCCTTGAAGATGAAGATGCCGAAAGATTCCACGCGGAACTGGAAGTTATCGCTGGCGGAATAGTTCTTCGGCTTCTTAAACACGATGGTCGTAAAATCGTCGTCGTACTCGATACGGGAAAGTTCGTCCGAGTCGAATGCAGAGGCTATCGTATGTTCGGTGATTTCGTACTCTTTAACGAGCACACTTCGTTGCTCTTGGCTCAAGGAACCCATCATGACGATGTCGGCGCTGTCTTCGTTCGGGGCACTAGCGAGGCGACCCGATTCGATCTTGTAGTACTTCTTGAGCATAGGAGCCCCCTTTATCGAACGGCTTCAAATATAAAAAAAACCTCGGCAAAACCGAGGTTTTTTAAAGCTTTTTTTGAGTTAAGTGCTAAATTACACACCCTTCTTGAAGCGCTTGCTCCACCACAGAACGATCGGAGAGCAGATGCACACAGAAGAGTAGGTACCGATAAGGATACCGAAGCACTGGACCAAGCCGAAGTCGCGGATGGAAGAACCGCCCTTCACGGCGAGGATCACACACACGAACAAGGTCGTGAGGGAGGTCACCATGGTACGGCTGAAGCACTGGTTCAGAGAACGGTTGATGGTTTCGGCAAAGTTGCTGGAACCAAACACCGAGCTGTTTTCACGAATGCGGTCGAAGTTCACGATGGTGTCGTTCACGGAGTAACCGATCATCGTAAGGAGCGAGGCAATCAAGGCGCCGTCGAAGGAGAGACCGAAGGCAGAGATGAAGCCGAGCGTAATCACGGTATCGTGCACCAGGCCGAGCACGGCAGCGACACCGAAGCCGAGACCGAACTTACCGAAGCGGAACCACACATAAATCAGAATGCCGAGCCATGCGAGAATCACGGAAAGGATAGCGTTGAAGCGCAGTTCCTTACCGATGGTCGGACCCACGTTGTCCTTAGCGACGATTTCGCACTTCTGACCGGCCTTTTCAAAAGCCTGAGCCATCTTGAGTTCGAACTGAGCGTCATCAGAGGCACGCATGCTGACCTGGTAGGAGTTAGCAGAAGTACCGCCGAGCGTACGGACCTTTGCACCCGAGATGCCGGCTGCAGAGAGAGCGCCACTCAAATCCTTTTCATGCTTGGCGTCATCCTGATACTGAATCGTATAGACCTGACCACCGGTGAAGTCGATGCTGAAGTCGAAGCCCTTCACGGCAATGAAAGCGATACTTGCGATAATAAGAATCACAGAGATGAGACCGAAGCGGCGACGGTTCGGAATAATCTGGAGGTTGGCTTCGTTGATAGCCTTGAAGCCGCCACCGATAGAAAGAGTCGTCGCATCACGCTTAGCAAGCTTCCAGTCGAGGATAGCGCGGGTCACCGTGATAGCGCAGAACAAGGAAGTCAGAATACCAATGGTCAAAGTAAGACCGAAACCCTTCACGGAACCGGTACCGATTTTGTACAAAATAAGACCCGTCAAAACCGTCGTCAAGTTGGAGTCCAAGATGGCGCTGAAGGCGCGGTCGTAACCCTTGGCCACAGCGGCGCGGGCGGTAAGACCGTTCTTGATTTCTTCACGGATGCGTTCATAGATAATCACGTTGGCGTCAAGAGACATACCCACCACGAGGATGAAACCTGCGATACCGGGGAGAGTCAAGGTGGCGTTGAACACGGACATCACGGCGGCGGTCACGAGAGTGTTGATCACCATACCGAAGCTTGCGATAAGACCACCGAGGCGGTAGTAGGCAACCATGAACACCAAGCAGAGGATAAGACCGATTGCACCGGAACCGAAGCCCTGCACAATGTTCTCTTCACCGAGGGTCGCACCCACGCTACGGCTTTCGATAATCTTCATCGGAGCCTTCAGGGCACCGGCGCGGAGAACGACGGCGAGGCGGTTTGCTTCGGCCATGTCGTCGAGACCGGTAATCTGGGCTTCGCCGTTCGGGATACGGTCACGGATGACCGGGGCAGAAATCACCTGATTGTCGAGCACGATAGCCATCTGCTTGCCGATGTTGGCAGCGGTTACAGCAGAGAACTTCTTAGGACCGATGCCAGAGAACTTGAGGCTCACAGCCACTTCACCGGCGTTGGTACCATCACCCACGCGGTAGGGGCGAGCATCGGAAACATCGTCACCGGCCATTTCAGCGCGGCGCTTGAGGAGGTAAAGGCGCTTGGCCTTGATCTTGGAATCACGCTGCACCGGTTCGAGACCGCTGCCGAAGGCAAAGGCGACATCGCGCGGGATGAGCTTCTGGACACCTTCGGTCTCGAGGAGCTTCTTCACCTTTTCGACATTTTCTTCGGCGATGAAGCCACCGTTGCCGAAGCTCATGTAGTAAGCGCTAAGAGCAATTCCGACTTCGCTAGCCGGTTGAGCCTCAACCTGGGAGGAATCCTTGGCGGAGTCAGTAGCGGCGACTTCAGCGGCAGGAGCCTTACCGAGCAATTCATCATCGGAAAGGATCTTTGTCGTATCCTTGGCGGAGTCAGCCTTGGCAACCGTCGAATCCTTGGCGGTGGAATCCGTAGCGGCAGAATCAGCCACGATGTCGGTCGTCTGACGGGTCAGGTACTGGTCGATGAGCCCCACCACCTGAGTAAACTTTTCAGCTTCGGCCAAGATCTTGAATTCGAGCTTTGCGGTAGAACCCACGAGGGCCTTTGCAGTGGAGTCATCCACACCTGCCAGTTCAACCACGATTCGGTCGTCGCCAGACGGAGAAATCTGCGGTTCAGAAAGACCGTACTGGTCAACGCGGTTACGGATGATTTCGAGGGACTGTTCCTGGATATCCTTGATATCGTCGCCCTTGACGCCAGACTTGTCGATTTCCAGCGTGATTGCCGTACCACCGGCAAGGTCCAAACCGAAATTGATCGACTTGGAGGCAATCTTCGGATTTTCCTTGAGGAAGGTCTTCTTTTCTTCGCCCTTCTTGGTGTGAACCTGGATAGAAGGCCATACAGTGTAGGCCGAAAGTGCAATGACAATGAGAATAATCAATTCTCGCATGCCGAATCTATTTTTTTTCATTTGTAATCCCTTAGTAAGGCATTATTCAGTAAGTTTTGCGCGCAAATGTAGAAATTTAGACGAAAGACGAGAGACGAAAGACGAAAGATTGACTCAAATAACGTCATTGCGAGGAGTGAAACGACAAAGCAATCCATTTCAAAACAAATAAAAGGGGGAAGTTTCCCCCTCGCAAAAGCCTTGCCAAGTTTAGCACAGGCCTCCTTGCGATATTTGCACTCACTCGCTAGCCGGTTACACCGGGGCTCGTTCGTCACAAATCTCACAGTCGGCCTACAACATCGGTACAAGTCTTTCGCTACCCCACGCCTAGGGCGGACAGCACTTAGCACTTTAGTGCTTAGTGCGCATGGCCACCAGGGTGGGGCTTTGCCCCTAAAACCCCGCAAGGCGAACGCCGCGACAAATTACGGCCTTCGGCCTTTACTGTCCTCTCGACGACTTATCTTCTTACGCCTTCAAGCAAGCCAATAGCTTTCAACTTGCTGCTAAACTATATTAAACTTGTATTCAGCGCCGTCCTGCAGCACGACGAGCGTCATCGTCTTTTTGCCGAGGGTACGCTCAATGGCGAAGCCGTTGTCGGCAACGCGGATTTCCAGCGAACCATCGCGGAGCACCGCATTTTTGTTGCGGAGCGCAATCATCTGCTTGATAAAATCGTACAGCGGCATTCCCTGCATTTCGGCAAGCTTGCTCCACGGCACGCTGCGGCGGTTGTCAGGGTCCTTGCCGCCCTTCATCGAAAGCTCTTCACCGTAATAGATGCACGGTGCACCCGGCAAGAAGAACAGAATCGCATACGCGAGCTTGATCCGTTCAAGAGTTGCGCAGGGTTGCGACATCAGACGCGTGGTATCGTGGCTTCCGAGCAGGTTCATGGGAATGTCACCGCGACCTTCGGGGAATGCATCACGCATACGTTCGCCGAATTCCTTGATCGAAATCGGATTCTCGTCGAAGAGATACTGCATCGCTGCCTTGCGGAAAACATAGTTCATCACGCCGTCAAATTGGTCGCCTTTCAGCCAACGCTCCGGAGTATCCCAGATCTCGCCGACGATGTAAGCCTCAGGATTCACCGCTTTTACTCGGCGGCGGAATTCCTGCCAAAAAGAATCATCGTCAATTTCATTCGGGACATCAAGGCGCCAGCCGTCAATGCCGCGCTTCATCCAATACTCGCCTACCGAGAAAAGGTATTTGCGCACATCGGGGCAGTCCGTATTGAATTTCGGGAGCGCCGGGAAGTTCCACCAGCATTCGTAATTGGGCTTGTCGGTATAGGCATTCAGCGGCCAGCCCTTCACATGAAACCAGTCCACATACGGCGAATTCTGTCCGAGTTCCATCAGGCTATTGAACTGGAAGAATCCGCGAGAGCAATGGTTGAACACGCCATCCAGAATCACGCGCAACTTTAGCTTGTGCGCCTTCTTGACCAAGCGGTCGAAATCCTCGAGCGTGCCGAGTACCGGGTCAATTTCGAAGTAATCCACCGTGTGGTAACGATGGTTCGAATTGCTCTTGAAAATCGGGCACAGGTAAATCGCATTGACGCCGAGCCCCGCAATGTATTCCAGCTTGTCTTCGATGCCTGCAAGGTTCCCGCCGAACATATTTTCGCGAGTGGGTTTGCTCCCCCACGGTACAAACTTGCCTACGGCATGGTAACGCTCCGAACGGCAGAACCGGTCCGGAAAAATCTGATAGAAAATTGCGTCTTTAACCCATGCAGGAGCAAACATCCTAGAGCTTCCACATCGGGCGGCGCTTGCGCACATCGACGAGCATGCGAATGTCGGAGCTGAGCGACGAGTAGTCCATCAGGTCGTCGACAGAGCACGGCATACGATAGCACCAGTTCTTACCACCCACCGTTCCCGGCACATTCACGCGTTCCTCTTCGGGAGCGCACTTGGAAAGGCTTGCCGAAAGCGCGAAGTAGTCCTGCACCGGCAAGATGCAGAACAGGCTGTTCGAGGAGAACACATGCGTAAGAATCATGCGGGCAACCGACGGCGTAATCGTTTCGGGAGCCTTGCCCGGCAGATGCGCATGGGACCAGTAAAGCTCTCGGTCGAAATCGGGTTCTTGCCACAGTCCACGAAGCGTCGAAGTGTCGTGGCAGCTCGTGGCGCAAACGGACATGCGCGGATACTCGTCCATGTCGTAGTACGGCGAATACGGAGCGTTCCAATTGCGGGCCCAGCGTTCGATACGCAGCGAAAGGATATTGAGTTTGTTGAGCACGGTCGGCACGCAAGGCGGCACAGCACCCAAGTCTTCAGCGCAGACCAGCATATCGGTTTCCTGAGAAAGCACCGACAAAAGCTTAGTCGCATTCGCTTCCCACAGTCCGTTCTGAGCGTTCTCGTTTTCGTTGATGAGCTCGCGGAGCTTTTTCTGCTCGTTTTCAGGAAGCGTGAAAAGCACCGGCTGGTTATACCAGTACCAGTAGGGGTAGAAGGTGTTTTCGTCGCCCGTAGGAATAAAGACGCGGTTCCAGTAGACCTTGAGCAGCTTATCCTTGACTTCCTGCGGTTCCTGCATTGCAAGGATGGCCTTTTCGGAGCTGTATTCCTGCTTAAGGATAAGGCGATCCGGATGGCCTTCGAGCTGCGTAAAGCAGACGGGGGCGAGGCGGTCGGTATCATCGCCCAGGAATTCGCGGAGCTGGTCCACGCCATAGTTCGGACGACGCAGGTATTCGAGCGTTTCGCGGATGAACCCTGCGGAGCTCAGCTTGTCCCAGGTAAGCGGCACGCAGGGGTTGAAGTAGCCCAGGATACCCGTCACTTCGCTCTGCGGAATGGACCAGATGCGGAAGAAGCCGAGCACGTGGTCGATGCGGTAGGCATGGTAGAACTTGCTTGCCTGCGCAAGGCGACGGCGCCACCATACAAAGTCGTCCTGTTCGATGACATCCCAGCGGTAAGTCGGGAAACCCCAGTTCTGACCACTGTAGCTGAACATGTCAGGAGGTGCGCCCGCGCGGTCGTCGAGCGAGAAGTACTTGCGGTCGGCCCAGACGTCCGCGCTGTCTTCGTTGATCAGGATAGGAATGTCGCCTTTCAGGCGGACATCCATCTTGGAAATTTCTGCGACAGCGGCACCGAACTGCTTTTCGGCTTCGAACTGCATCCACGCCTGGAACAAGTTGTCCTTCTCGAACTTCTTCCAAAGCTTTTCAATATCCTTTGCCGACGGGTCACGATATTCGCGCCAGTCCTTCCAGCTGGATTCCTCGTTCTTCGCCTTCAAGGTGCAGTAGGCGCAATAGGGCTTCGACCAGACATTGTCATCGATCCAGCGCTGCAGATCCCTGTCCTTCTTAAGTTCGTCGTAGCGGTTATCAAAAATCTTGCGGAGGACAAAGCGTTTCCATGTCGAGATGTGGTAGTAGTCGATCTTACCAAGTTTTTCAAATTCGAGCTTAGCATCCTGAATTTCATCTTCGTATTCTTGCGAGCCCTCAACCGACTGCACATTGATGAACACCGGGTTCAAGGCGAACGCGCTTCGTGCACTGTAAGGGCTAGATTCCGCCCCCGTATCATTCACGGGCAAAAGCTGGATGATATTGAAGTCGCAGAACTTCGCCCAGCGAGCAAACGGAATCAAGTCCAGGAACTCGCCGATGCCAATGCTCTGCTTGCTATATAGGCTAAAAAGGGGAACGGCTACGCCGCTCTGGAAATAAGAAATGTCACCGTAACGCATAACCCAAATTTAGCTAATTCAGAGACCATAAAAAAAAGCCTTTTCTGAACTCCCCGCAGAAAAGGCACTTGAATAGTTTACATATTTATTACTTAGATTAGCCGGAGGATTTCCTGAGCCGTCTGTTCGGCAAAAGTATTGTCCTGCACAAAGCGACGAACTTCAGTCGGGTTGATTCGGGCGTATTCCGAAAGAGCGCGACCGATACCATTTCTAATATAGTAGTCGTCGTCCTTGGCGCAAGTCAAGCAGAACTGCCTAAGCAGCGGCCAGTCCGTGCGATCCTTGTACTGAATCTGGAAAATGATCGCGCTGCGACGCACCCAGACATTCGGGTCGCGAATCCAGGAAGCAATCTTGGAACGGAGCGCAGGCAAGCGCAGAGCCAAGTCCCCCAGGACGCAAGCGGCGAGCGTATCGACCGTGTCGCGCCAGGCGCGGGTCTTGATCAACTTTTTAAGGAAGGAAAGGTGCTGGCCACCGAGCAGAGCCCTGTGACGGAACAGGTAGTCACAAGCCGCATACTGGATTTCGCGGTACGGCTGAGCCCACATGTCCTCAACCCTAGCCACCAATTCGTCGCCATCCTTGGGAGGATACTTATCGAATATGGGGTAGGTCACCTCGCGGCGGGGAACAAGACGAATTCCAAGGAAGTCGAACTGTTCGCGAGCCTTCTTTGACATTTCATGTGCCTCTTCCTCATTGGAGATGGCGCGGAGTGCAAGTAATATATCTTGTGTAAACCGAAGCATGATATGCCAAAAATAGTCCAAAAAAAAATTTTTTTCTAGGTCTTGACAAGCATTTTTTTTCATTTTTTTTAAATTTGGTCGACATTTTTACAATAAAATGACATTTTTTCCTCTTGACAAGCTAAAAAAGGCTCCAAAAAAGCATTTATGAACCCAAATTCGACCAATTCTACGCTCCAAGTGATTGACGTTCCCCCCGAACTCCGCGGTATGACAGACGAAGAAATCATCCTGAATTCCGAAAAGCCCAGGAAGATTTTTAACGGGAAACGCAAAAATGGGGCGGCAAGACCATCCAAAAGGGACCGTCTCTCCGCCATTTTCCACCACAGCGGAGTGAATTTGTCACAACTTCCGCCGATTAGCGAGCTTCCTAGCGAAAAGCAGATCCTGCTGAATACCGCTTTTACCCCCAACAGCAACAGCCTTTCAATCCATAAATTTGAAGATTTGCCAAAAACCGAAGCAAAGCGCGAAATTCATGCGTCCACCCTATCCGAAATTCCTACTCCCACGACAGGCAGAGTCCTTAAAGCGGCATTTGGAATCAAGGGCAAGGACAAGCCCAAGGCTGTCATCGTGTCCGCTGCAGACCTCGCCAAGCAAAAAGCCGAAGAACGAGCCAAGAAGATACAGGCTTTCTTTAGGGCAAAACACCCTGAGGCAACAACCATGCCGGATGGACAGCCGATTAAGCGCGGCCGCGGCAGGCCCCGGAAAAATCCAGTTATATAAACTAAAAAGACCCTTTCTAACGAAAGGGTCTTTTTGAGAGGCAACGATCAGACTCGAACTGATGAATAAGGCTTTTGCAGAGCCGCCCCTTACCAACTTGGGTACGTCGCCAAAGTGAAACGCAATATAGGTAATAAATTGGCATTTTTCAAGGGGAAACCGAGCATTTTTTTCATTTTTTTATCTTTACGGCATGCTTAAACCACCACTCAAGGTCAGACTGGCAGCCTTTATCGCTTCGCTCTGGGTAAAAAGCCTTCGAATCAGGCTTTCGACCCCAGATGACTTTTCGCCAGGAATCCTGGGTGCATGGCACAGGGACCTTCTCGCCGCCACGGCAGCATTCAAGGGATGGGGCGTACACGCCCTGATTTCGGAATCGGAAGACGGAAATCTTTACGCAACCGTCGCAGAAAAACTGGGATACATCGTGACCCGGGGTTCCAGTAGCCACGGGGCGAGCAATGTCCGGCACCTCTTAAAATCCCTGAACGAAGGAAAATTTGTCGGAATGGCTCTCGAC